>JARXKN010000013.1:0-7812 GCA_030271625.1 Patescibacteria group bacterium
GGTGCTACAATCTAATTAACTCTTACTAACTCTAACAGAAAGGCAGCAATGGAATTTAATGCTCATGAACACATTTTAGAGGCTGCCAGCAGTGGGGCGTCGAAAGCAATCGCCAGCGGCACAGTAGTGGCTGTATATGGCGGATTTACTGCCACAGAGATTGCGGCATTCGGCGGTTTAGCCGTCGCCATTATAGGTCTTTTTTGGAAGCTTTATGTAGATCACCAGATATTGAAAATAGCGCGACAAAGACAGATTAGCGAAGAAAATTTCCAGCGCGACGAACTGGAAGTAATTAGGAATCAACACCCATGAAAGAGTCGATTTTAAGTATGTTAAGGCCGTGTGAGAATTGTAAAAAACTCACACATAATCAAGACGGGTTCTGTGATTCATGTCCGACGGAACCACTAGAGGGTGTAGAAGATGAAGACGGTAACGCTGCTACGCGGGATTAGCGATGAGCAGGGCACCATAGGTCAGATGGCCGGCTTATATACCCTTGAATTACCGTGGTTAAACAACATTAACGGTAAAAGCTGCATTCCGGTAGGCACGTATAAAGTCGTGTGGAGCTTATCCCCAAGATTACGCAAATACACCTACGAAATTACAGGTGTGCCAGAACGCGCAGGCATTCGCATACACGGCGGGAATATGGCAGGCAGCGTACCAAAATACGTATCTCACTCACTAGGATGTCCTTTATTAGGAGTGAGAGTAGGGCAGATTAAAGGACAGAGAGCGGTATTAGCCAGTCAAATGGCAGTGCGGAAATTTGAAAAAATGATGAACCGCGAGAATTTCATATTGGAGATTAAAAATGCTTGATGTCTTATTAGGTGCTTCGGGTGGGGTGTTCGGTATTTTGGGCGCGTTGTTTAAACACGGGATCGAAGTTTGGCAAGCCAAACAACAGGCCGACAAAGAGATTGCGCTCGCGCAAGAAGATAATCGCCATGAAGAAGTTATGGCGGACAAACAAAAAGAACTAATTCAGTTAGAGGCCCAAAATGGGATTGCGCTAGCTGAAGTCAATAGAGCGAAAGAAACTGACGTAGCAGCCTACGCAGCACTTGGTAGCTCGTTCGACGCTGATAAAGCCACATACTCTGACGACAAAACGTCAATATGGATGGTCGCCGTAGATTTTGTGCGCGGTATGACTCGCCCGGGTTTAACACTTATGTTCAGTATTGCGTTGATTACATTCACCGTAATGATTTGGGGCATGTTACCTAAAGAAGTAGTCATCACACCTGACTTCTTAAAATCTACTTTTTATCGGTTAGTCGATGCCTTAATTTTTCTAGCAACAAGCGCAGTAGGTTGGTGGTTTGCAGCTCGCCCAAGCGGGTCGGCTAAATAGTTTTAAAGTTTCGGTCGGAAGACTGAAAAGCCGCCGCTCGGCATCTCTCCTCTAATTAGTCGAGTGGCGGCACCTCAAAAGGAATGGCGATGGCGTCAAAACTCGTTGAATACAAAGGTTGGGTAGCCGGGGTTAATAATATAGCGCCTGACGTCGACTTGCCTACTGACCAATACGGGCGGGTAATCGCTTTGCGAGACGCAGTGAATGTAGACATTCTCACGTCAGGCGATGTTCGTAGACGCAAGGGTGTGCGTCAAGTCATCCAAGACACTAATGCTCATAGTGTGTTCGCTAATGAAACAGTAATGATTTGGGCGACGCCTAACGCGATGCGAGTAGCGGATAGTAATCTTACAGTCAAAACTGTGTTGATGAATGCTAAGCTCGCTAAACCAATTTCTTACGTCACTGTCAACGGGCGTACGTACTTCTCGAACGAATACATCAATGGCATTATAAACGCTGACGGCACCTACGAGCCGTGGGGCATACAACCGCCTGCAGTAGCACCCACAATAAGTGGCGCAGCTGGAAATAGGCAGTATCAGCTTACGTGTACGTTTGTGACATACACAGGCGAAGAATCTGGCGCACCGATAGGCAACACCATCAGTTGCGGCGATATACCGACTATTAGTGTGAGCAACATACCTCAATCGACTGACCCACGAGTCGTTGCTACAAGACTTTATGTGACGAATATAGATGGCAGTATATTTTACCGCGCAGCCGACGTACCAGTAGGCACAACAAGTGTGTCGCTTAATGGTTTCTTTGCTGCGGGCGCAACATTGAAAACACAATTTATGGTGCCTCCGCCACCTGGTCAACTAGTCGAATACAACAACGGGGTTATATTCATCGCGTCTGGCAGCACTATCTACCACACCCAACCGTTGCGGTACGGTGTGTACAAGCCTGACGACAATTTTTACATGTATTCAGAGCGCGTAACACTCCTTAAAGCCGTACCAGATGGATTCTTTGTGGGCGCCGAACAGATTTACTTCATGTCTGGCGCAGCGACAGGGGAGGTCAATCAAGCTCAAATAACGCAGGGTAGGGCTGTAGAAGGCGCGCACTGTGAGTTACCTAATACCGAAGACGTTATGTTCGTTACCGAAAGAGGCTTTATGCGTGGTTCTAGTGGTGGACAAGTCAGCAACTTAACAGAAAAACAGATCGCGCTCAATTTCTATACTAGGGGCGCATTAGGTTACTCGGAAGTTAACGGCCACAAAACAGTAATTGGCATTTTTGGTGAGAGTAAACCTAACCCAGCAATCGCAGAGGATTTTAGCGAACTCTAACAATATCTAACACAGTATTACACAATATGATACTATTTATCATAGTTTATTTAAGGGGCATCAAATGTCATTAGTTCTCCCATCAGCAGCAGAGAAAACAGCACTAGACTTCATGCTAGGGGTCACAGTACCCGGCAATCAAACGTTAAAATTATTCACGAACAACATCGCGCCAGCAGATACAGACACAGCGGCAACATACACTGAAATGAGCACATTAGGATACGTCGCCAAGACCCTGACAAAAACAGCTTGGGTGACGACAGCAGGAGCCACCGGCGCACCAGCGTCGAGCGTGCAGCCACAACAAACATTCACGTTTACGGCAGGAACCTTAGTGACCGTGTATGGATATTACGTTATTGACTCTACGACAGGGTTGTTGTTGTGGGCTGAATCGTTTGGCGGCGGCAAAGATATTCAGAATGCGGGCGACCAAATCATCATCGTTCCTACAATCACATTATCACGCGTTTAGTAGGCACTAAGCTGGATAGCACATGGCCGTAACGTACACAATCACGGTTAGTGGCGGGATTTCGGTCACGGGTAAAGCCGGTGTAAGAACACAAGCGGCTTTGTACAAACCTGTAGGTGGGATAAATGTCGGCGGAGCGCCTAGAGTTGTTTATAACCCAGTTGTTTTCGGTAAAGGCGGAGCCAGATTAGGCGGTAAGGCTAGGACACCACTACACATAGCAGTTGGCGGGGCGTCAGTCGCAGGCTCGGCAACACAGAGATTCACTAAAGTGTTTGTGGCGAGCGGAGGCGTGCAGATAGCGGCCTCGGCTTTATCCCGCAGTATTAGAGCTTACCAACCAACGGGCGGCTTAGTATTAGGTGGCCACGCGGCACTACTTTACAAAAACCCAGTCTATAATCCTAAAAGCGGTCTAGGTCTTTCAGGTGCCGCACTTAGCTACTTTGTGCCGTCGGGCGCAGTCACTACGCCTGAAAATCCATACAACAACCCGTTTGAAGCTTGGGCAGTAAACTACGAAACAGCGGCGGCATCACGTTACGCGCGAATGCCCGGTAACTCTATCTGTCGTTTTAAGGGCGTCACGTATGTCGCTAATGCGGGCGGAATCTACGCCCTAGATGCCGACACAGATGCAGGACAACCGATTAACGCCTCAATCACGTTAGGCACGACAGACTACGGCGTCAAGTATAACAAACGTGTGCAGTATGTGTATTTAGGTTTTAAATCAGGCTTACCCATGCTCCTCACTACACACACGAATAAGAAAACAAAAAGTTATAGTGATGTTCAGCCAGCAGGCGGAGGCAACAGGGGTAGCCGGGCGATCTTGGGTAGAGGTTTAGAAGGACTTTACTGGGCGTTCAAACTAGAGAATAAAAATGGCGCGTATTTTGAGCTAGATAATTTCCGACTCGAAGCGACGATAACAAATAGGATGGGAGTGTAGTATGTCGAACGAAATTCAAAGAGTTTATTCAGACCCTTTTGTTAGTCTATTTCCGACGGTCCCTAGCACTATTGCTCCGCCAGTACTCAAAAGTGTTGACGGGAAATACCTCGGTCCTGCAGATGCCGCAGCAGCACTCACAACTTATCTAACTTCGGTAGCTCAGCAGAGTGTAGATAATGCCAACATAACTGCACACACGCTACCCGACTCTATGGCGAAAGCAGCACTGACGGGTAATGACATCATAATAAGTACTATGGGTGAGAACCCAGTTGTTCGTGATTTAGCCGTAGCGCTACCAAAAGCACCCGATATTTCAGCGCTAAATGTAGATTTTGATGCTGCATTACAACAAGTAAAAGGTGTTGTCGACGGGTTACAAAACTCATGGTTGTTGAAGTACTTTCCAGCTTCGCTGCCCAATGGGTTAGACCCGTTATTGCAGCAGATTATGGCTGGCACGATTGTTACACCAGCCATGCAAGAGATTTTGTGGGAGCGTGCTAAGCAACAAGGCATGCGGGACGCCGCCAGAGTGCAGGACGAAGCCGTATCGCAGTGGGCGTCCCGTGGATTCTCATTACCTGGTGGCGCAATTAACACAACGCTTAACCGTACTAACCAAGATTTGTTCTTTGCTAACGCTGATTTTGCGGCGCAACAAGCGATTAAAGCTCTGGATATTCAAGTGGATTCTGTGAAGTTTGCCGCCGAAATCGGCACAAAATTACAGCTTGGGTTGATTAACGGACTGACCGAGTTGGTCAACGCATATTCCAGATTACCTGCATCAGCGGCTGAATATGCTTCTGCAGTGGCTAATGCCAAGCGCGCCGCTTATGGTGCTGTGTCAGAATACTACCGCACCTACATCGAGAGCGCCGGTCTTTCGCTGCGCGCCGATGAAGCTAACGCAGATATACAACAGCGCTACCTCGCAACAGCAGCGAGCTTTATGGGTTCGACCATGAGCGCGCACGTATCAGCTGTCACATCAGCGGTAGATTCTTATGCTCGTACAGCAGCCAGCACCATCGGCGGACTCAACAACGTCACAAGTATCGGCATCCAATCTACTACTGGCTAACAGCGCAAAAGAGTGTAATATATTGTCTATGAAAACGATAAAAATATTAGTTATTGTGACGACGATTAGTACACTTTTGGGGTGCAGTAAAGTAGCCGAACATGATGCAAAGTTAATTAAAGCTTGCGAATCTGAAATCGCACTCAAACATAGTGATGTTTTCGTAATATCAAAAAACGCCGTAGACGCTGTTTTTGCCGAGAGTGCGGGGCAAACTTCTGTATATTTATATACAGGCAGATTAAACGCCAGCTCAGTAGTGGAAAAAGGCACAGCGGTATGTACGTTCGATAACGACACGAATTTCTGCACGTCTGTGAAGTATGTATCGGGTACGCCAGAGCAGGCAGCCACAAAATAAATAGTTAATTTTTTAAGTAGTTCTCTAACGAGGTCTTATATGAGAGAAACAGAGATTGTAAAAGGTTTGGCAAAAGCTAAGATGGCGTATTATGCGCGTGGTACACCGTTCGTGACTGGTGGTGTGCCGGGCGGCGGCGACATGGTTCCTTCGATGCTAGAACACGGCGAGGCTGTTTTACCCGCAAAAACCGTACAAGCAATGGGACCAAAAAACATCGCGCGCATGATTGAACAGACCAACGGCGTGTCTCCTAAAGGTGGATTACGTGCTGGCGGCGGATATGCTACTGGCGTCGTCGATGACCCTAGCCTTTTATCTAAGGCAGGCGGCGCTATTTCTACTGGCGCGTCTAAAGTAGGTGACGCGCTATCGTCGGGCTTTAATGCAGTAAAAAGTGCAATATCACCAGCAGCGCCTGTTGTAGCAGACGCTGCGCCATCACGTGCTGCAGATTTAGGTAGACAGTTCGGGCAATCCACAGTGGGGAGCGCACTGAAGTCTAACTTTGGGTTAGCGAAATCTACGCTGGGGAACGCCGCCGTCGCAGCAGAACCAATCATGGAAGCACACAATTTAGGTTACACAGACGGTAACTCACCTAAAAGTAAATTCTATAACGACGATAACGTCGGCACCTTAGACAAAGCAAAACAGTTTGGCGAGGATGCTCTACATATCGCGTTACCTACTATAGGCGGTATTGCCGGAGGCGCAGCTGGGGCAGCGTTTGGTGGGATACCAGCAGTGGCTGGCGGTGTAGGTGGCGTAGCACTTGGTGCTAAAAGCGCGAATGGAATTGATAGTTTAACTGGCGTAGATAATGGGGAGACAGCAGCATTTAAGAAATATTCCAGTGGTCTTAGAACCGCAACACCAGCGGCTTCAGCTCTACCAGCACCCGTAGCAGCACCAGCACCAGCACCAGCGGCACAACAAGCGCAGGCTGGGACAATCGGCGATGTAGGTTCGGTGGCTGGCGATATACAAAACCCACAACCTGTACAGCAAAGATTTACAGGCAACAAAGCGCGCGCACTGGATTCAGCGATCAGAAATAAGAGCCTGTATTCTACAGATTTACAGCCCGGTAACGGCGTAGTCGTGACGAACAATAACGACGGTTCGGCTCCAATCGCTACAACTATCAATACAAACCGCAGCGGCGGGAATGATGTTGGACAGACAGAACAAGCACAGAACAATCAACCGGCTAGTCCTTATGACGAAGTACGAAGTGCGTTGCGTTCTTCTCAAATTCAACCCGGCGATACATGGCAACAACGTGCGGACAAAATCAGCGAGCGTCGCATTGCGGCACAATTAGGCGACACAGTGAACAACGAGCAGTCGCAGTTGAATAGCCGCTACGCAACCGACAGAAACTTTGATAGCGCGATTATCAGTAAAAACATAGCGAGACAAAATTTCCAACGTGAGTTAGGCAACGATAACGAGACACGCATCAATAAGCAACTCGATACATTGTCTCAAAAATCAGACAGTAAAGGTGCCGCCACAATCGACCCAGTTCAACGTGCCGATTATGAGCGCAAAGTGATTGGTACATACGGTAAAAACGGAATCGCAAAAGCTGACATCCCTCAGGACCAACTTAACGAGTTCTTGAACTACTACGAGGCTAACAAACAAGACCCCGGCGTTTTACAGAAGCTGGATAATTTCGTCAAACAACGTAACCAAGTTGAGTCAAACGATGTCACTGGTGCAAGGGCTGTAGGAGCCGAAAGTGGCGCGCTATACAACTCGACTGTGGCCGCCAACGGTAATCGCACGCCCACTAATCTTCGCCACGGACAGAACTTCTTCGGTACTGGTCCCGTGAATGGTGATTTACGTGATTTAGATAAAGCGACACAAGCCCACTACAAAAAATACGGATTCTAAACTATGGCCTCAAACACACCATTACTAAACAGAGTGGGTGGCTTACGCTCATCACTAACGCCAATGGTGGAAAGATACGGTGCGCCGATAGGTAGTATCAACGACATTGAAAACCAAAATGTCGTTGACCAAGCCGCAGAGTCCGGAGCGTTAGGACAAGGTGTGTCACGCGGTGTACGCGGTCTGAAGTCTGGCGTAGATAACGCGGTCGGTTTAGGCGCAGAGCTAGTAGGCAGTAAGAACGTAGCCAACGAATACAATAATGCAGCTGATAGAGAAAATGAACTTAGCGCCTTAGGTTCACCAGACATCCCAGCGCTTAAAGATGTGCACGATTT
>JARXKN010000013.1:7912-16065 GCA_030271625.1 Patescibacteria group bacterium
AACTTAGCGCCTTAGGTTCACCAGACATCCCAGCGCTTAAAGATGTGCACGATTTCAGCAGTGGTCTACGGTACGCAGCAGGCGCAGCAGGCGCAGGTTTACCCTATGTCTTACCCGGTGTGGGCGCGACGACTGGCGCTAGATTACTAGGTGCTGGTGCGAGAGAAGCAGCCGCGGCAGGCTTCGGTGCGAACTTAGCGCCGATGGTCGGCGGCGAAGCAGAGCGTTTACGCAACGACGCAGTCACAGCTAAATTACCGGTTGGACAACGCGCACTGACATCTCTTGGTGTTGGTGCCGCGAACGCTGCATTGTTCGAGATACCAGCAGCCGCACAAACTGAACGCGCAATAGGCGCAGCAGGTTTTGCTGCGAAACCCGGTTTGAATGTTGCGGGCGGTATCGCTAAAGATACGGTCGGTTCTGCCGTAGGTATGGGTGCAGCAGGCGCAGGCGGTGAAGCCATCGCGCAGGGTGTACAGAACAACCTTAATCCAAACCGTGATACGAGCGGAGATAATGAAGCATTAGTAGACGCTGGCGTAGGCGGCACACTTGGTATGTTGCCGTTAGCTTTACCACATGCAGTGGCCGGAAATACTGTCGGTGCGGCGCGTAGCGCAGTCCGTGATAAGTTACCAAGTGCCGTAGACGCGGCAGGTAATCTAATTAAGTCTAACGCACCAGCTGCGGCAGAGGTAATCAGAACAGCCACAGACAACGTGACATCAGGGGCGAAGAAAGCAGTCGACACCGCTAAAGACTGGTTTGACGAACGTGCAGCACGTGTAGGCGATCCAGATTCAAAAACTTTATTCTCACCACAAGTCAAACCTTCAAGCATACCGCCTGAAGAACATAGCGCGTGGTTAGCGAGCGACGACACAGCGAGAAATGCTGCAGCGACACGCAAAGCACAACAATATTTAAGCGACGACCAAACACCGAGTAACGTGCGTCGTGCAGCACAAGACTTTCTTAAAGGCCCGAAAACTGACAACGCATGGCAAGGTTTGGTGCAGGCGGATAAGTACGCTCAGACTATTAACAAGGTAAAAACTGGTCTTGGTGCCTTAGGTGAACGCTTTAATCGTGGCGTCGATGGCGCTAAAGAAGCACTCAACAATCGCGAGAATGCGCAGAACGTAAACAGCTTAGCTGACGGTAGCTTTGATTCTATTCTTGCCGACAAGCTATTTAAGCATACTGGTTTGGAGCGCTCAGACGATATTCTTAGCGAGCTACCAGCTGCAGTAAAAGGCATGAAAGACTGGGTGTCGAATGTGTTTTCAGGCAACCCTAAAGGCGATGTTAAATTGACGCGCGGATTGACTGAGGCATTCAAAGACCCAGCAGCAGCGACACGTGACACATACGACTTAATGGTAAAACAAGGTCTTATCGAACCGAAACCACAACTCATTGATAAATTAGTCAAAGTGGTAGAGAGCCGTCAAACAGCTGAGACATCTGACAGTGCTATTGTAAAAAATAACTTACTACCTACTGCGGAGGCGGCGCATAGCATCGGCAAGGATGACCACGGTCGTATCGCGTCCGATGTTAAGAACATGATTGCTTCAGGCAAGTTTGACGAATCCAAACTAGACAGTTTGTTCGGTGCCAATAAAAATAAAGTCATTGATGCACTCGATAAATCACGCGAGCAAGAGAAGCTTGTTATGCAGGGTGGCGACACTAACAAGACTGGCGCAGATGGTAGAGCACTTGAAGACGACCAGTCAGATGCAGCACATGACGAGCTAGCGCAAATCACCACCAGTCCAACCGACCCTAACGAGCTGCCAGTGACTACTAAATTTCACGGTCCGTATGAGGCTGGTAAAGACGGTCCAGAAGCGAAAATGAAAAGCACGCAGGAATCACTAGAATCTGCACACGGCCAAGTAGTCAAGCAAATAGGACTTATCGACATGTTGCGTGAACAGCACGCGGGTAGACCAGAAGCATTCGTGCAAGCAGTGGTCGACGCTGTAAAAAAACACAGTAAATTACTGACGACAGACGTAGATAAAGTACATCCTGAAGTGGCTCTCAACGACAAACTCAAAGTGCTTCGTGCGGAGGACGCAGGAGATAAGAGTGATAGCATCGACGTAAAACCCGGCGAACTTAACTCAATCACGCCTGGTACTAAGTCGAATGTCTGGGCCGAAAGTATCGGTAAAGACGGTGAGTACGGTGACATCGGTCACAGCAAAGTGTTCTTCGAGCGCGTCTCAATCGACAAAGAAACTGGCGAGGTAGAGACTAAGTCCTTCGCTACGTCTACAAACAAACTTATTAAGCGTATGCGCGAGGCTAAGAAAGAAGGCGCATTTACGTCGGATAAAACAGGTGTGCTGGATTTAGTCGACATGCTTAAAGCTGGTATCGGCGCGATGCTGACTGCCAAAGACGCTGACGGTCGTCCTGCAACATCAGGGCGCGTAGGCTTTATGGACAAGCCCGGTGGCAAGGTCGTGTGGGCTGACAAGTTATCAAAATTACCAGACGGTTTAAAGCTACCGAGTGGCGAGGTCGTCGGTGAAGCTAGTATTGCGCAGCGCGACAAAATCAACCGCGAAAACAAAGTCGAGTTAAAAGATTGGCTCACTAAAAATAGCGATGCGACGTGGTCTAAAGAAGACGAGCGTTCGCTCAATATGGCGGAAGCCACAAAAGGCACAGACAATAAGCGCTTGATTAAAGAACTTCGCCGCGATAAAGAACGCGCTGATTTCGTCGCGCGTGCTAAAGAAGCACTGAATGCAAAAGACCCAGAAGCCGTCGCTAAGATTCTTAACGATGCCAAAGAAGACTGGGGCAATGAAGGCGCTGGTCGTAAAGCTATTGCTACAGAAAAAGAAACAACCATCGTAGGTAAACGCGTCGATAAAGAAACAGGCATCCAGTCTTTTGAGACAAAAACTGAGACTAGGCACTTAGCAGAAGGCGAGGAGATGTCGGCTGCAGCGAACAAAGCAGAAGACAACAAGGTACGTGTCCATGACGAAAACGGCATGGAAGTTCAACCGCGTGCTCAACGTACTAAGCCTGCAGCACTCAGTCCAGCGCAATCTAAGTTCATTACTGACAACTTAGCTAAAGGCGTGCCTGCGTTTATGAAGATTCTGAATGAGCGCAATTTAGATCAATTCCAACGCGCAGGGTTACTCAATGCGATGGGCGACTTGCTACGTGCTAAAGACCCAGCGATGATGGCTGTCGCAGAACGCGCCAAGTCCGTCATTGCTAGGCTCGAAGGACTTAGTACTTCGCGTGAAAATGCACAAGAAGTAAAACAGACTAAATCACCTGAATTCAAAAAATGGTTCGGTGACAGTAAAGTAGTCGATGAGAACGGCAAACCAAAGGTCATGTATCACGGTACTGCCGCAGACATCGAGACATTTAAACCTAAACAAGCAGACGCTATTTTCATAACGGATAACCCGCATTTTGCGGAAGGCTTCTCATACTTGAGTGAAAACTACATGAGAGAGAACGGCATGGAAGGCGCGAAAAACATACTGCCGCTTTTCGTAAAAGCCGAGAAGACATTTGACTACGAGCGTAAGGCTAACGTCGATGCTGTGCTAGATAAATTCGTAGGAGATGCTAAAGGTGTGCGTGAAGCATTGACACGTGGAGATTGGGCGGACATCGAGCGCCCAGAAATCATTGCAGCTATCAAGGCAGCAGGTTTTGACTCAATCAATGTGAACGAGGCTGGTGTGAAGAACCTAGCAGTATTCGACCCAGCACAATTAAAATCAGCGGTAGGTAACGACGGTAAGTTCGATGCGACCGACCCACGTATCACACACAACGAACAGTCAGGCACGAGTGACGCAGCGCCAATTAGTAAAGCTGAACAGAAACAGATACGTGAGGATGTGCAGAAGCGTTTAGGTAAAGGCATCGCTGTCGATTTCGCTGAGTCGTTGTTCAGTTCTAAAGATGCGGCCAAAGAAATCTCAGGTGAGTGGCAAGACCACCTCATGCGTATTTCACTAAAAGCACAAGACCCAACACAGGTCGCAGCGCATGAGTCATACCATGAATTCTTTAGTCGTCTAAATAAGAGCGACATCAAGGACGCTAAACGTGTTCAGGACATCCTAAACAGGGCAGCAAACAGCGAGCCTGTAGTGCGTCAAATCTCACGCCTATTGGATGAGCACCCTAACGCGTTGGCGCAGATTAAAGAAGGCGCTACCGACTATATGGAAGAACGCCAAGCCTACATGTATCAGTTCTGGCAAGCGGGTTTGTTAAAAGTCGGCCCAGAAACAAAAACTACATTCAAGAAAATATCAGATTTCTTGCGTCGTGTATCGGGCTTACTCTCTAACGAACAGAAAGCTGAGAAATTACTGCAAGCATTCGACGACGGTAAAACACAAACAGCAGACGCTGCAGCAAAAGTTCTGGCCAAGAATATCGAGTACCGCGAGAACGTGGTCAACGCTTCGCTAGATACATTCAAGCCTGTCGTCAATAAGCTAAGCCGCTTTCTGTTGTCCAACGAATCAATCCTGATGAAGTCAAACAACCCACACTTTCAAACAGTTTTGCGTGAGTTCAAGAACGTGACGGGCGAGGCTACAAGCCAAAGTTATATCGAGGCTAAAGGTCAGAAGATGGCGCAGTTCATGAATAAGTTTGAGAAATCGACGCGTGGGTATGAGCAGAAAGATTTAGAGTTAGCTTCTAAGTACCTACACATGGGTGACGGCACAAAACCTAATGACCCAGTTGCGAGAGAAATCTACACTAAAACACGTGCGCTATTAGATGAGATGAATGCTTACTTACGTGATTCAGGCGTTAAAGTATTACGCGAGTCTGTGGATAAAAACGGCAAGACAGTAAATAAGTGGGAAGACTTCGGTCATCGCGAAAACTACTATCCGCAAGCATACGACACAGGCGGTATCGTTAAAGATGCTCAAGGATTTAAAGACGACCTTTATAAAAACCACAGCAAGATTATCGACGCGATTGTTAAGAACGCAAACGACGAATTACTTACCGGTACAAAAGTACCCGATACGTACGCGTCTTCTATTGCGCGCGAAAAGAAAAGCGCCACACTGACTAAAGAAGACGTATTAGATTCTATTACGAACCGCATCATCAACGCTTACGGTCATACAGACTTGAACGAGAGCACCAGCGACATAGGTTTTTCACCTAACGCACGTGCAGTAAACCAGCGCTCACTTGATTGGCTTGATAAAAAAGCAATGGGTAAATGGATGAATAACGACGCTGTTAACGTCATGACTTCATACATCGCTCAAGGCGTGAAGCGCGCTGAATACACTAAACGCTTTGGTAACGGCGGCGACGGTCTAAGTGCTTTGGTCGACAGAGCACACGCATTTGAGAAGGTGAAAGCGATCTCGAATATCAGCGGCAAAGCGGTATTAGAAAAAGATGTAGACGCTGCACTTAAAGCTCTGTCCGCTGACGACCAAGCGAAAGTCGAAACAGAAGCACTCAAAGCGATGCAAGGACCGGTAAAAAACATCATGGCGATGGAAGGCACGCTAGGTTATGACATCGACCCAACTATGCGCCGTATTCAAGGTACTGCGATGGCGTATGAGAACGTACGCACGATGGGTACTAGCTTGTTCAGTACTCTAATCGACCCTCTTGGAATCTTAGTCAGAGGCGGTGAGATGCGTGACGCTTGGGATGCTTACGTACGTGGTATTCGTGAAGTGAAAGCGTCATGGACAGGCGCCCACATCGAAGACAAGCACGCAGAAATAGCAGAAATGTTAGGTACTGTGGACTCAGGCGGTTTCTTGGCCAACTTTGGTCAAGCTTACTCATCACTGTACCTACACAAAAACGTACGTGCTTGGAATGAGGGTTTGTTCAAATGGAATGGTATGGAAGGCATCAACCGTGGTATGCGCGTATCAGCGACACAAGCTGCGCTTTCATTTATTAAACGCCAGGTCGAAAAACCTAACGCACATAGTGACCGCTACCTTAAAGAACTGACACTCACTAAAGATGACGTGCAGATTAGTAAGGACGGCGAGCTTAATTACAGCGACCCTAAAATTCAGGTCGCAGTGCGTCGCTGGGTAGATGGCGCGATATTAAGACCAAACGCAGCACAACGTACTGCGTGGATGAGTGACCCGCACTATGCCGTTTTCGCGCACATGAAACAGTTTGCTTACACATTCCATGACGTGATTATGAAACGTGCTTGGATAGAAGCAAAAGCACATGACAACTTCGGGCCGATGGGTATTCTGGCTGCGACGTTCACACCGATGATGATTGCTGCAGACGCTGCTAAGTCATTGTTATTATCTGGTGAAGAACCTACTTGGATGCACGAAGGACTGGGTGCTGAGATTTCACACGGCGCACGTCGTGCTGGGCTGTTAGGATTTGCTACTCCGTACGTAGACCCATTGATTACAGGCCATCCTGCTTCTATGTTTGGTCCTACAGTCGAGCAGGCTACTTCGGCATTTACACAACCGTTTACACAAACAGCTTCTGATGCCTTGCCGCTATCTAGCGTAATTAACACAATTCACGGTGGTGGAAACATTGATTTGATGGCTGACGATTAAGCCAATAGCTACAGAGTTAGGGGCTATTCGCTCACCTTAAAAATTAAGGGTCTATAATGGATAAAAATGAAATTGTAGAAGCTATTACCATCGCCGTGACAGCGATGGTAATTCTAGCGGTAGTTCTTCTTGTATCGTTTGTTAGCCACAGCACCCCATACGAATGAGATGATTGATAAAGCATTTATTAAGTGTTTCAAAGCGGCCATCCAGAACATAATTACTCCTTGTTGTTTACGGCAGGTTCTTTGCTATCTCCGCTGCCGTAGGGTTGTAGTAAATCATTAAAATACTTAAATTACGTGTACCCACATTTCTAGCTAAATCTTCAATCGACATGTACTTGGCTAGTCTGGTACATGCTTCGTGCTTCATGTCGTGAAACGTTAGTCCCTCAACCATAGCGTGCGCTTTATACTTTCTAAAGTTTGACTCTATTTGTGACGACGTAACACCAAACACAGTAGGGCCATCGTGCCACAACATGACTTGTTTTATGATGCGGCAAGCTTCGGTAGTTAGTGCTATATCACGCTTGCCAGTTTTTGTGTCCCACTCAACTGACGCAGTTCTATCTTTAAAATTAACTGACGTTTTTAGAATCGAACATAAATCTTTTTGTCGGCAAGCTGTTTCGATACTAAACATCATTGCCGCACCGACTACTTGTTTTATGTTTCGTATAGGAGTGTCTTGCTCGTAACCCAGCACAAAACAAAGTGCTTTTATTTCCTCAAGCGTCGGTCGTCTGTCTCTTGGCTGCGATCTTTTAGGCATAGAGACGCCCGTAAGAGGGTTGGTTTTTAGCCACTTCCATTCGTGTATGGCTAATTTTAAAGCAGGGTTTATTATGTGCACATATCGGTGTACACTTTCACCGATGATAGGTTTGCGTGACTTAGTCCCGTTAAGCATTCGGTCGCGCCACTCAATGAAGTGAGTGTCTTTTAAGTCTTTCAAATGTATCTCTGCAATCGGGTCCCTCATTAGGTATTGCAGCCTGATTTGTTCGATTCTACCGCTTCGTTTGGTTGGTGATTTTTCATCGTGGTATTTTTTAAAAACGTCGTATAATTTCTTATCAGCGACGCCACTAAATTTACCGGCCATGATATTTGCTTCGGTTTCAACAGCCCAAGCTTTTGCTTGTGACTTTAGTGGGAACGTGGCAGATTTACTGACACCGTTTTTACGGACTTGGATATACCAACCATCACTGCGTTGTATTGGGGTTGTGGCCATAGTAAAATCCTTGATGCAATTTGCATTATGTTTTGATGCAATCCGATGTAATCGTGATGCAGTGTTGATGCAATTATGATGCAACTAATGAGTGAAGTAAAGGGTAGTCAAGTGTGTGTAAGAGTATGTAAGATTTTGAAAGACAACGAGGGATAGGTTTTATACAATAGAATACTACTCGTAAGAGACTGTAAGATAAGGATAAAATAGAAGTAGAAAATGTGTGGTTTTTAGTACTGGAATGCCCGGAAGATGCACCGAACCTCTATGTCTGGCTTTGCTCACAGAGGTTTTGAT
>JARXKN010000014.1 GCA_030271625.1 Patescibacteria group bacterium
CTCGGAGAGGGCAGATTTACAGTCTGCTGTGTTTGACCGCTTCACTAACCCCGCACGCTAAATTGTTAATCTGGAGCCACCTGTCGGTTTCGAACCGACGACCTGCTGTTTACAAAACAGCTGCTCTACCGCTGAGCTAAGGTGGCCTATAAGACTCGGACTAGTGTAACAAAACAGAGGTTAAACTACAACCCGGCGAGGTCGTAAGATCCGCTTCGATTTTCCGGCCGTAGGGGCCATCTTTTTGAGCCGATCTTGGATAATATCGGCCTCCGCTTGCATGCCGTGACCGACGTAGGCTTTATGGAGCAGCGTAAAAGTCTCTTTGTTAGGTTCCAAGTCGGCGGCCTTTTCTAGTTCTTGGAACATCAGCTTGTCGTTTCCGAGTTTTTCCTGGACTTTGGCATAGGCCACGTGGCGGGCCGCCAAGTTATCTTCCAGTTTTAACGCTTGCTCAAAAGCGACGCTGGCCTTTTCGTAGTTCTCAGTTTCGTAGTAGATAAGGCCGAGGTTGTGCAGACTAGACGGGGTTGCTTCAATACTACTGGCAATTTCAAAACAGTCGATGGCGTCACGATACTCTTTTTGCTTAGCGTATAAAATACCGAGCCGGTTGTAGGCGGCGGCATTCTTTTCATCAATCTTTAGGATCGTTAAAAGAGCTTTTTCAGCGCGCAGAAAGCGGTTTTCGCGCATCCCCTGGTGGGCAATGTCCCATAACTTACCGAGACGGTCGCCAACTTTGCGCGAAACGTTAGCGAACTCATCGTCACGCACTTTGGCGTTGTGATAGGCGAGGACCCCAAACGCGGCCACGATAGCTAACTCATACATACTGTGGTCAGTATAGCAAAGTTACTTAAGCTTTAACATAAGGCAGTCCAGGACTAACTTCGGCTGACCACTCTGCAGTAGTTGTTCGTGGGCTTCATAACTGGCCTGCAAGATTTGTTGCCAGCGGCTAAACTGACTGCCTTCAGTCGACTGTAGGCGGGCGTGGGCCATTTGCTGCAGGATGAACATGACGTTTATAGCCTGGGGTCGCTGTTTTGCTAAATCTTCGACTAGCAACAGTCTTTCGAACAGTGAACCTTGCAACAAATGCCGGGCAAGGGCCGTGGCTGGCTGTAACGGGTGCTCTTCGTGAGTTAATAGGGCCTGCATTAATCCTGGTAGCCCACCGCTCATGGCGTAGGTTTGGCCGATAGCCGTGGCGCTATGGTCTTGCTGTGAAAAATAATTGATGAGGGCGGCTTTGGCGGGTCGTTTCACCGCTATGGCCTGCAGTCGCGAGCTGATAGTCGGCAAGACACTAGCCTGGCTGTCGGCAGTTAGCAGCAACAGGGTGGCTTCTGGCGGCTCCTCAATAGTCTTAAGCAGTGAGTTTTGAGCCGCTAAACTCAAACTTTGGGCATCAGTAATGATAACGATGCGATTTATCAGGCCTTCCCGGGGTACCCGCAGACTAAGGAAATGTTCTAGTTTACGAATTGTTTCAGCGGCTTCAGAACTTATGGCCGGGGCGTCAATCACCATAAGGTACGGATAGTCTTGCAGCTGTTGTGGGCTAATACCCAGTATCTCGGCGGCGGTGTGCAAGGCTAAAGCTGTTTTTCCAACACCTGGTGGGCCATGCAGTAACAGGGCGTGCGAAGGTTGCGCAATAAATGACTGGAGTTGGCTAGCGGTAAGTTGGTGGACGGCCAGCCGACTCATGCCTGCTCCATAAACTCCATAAAGTCTGCCGGTAATGGAGCGTCGAAGGTCTGGCGTTGACGATTGGGTAAGGTAATCTCCAGACTCAGGGCGTGCAGGAATAATCGATCAGCTTTTAGGCCGTCATACAGAGTATCACCAACGATCGGGTGCCCAATTTCGTGCAGGTGGACTCGTAGCTGATGGGTTCGGCCAGTGGTAGGCTTTAATTCTACTAAGCTAAAGCGCTCATTAGTCGATAGGACTTTATATTCGGTTTGAGCTGATTTGCCATTGACGCCCACCCGAAAGGTTTGGGGGTGTTTAGGGTTACGCTCGATAGCCATATCAATCATGGCGTGCGGTTGTTTTAAGACCCCTTTAACGATCGCAACGTAGGTTTTCTTAACCTTACGCTGGCCAAATTGTTTCTGTAACCAGCTGAGGGCTTCGGAGTTTTTAGCACAAATCATAATGCCACTAGTCGCTCGGTCCAGACGGTGCACGATACCAACGCGCTGGTTGTGGGCCGTCGCACTGACATCGGCCCCATCAGCATCGAGGTGTTGGCCCATATCCGGGATGTTTAACCGCGTTCGGAGCCAGGTAGCCACCGTCGCTTCAGGGTTAAAGACGCCTTTACTATGAGTTAGTAGACCAGCCGGCTTAATAACCGCTACGCAGTCGTCATCTTCGTAGACGATGGGTAGCGTAATATCGGGGATAACTGCTAATTTGTGTTCATCATAATCGATAACTACGACTTCCCCGCCCCGCATTTTAGTACCGGGCTTGGTGTTGACTTTGCCGTTAACGGTCACCAGGCCGTCATTAATTAACTTGGCAGCAAAGGCCCGGCTCAGCAGCGGCAACCGCTCGGCAACATACTGATCGAGTCGTTGGGCTCGGCTAATTTCTAGATTGCTCATGATTACGGCCTGAGGCCGACCGCTTGTTGAATCTTGTACAGCCGTTGGCCGGCAACGTCACGCATTAAGAACTCACTAGCCTCAAGTTTACGAAGTAACTCGGCTTCATCGACGGCAGCTAGCTTAGTCTGGAAATCGTGCAGGAACACCTTAACTTCGTTGGCGACGGCCTTTTTAAGGTCACCGTAGGCAGTTTTACCGTCCCAGGTATCGGCAACTTTACTAAGGGGTTCATTGATAAGCAGCGCTAAAATTTGCAGTAAATTACTAATTCCGGGTTGGGTTTCGATATCGTAGTGAATTGCGCCCAAAGAGTCGGTTTCGGCACTCATAATCTTCTTGGCAGCCGACTCCGGCGACTCCGTTAACAGGATAGTTCCCGCTGGGTCGTCAACCGACTTACTCATCTTCTTAGTCGGGTTGCGGAGCGATTTAATGCGGACGCCGGCATCACGATTAGCAAAGGCCACTTGCTCGGTCCATTCGGCCGGTACCACAAACAAATCTTTGCCAAATTTGTTATTCATCCGCAACGCTACGTCCCGCGTCAGCTCAATATGTTGGCGCTGATCATCACCCACTGGTACGTACTTGGCAGCATAGAGCAGAATGTCAGCCGCCATCAGGGCTGGATAGTTATACAGCCCCACACTGATTGACTCATTACCGAGGCGGCTCGCCTTGTCTTTAAACTCCGTCATGCGGTTCAGCTCGCCGTAATAGGTAAAGCAGTCTAGTATCCAAGCCAATTCGCTGTGCATTGGGACATAGCTTTGCCGATAAATATAGGTGTCGTTATTAGTGATATCGAGCCCGGCAGCCACAAACAGTTTTAAATTCTGAACAATCTGTAGGTATAATTTGCCGTGATCAATCGGGGTAGTAAAGCTGTGCAGGTCAGGCACGAACATATTGACCTGGTATTCGCCGGCATACTTCGCCTGCAACTGGACCATCGGTAGCATACCACCTAAATAGTTGCCGAGATGCAACTCGCCGTTGGCCCGCAGGCCGGTGAGGATAACAGGTTTATTCATTACTATCAGTATACCTTACTTGGCGGCTAGACTTTGTTAGCGTGGCTACAAAAAATGCTTCCGTCAGCTCTGATGGCGCCAGCCTCAGACAATTCCTTAAGTCGCTTTTAAAAGTCTTAGTATTCCATTGCTGCAGCGCTGGAAAGCGGTTAGGTAGTGTGTACGGCAGTGGCAGTAGTTCAGCATCTTCGGTATGGGTTAATAAGTAGTCGACGACGGCTTCGTTCTCTTCCGGCGCCATAGTACAGGTACTGTAAACGAGGGTGCCGCCGGGTTTCAATAACTTCCAGGCGTTCATAATTGCTTTCTTTTGTAGCTGTTGCAGCCGTTTAATTTGAGCTAAGGACCAGTACTCAAAGTCTTTATCGCGGCTAATATCAATTAAGCCCTCGCCACTACAGGGTGTATCGAGTAAGATTTTGTCGAAGCTGGCTAATGGCAAGACATGCGTTAGTCGATCAATGCCGTACATCGTCTGTTCGGTGTAGCGCGCGCCCAGCCGTGAGAAATTAGAACGGAGCTTAAATAAACGGGTCCGGGAATTATCATTAACCCATAGCTCTGCCTGATTATCGGTCAGTTCGGCAACATGACTGGCTTTGCCGCCGGGAGCCGCACAAATATCGAGAATCTTTTCACCAGGCTGAGGTGCCAGTGCTAACACGGGCAACCAACTGGCTTGATTTTGAATAAAGATCCGGCCATCTTTAGCGGCTGCACTATTAACGACTTCGCTGCGCCCTTCGGCAATACTGTAACCGTGTTCATAAAAAGCTGACTGCACGCCTGACCAGCCAGCGGTAGCTAGCTCAGCCAGCAGTGACAATTCATCCTCCACCTTAAGCTGATTAATCCGTAAACTAGACCGACGTTGGATAGCAAACAAAGCGGCGACCGCCTCGGCATCAAGTTGCAAAGCGGCAGCAGTTCGAGCAAGCAGCAGGGCCCGTTTTTGGCTGAGCTTTTCTGGCGTATTCATGGTTTTAGTATACCTGTCCCAAAACTAAATTAGCCCCCGAGTGGAGGCTAATTTTAGGCAGTTGGTTGTTAACGCTTGGTAAACTGACGTTGCTTACGAGCACCCTTGAGGCCGAACTTCTTACGTTCTTTCTCGCGAGAATCGCGTGAGAGCAATTCAGCCCGCTTTAAGGTACTCTTAACATCTTCGTTGAGGAGTACTAAAGTCTTAGCGATACCCAGACGGATAGCCTCGGCTTGGCCATCGTGACCACCGCCAGAGACGACGACGCTGACATCATACTTGTTGGTCAGGTCAAGCACCGTGAACGGCTCCTGTAACTTGGCCAGCATGTAGCTACTGTCGGCAAAGTATTCGGCTGCGGTGTGACCGTTAACAGTTATAGCGCCCTTACCGCTCTGTAAACGTACGCGCGCGGTGGCGCTTTTGCGACGTCCTAAGGCGTAAAAATATGTATTTGCAGCCATTATTTCTTATCCTTTACTGAGTAAGCAATTGGTTGTTGCGGGGCGTGCTTGTGCTCGCTACCATTGTAGACCTTTAAACGAGCCAGTCGTTCGTCACGCAGTTTGTTAACTGGCAACATTCCGCGAATGGCGTGAATAACGGCTTGGGTGGCATCTTTTTCAATCTGCTTGGTTAAGGTAATTTCCTTGAGGCCGCCTGGAAAGTGACTGTGGTGGTAGTACTTCTTCTGGTCCATCTTTTTACCGGTTACAATGAGCTTCTCGGCGTTAATGACAACCACAAAGTCACCGCAATCAATGTGCTTTGTGAACTGTGGCTTGCCTTTACCAATTAAGAGCTCAGCAACGCGGGTGGCGACGCGGCCAATCGGGGCCTCGCCGGCATCAACAATGTACCAGGCGCGGGTGACGTCGGTTGGTTTAGCGCTGTAAGTTTTCATTATTTAGCCTCCTTCACTGGCGTTGGCTTGCTAGCAACTGGTTTAGCAGTCGGCTTAGCAGCGACAGCCACTGGTGCAGCGTTCAAATCATCGACAAAACTTACCCGTGCTAACTGAGCATTATCACCACGGCGATTTACCGTTTTAACAATTCGTAAGTGACCACTGGTGCGGCCGCCGAGCTTAGGAGCAATTTCATCAACCAGTTTGTGGGCGCTAGCAACGGTGTGTAAAGCGCTGACGACTTGGCGACGATTGTGCAAATCACCCTTTTTAGCTTTGGTAATTAACTTCTCTAAGTAAGGTACAACTTCTTTGGCCTTCGGTAGAGTTGTTTCGATCGATTGATACTTAATGAGAGAATCAGCTAGACCCTTTAACAGGGCGCGGCGCTGATCACGCTCACGGTGTAGTTTACGACCTTGATATCCGTGTCGGTGCATATTAGAGCTCCAACTCCGCTAACTTTTCTTTAACTTCATCGAGGGCTTTGCTGCCAAAACCTTTAAGGTCACGGAGTTCAGCGTCGTTTAAAGCAAACAAGTCACGAATGGTGTGAATATCGTTGTTGATGAGGGCGTTAGTGGTACGAGCGCTCAGGTTCAAATCTTCGATAGAAGTGTTAAGCGCGGTTGGCTCATCACCGAGCATATCACTGGTTAGCTCGCTGTTGTTGCTGGCGGTGCTAGTACTGACTGGCTCAGCAGCGGTAATGCGGGTCTTGCCAGCTAGGGCGGTGTATTGGTTAACTAAGATGGCTGAAGCTTCTTCGAAGGCATCGCTCGGGCTAATCGAACCATCGGTATCGACGGTCAAGAGCAGCTTGTCGAGGTCAGTTGCCTGGCCGACACGAGTGTTCTCAACTTTGTAACGAACCCGTAAGACGGGGCTAAAGATAGCGTCGAGGGCAATCATGTCGCTCGGCTTTTTAGCAGCCCCTTCTTCAATAGTGCGGTAGCCACGGCCAATTTCGACAATCAGGTCCATGGTAAAGCTAGCTTTGGAATCATCCATAGTAGCAATCACGTGGTCTGGGTTAACGATTTCAACATCAGCGTTAGTCTGAATGTCTTTAGCGGTGATAGGACCTTTACCGGTCTTAACAATGCGCAGGCTCTGCGCTTCACCACCGTAAACACGGAAGCGAACGCCTTTGAGGTTAAGCATGATATCAACGATATCTTCTTTAACGCCTTCAACGGAAGTAAATTCGTGGCTGGCACCTTCAATTTTGAATGAGGTAACGGCGGCACCTGAAATGCTTGAAAGCAAAACGCGGCGCATCGAGTTACCGAGGGTCATACCGTAACCGCTGTGAAGCGGCTCAATGGTAAAGGTCGCACTGGTTGTGCTGTGATCGTCGACTGCGACGAGGCCTGGGGTGTGGATCTGGTTTGACATACTGCTAGTTCCTTTATTTCCTTCTTAGCGCGAGTAATATTCGACTATTAATTGCTCATTAATTTCGAGTTCGGCGTCATCGCGTGATGGCAAACCAGTAATACTGACTTGCACTTTCTTGCGGTCAACTTTCAACCAACCTGGTGTGTCCGGTCCGGCAGGACTAACTTCATCAAGCTTCTTAAAGTATTCAGTTTGCTCGGAGTGTGGACGGACCACCAGGCTATCACCAGGCTTCATACGGATTGAGGGGATGTCGACACGGGTGCCATTCAGCATAAAGTGACCGTGGGTCATGAGCTGACGGGCAGCGCGACGACTTGGTGCGAAACCAGCGCGGTAAATAACGTTATCGGCTCGTTGTTCGAGCATCTGTAGCAAAATAGCACCGGATTGGCCTTCTTTGCGGTTAGCTTCCTTCATGAGGTTACTGAACTGGCGCTCGAGTAAACCATAGAGACGCTTAACCTTCTGCTTTTCACGCAGCTGACGAGAGTACTGGCTAACTTTGGCGCCACCACGAGGACCGCGAGCGTTAGCTGCCTGTCCCGGCATGGTTGCGCGCTTCATTAAGGCCTTATGAGCTTTGGGGTGAAGGGCGTAGCCTTCGCGGCGGCTCATCTTGACGATGGATTGAGTATCACGAGCCATATACTAGACCCTCCGTGCTTTCTTTGGACGAACACCACCGTGCGGAACGCCGGTAATGTCCTTAATAACTTCTACTTGAATCTCTAACTGAGCTAGGGCGCGGACGGCAGCGTCACGACCAAGACCAATGCCTTTAATAAAGACATCGGCTCGGCTTAAGCCATACTGTTGCTTAACTGCAGTACCAGCCCGCTCGGCAGCCACTTGGGCAGCGTAGGCGGTACCTTTTTTAGAGCCACGAAAACCACAGGCACCGGCGCTGGAAGCACCGAGTACGTTGCCGCTCGTGTCACTAAAGGTAATGATGGTGTTATTGAAAGTTGCCTGAACGTGCACCTGTCCGGTGGCAACGGTTCGCTTTGCTTTCTTCTTCTTGGTTGCGGTCTTTCCCGCGGTCTTAGATGTATCAGCCATAATATATTCCTTAGACCTAAGTCTTAGATGCTACCTTCTTAGCGGTTCCACCAACAGTTGTCTTTTTACCACGACGGGTGCGAGCGTTGGTCTTAGTTCGCTGACCACGAGACGGTAAAGCGGCAGCATGGCGCATACCTCGGTAGGATTTGATGTCCTTGAGACGCTTAATATTGCCACTGACGACCCGTTGGAGTTCACCTTCTACGACGTAGTCGGCATTAATAACATCCTGGATGGCGGAAGTTTCGCCATCTGTCAGATCTTTTACGCGAGCAGTTGGTTCAACCTTGGCGCGAGCCAAGATGTCGTAACTGCTCTTGGGACCGATGCCAAAGACATAGGTTAAAGCAACCCAAATTTGCTTTTCGTTAGGGATTGTAACTCCCGAGATTCTAGCCATAGTTAACCCTGCCTCTGCTTGTGCTTAGGTTTTAACTTATTGATAACGTACAAACGGCCCTTGCGGCGCACGATTTTGTCGTCTGGACTGATTTTTTTAACACTGGCACGCACTTTCATGCGGATCACGCTACCTTTCGCAATGACTCACTGCTCTTAATTATTTATAAATGTACTGCAACGTTCGAAAACGTTTAGCTTTTGCGATAGGTGATTCTTCCCTTAGTAAGATCGTAAGGGGTCAACTCAACCGTCACGCTGTCACCCGGTACGATGCGTATGAAGTGCTTCCGCATTTTTCCGGCAACATGAGCTATAATTTTATGGCCATTTTCGAGTTCGACGCGAAATTGAGTACCTGGAAGGGTCTCAATTATAGTTCCCGTTAACTCGATTACTTCTTTATTAGCTGCCATAAATATAACAACTTATTACTATAGCAGGTGGTACAACGTTTTGTAAAGTGTTTTTAACGACGGCTACCCTGTTATTATTTTTTAGCTTTTTGACGGGTAAATGGCTTGGCTAAGAATTTGAAGCGACCGTTGTTAGCGCCACCGCTGAGTGGGTCAACCGTGTCGTGGAAAAAATCGGGCTGAGAGTACTGATCGTAGGTAACCATTAAGGCCCGTGATTCTAGCGACCGCAGCGTCTGCAGGGCGACGGACACCAAGATCAAAACGCTAGTACCGCCAATGGTAATGCTGGTCTTAATGAATAGCTGACCGATAATCGGCGCTAAGGCCAGTAAACCGAGGCTGAGGGCACCAAACAGTGTTAGGCGGTTCACAATCTGCGCCAGATACTTTTCGGTCTGAGCGCCGGAACGGACCCCTTCTATAAAGCCACCTTGTTTCTGCAAATTCTCAGCAATCTCTTTAGAGTTGAAAGTGATGCTGGTGTAGAAGAAGGTAAAGACAAAAACCAGTACAAAGTAGGTCACCGGGTAAATATAGGCCTGCCAACCGAGGCGAGCGAAGGTCTGAGCTGATGGCGTCGTAAACCAGGTCGCTAACTGTGTACCAAGGTGGGCTAAACGAGCACTGTGCGAACTGGTCAGCAATTGCCCGACGAAACTCGGCACACTCAGGAAGGCGACCGCAAAGATGATCGGCACCACGCCAGCGGTAATCAGCTTAACCGGTAACTTAGTTGTCACCCCGCCGTAGGCCCGATTGCCTTGAATACGTTTGGCGTAGTTAACAGTTAAGTTACGCGAGGCCTCATTTAGCTTAACCACCAGCCAGGTAACGAGTAAGACGGCTAGTATCGTCACCACACTGTAAATCACTAAACTACGGGTGAATGGCAGCGTGTGGTTAAAGATGTGCCAGTGTGGACCGGCCCGTGAAGCCGTGCCAATAATGTTAGAAATAGATGACGGTAAACCACTAACGATACCGACGGTAATCAGCAGCGAAATACCATTACCAATGCTCTGTTCGGTCACTAGTTCGCCGAGCCACATCAGCAGCATGGAGCCACCGGTTAAGGCTGAGACCATGAGGATCCACTGGGCTAACGAAGTATGAGCGGTAATATCACCGATACCGCCAATACTTTGGGCCGCCTGGCGAATCAGGTAGATCGAGCCAATTGACTGAATAATAGCTAAGGGGAAGGTCAGGATACGGGTGTATTGATTAATCTTTTTCTGGCCAAACTCGCCTTCTTTATGCAGGGCCTCTAGTTGCGGGATCGCTTTGGTAAGCAACTGCATAATAATCGAGGCGTTAATGTAAGGACCCAAACCGGCAATCATGATTGAGAAGTTGGCGAGCGCGCCGCCCGACAGGACGTTAATAAAGCTCAGTAGCTGTGGTGTGTTATTGGAGTTAAATAAGTTCTGCAGTACTTGGTGTAAGGTCTTAGGATCTGCCAACGGCACGGGAATGTGCGCTAAAACACGAAATACTATTAAAATACCTAATACCGCAAAAATGCGCTTGCGCATGTCTGCTTGCGCCAGTGAGCGTCCAATAATCTTCCAATTCATGTGTGTTCTACCCTTATAAGTGATGTATTACTGGTTAGTATACAAGATTTTTCGAGCGGACGCTAAAGCAACAGTAAGCTGGGCGGCATCTGGTATCATACTGCTATGTCATTAACACTTATAACCGGGCCCATGAAAAGCGGTAAGTCACTGGAACTTATTGCTCGGGTTGCCCCCTACGCCTACGCCGACCAAAAGATATTGTATGTCCAGGCGGCACAAAACAGCCGCGACAATGGTATTACGTCAAGACTCGGTATTGACACCCAAGCCCTACGGGTTACCAGTCTTACCGAAGTTACTACCGATTTTGATGTCATTGGCATTGATGAGATTAATATGTTCCCCGCCACTGACATAACTGTTATCTCCCGCTGGCTCAAACTCAATAAGGAAGTATTCATAAGCGGGCTAGATTTAGATTATCGGGCTACGGTGCCGCCAATCATTACCGCCATCTATGAACAACAGCCCGATGTTATCATCCGCAAACAAGCGGTTTGTGATGTTTGTAAAAAAATAAATGCCGGCTTCACGCAGATATTAGCTAATGGTAAGCCCATCTTATCAGGCTTGCCGCTGATTACACCCGAAGACGGAACCTACGACTACCAAGCTCGCTGCCGGGACTGTTTCGTCCGGTTATAAGTCGGCACGCAAAAACGTATCGGCAGTTTTAAAGGCCGTTAACGGGTTGGCAACGGCAATGGCTTCGGCCGGATACGCCTCGTTGCCTTTATAAAGTGGAATAATGCCAGCAAAGGCGCGCGACGCCATCTGGCCCATATGTTCGAGCATGGCTTTGATGTGGTGCGGTGCGTCATCAATATGAACAACTCGTTCAACAGCACTAGCTTGTGGCAGGTCTGTAATAACGCTCTCCAAGGCGGAGGCTTTGGTGATAGGGCCGCTGCCGTCATGATTACGAGGAAATACAATGCCGTCGAAACAGTCAGGCATATGTTGCTTAAGGAAGGCGATGGTGGCGCTTTCGCAGCCTGGCAAAGTAGCAGTGTTGGCGATCGTCAGCATACCATCGGCGCGCCAGCTGCGAGTTATCTCGGCAATCGCTGTGATATCGGACACCGGGTGGACTTCAACCTCATTCATCATGATGGTGGTGACAGCTATTTCATGACCCCGCTCAACGCCTAAGGTCTGGTAGTAACTACCGAAGTGCGGTATATGTGACGCATTACGACCTAGTAAACGAGCTAAGCCAACGTGCGTTTCGCGCACCACTTCACAAAGATCAATCGAGGCGACTTTCGTGACAGTTGCTGTAGGAGCCTGAACTGCGCCCAATACTCCTGTGGTGGCAACCGCAGTGGCACCGAGGTAGTCTTGCCATTCTTCAGTTAACTGTTCGTGGTTCAACGCCGGATAGTTATCTGATACATCGTGACCCGGCAGCCATAAGTCGTTTTTGTGCATGACTTTTATAGTACCAGCTCTGGGGATGGATATAAAATCTATACGGTATTATTGTGTTCTTTACAATTCTTATGTTTACTCTTATACTCCGATTAATATGTAACTAAAGAAAAAGGCTATGGCAAAAACTACTAAAACGACCTCATCAAAACCAAAATCCGCTGCCCGCTCTAAAAAAACTTCACAAACCAAAGTCTATGACAGCGGCTCTCCTTTGTTACGATTCCTTATTAAAAAACCAGTTATCATCCTCTTTATACTGCTCTTCGCTGGTCTGGGGACCTGGCTTATCGCCGGTGGCCATGCTCTAAATCTTAACGATGCGGAAGAGACGAAAGACAATCCAGCCAGGGGGCTGATTTATAACGGAAAAAAAGAAGCTAGCTCAGGTCATTGTAAAGGCGCCTTCGAAACTGATACTACCGATGCCAGTGGTCAAGTCTTATGTGGACATCCTGACCCAGGTCCTGAGGGTGTTGACGTTCGTGAGCGGAATAAGGGCGTCGATGCTCAACTGAATGCTCAAGCGGCCAAAGACGCAAAAACCCCTGCTCTTGCCGCAGAAGCCGATACTGTTTCTGTTGACGGTGCAGCAGATGTTGGTTCAGCTAACAGTCTTAATGCGGTTACACCAGTTAACTGGCCTTGCGCCGGTACTGGTACTGATGGCTACCGGCTACAGATGATTTACGCCTACGCCGGCGGAGCAGCAAACCGCGTCGCCTATGTTCGCCCCGGCTTCGAAACAATAGCTCGACGGCTAAACGCGGTGTACCATAACAGTGGTGTGGTGAGTGGCGCCGTTAGGAATGTCCGTTTTGTAACCGATGGCGCCTGTACTTTATCGTTACCGGCTGTGGCAATAACTGGTGATATAAATGATGCTAACAATATTCGTAATCAGCTACGTGCTCGGGGCTTTAATGCTTCGAGCAGAAAATACTTAGTAGAAGTTGATGGTGGTAGCGCTTGCGGCTGGGGTGATTTAGCAATTGACAGTAAGCCTACCCAAGATAATGCCAATAATAGCGGTAACCTCTTTGCATTTGTTTGGCACCCTTGCTGGAACTACGCTGAGCCGCACGAGACAATGCATACCATGGGCGCAGTACAGATTGGTGCGCCGTATGGCACTAGTAAATACCACTGCTACGACCAACACGATGTCATGTGTTACAACGATGGTTCGGGTAAAGCCATGATCTTGCGCTGTACTAACTCT
This sequence comes from Patescibacteria group bacterium, assembly GCA_030271625.1. Classification (GTDB taxonomy): domain Bacteria; phylum Patescibacteriota; class Saccharimonadia; order Saccharimonadales; family UBA4665; genus UBA4729. Next base: position 13,068 of record JARXKN010000014.1, read on the forward strand.
ATTCAAATCTGGCGCTTTGACTGTGGAAGTGACACCTATTTCCGCGCCGTTGGTGCTAGTGGCTGGCTTAGCACTCACTGGAATACTGCTAACAGTCGCTTCTTGTCACACTAAAGCCCTCACCAGACTTGACATTATAGATACTTATAGTATAATGTAGATATGCAAGAAAATCTAGTTACTCCTGATACAGTTAGCATCAACCGAACTACCCTCGCCTTTAGAGCTGGTATGCTAATCGCAGCGGCAAGTATCTTCGGCTCGCCTGCCATGGCCTTTGCCGAGACCCCATCACCGACTCCGAGCGCGTCAGAAACCCTCACTCCAACTGCGTCACCGACCCCAGCCGAAGTTGTAGGCGTTGATGATTCGGGTATGTTGCCTAGTTCAACTGCCAGTAAGCCACCGGTTGTTGGGGTTGACGATTCTGGCCTGCTACCCAAGCCAGTAAAGTCACCTGGGCAACATGTTGAAAAGCCATCCCTGCCCCGTACGGGAGTGCCTGTAGTGCCCTTAGCTGTCGGTGGACTACTAACTATCGGCGCCGGAGCTACCATGATCCGTGTCGGCCGGAAGCGCACGACTTAATAGCCAACTCAAACACTAATAAAAGAACCGCTCATTGCGAGCGGTTCTTTTATTAGACAACAGCCTTATTATTTTTCGTCGACTGTTTTGCGAGTACTAGCCGGACGTTGTGCCCGAGCCGTCTTCTCAAAACTGCCGCCTTTAGCTTCTAAGGCTGAGATAGCGGTCTTGCTAGCACCGGCCAGCTTAACCGTTACAGCGCTCGTCATGTCACCCTTAAAGAGTAACTTAACGTTTACAAAAGGACCGCTCGTTAAGCCAGCGTTAGCTAGTTCGAGCGCATCGACAGTTTTCTTACCAAGAGCGTCAATTTGACTAGTCGTGACGTTCTCCGCAGGCGTTCGCTTACTCTTAAAGCCAGGCAGCTTCGGTAATTTTTGCATCAGAGGGTTCTGGCCACCGGCAAAGCCTGGCTTGGCGCTAGAACCGGTTCGAGACTTTTGTCCCTTAGTACCACGACCGGCAGTTTTACCCTTACCGGCAGCGATACCGCGGCCAACGCGCTTGGCAGCTTTTGGCTTAACAGTCTTTAGTTCGTTATATTTCATAGTTTAGGCCTCACTCTTGGCAGCGGCTGGCTTTTTAACGGCTCTGGCTGGTTTAGACTCGGTTGGTTTAGTAGTAATCCAGCGCTTGGCCGGTACTAAGCTTTCGAGAGCTTTGATAGTGGCGTATGCCGTGTTGGTCTTGTTAGTTGAGCCAATAGACTTGCTAAGGGCGTTACTGACACCAGCAACTTCCAAAATTGTCCGAACCACACCACCGGCAATTAGACCGGTACCAGCACTAGCTGGAATCAGCAGGATGTGGGCGCCACTAACTTTAGTTTCAACTTCGTGTGGCAATGTACCTTTGTATAGAGATACCGTAACAAAGTTTTTCTTGGCAATTTCAGTAGCTTTAGCAACTGCTGCGGTAACATCGGCGCCTTTAGCAGTTCCGATACCAACACGGTGCTTGCGGTCACCAACGACGACTAGGGCGCGGAAACGGAAGCGACGGCCACCCTTAACGACGCGAGCCACGCGGTCGATGTGTAGGGTGCGCTCATCAAACTGCTTTTCTTCCGGCTGAATTTCAGGACGGCGATTACGACGGTCGTTACCAGCTGGGGCTGATGCTTGGGTTTGTGGTGCAGCCATATTAGAACTCCAATCCTGATTTACGGGCAGCGTCAGCAAGTGCTGCAACCCGGCCATGGTAGAGCTTACCACCACGGTCAAAAACGACGGCCGTGATTTTAGCACTCTTGGCTTTAGTGGCAATTTCGGTACCAATAGCAACAGCTTTTTCAGTCATAGTACCAGTGGTCTTTTGACCAACAGTCGTAGCTGAAGCTAGCGTCTTGTGGGTGCTATCGTCAATAATCTGAGCACTAATGTGCTGATTACTAATAAAGACATGTAAGCGAGGGCGTTCTGGAGTTCCAGATACGACGGCTCGAATGCGGCCTTGGCGTTGTGAACGGTTGTGTAATTTCTTCT
>JARXKN010000004.1 GCA_030271625.1 Patescibacteria group bacterium
ACACCAATATCACTGGCTCGATTGCTGGCAATGTCCTCACCCTCGGCTACACCGGCACCCTCAGCGTCGCTCGTGGTGGTACCGGTGCTGGTACGGCGGCTGGCGCTCGGACTAATCTTGGGGCAGCCGCCTCTGGCGCAAACTCTGACATCACTAGCTTAACTGGCTTAACCACCGCCCTCAGCGTTGCCCAAGGTGGTACTGGGGCTGCAACCTTTACTAGCAACGGCGTACTATTCGGCAACGCTGCTGGTGCCTTGCAGGCGACCGCCGCCGGCACTACTGGCCAGTGTCTCATTGGTAACACTGCCTCAGCCCCAACCTTTAGTAGCTGTAGTGCGGCAGCAGCTGGCGCTACACCTGGTGGTGCCGCTGGTGGCGACCTAACTGGCACCTACCCGAACCCAACCATCGCCAAGATCCAGGGCACGACCGTTACTACTAGCTCAGTTGCCAGCGGCAACATCTTGCAGTACAACGGCACCGCCTTTGTGAACCAAAGCTTATCTGGCGATGTAACGCTCAGCAGTACTGCTGTGGCTACCATTGCTAACGCGGCTGTTACCGGTACCAAGATTGCCAGCGCCACGATTACCGGCGCCAACATTGCAGCTAATACCGTTGCCAACGGTAACTTAGTCAATAGTGCTGTTACCGTCACCGCTGGCACTGGCCTCAGTGGCGGTGGCTCGGTGGCTCTCGGCGCTAGTACTACCGTCAACATTGCCAACACGACTGTGGCTGCTAACAGCTACGGCTCTGCGTCCAGCGTCGCTACCTTTACCGTTAACGGCCAGGGTCAGTTGACGACCGCAGCTAGCACGGCTATCGCGATTGCCGCCACTCAAATTACTAGCGGCAACTATGTGGCTACCCTCGGCGCTTTAACTGGACTTACTACTACCGGCAACAGCGGTACTGGTAGCACGCCAACCCTAAGCGTGACCTACGGTTCTGGTGCTAACACCGCCGCCCAGGGTAACACCAGCCTCAGCTTTACTGGTACCGGTAATCTAACCGGTGCTATCTCCGGTACGGCTGGTGGTGGCTTCACCACTACGACCTTAACGGTTGTCAGCAACCCAAGCTTCAGCGGCTTAGTATCAGCTAATGGTGGCCTCAGCGTCGCTACTGCTACTAGCTTCACTAACGCTGGTAGCACACTTAACACGGCTATCGCTATTAGTGATAAAGCTGCCGGTGGCGCCATTGGTACTGCCGCCGCTACGGTTGATGCCTCCACGACCTTTAACGTTAACCAGACTACCGCCGCCCAAACATTGAGCTTGCCAAGCCCAACCACCACTACCGCTGGCCGCATCGTTTACGTCAACAACGTCGGTACTAGTAGCTTCAGCATGGGTGGTTTGACCATCAACACCGCCCAGAGCCAAGGCTTTGAGTGGAACGGTACGGCTTGGGTACAGATGAATGCTACCTTGGCCGGCACAGGCTTAACCCAAAGCGGCAACATTATCAATTCTAGTGCTGCCACTAGTGTCACCAACGACACCAACATCACTGGCTCGATTAGCGCTAACGTCCTGACCCTTGGCTTTACTGGCACGCTCAGCGTCGCCCGTGGCGGCACCGGCTCTGGCACGGCTGCCGGAGCTCGAACTAACCTCGGTGCCGCCGCTTCTGGCGCCAACTCTGACATCACCAGCTTGACCGGTCTGACCACCGCTTTGTCAGTCGCCCAAGGCGGTACCGGCGCGACCAGCTTTACCAGCAACGGTCTCTTATACGGTAACGGCACTGGCTCCGTGTTAGTTACGGCCGCCGGCACCACTGGCCAGTGTTTAATCGGTAACACCGGTGCGGCGCCAAGCTTCAGTAGTTGTAGTGCCGCCGCTGGTGGCGCATCACCTGGTGGAGCTGCCGGTGGTGACTTAACCGGCACCTACCCCAACCCAACCATCGCCAAGTTACAGGGGACTACCCTCACTACCAGTTCAGTTGCCAGTGGCAACATCTTGCAGTACAACGGCACCGCTTGGGTTAACCAATCTGTTTCTGGCGACATTACGCTCAGCTCAACCGCCGTGGCTACCATCGCTACCGCTGCCGTGACTGGTGCCAAAATTGCTAACAACACTATTACCAACACTAACTTGGCGAGCGGCTCGTTCACTAACATCACCGGTGTTGGTGCTTTGACGGTTGGTGTCTGGAACGCTACCGCTGTTGGCTTGCTCTACGGTGGTACCGGCGCCACGACTGCTGCCGGCGCTCGCACCAACTTAGGCGCGGCTGCCTCAGGTGCTAACTCTGACATCACCAGCCTGAGTGGTTTAACAACGGCTTTATCAACCGGGCAGGGCGGTACTGGTGTAACCACCTTAACTGCCAACGGTGTTGTTTACGGCAACGGCAGCGGCGCTCTGGGCGCAACTGCCGCTGGTACTACCGGCCAATGTTTGGTAGCTACGACTGGTGCCGCTCCTAGCTTCGGCTCTTGTGCGGCGGCGGCTGGTGGCGCTACCACGGTTGGTACTATCGATACTGGTACTTATAGTGCTAACGGTGGTAGCATCGCCAGTGGTTCACTATACTTGCAGACCGCCTCTGCCACGGCTGTCGGTTTAGTAAATACTGGCGCTCAGACTTTCGCCGGTGCTAAGACCTTTAACGGCACATTAACTGTTGCGGCCACCGGTAGCAACGCACTGGCACTCAGCGGCGCCCCAGCGGCTAGCGCCACCAGTTCATTAGCACAGCTCGGCAACACCTTGGTTGGCGGCAACGCCGTCGCTAACGGTGGTACCTTCCTTAGCGTCAACGCCGCTGGATCTGGCGCCGGCTCAGCTGCTGATTTCTTGAACTTCCAACTCGGCGGCACCACTAAATTATTAGTTACCAACACCGGTGCCGTAACGGCTACTAGCTTTGCTGGTGATGGCTCAGCCCTTACCAACCTCAACGGCTCTAACATCGCCACTGGCACCGTTGCCAACGCTCGCTTAACTAATGCTGGCGCGCTAACAGTTACTGCCGGCACTGGCCTGAGCGGTGGTGGTTCGGTGGCTTTGGGTGCTACTACTACCCTTAACTTAGCTAACACCACTGTCGCTGCTAACTCGTACGGATCAGCTTCCAGCGTCGCGACCTTTACGGTAAACGCCCAGGGTCAGCTAACTACCGCGGCCAGCACAGCAATCGCGATTGCCGCTACCCAGATAACCAGCGGCAACTACGTTGCTACCCTTGGCGCCCTAACCGGCCTAACCACTACTGGCAACTCCGGTACCGGTAGCACGCCTACCTTAAGCGTCACCTACGGCTCTGGTGCCAACACCGCCGCCCAGGGCAACACGGCGTTAAGCTACACCGGTACTGGCAACTTAACTGGTGCCATTAGTGGTACGGCTGGCGGTGGCTTTACCACGACCACCCTTACCGTCGTTAATAACCCAAGCTTCTCCGGTTTAGTTTCGGCTAACGGTGGCCTAACGGTCGCTACGAGCAACACCTTCACCAACGCTGGTGCCACCCTCAACACCGCTATCGCCATTAGTGACAAAGCTGCTGGTGGCGCTATCGGCACCGCTGCCGCTACCGTTGATGCCGCCACAACCTTTAACATCAACCAGACGACTTCTGGCCAGACCCTCTCACTGCCAAGCCCAACCACGACCACAGCTGGTCGCATTGCCTACGTCTCAAATGTTGGTACTACCAGCTTCTTGCTGAGCGGCGTAACGGTTCAAGCGGCAACCACGCAGAGCTTTGAGTGGAACGGTACCGCTTGGGTAGCCATGAATAACCCGGTAGCTGGCACTGGCCTTACCCAAAGTGGCAATGTTATTAACTCTAGCGCTGCCACCAGCGTTACTAACGACACCAATATCACTGGTTCGATTAGTGCCAATATCTTAACGCTTGGCTTTACCGGCAACTTGAGCGTCGCTCGTGGCGGCACCGGTTCTGGTACGGCAGCTGGCGCCCGAACTAACCTCGGTGCAGCCGCCTCTGGCGCTAACTCTGATATCACCAGCCTAACCGGCTTAACGACTGCCCTCAGTGTTGCCCAGGGCGGCACCGGCGCTACTAGCTTTACCAGCAATGGCCTGCTTTACGGCAACGGCGCTGGCGCAGTCTTAGTAACCGCCGCCGGCACCACTGGCCAATGTCTAACAGGCAACACCGGTGCGGCACCAAGCTTCGTTAGCTGTGCTACCTCCGCATCTGGCGCCACACCTGGTGGTGCCGCTGGTGGCGACCTAACTGGCACCTACCCGAACCCAACCATCGCCAAGATCCAGGGAACTACCGTAACGACTGCCTCAGTTGTCAGCGGTAACATCTTACAGTTCAACGGTACGGCCTTCGTAAACCAGAGCCTCAGCGGTGATGTAACGCTCAGCAGCACCGCCGTCGCTACTATCGCCAACAGCGCCGTTACGAGCGCTAAAATTGCCGACGGCACTATTACCGGTACCGACATTGCTGCCACCACCGTTACCAACGGCAACCTGGTTAACAGCGCCGTTACGGTTACTGCCGGCACCGGTTTGAGTGGCGGCGGCAGCACTGCTTTGGGTGCCTCAACTACCCTCAACTTAGCTAACACCACCGTTGCTGCTAACTCCTACGGCTCAGCCTCCAGCGTCGCTACCTTTACCGTGAACGCGCAGGGTCAACTAACCACGGCTGCCACGACTGCCATTGCCATCGACACCAGCCAGATCACCAGCGGCACACTGGCATCAGCCCGCATTAGCGGCGCTTACAGTGGCATTACTGGTGTTGGCACCTTGACCGGCCTAACCGTTAGCGGCACTAGCTTCTTACAAGGCGCTGCCACCGTTGGTTCTACCAGCGCTAACGGCCAACTCAAGTTCCTCGACGGCACCGCCGACGGCTTCACCGGCAGCGTTCAGCTCGCTGGCGCAATTGCCGCCAACCAAACCTACACCCTGCCAACTACCGGTGGCACGTTCTGTTTGAACACTAACAACTGTAACTACCAGACCAGTGGCAGCTACGCCCTGACCACTGATACCACCAACTTCATTCGTAATCAGTCTAGCCAACAGGCCAGCTCTAACTTCAACATCTCTGGTACTGGTACCGCTGCCACTAGCTTGTTAACGCCAACCCTCGATGTTGCCGTTGCTGGTGCGCTTGGTCTCGGCGGTAGTACTGCTACCAGCGTTACTATTGCCAAGGCTGGTGTGGCTACCACCGTTGCCGGCTCGCTGAGCGTAACCCAAGCAAGTACCTTTACCGGTTTAGTTACTGCTAACGGTGGTCTAACTGTCGCCGGTGCTACCAGTATCACTGGCGCTACAACTATCAACACCACCGGTACTGCCAATACTTCTATCGGAAATGCCACCGGTACAGTAGGCATTACTGGTGCAACTACTATCAACGGCAACACTAGTGTTGCCGGCACCAACACCTTCACTGTTGGAACTGGCGCTACAGCGCTTGGCGGCACGCTTGCGGTTACTGGCACGACTGGCTTAACTGGTGCTTTGACAGCCAACGCAGCTACTTTCAACGGTGCTGTCAGCATAAGCAGTACTAACACCTTTACGGTTGGTACTGGCGCTACAACTTTGGGTGGCACCTTAGCCGTTACTGGCGCACAGACCTTTACTGGTGCAACTACCCACAACGGTAGCGTGACAATTTCTGGAACAAATGCCTTAACCACTGGCACAGGAGCCGTTACCTTAGGTGTCCTAGGAGCTGGAATAGTCCAGTCTACTAGCGGTGGTCTGCTTAGCTCGGGGGCTGTCGATCGCAATAGCGCCAGTCTCCTAAGCGGTACACTCTCAGTTGCTAATGGTGGTAGTGGTAATACTAGCTACACCAATACCGGCGTGTTGTACTACAACGGCACTAACTTTGTTAGCACCGCTGCTAGTACCGGTGCGCAGTGTCTTATCACAACTGGTTCGGGCGTTGCACCTACCTGGGGTAGTTGTACGAACGGATCGAGTGCCGTGAGCTCAGTCAACACCTTCAATGGTGCAATCAGCATTGTTGGCACAGCTAATCAAGTTAACGTTTCTAACGCTGCTAACACCATAACCCTAAGTACGCCTCAAGACATTAACACCACAGCTGCCGTTCAGTTCGGTAAAGTGTTCGTATCTACTGCTACCAACCCGGGTGTGGGTACGGCTCTTATTTACGCCAACAACACCAACGCTGGTCCAACAGGGAACTTAGCAGATTTGCAGACGAATGGCACGAGTAAGTTTAGCGTTAGCACAGCCGGTGCAGTTACTGCAGCCAGCACTATTACCGCAGTCGGCGTTAATGGCGGCACCGGTCTAATTCAGGGAACGGGTGGCTTAACGATTGGTGGAACGGTTACGCTGAGCAACCTTAACACTGCCGGCGTCGTCCACACCAACGGCTCAGGTGTCCTCAGCACCAGCGCTGTTGTTCTGGGTACCGACACCAGTGGCGCTTACGTCCAAAGTGTCGGAGCTGGTACTGGTACAACCGTTGGCGGTACGGCTTCAGTACCAACGGTTAACGTCACCTATGGTGCCGGTGCCAACAACGCCGCCGCTGGTGCTAACACCTTTACCTGTCCTTCTGGCGGCAGTAACTTATCTGGTGGTGGCACCGTCGTCACCATTGGTGCTTCTGGTACTACCTGTGCAGCCCTGGCTGTTGTGAACAACCCGACTTTCTCAGGACTGATTACTGGCCAAGCTAATACAACTGGCTTCGCCCTCACCGGCACCCCAGTTGCCGGTACCGGTATAACGTCACTCCTCCAAGTTGGCTCTGCTATTGCCGGTGGTAACACCGCTGCTAATGGTGGTACCTACTTTGGTCTTAACGCTCCGGCTGCCGGTGCCGGTTCGGCTGCTGACTTCCTGAACTTCCAGTTGAACGGCACTACCAAATTATTGGTTACTAACGCTGGTGCCGTCACCGCTACCAGCTTCGCCGGCGATGGTTCCGCTCTGACAAACTTAAATGGTTCTAACATTGCAACCGGTACGGTTGCCAACGCTCGCCTAACCAATGCCGGTGCCCTGACAGTTACCGCCGGCACTGGTCTATCTGGCGGCGGTAGTGTCGCCCTTGGTGGTACCACGACGGTAAATCTAGCTAACACAACAGTTGCAGCTAACAGCTACGGCTCAACTTCCAGCGTCGCGACCTTTACCGTGAACGCGCAAGGCCAGCTGACCACGGCTGCCAGCACAGCTATTGCAATCTCTACCGCTCAAGTTACTAGCGGTAACTACGTGGCTACTCTCGGCGCTTTGACCGGTTTAACCACCACTGGTAACACCGGTACTGGCAGTACGCCAACCTTGGCAGTTGCCTACGGTTCTGGTGCCAACAACGCCGCCGCTGGTGCTAACACCTTTACCTGTCCTTCTGGCGGCAGTAACTTATCTGGTGGTGGCACCGTCGTCACCATCGGTACTTCTGGTACCACCTGTGCGGCCCTGGCTGTTGTGAACAACCCGACTTTCTCTGGCTTAGTAAGCGCTAACGGTGGATTGAGTGTAAGTGGCACGGCTGCATTCTTAAAGGGAACCGATTATGTGACTACTGGCACTACCAACGACGTCGCCTTCGGTGCCGGTAGCCTCATCCGCTTAACTGGTGCCAGTGCTCAGACTATAACTGGTATTGCCGGCGGCACCGATGGTCGTATTCTTACCTTAGTTAACGCCGCCGCTCAGGGCGCAACCATTAGTAACAACAGTGCCAGCAGTGCAGCCGCTAACCGTATTATTACCGGTACTGGTGCTGATGTGACACTTCCAGCCGGCGCTAGTATTACCTTGGCCTACGATTCGGGAGCCTCCCTCTGGCGCGTTACCGGTAGCGTTGCCGCTACTAGTGCGGGCGTCACCACTATTGGCGCTCTGGATGGCCAAGCTAAGAACGCTAACGGCGCAGCCATTTCTGGCGCTAGCCTGTATCTGCAATCTGCGGATGCTACTAACGTTGGTATTGTCACCACGGCCGCCCAAACCTTCGGTGGTGCTAAGACCTTTAACGCACTATTAACTGCCAGTGCCGGCGTTACCGCTTCTGGCGGTGCTGTTAGCCTTACCGGTAACGCTGCATCTAGCCTGACAACTTCCGCCGGCGCCTTAACGCTTACCAGTGCTGCCGCAGCTACCTGGAGCACCGGTGCAGGGAACTTAACCCTACAAGCTGGCAGCGGCGTCGTTTCTCTTGGCACCAGCACCAGCCTTACGGCCAACGGCGCACTTAGCGTCACTAGTGGCGGTGCGACAACCTTGAGCATTGATGCCGGCGGCGCAGCTGCCCTCAACCTTGGTACTACCAACGCTAACGCCGTCAGTATTTCTAAAGCAGGTGTCGCTACCACCGTTAACGGTAGCTTTACAGTTACTCAGGCTACAACGCTTAGCGCTCTTAACACTGCCGGCGTAGTCCACACCAACGCTTCGGGTGTTCTCAGCACAGGTCTTGTAGCCCTCGGTACCGAAACCAGTGGCGCTTACGTCCAAAGTGTCGGCGCCGGTACTGGTACGACCGTTGGCGGCACGGCTTCAGTACCAACGGTTAACGTTACCTACGGTTCTGGCGCCAACACGGCTGCTCAAGGCAACACGGCCTTAACCTTCAACGGTTCTGGTAACTTAACCGGTTCACTCAGCGGTACGGCTGGCGGCGGCTTTACCACTACCACCCTTGCGCTCGTTAACAACCCGAGCTTCACGGGCCTGGTTACCGCTAATGGCGGCCTGTCAGTCGGATCGACGACTGTCATTGGCCAAGCTAAATTCCTCGACGGCACCGCCGATGGCTTCACCGGCAGCATCCAGCTAGCTGGTGCGATTGCCGCTAACCAAACCTACACCCTCCCAACGACTGGTGGCACCTTCTGTCTAAACACTAACAACTGTAACTACCAGGCTAGTGGTTCGTACGCCTTAACCTCTGATACGACTAACTTCATCCGAAATCAAAGTACATCTCAAACCGGTAACTTCAACGTCTTTGCGACTAGCGGTGTAGCCGGGGTGCTACAAGGTGCGTCTGGTCAGGACATAGCCCAATTTAAAAATAATTCGGGAACCGTTGTCGCTAACGTCGATCAATTCGGTAACTTCGCCGCCAGTGCTGGCACTTTTACCGTCTCCAATGCCTCAAACAACAGTGCTTCTCTGAGCATTAACCGCACCAACACCAACGCCACTGCAAGTGTTATTACGCAGAACGGCGCCAATGTAGCGCTTACTGGTTCAGCCAACGGTAACGCCAACGCTAACGTTCTGAATGGTGCTAACTTCGCTAACGTTACACCGATTGCTAACAACGCTTTCTACGCTGTAAACGTCGGCACCGGCTTTAACGATATTCTGCGCTATAACGGCACGCAATTAATTTCCGGTACGGGCATTGTTCAATCAGCTGCCATCTCCGGCACCTACGCTAACCTCACCGGTACGGGTGCCTTAGCTACCGGCTCAATTGCATCTGGCTTCGGCACAATTAGTACCGGTAATAACATCACTACTACAGCCGGCATTCAGGGAGGCACTTTAGCCAACACCGGTTCATCTTTTGCAGTCAACGCATCCGGTAACGTTACGACCGCCCTTAGCGGTACAACTGGTGCAACCCTAGTTTGTCAGAATGCCAGCAGCGTACTTGCTACCTGTACCAACACCTACGCTCAAACCAACGACACCACCAACTTCATCCGCAACCAGTCTAGCCAACAAGCTAGTTCGAACTTCAACATCAGCGGCACCGGAACAGCTGCAACCAGCTTACTAACACCTACCTTAGACGTTGCCAGCGCTGGCGCTCTAGGCCTTGGTACCGCGACGGCTACCAGCGTCAGTATTTCAAAAGCTGGTGTTGCGACAACAGTAAATGGCAGCTTAACAGTTACTCAGGCTGCAAGCCTCAGCAGCACGCTTGGCGTTACTGGTGCTACTACACTTAGCAGCACCTTAGCCGTAACCGGCGCCAGCACCTTTACCGGCCTCGCCACCTTCAACGGCGGCGCCACCCTAGCCGCTAACCAAAACCTAACCCTCACTACTGGAACCGGTACGATCACTCAGGGTTACACCAACGGCACTACCGGCACTGCCGAAACTAAGACGGTTACTAACTCTAACGCCAGCGCAACCACTGCTACTGTAACTGGCCAAAACTTTGCACTCGTCGGTGGTACGAATGCCAATGCCAGCGCCAACACGATTACGGGTATCAACTTCGCTAACGTCACTGGTGTTGCCAACAATACTTTCAACGGCATTAACTTCGGCACTGGCTTCAATAACCTCATTAACTACAATGGTACGCAGATCTTAAGTGGTACCGGCATCTTACAAAGTGCTGCCATCTCTGGAACCTACGCCAACCTCACCGGTACCGGCGCACTTGCAACCGGAAGCATCGCTAGCGGCTTTGGTACCATCTCAACTGCTAATAACATTACGACCACAACGCAAATCCAAGGTGGTACTTTTGCTAACACTGGCTCAAGCTTCGCGGTCAATGCCAGCGGCAATGTCAAAACCGCGCTCGATGCAACCAGCGGCACAACCCTTGTTTGTCAGAATGCCAGCAGTAACCTCAGCACCTGTACCAACACCTACGCTCAAACCAACGACACCACTAACTTCATCCGTAACCAAAATGGTAGCGCTCAAGCTACTTCTAACTTCTGGATTTCTGGTTCGGGCCGCGCTGACACTAGTATCCTGACCCCATCAATTGATGTTGCTACTGCTGGTACGCTAAGCCTTGGTACGGGTACAGCAACAGCCTTAACTGTTGCTAAAGCTGGCATTGCTACGACTGTGGCCGGTAGCCTAAGTGTTACCCAAACTAGTACCTTTACTGGCTTGCTTACAGCCAATGGTGGTATCACTGTGGCCAACAACAGTGCCTTTAGTCAGACCGGCAGCGGTACTTTCAGCACCGGTACTGGTGCAGTTAGCGTGAATGGTGCAACTACCGTTAAACCCGCCAACAGTTCAAGCGCCTTCTCTGTACAGACTAGTACCGGTGGTAGCTTAGTAAACGTCGACACTACCAACAATAACGTGGCACTTAACAGCACTAACAGCGGTCAATTGGCTCCATTTGCAACTAACACCAATGCTTTAACAGTCGGCCGAAACCACATGGGTCAGGTGTACTACAATGGCTATATTTATGTGGTAGGTGGCTCTAATGGTTCAGTCTTTACAAATACCGTATCATACGCCAGGGTTAACGCTGATGGCAGTACGGGTACCTGGACTACTAGCGGCAGTACCATGCCAGCTATTATGGAGGAAAATAAAGTTGTTGTTGTTAACGGCTACCTGTACGTCCTGGGTGGTTACAATAGCTCTAACTTTGTAGTCAGTAGTGTTTACTACTCTAAGATAAACAGCGACGGCTCCTTAGGTGCCTTTGCAACTTCTTCCAACCCATTGCCATCTACAAGATGGCAGGGTTCGGCCTTCACCTACAACGGCTACATCTATTACCTCGCCGGTGCTGATGACGCGAACGGCTTCTTCTCAACCTTGTACTACGCTAAAGCTAACCCAGATGGAAGCACCGGCGCCTGGACCACCAGTGCTAACTCGTTGCCAACGGCGCTGCTCCAAATAACTACTGCTGTATCTAACGGATATGTTTATGCTTTGGGTGGCTTGCCATCATCTGGCCCTCCGGTAGCAACGATTTACTACGCTAAATTAAATGCAGACGGTTCGAACGGTGCTTTTGCTACCACAACTACCCCGTTACCGACTACTCTTAGAGCCGGAACAACTGTCGTCGCCAATGGTACCATCTACTACCTTGGTGGCTCGACTACTGCTGCATCTAGTCCAACATCGACCGTCTACTACGCTTCACTTGGGGCGAATGGCGACATCAGCGGAACCTTTAAAACTAACACCAACGCTCTACCTGCCAATCGACAGTTTGCATCTTCGGTTATAGCTAACGGTTATGTATACGAAATTGGTGGGTCAGACGGTACTTCATGGTTATCTACCGTCTACTACGCTTCAACCAGTAGAATAGCGATTAATGGCTCAGTTGACCTAGTAGGCAATAGCGGCACAAACTTGGCCGAAGGCGGAACAGGCGGCAGTCTAACTGCCGGTAATACTAGTATTGTTGGGACCTTTAATGTTCAAGACGCCGCCAGCTTTAATGGTTCGGTATCCGTTGCTAATGCTTTTGCAGTCCAAGGTGCCAGTGCTTTCTCGAGCACAGCCGGCTTTACCGGAGTAGTCACTCTAGGGGCTGCAAGCTCCACCACTGGCCAGCTTAAGTTAGCTAACGCTGGTAGTGCCTTTACAACAACTATCCAAAGTGCCGCCTACGCTCAAAACAGTACATTAACTATTCCAGCAGCCAGTGCATCTGACACCTTCTGTCTACAGACCCTTAATAACTGTGTCGGTACGGCTGCCACCAGCATCGGCGCTTTAGATGGCGGCACCGCAAACGTTAAGGGCGCCACTCTGGCCAGTAACGTATTCTACCTGCAGTCTGCCAGCGCTAGCTTTGCTGGCTTGGTTAATACCACCGCCCAAACCTTTGCGGGCGACAAGACCTTCACCGGCTTTGTAGCATCGACTCACTTTGAGGCGATCGCGACATCCAGCTCAAATACACCGCTTTACGCCCAAGGCGCCGCCAGCGCCACGGCTGCGACGCAAGTTAACCGTGGTGCCACTGGCCAAATCGGTGACCTCCTCCAATTCCAAGACGTAAATGGCTACACACATGGTTCATTTAATGCCAACGGCTCGCAGCTGATTCTTGGTCGCGTCACCAGTTCCAATGCCACCTCTCAAGGTAAATTACTATTTGCCGATGGCACCCTCGATAACTTTAGCGTCACCGTTCAGCCAGCGACTATTACGGGCTCGAGCAAGGTTTACACCATACCAAACAGCTCAGCTGGCACTGATACGTTCTGTCTTCAAACCTTCAATAACTGTGTTGGCACGGCTGCGACCAGCATTGGCGCGCTCGATGGCGGCACTGCCAATGCGACGGGCGCCACAATTACTAGCAATGTCTTTTATCTGCAATCGGCGAGCACCAGCTTTGCCGGCCTGGTAAATACTGCTGCTCAGAGTTTTATTGGGCCCAAAACCTTTACCACCGCAGCAACCGCCGGTGGCGCCAGCACGCTGACGGTGGCGCCAGGCGCTCACACCGCAGTTACGGTTGAAGTAAACAATACCAATATTCAGGGAAACACCCAGACTATCACCGGTGCAATTGCAACCCAGCGCTTCAACCTTTTTGGGCAGAGCACGATTACCGCGGGTTCGGCGTTGGCAGTGACTGATACTGCAACGGTCGCTATCGCCGGCGCCCCAATTAAAGCGGGTAGTGCAACGATTACGAATACGAGCGCACTCCTCATTCAAGGTGGTGCAGTTGGCGCCGCAACCAACAGCTACGGCTTGAACGTGAACGCTCAAACTGGTGCAACCAACAACTATGCTGCTATCTTCCAGGGCGGCAGTGTAGGCATCGGCACTGCGGCACCAGGCGCTTCACTCGATGTCACCGGAGCCGCCTCAATTGCGGCGCAGCTTAAGACCACTTCGACATCTGGCACGGTGCTCAAACTTCTTGGTAGCGGCGGAGCTGGAATTACGAGTACTCAAACTGGAATTTCACTGCAGGGCGTCGACTCAGCAGGAGCCATCGGCATCAATCTTGGAGTAGTCAATAACAATGGTGTTGGATTGCAGTTTTCGGCTGGTGCAGCGACGACGGGGATTAAAGGCATCTTTAGCGGCGGTGCTGGCCTCAGTGGTAGCTATATCAACTTGCAACAGACAGGTGCGGCAACTGGAACCGGTACAAATTCCGAAAACCTTATCTTGCTCAACCGCAACCAAACCGTCTCAACAGGCACGTTGACCGAGACGGGTAACATTATCGACATTACCAATAACTGTAGTGGCGCGGGTACATGTACTGATACGTCGAGCATCATCAACATCAACCAGCAGTATGCGAATGCCTCTGGCACGGTGCTAAAAGTGACGAGCGCTGGTAGCGGTAACCTGTTCCAGGTCACCGACTCGACAGCCACCGCAGCTGACGTATTTACAATTGCCAATGGCGGTTCTACCACAGTCAAGAGTCAAACTAACTCAGGCACAGCGTTTGTGGTCCAGAATGCATCCGGTGTAAACTTGCTGGCTTCCGACACAACTAATATGCGTTTGAGTGTTGGCTCGATCGGAACGCAAACCTCACAGCTGTTTGTGAGCGGCAACATCCCGACCAGCACGATTGCCAACCTGGGTACTGCGACGGCACCTCGCGACATTGTTGTCCAGGGGCGATATGCCTACATCGCGCTTTCATCAAGCCCTTATGGTATCGCCGTCTACGACATCACGGTTCCAAGTAGTCCGACATTGGTCGGTAGCTCCAATGTGGGCAACGGCTCAAGTGGTATAGCCGTGGCCGGGAATTACGCATATGTAACGAACTTCTTAAACTCGACTGTCAGTATCTTTGACATTACTAATCCTGCGGCACCAACTTCCGTTGGTACAGCTACTGTTGGAGGTGGGCCGACGGACATCGTCGTTTCAGGGAAATACATCTATGTTACGAATAACAGTGGTAACAGCTTTAGCGTTGTCGACGTCAGCAATCCGACTGCACCTGTTACCCTGGCAGCCACTGCGACGAACACTGGTCCAAGTGGCGTCACTGTCCAAGGGAAGTACCTGTATGTCACCGATAAAAATGCCAACAACTTGCAGATATACGACGTTAGCAATCCAGCTACGCCGGTCTTAACAACTGCAGCTGGTAGTTATGCCGGCGCCAACCAACCTGTCATTACCAGAGTGGTCGGACGCTACGCCTACATTGTTAACAGCGGCAACAACACGTTGAACATCGCCGATATTTCAAACCCAACGACTGTAACTTCCGTTGGTAGCGTCACTGTCGGCACAACTCCACACAGTGTGTCGGTCAACGGTCGCTTCGCCTACGTCACTAACTTCGGCGGGACTACCATCAGTGTGGTTGACATCAGTAACCCGGCTTCACCTACCATCGTTGGAACCATAACAACGCCAAGTGCGCCATATAGCTTAGCTGTTTCTGGACGATATCTTTTCGCAACGGGTGGTAGTGCAAATACGCTGCAGGTGTACGACATAGGCGGGGCTTACGTGCAGCAGTTGGAGACAGGCTCAATCGAGGCCGCATCTGCATCAGTAACCGGTGCTGCCAACATTCAAGGCGCACTCACCACCCAGTCTTCCGCAACAATTGGCACCAACCTCCAGGTGGGAAGAGACCTCAGTGTCTATGGCAACGTTAACCTCGGTGGAGCAACCTCTACCTCCGCGGCTGCAACACCAGCGTTTGTGAAACAAACCACTACACAAACCAGTACGGCAAAGTTAACACAGACGATGGCCGTAACTTCCACAAGCGGTAACTTGTTAGTTGCGACGGTGGGCACGAACTCGACGACATCGCCTAAGGTAAACAGTATTACCGATACCGCCGGCAACACATGGCTGCTGGCATCCCGAGGTTACTCCAATGGTCCAAGCGGTCGTATAGAAATCTGGTATGCCGCCAATGCGCAGGCCATTACCTCTGTATCTGTTAACTTCGATGCAGCGTCACCGTATACGATTAACGTCAGTGAATACAGCGGTGTTGCGGCCACCGATCCGCTCGATGAATTTGCTGGTAACTCGGATGGTGTCACTTCTACGAACGTGACAACCCCGGGTATCACCACGGCAGTTAATAATGAGTTGGTTATTGCGGCGATTGGTCGCGGCAACGGTGCCACCACCACTGCAACACCGGCAGGTTTCACAAACCTTAACACTCAACTGACCGTGACGCCAAATACCTACCAAAACTCGGCCTACCTCGTAAAAGCCGCAGCTGGTGCGGTGAATGCCAGCTGGACGCTGAGCTCAACATCGCTTTCAGGCGCGGCAATTGTGGCATTTAAGCCGGCTGCAGCAGTGACGATGCCAACACGCACTAACATTACTGGTAACGTTGGCATTAACACTGCTACATCGGATATCAACTCTGCGCTAACTGTAGTTGGCAACCCCAATAGCTTGAGTACACCAGTTGCCATTTTCCAAGCTGCCCCAGGCCAGACTGGAAATATCTTCCAGGTCCAAGACGCTAATGCCAACCAAACGCTCACTGTGAACTCTCGTGGCTCGGTCATTGCCGGGGTTATACCCCAGAACATTACGTATACAGATGGTTTTGAATCTGGTTCGACAGCAGCTTACGGCGTCAATGGTAGCGGTGGTGCGATTGACAGTGTCCAAAAACACAGTGGTAACAATGCTCTTCATATAAACATAACAACCGGCTATAACAACTACAATAAATATGTCCCGGCGACTGATATGATCGACGCCGTGGCGTATGTGTATTCAACATCATCCGCCACCAACGGCAACCCAAACATCTTTGAAATCGGGACCGGGCAATTTGCAGGCATCACGTTTACCAGAAATGACGCTAACGGAGGCTTTAGTCTCTACGACCGTGCCACTGTCACGTCGCTAGCTACTACTGCAACGACATTCCCCCTGAACCAATGGAACAAAGTCGAGATGAAACTATCGATGAAGGGCAGTATCCTGACCGTAACCGCATACCTGAACGACGTCCAAATCATGACAGCCAGTGAGTATTTCTCGTCCACAACTCTCTTTTACATTCAGCTGGGTGACACTGACAGCAATATTACGACAAATATGTGGTGGGATGACTTTACCTATACACTGAGTCCAACGGTCAATTCGGCTTTCCAGGTGAATGGCGTTACCTCCCTGCAGGCAGTTGCAGGCCAGACTGGTAATCTCCTTGATTTCTTAGATTCCAACGGAAATAGTAAAGCGCGTGTTGATCAATATGGTAACGCCTCCTTCACTGACTTCAACGCCGGTGACATAACGGTGAGGCCTTACGGCGATTCGATCCTTGGCCTTGATATTAGGCAAAACTCAGGCACCCAAAGTGCCGATTTGCTACGGGTGACTGATAACGCCGCCAGCAACTATTTGTTTGCCGTCAACGGTAATGGCAAAGTGGCAATTGGCCAGACAACCGCTACCTACAACCTCGATCAGCTGTCTAGCGCCAACACCTATATAACGCGCATCAAGAACAGTAACACCGGTACTGCTGCGGGCGGCGTGCTGATTGATCTGCCAACCACTGCCACCAGTGGCCGCTACATCGGCTTCGCCCATGGCGGCACAGTCGGTGGTAACATCGGTGTCGTTAACGGTACGACTGTAGCCTACAGCACTACCGGAGCTGACTACTCTGAATACTTTGCGGCTGACCCAGGCAATGTGCCTAGCGCCGGCGAGCTGGTCGCGCTCGACACCACGAACGATAAAACTGTGATGGCCGGTACTACTGGCATGAAGACGGCCGTTGGAGTTGTTTCGACCGCCCCTGGCTTTGTTGGTAATAGCCCTGTTTGTTTAGCCGACGACCCTGACTGTGATGCTCACTATCGTGAGTACAATGCGATTGTAGCTTTGAGCGGGCAGGTGCCGGTTAAGGTCAGCGTGGCCGGCGGCGCCATCCACGCCGGTGACGCCATTGGCTTCTCAACGGTGGCCGGTATTGGTCAGCGCGTTACCAGCGGTCCAATTGTGGGCTACGCCCAACAAGCTACCAGCGTCGACGGCACTATCCAGGTCTTGATCCGTCCGGGCAGCCTTGGCCAAGATGGCGGCGACTTGCAGGCTTCTAGTATTTCTGGCAACTCATTGCAGGTCAGCGGCGATGTCAATATCGGTGGATCTACGTCCATTGCAGCTGACTTGAACGTTGGCGGTACCACTACTCTCAACAAGCTCGTGGTTACAGGCGACACCATCTTGAAGGGTGCACTCAACGTCACTGGCAACGCCAGCTTTGCAGCCGACCTGACCGTGGCAGGTACAACTACGGTGGCCGATATTACGGTAAATGGCAAGATTGTTAGCAAGGGCAGTGCACCTGTCCTGGTCGTTGGTACCGCTGCCGGCACCAGCACTACGACCCAGCCAGCGCCAAGTGCCTCAGTTGACGGCACCGATACGGCCGGTACTATAACCGTTACGAGTGGCATGACCGTTACCGATCCAGGCGTCCTAGCCGAACTAACCTTTGCCAAGGGCTACCCAGCTGGAACAAACTTCAAGGTTTCCTTAACGCCTACCAACGGCAACGCCATCGACATTCATGTTTACGTAGAAAAGACTGCTACAGGCTTCAAGCTTGTCAGCAAGGATAAGATTCTAGCTGGTACCAGCTACAGCTTTGACTACATTGTTATCGGTGCTCAGCAAGTTGCTACTACTCCTTAGTACTTGGCACGGTAATAGTTACGCAACCTGTGGATAAGTATCGTTGTAGTTATTAATAAGTTCTTGATGTATAAAGCAGATGAAGCTTGTTGTTATTCTTACTATGTAAAATACTTCAGAGCATTCTCCCTGTCTGGTAAGCCATAAACGGTATCAAGTAGAGCGAGCTATTGATAATTCCAAATAGCCCAAAAAAAGCTGTAGCAACAACAACATATTTATGACGGCTTCTTTTTAAAGGCGTGTTTTGGGCGTTACCCCTGTTAATATGCTTGTGCTAATGATGTTTAGAGCGTAAAATCACGGGAGAGTTACGTAAAATAAAAAGAACAAAACAAAGATGGAACAAGACAAATACGGTGTTATGGAAAACTTGGAATCCCCCCAAGCTATTCCCGCTCAACCTGTTTACCGAGAGGGTGACAGTGTCTTGGGGCCGTTAGCTTCTACCTATCGTTCGCATACCGTATTGCTGTCACTTATTGTCCTGGCTATCATCATTTTACTGGGCTATGGTACATGGGCACTCGTTCGGGAACGGCACTATAACCCAGCAGTAATGGCGTCCACCAATGATGCTCAACTCGAGAAGCAAATAGTGGTTATCCCTGGTACTAATCAGGTCATAACAATTCATTCAAAACTTATAGTTGAGCGGGGCGTAGCGATAACGGGTGATCTGGCGGTAACTGGTAACGGTAATTTTACTGGTGATGTCACCGCTGATAACATTACCGCTAAGAATATCCGCGGTACCTTTACAGGCTCGTTTAGCGGTAATGGTGCCGGCCTAACAGGGGTTAATGCGCGAGCCATCACCGGCAGTATTGCCGATAGCCAGCTGAGTGGCCGCGTTACCTTGCAGGGTAATGCTTTTAACGGCGCTGGTGAGCTAGTTCAGCTGAGCGACAATGGAGCACTGCCAGCTCTTAACGGTAGCAAGTTAACGGGCGTTAACGCTACTTCTCTTAATGGCCAGAGCCCGAGCTACTTTACCAATGCTAGTAATCTCAGCAGCGGCACAGTGGCTGATAATCGATTGAGTACAAATGTTGCCGTCCTCAATGGCACTAATACGTTTTCTGGAGCGAACACATTTACGAGTGGGGCAACGGTGCAGGGTACAATATCTGGCCAATCGGCTATTTTTAGTAATGCCGTTAGTGCACTTTCCTTAACTCAGAATGGCAATGTTGTTTGTGACGCCAGTGGTAACTGTAGTGGCGTTGGTGGAGCTATTAGCGGCGCCGGCACAACAAATAATTTAGCACTGTTTACCTCCAGCGGTACAATTGGGAACTCCATCATATCCCAGAGCGGTACCAGCATTACGGTTGCCGGCAGCTTTACGGCTACCGCGCTGCAGGGGGATGGCTCGGCGCTTACCAGCGTCAATGCCACGCAACTTAATAGCCAGCCGGCTAGTTATTACCAAGATGCTACCAATCTTACGGCCGGTACCATTAGTGCTAGTCGCTTGCCAGCTACTGTAGTTCTCACTACCGCCAACAACAGCTTTAGTGGTACCAACGATTTCACCAGTACGTTAAGCCACAACGGCAATGCTGTCTGTGACACCACTGGAAACTGTAGTGGCGTTGGTGGTGGCGTCACTACACCGGGTGGGACTGCCGGAAAACTAGCTAAATTTACCGCCGGCCAAACTATCGCCGATTCTTTGCTTTCCGAATCAGGTTCAACTGTCACTGTTGGCGGCACCTTAGCTGTTAATTCAATTGCCCCAACCGCCGCCTTATTATTAGGAGTCACGGCTCAGAACGTAACGGTACAGGGTGCCAGTGTCGCTCTAACGTCAACCAGCGGTGCTAACACTAATACGCTTAACTTTGCTGCTCCGGTCGGTTCCAGTCACACCGTTACTTTGCCCAACGCGAGTGGAACAGTAGCCGTTTCGGCCAGCGGCCCACTAGCTCTCGATGCTAACGGCAACCTCACCTGTGCCAGCTGTACGGTCGCTGGCGGCGCAGTCGACTCACTTAACTCAATTAATGGTGCCGTCACAGTGCAGGGAACTGCCAATCAAGTTATTGTCACTAACAACGGCGGTACGAAGACGATTACCCTGAGCACTCCGCAAGATATTAACACCACGTCTAATGTCACTTTTGGATCGGTAACAGTGACTAACGCAGTCAGCGCCGGCAGCCTAAGTACGGGCGGTACTTTAGCGGTGACGGGCGCCGCCACAGCCGCTTCCTATAACGGCCTGTCATTAACTGCTACTGCCAATGGCTTCACCGTCGCCGGCGGCACCGCCGTGAAGACCCTAACCGTAACCGCCAACGTCAGCCTCGACCAGAATTTAGCGACTACCAGTAGCCCTAGTTTTGCGGGATTATCGACAACGGGAGTATTAGCGGTCAGTGCCGGCACCGGCATAGTTGGTACCTTTAGTGGCCGCGTTAGCGGTGGCGATGCCGTCGGTAATAATGAGTTTGCCACCCTGGGCCAAGTGAGTGGTGCGGTGTCTGGAGTAGCCGGTAACTACATTGCCAACAATACGAGCCTACAAGCCGGTGCGAACTTTAACATCTCTGGTAATGGCACGCTTGGGGGCAGCTTAAGTGTCGCCAGCAGCACCAACCTGGTGGGTGCCGTAACGCTCGGTACAGCCAGCACGGCTACAGGCCAGCTCAAACTCGCTAATGCCGGCAGCGCCTTTTTGGCAACTATCCAGGGTGCTGTTCTGGCGCAGAACACCACGTACACCCTGCCAGCCAGCACCGGTTCAGCCGACACGATTTGTTTAGTAACGCTTAATAACTGCGTTGGATCGGGCGCCTCCAGTATTGGTGCTATCGACAGCCAAACCCCGAATGCCAACGGTGCCGTGATCGCCAGCAACACCCTCTACCTACAGTCCGCCAGCGCTTCCAACCCGGGACTAATTAATACCACCACCCAAACCTTTGCCGGCGCCAAGACCTTCAACGGTGGCGTCACTGTGGCTGCGAGCCAAAGTATAAGACTAGTTGGTGGTATCACCAGCACCCGGCCGGCCAGTCCAACAGCTGGCATGCTCTACTATGATTCAACCACCAACCAGATGCTGCAGTACAACGGTAGTAAGTGGGTATCTGACCGCAACACGAGTACTAAGATTGTCGCCGCTTCCAATTCATCACAAGCCACCAAAGACTCAGCAGACTACGTTGCTACCGGTACTGGTGACCAGGCCACAATTAACACGGCACTCACCGCAGCAGCCGGCGGGAGTGTCTATCTCGCCGAAGGAACGTACACTGTATCAGCTGCTATTTCCATCCCGAACAACACTACGCTCTTCGGAGCTGGGGCAGGGACGCTTATCACGATTCCAAATGCCCAGAATGGTAGCTACAACCTGATCGAAAACACCGACCAATCAACTGGTACTCGTGCGTTCGTCCACGATCTCCAGATTGATGGTAACAAGGCCAACCAAACCAGCGGTTCGATGAACGGCATTTACTTCATCGGTATGGGTAGCGGCTCCGGTACGAGCGCCGTTGAGGGAACCAAGATTACTAATGTTATAGTCCGGAAAGTCTTTGGAGGTAAGGGCATAGGTTTCAGTGGCTCATCGAACGGCACTATCACCGGTAACACCGTCGACGGCAACAGTATTGGCATCTACACAACCAACTCGAACTACAACACGTTCGCTGGAAACATGACACAGGGCAATAGCTTATACGGCATCTGGCTCGTCAACGGCGGCAACAGCACCATCACCGGCAACACCGTCCAGGCCAACACGAGCCACGGTATTTATATCACCAGCTCCAACGGCAACACCATCGGTGGCAACACTATCTTCGCCAACGGCGGGCAGGGCGTCTTTGTGACATCCGCCAACAATACTACTATCACCGGCAATACTTCCTCCGCCAATAACTATGGTTTCTACGTCTCAACCTCCTCTAACATCACCATCACCGGCAACTCCGCACTCGCCAATAACATAAACGGTATTATTCTCGCCAACTCAGTCTACGTCACCATCACCGGCAACTCCGTCCAAAATAATGCCTCTACCGGCATCTACCTGACCACCGCATCCAACAACACAGTCGGCAGTAACAATCTATATAACAACGGTGGTGCCACGCTCAACAACAGCATCTACCTGGATACCACCTCTACCACCAATACCATTACCGGCAACGACATCACCGACACCAGCTGTACTACAACGTGTTACGCCGTCAACATCAGCGATGCAAGCTCGAGCGCTAATTACTTAGCCAACAACCGCTTCAGTACCAGTTCGGGCACGGCGACTATCAACGACGCAGGGACCGGCACGGTGTATGCCAACCAATCAAATGGTGCCAACGGCGCCAAGCTGGTCACGCGCACCGCCAATGACACCGCTGCCTTTAGTGTCCAGAACGCTGCCGGTTCAGCCCTGCTAACGGTCGATTCGACTAACGGCAAAGTTATCGCCGCGGCGCTCGACGTTACCAACGCCGCCGTCTTGAACGGTACGCTCAGCGTTGCCAGCACCTCCAACCTCGTCGGCGTGGTTACTCTCGGTACCGCTAGCACCACAAGTGGTCAGTTGAAGTTTTATAGTGCCACAAATACTGGTTCAATCACGCTCCAGGGCGCCAGCACCGCCGGCAACTACACCTTGTCTGTGCCTGGCACGATTGCTGCAAACGACACGCTCTGTCTTCAGACTCTAGCTAACTGTAGCGGAGCAGGGGCCAGTTCAATCGGCGCATTGGACGGTGGCACGGCTAACGCCAACGGCGCCACGATTACTAGCAATACCCTCTATCTACAATCTGCCAGCGCTTCCAACCCGGGACTGGTCAACACCACAACCCAGACGCTAGCTGGTGCTAAGACCTTTAGTAGCGCGGCCACCTTTAGCGCCGGCGTCACCGTCGCTGCTAGCCAAAGCATCTCGCTCGTCGGCGGCATTACCAGCACTCGTCCAGCCTCACCAACCGAAGGCATGCTCTACTACGACACCACCACCAAGCAGCTATTGGTATACGCCAATGGTAAATGGCAGGCCGACCGCTCCGTCGCCACTAAGATTGTTGCCGACGGCAGCACTAGTCAAAACCCCGAGGCTGCTGACTTTGTTGTCCCGGCCGCTGGCACTAGTGCCCAAACTACCATTAACGCCGCTATCGCTGCTTTACCAGCAGCTGGCGGCACCATCTACTTGCGTGAGGGTACCTACACTGTGGATGGCGCGATTACGCTTCCAAGCAACGTTACGTTGATTGGTGCCGGGGCCGCCAGTCGTATTCTTGCTAAAGCCAGCTTGGCAGCAAGTATAAACATGATCACTAGTACTAGCACCGACCACGTCACCGTATCCAACCTAAAACTTGACGGTAACTCAGTTAACCAGGGCTCATTTGGTGCGTACGGAATTTCTATGACGCTCGTAGGTTCAGGTAGCGGCAACACCGGTAAGACTGGCGCCAAGATTATGAATGTAGTAGTGGTAGAAACCGACAGAGACGGCATTCAGCTGGCTAATAATCGTAACTCTCTCATTTCCGGATCGACGGTCATACATAGTGGCCTTGGTGGCTACGCCGGTATTTATCTGAATGGTTCACTGTACACCACGGTAACGGGAAACCTCGTTGAGGGCGGCGGCAGTCAGGGCATTTATCTTGTTGGTTCGACCTACAACACGCTTATCGGCAATACCACCCAAGGTGGAGCCCGGCCATTCAACCTAGCTCTCAACGATAATTACAATGTGATTACGGGAAACACCATTACTGGTGGTAGTATCGGCAACTTATTCCTCGCCACCAGTTCCAATAACAGCGTTACGGGTAACACGATTAGCTCGTCTGGTGGCAACGATGCGTTCCAGCTAACGTCCGGCGCAAGTCGTAACACTATTTCTGGCAACAACTTCTACGATAATGGCTCGTCGGGGGCTACTAGCACCATTTCAATCGATGGCACCTCAAACGCTAATTTACTAACAGGCAACACCATAACCGACACGGCCGGTACCGGTTATGCGATTAGCATTGCGAGCGGCTCAGCGGGTAATTACCTCTCCAATAACGTCTATTCTGGTACTGGGGCGACCAGCATTAGCGACGCCGGCGCCGGCACAATTTACGCCAATCAACTAAACGCTTCCGGCGATTTGATTCTTAAGTCTACTAGCGGCAAAGTCGGCATTAATACCCTAACCCCTACCGAAGCCCTTAACGTCTACAACGGTAACCTCCAAGTCGACTACGGCAACATTAAGTTCAACCAAGTCACCGCACCGACCGCCCCAACGGTCGCTGTTAACGCCACGGCTGGAAACCTGACTGGCCCACTGTACTACGTCATCACCTTCGTTACTGGCACTGGTGAAACCGATGCTGGGACCGAGTCGGCTAGTGTTAATCCAACTGCTCAGCAGGTTAACCTCAGTGCTATCCCTACCGGTACCAGTGGTGT
The DNA here is from genome assembly GCA_030271625.1 of Patescibacteria group bacterium. Lineage (GTDB taxonomy): Bacteria > Patescibacteriota > Saccharimonadia > Saccharimonadales > UBA4665 > UBA4729. The sequence continues at coordinate 24,795 of JARXKN010000004.1, forward strand.
TGTGACCGCTCGTAAAATATACCGCGGTACGCTCAGCGGCGGCCCCTATAAATTAGTGACCACACTTGCCGATAACACCACGACCACCTATACCGATAACATCAGTGCCGGCTCGTTAACTACCAGCGCTACCGTTACTAATAGCACTGGCGGGCTCTATGTAGTCAACAACAGTCGGTTAATCAACATTTCTGCTAACTCGGCAGTGGCCAACACATTCGTGGGACTCCAGAGTGGCTCGGCTAATACGAGCGGCATCTACAACAGCGCGCTAGGGCAGGGAACGCTTCAGAGTAATACCACCGGTTATGCGAACACAGCTACCGGCTATGATAGTTTATTTTATAATTCCACCGGCATCTACAACACCGGCAATGGTTTCTTTTCACTGCTGAACAATACTTCCGGACAGCGAAACAGCGCAGTGGGTTACTATAGCCTTGGCAATAACTCAACCGGCTCATATAACACTGCCATGGGTTCGTTTGCATCATATGTTAATAGCACCGGTAGCCAGAATACGGCATCCGGCTATCACTCGCTTTTCAACAATGGTACAGGGTCAAATAATACCGTGTCCGGTTACCAGGCTGGCTTTGGCAATGGTTGTGTCAGTCTAATTACCTGTGCAATTAGCGGCGAAACCGTGTCCGGCTACCAAGCTGGTTACAGCTTACAGGCTGGCTCAGATTACAGCACCCTTATCGGCTACCAAGCTGGCTTCTCTACCACCACTGGTGGCTACAATACGAATCTGGGCTACCAAGCCGGATACAGTAACTTAACTGGTTCTGGTAATGTCTTAATAGGTAAGCAAGCCGGCTACAATGAACTCGGCAGCAACAAGCTCTACATCGCCAACAGCAATACCGCGACCCCACTTATTGGTGGTGACTTCAGCGCCGGTACGGCCACTATTAACGGCACGCTATTAGTTAAGACGGCTTCTAACAGCGCCACTGCCTTCCAAGTCCAGGATGCTAGTGCCGTCGCCGTACTGTCGGTAAATACTTCCACCCAGACCGTAACGGTGAAAGCCTTAGTTATTAATGTCAGTCTGACGGTCAACGGACACATTATTACTGGCAACAGTAGCGGTAGCACCACGGCAGCCGCTGGTGCTAATGCTGGCACTGGCGCCACAGCTGTTATTACTGGCAACGATACTAGCGGTAAAATCGTCATAACTACCGGCACTGGTGCGACCGCCGGCGATCTAGCCGACATTACCTTCGCCAACGCCTTTGGCAGCGCTCCTAATATAGTCCTGACATCTGGCGATGCTAATGCTGCTATACTCCAACACTACGTTAGTCCAACCACCACAACCTTCAGCATAAATGCGCCGGCTGGTGGGGCAGGGCTCAGCAGTAGTACTAGCTATACCTTCTACTATCACGTCCAACAGTAACGCGCGCCCCTGATATAGTGTTGCAACTAAAGCTACATCTAGCTGTTGACCGCCCCTGTTATAAATGATAAACTTGTTCGAGTTGCTTGAGTTTAGGTAGAGGCGTTAGTCAAATAACACCAGCACACCACCGGCACCGTACGAAGAATGGCATAAAGCTTCCATCGTAAACTCAAGTTTCAAGGGTCCTCACTGTTATATATGCCTGGCATCTGTACTATGAGACTAAACCCCTTAGAGTTTCGGCCTTTAACAATTTAGAATGTAAATGAGATTGACAGTAAGCAACCGCGGTGCACGCCGTATGGAGCTTACAAAACCGTACTGAGCAATCAGTACAAACAAACGACCAGTTGTTGGCCTGTATTGTTCTACAAGCAATAACAGATACCAATAACTAGTCAATTCGTAAAAAGTTAAATAAGCGCACACAAAGAATGCCTTGACATACTATACCGAAGAAGGACGTGAGGAGCTGCGATAAGCTCCGGGGAGCAGCCTACTATGCTTTGATCCGGAGATGTCCGAATGAGGAAACTCAGCTGGGGTAATGCCCAGTTGCGCCTGCCTGAATATATAGGGCGGAGACGCGGTAAGCAGGGGAACTGAAACATCTTAGTACCCTGAGGAAGAGAAAATAACCAATGATTCCGTAAGTAGTGGCGAGCGAAAGCGGATCAGCCCAAACCTTAATGACTTTTGCCTGTTAACGTATGTATTTATATATATGAAGACGGCAAATAAGTTGATAGACGAATGTTATTAGGGGGTTGTAACCAGTAAATTACCAGTCCTGGGTAGTTCACCTTCGGGTGGATGACCGGGATTGGCTAGCAGGTGCTATCACCAGCCTGCATAAAGTCAGAAAATTGTAATGCGAGCAGAATAAGTTGGAAAGCTTAGCCAAAGACAGTGAAAGCCTGGTACGTAAAGCGTTACAAACTTTATCATTTACTGTGTTGAGTAGGACGGGACACGTGAAACCCTGTTTGAATCTGGGGGGTCCACCCCCCAAGGCTAAATATATAGTATGATCGATAGTGTACAAGTACCGTGAGGGAAAGGTTAAAAGAACCCCGGAAGGGGAGTGAAATAGATCCTGAAATTGTGTGCGTACAAGGAGTCGGAGCCCCCTCGTGGGGTGACGGCGTGCTTTTTGTAGAACGATCCAACGAGTTATTTGTTGCTGCAAGCTTAAGGTATTTACCGAAGGCATAGTGAAAGCGAGGCTGAATAGGCCGATAAGTAGTAACGAATAGACCCGAAACCAGGTGACCTAACCATGGGCAGGCTGAAGCGCATCTAAAAGTGCGTGGAGGGCCGAACCGTAGCATGTTTCAAAATGCCCGGATGACCTGTGGTTAGAGGTGAAATGCCAATCGAACCTGGAGATAGCTGGTTCTCCTCGAAATAGCTTTAGGGCTAGCGTCGTACGGTAACAAGTTGGGGTAGAGCTCTGTTTCGGACTGGGGGTCGCAAGATTACCCACCCTTGACAAACTACGAATACCATTTGCGGAACTACGGCAGTTAGAACGGCGGGGCTAAGCTCGTCGCTCAAAAGGGAAACAGCCCAGACCATCATCTAAGGTCCCCAAGTCTATGCTAAGTGGGAAACGAGGTGAGATTTCTTAAACAACGAGGATGTTGGCTTAGAAGCAGCCATTCATTTAAAGAGTGCGTAACAGCTCACTCGTCAAGAGATCTTGCGCGGAAAATGTAACGGGGCTCAAGTATAGCACCGAAGATATGGATGTGATGTGACTTCGGTCGCATTGCGTGGTAGAGGAGCGTTCCTATCAGCGTTGAAGTTGGACTGCGAGGTCTGGTGGAGCGGTAGGAAGTGAGAATGTTGGAATGAGTAACCATAAGGCAGATGAGAATTCTGCCCGCCGAAAGAGCAAGGTTTCCTGGGCCACGGTAATCGTCCCAGGGTTAGTCGGTCCTAAGCCGAGGCGCGTAGCGTAGGCGATGGACAACGGGTTAATATTCCCGTACTAGTGTGAAATTGTATGGCGTGCGCGGCATATTAGTCGGAGCGGATTCATGGTTATATCCGTCTAACCTCGAGAAATACGAGGGAATGAAAGAACTTTTAGTTCGATTCCGGTGACAGTGCTGACTAGAAAAGCAACCTTACTTATGTTTTTTACTATCCGTACCGCAAACCGACACAGGTGCTCAGGTCGAGAAGACCAAGGGGTACGAGTGATTCTTCGTCAAGGAACTCGGCAAACAAGCGGCCGTAACTTCGGAATAAGGCCTGCCCCCTCACTCTGTTAATCAGAGTAGGAAGCAAACATTGTGAGCCAGTTTTCTAACCGATAGAAACAACTGTAGCTATCTAAGTTTTTAACTTCTTAGATAGTCAGTATAAACGAGTAATTTTCGAGATTTTTAAGTTGATTCATATCAAATAGAAAGCTGACCCCAATTAACTCCTCCGTCGTGGTTGATAGAGTGAGGGGGCCGCAGCTAAGGAGCCCATGCAACTGTTTACCAAAAACATAGGTCTGTGCTAACACGAAAGTGGATGTATACGGGCTGACTCCTGCCCAGTGCTGGAAGGTTAAGGGGAGCTGTTTACGCAGTGAACTGAAGCCCCAGTGAACGGCGGCGGTAACTATAACCGTCCTAAGGTAGCGAAATTCCTTGTCAGGTAAGTTCTGACCCGCACGAATGGCGTAATGATATGGGCACTGTCTCGACGAAGAGCTCGGTGAAAGTGCATTGACGGTAAAGATGCCGTCTGTCCGCAGCAGGACGAAAAGACCCCGTGCAGCTTTACTACAGTTTGGCATTGAGCCGGGGGTACACATGTGTAGCATAGGTGAGAGACTTTGAAGCTTAGGCGCTAGCCTAGGCTGAGTCATCAGTGAAATATCACCCTTGTGTACCTCTTGTTCTTACCCGGACCACAAAGCGCCTTTAATTCCTTTTTTAAGGACTCCAATTGAAGGTGATTTCTGGTTCGGGGACCGTGTCTGATGGGTAGTTTAACTGGGGCGGTTGCCTCCTAAAGAGTATCGGAGGCGTTCAAAGGTCAGCTAACCACGGATGGAAATCGTGGTGATAGTGTATACGCATAAGCTGGCTTGACTGTGAGGGATACAACCCAAGCAGGGACGAAAGTCGGAGTAAGTTTTCCGCTGTCAGTACATTTGTACAAGAGTGTGGTATCGGCAGCGCTTTCGGATAAAAGTTACGCCGGGGATAACAGGCTTATAGCGCCCAATAGTTCACATAGACGGCGCTGTTTGGCACCTCGATGTCGGCTCATCTCATCCTGGGGCTGGAGCAGGTCCCAAGGGTCCGGCTGTTCGCCGGTTAAAGAGGTACGTGAGCTGGGTTCAGAACGTCGTGAGACAGTTCGGTTTATATCCGCTGTGGACGTCAAGAAATTTGCAAGGATTTGTCCCTAGTACGAGAGGACCGGGATGAACGCACCGCTGGTGTATCAATTGTCATACCAATGGCATTGTTGAGTAGCTATGTGCGGACCAGATAAGCGCTGAAAGCATATTAAGCGCGAAACTGACCTTAAGATTAGATTTCTCTATGAGCCCCCAGAAAGACTATCTGGTTGATAGGCGCAAGGTGGAAGTACAGTAATGTATGTAGCTGAAGCGTACTAATAGGGCCACAGACTTTTTACGACCTTAAGTTTGTTGCTGTTTACAGCACAAGCTTGAGGTAGCAATTGACTAGTTATTGGTGTTTGTTAAAAACACTATGACCGTTTGTTTAAAACCAAACTCATTTACGTTCAATCCGTCATTTTGTAATACGAAATGGACATCAACACGGTAATTTGTTTACCAGATTATTCGTTGGTGCCCATAGCACGAGGGAAACACCTGTTCCCATGCCGAACACAGCAGTTAAGCCTCGTAGCGGTTACAATACTTGGTTTTTAAGCCTGGGAAAATAGCACGGTGCCAAATTATACAATAAGACCTCCTTCACGGGAGGTCTTTTGTTTTTACATGATTGCCCTGATTTGACGTTACAGAGGTCATCCCGTACAATTTAGGATAAGCAAACATAAGCAAAATACTTTTAGAGGAGTGTGGGATGTCTGAGATAGATGTTAAAGATCAAACAAGTGAGCCAACTGAAGTGGCCGAGACAACTGCGCCCGTAGCAACTACAGCCACCGAAAACGCACCGGCCGCCGAGACGTCAGTGCCTAAGTCTACCGAAGTTGAGACAGCAAAGCCTGTCGAGACGACGTCGGCACCAGTCGTCGACGCTCCTGTCGTTAAGAAGTCACGCGCTAAGTATGGCCACTACGCGGCCGAAGCTATCCTACTACTGGCAGTTGTCGTGCTCGGCTTGCAAGTAGCCAGCGCTAAATCAGATACTAAGAACTTACAGACTCAGCTGGCTACCGTGCAGCAGAACCCGCAGGCCTTAGTTCAGAAGCAGTCTGATGATCTAATTGCTCGGGTTGGTTCACTCATGAAGTTACCGACTGGCGAGACGCCAACCGTAGCCGCCGTCAGCGACGCCGCCGCCGCTGCCAAGCAATCAGCTTTCTTTGCCAACGCCCAAAATGGCGACAAGGTGTTAATGTACGTCAAAGCTGGCGAAGCCATCTTGTACCGGCCAACAACCAACAAGATTATCCTCGTAGCACCGCTGACATTTAACAATGCGCAAGCTACCAGCACCACTCCAGCACCTAGCACCGCCCCAGCTACCAAAAGATAGCCGCTCGGTTTAGTTAATTAAACCCGCTACCCAGAGGTGGCGGGTTTTTTTAGTGCTAACGGTTAAAAATTTTACAGTCACCATCTTTAATAAAGGTTATGCTGTAAATCGCGTCTGGGGCACTGGCAAGTATGTCGCTTAATTACTATTAAGCCCCACGTGGATGAAGAAGGAGGCCATGATGGCAGGAACAGCAAAGGGCGGTCGTTTAGCCGCACAACAGAACAAGAAGAAGTACGGTAGCGATTTTTACTCAAAGATCGGCCGCAAGGGTGGTCAAATGGGTCATACCGGTGGTTTTGCAGCTGGTGAAGAAGGTCGCAAGCGCGCTTCTGAGTATGGTGCAGTGGGCGGCTCTAAGTCGCGCCGCAGCTAACAAGCTCACTTAGACACACGTAAAAATTGTAAGTATAACCTTATTGACTTATAAACAATAGCGTGATATGATTAGTCTAATTTCGAGAAGAAATTGAGGGTTTCCCCGGCAACGGGGAGGCCCTTTTTTTATCCTCGAGAGAAACTAATAAGTGTTAAGGGAGTCCTCACAATGGCTGGAACTAAAGCAGGCGGCCAAGCCGCTGCAGCAACCAACAAGCAGAAATACGGTAGCGATTTTTACTCTAAAATCGGTGCTAAGGGCGGTAAGCTCGGTAAGACCGGTGGCTTTTACGCTAACCGTGAATTAGCTCGCGCCGCTGGCGCTCGTGGTGGCCGTGTTAGCCGCCGCACTAAAAAAGCTGAATAGTATGCGCTTGCTTGGCAAACGCTGCTACGACTGGACCGTAACGGTCTGTCGCTACTACTTTTTTACGCCGCGACCAGTGTTAGAACGTGAAGTTCTAGCCCTGGCTCAGTCTCGTAACGATTAGCAGTTTCACCTTCTGTAAATAACCGTCTGGCAACAGGCGGTTATTTATTTGGCCAGATGGAAGGTCGCTGGCTGCTGGATATTCTTGGTCGAGCGATAGGCCCGGCAGAAGCGCGAAGGGGTGACGCGCCAGGTAGTATGACAGTTAAAGCAGCGGTAGTGAACGAAATCGTTCTGTTGCAAACACTTAGTCCGGCAGGTGGGGCAGATGCTGCGTTTATACAGCCAGTCGCGGTAGGTATCGAGACAATCTTGAATATGATTTTCATCAATGGTGACACCAATGGTGGCGGCAACAGCTTTAGCCTTATCCCAGGCGGCAACTTCTAACCGCACTAACTGAAAGTCAGCCTGGTAGCTGCTGTGATCTAACAGGGCATGGCCGGTTTCGTGGAGTAGTGACCAGATAGCCGCGTCGCCCGTAGCACTGCGCTTATAACTAATTTCATGGTTCTCTGGTGACCAGCAGAATTGATGGGCCGGCTTAAAAGACAGCCCAGGGTAAGCGAGTTTAAGCTGCTTAAGCGTGCTTTCCATAGACCTGTTTCGCTAAGTCGTAACAGCCGTAGACCACAGCTTCCTCGGGGCGCTGGGCTTGGGTTATTTTCGGTATGGCAATAACGGGTACGGCCCGTTTATCGAGCTCGGCCTGGAGTAAATGGCCCCAGCGATCAAAATAGGTGCCAATACTGCCACCAATAATAATCAGATCCGGTTGGTAGACGGCAATCAGCTCAAAAAAGCCGAGTGATAAGTTGCGGACAATGTGTTTCCAATCGGCTTCATCGTGAATATCGGCAGCTTTTTTACCAAAGTGATTATAGATAGCGCGGCCTGAGCCAAAGGTTTCCCACTTGGTTAACTGGCCTTTAAAGGGTAGCATTATATGGCCACCTTCGCTATCCAACATGCCGGGGTCAAGCTGCTGTTGGTAGACAAAACCAGTGCCAATACCGGTGCTAATGGTTACGTACAACACCTTAGCTTGATCGCGATGCAGTAAAGCTTCTGACAGTCCAGCAAGATTGGCGTCATTTTCAATTACCACCGGACAGCGCAAAATCTTCTCACAGTCGGCTTGGAGCGGGAAGTTGGTCCATCCTAGATTACCAAGCTCGACTACGCGACCATGCTTGCGATCAATCCGCCCCGGCGCGGCGACACCGCCGGCGACAAAGTCTTGGTGCTCCAGATGGTGAACGGTATGGGCTAGTTCCAGCAAAAAATTACTGTATTTTGCAGGGGTAGGGAACTTAATGGACTCCACAATTTTGCCATCATTAGTAAGGACCGCCACCAAGGTCTTAGTGCCTCCAATATCAATCCCCACGTACATACCAATAATCATACACTGGCACTAGCTGCAGGGCCAGCAGTTTAAGAAAGACTTGTGAGGGGATTGGGTATTTGAATTCAAGGGGCTAATGCTTAGGGCAACCCGAGCGGCCAAAGGCCACCCGGCGAGAACCGGCCCCTTGAGTTTAAATACCCAATCCCTTTAACAGGGCAGCTTGCCTATCAGAGGCCCATCAGATATACTAGTAAGCAATCTTGGAAACAATTTAATCGAGGGCGCTCAAGGGTCATCCTCTTCGTTAGCGCGCAGTATTAGTTGCCACAGGAAAATACACTACAAGGAGGCATGAGGAACATGTCAAAAGAACTTACTATGGATGAGCTGCTAGCCGGCTCAGAGATTACAGCGCTCGCTACTGGCGACGTTATTGAAGGGGTTATTACCTCGGTCCGAAAGAATGAAGTATGGGTTGACCTCGGTGCCCGCGGTGTCGGCGTAGTTATGCGCCGCGAGATTGGCCATGGCCAAGCTCTCGAAGACGGCGCTAGTATCACCGTTAGCGTCATCGACCCAGAAATGGAAGAAGGCCACGCGCTACTTTCCATGAAACGAGCCGTCAAAGATCGCGGTTGGGACGAAGTCCAACGCTTATTTGATGCTCAGGAAATCGTCGAAATTAGCCCATATGACGCCAACCGTGGTGGTTTATTGGTTGAGCTCGAAGGTATTCGCGGTTTCTTGCCAGTTTCACAACTTGCCGCCGGCCACTACCCACGGGTATCTGGTGCTGACAAGGATGAAATCTTGCAGAAGCTAAACGCCCTTACTAGCGAAACCTTACGGGTCCGCATCCTCGATGTTAGCCGCAAGGACAACAAGCTGATTTTCTCTGAAAAAGAAGCTGTTAAAGACGACATGCAGGCTCGTTTCTCCGAACTCACCGTTGGTGATGAAGTTGAAGGCGTTGTGACTGGTGTTATCGACTTCGGTGCCTTTGTAAACGTTGATGGTATCGAAGGACTCATCCACATTTCCGAGATTTCTTGGGAACGCGTTGATAACCCTCGCAACTACGTTAAGGTTGGCGATAAGCTCAAGGCTAAAATCATTGCTATCGATAAGGATCGTTTGAGCCTGAGCTTGAAGCAAATGAGTGAAGACCCTTGGTTGTCCGAAGTAAAATCCTTTAAAAAGGGCGACGTCGTTGAGGGTAAAGTAACCCGCATCACACCTTTTGGCGCCTTCGTTCAACTCAGCGCTAGCGTTGAAGCTTTAGTCCACGTTTCAGAAATGAGCGATGACGAAACCGTTGATCCCGAACAATTGTTCCAGCTCAACGAAAAGAAGCAGTTTAAAGTGCTCGATATCGACACTGACAACCGCAAAATTGCCCTCAGCCTCAAAGACGCTAAGTAAGCAAACCCCTAAAGGCCGTACCCGGCCAGAAAGTACCACGGATATTCATGGCAGACACAATCAATCCAGAAGCAGACATTACGACTATCGAAATTGAAGACATGATTACTGTTGGTACTCTGGCCGAACGGCTGACTATCCCCGTATCACGCTTGATCGGGGAGCTTATGAAGAACGGGGTTATGGCCACCGTCAACGAACGGATCGATTTCGATACCGCTCAAATTATTGTTGAAGAACTTAAGCTTGGCGTTGCCCTAGCTAAAAAAGTTACCAAAGAGTCCGACGCCCCCGTGCGGGTCAAGGCTGCTAACAGCGACCACGCTTCCTCACGACCACCAGTCGTGGCCGTGATGGGGCACGTTGACCATGGTAAAACTAGTCTGCTTGATGCCATTCGTGGTGCCGCTGTCGCCAAGGGCGAAGCCGGTGGTATTACCCAGCACATTAGCGCCTACCAGGTGACGCATAAAGACCGCGTCATCACCTTCCTCGACACACCCGGCCATGAAGCCTTTGCCGCTATCCGGGCCCACGGTGCCTTGCTAACCGATATCGTTATTATCGTTGTGGCGGCCGATGACGGCATTAAGCCACAAACTATTGAAGCAATCCGATTTGCTCGTAAGGCTGGCGTCAAGATTATCGTTGCTGCCAACAAAATTGATAAAGAGGGTGCTGATATCAACATCCTTTACAGCCAACTCAGCGAGCACGGCTTGATGTGGGACGGCTGGAAGGGTGGTGATACGCCCGTTATTCCTGTGTCTGCCAAAACCGAGCAGGGCATACCAGACCTTTTGGATATGCTGCTGCTGGTAACTGATGTTGAAGAACTGAAGGCTGACACCGATGTACCGGCCCGCGGTCTGATTATTGAAGCCCACGTCGAGCAGGGTCGCGGCCCGGTGGCGCACGCCCTGATTGAAGCTGGTGTGTTGAAGCCCGGTGCTTTTATTGTGGCTGGCTCCAGCTACGCCAAAGTGCGCAACCTGGAAACCACCGACTTTAAGCCGCTCAAAGAAGCTGGCCCGTCAACCCCAGTTGCCATCACCGGCTTTAAGACACTGCCAGAATTTGGTGATGAATTTACCGTCGTCGCTAACGAAAAGCTGGCCCGCGCCGCTTCCGCCGCTAGTGCTAACGACAAAAATGCCAGTGGTAGTCGCATGGATATCGGCTCCAGTGAGCTGATCCGCCTAATTAACCGCAACAACGAAGTTAATGAGCTAAACATTATCGTTAAAGCCGACGTGCAAGGCTCGCTTACATCCGTTATTGATAGCTTGAAAGCTTTGGACACCGGTGAAGTAGCGGTGCGAATTGTTTCGTCTGGCGTTGGCGCTATTTCCGAAAACGACCTACACCTGGCACACTCCGGTCACGCCATTATCTACGGCTTTAACGTTGAGCTTTCGACTAGCAGCCGCCAACAAGCGGCCCGCGATAAAGTCTCTGTCAGACTCTATAAAATTATCTACGAACTGATAGATGACGTTAAGTCTGAGCTGTCTGACCTACTGAGCCCAGAAATCATTGAAACCGAAGTTGGTCGCCTGGTTGTCCGCGGTATCTTCAATACCACAAAAACCGCGGTGATTTGTGGGGGTGAAGTTACTAAAGGTAAGTTAGTGGCCCCAGCCTTGGCGCGCGTCATACGTGACAAAGAACTACTTGGCGAAGTCGAGATTACTGGCCTAAAGCGTGGTCCAGCCGAAACTAAAGAAGTTTTTGAAGGCGAAATGTGTGGCCTTAGCTTTACTACTACCAAACGCCTCGATTTGCTCGAAGGCGATCACATCGAACTCTTTACCCGCGAAGCTAAGCAACGTACCCTCTAGTATTGCGGTAACTGTTACTTTATGGTAAAATACTGATTATGTCTTTACCTATGCTTAATGAAACGGCCCCTAAACCAGAACTGCCACCATTACCGGCTAGTCCGGAAGTGGCGCCCTTGCCACACCGTCACGAAGCCGAACCGGACGCTAATGAAGCGGCAGCCGCCGATGGCCTAATTGGTGGTTTCGAATTTAAAGAAGAGCCGCCGACTCGTTTAGAGCAAGCTGCCGACCGTATCAAGAATTTATTACCGGGCCGCTCAACTCCGCCTAAGATAGAGCTAGCCACCACCAGTGACACCGAGGCTCAGCCTGCCTTGCCTCGATTAGCACCAGCAGCAGTCGACAAACAACCACTGCCACCAGCTCCAGTTGCTAAAAAAGTCAGCGCTCCATTACCAACATTGCCAAAACCGGTAGCAGCCAGCTTGCCACCGCGCAGCGCCGCCGAGCCAGAAGCGCCAGCGCCAGTCGTTGAACCGGAAGTTCCAGCTCCGGCAGTAGTCAAGCCAGTAGTTGTAGCAGCAGCCAAGCCCGTGCGCCATGCTAGTCCTGCTCCAGTCGTTACGCCTAAAGCAAGTGCTCAGCGCCGGTCACGAGCCGACGCTTTAGCCAAAGCCGATGAGGGAGCTGTTATCCGTATTCCTAAAGCTCCCAAAGCACTCAAGACCCCTAAACCAGCCCGCGAGGCAGCCAAGCCGGTTCGGGCTGAGGCCAAACAACCTCGTGAGCGCCTATCGGGCCGCACCGTATTATTACTGGGCGGTTTAGCATTAGCCAGTCTGGCTAATAGTCGTAAGGACCGTTTACAAAACTTCCGTGCTCGCCGTCAAGCAGCTAATCGTCCCGGCTTCGCTGCCCGAGCTGCTCAAATCAAGAACGGCGTCAACGAAAAACCGTTAGAATACTTTACCCGCACCAAGACTCGCTTAATGGTGATGAACGAGAAGGGCAATGACCATAAAGGCTTACTAGCCGGCGCTATCGGTGTGGTACTGGTATCAGGCCTGGCCTATGTAGCTTATAAGGGCTTGCACCACAGTTCTGGCACTGAAGTTGCTGATAACGTACCGAAGGGTAGCGGCGGCGCCGCGGCCCATCATCCAGGCGCAGCGGTTAATCACCCTGGTTCTCAAATTGGCCCACACGTGCCAGCTCATCCTCATCAAGTTCCTGGTCAGCACACCCCAGTTACCCATGGCCCAGCCCACCATGCACCTGTTAGTCACGCCCCCAGTCACCATACCCCAACGCACCGGTCAACTGCACTACATAGCGGTAGTGTCGTGACCGTTCGTCACGGTGACGGCTTTACAAATGTCGTTAATAATTACGCCTTACAGCACGGTCAGCACTTATCGGGCGCTCAGAATTACCGTTTGTACCAACAGCTACACGAGCACTTTGGTAATCACATCCTCAACACTGATGTCTATAATCTGCCGCACGGCGACATTGGTTTACGCCATGCTGGACCAGCCACCTGGAACCCCCAGGCCCAAGAATTTATGGACGATTTGCTTAAGGCTGCCAAGAAGAAAAAAGGCCTGTCCTAACCAAGAGCTAGTGATGGCCATCGGGCCCGTCAAAATGCTACAATATGCTTAGATAGGAAACAGATATGCTCAAGATTGATAACAACCTCCTGCAAGAAATCGGCCTAGCGGCTTTGCCCGACACTGAAAAGAACAGTTTACTGAAGCATATTTACGAGACGCTGGAAATGCGCGTCGGCATGCGTTTGGCCGACCAAATGACAAACGAACAACTTGATGAATTTGAGCGCTACTTTGAAGCCAAAGATGACGCCGGGGCCTTTGCTTGGCTAGAGAGTAACTTCCCCAATTATAAAGATATCGTCCAGGAAGAGTTTGAAAAGTTGAAGCTTGAAGTTAGTCAGGCGGCGCCACAGATTTTAGCGGCCGCTCAAGCACAGGTCGCGGCAGCACCGGCTCCGGCTCCCGAGCCAGCGCCTCAACCACAGCAGTATGCGCCACCCCAGCAACAACCATACCCACCCCAGCAACCACCGGCTGGCCCAGCTCAGTACTAAGTTGTAACGATTATCGGATAGCCGCGCAGAAAGTCACTGCCCGACATCTCTTTTTTGCCAGCTGGAATAAGGCGATCAATAACTAGCACGCTGTCTTTGGCGTGGATGCCAAAGCAACCATCGGCCAGCCAAATGGTACCGGGTAAACCGTCGGTGGTAACGGTGTGGGCTTGGGTGATAATAATATCAATTCCGGCAACGACAGTTTTAACGCGCGGCCAGCCGGCTAAAGCTCGCACCATCCGTTCGATTTCGTAGGCTGGACGGTCCCAACTATCGTGGACTAGTAGGCCGGCATCTTTGGCGAGCCGTTGGTCGTAACTCACCGTAGCCTCTGGTTGCGGGGTAGGGGCTAAGCTACCGTCCAAGATGGCCGGTAAGTTTTTAAGTAGTAAATCTTTGCCAAGCGTTAATAGGTTGTCGGCTAATTCTTGCTTGGTCTCGTCACCGCGGAGCGCAACGGTGGCTTGGACATAGGTTGGGCCGGCGTCCATTTCGCGGACCAGTTGCATTAACGAAACACCGGTTTCTGGGTCGCCGGCCAGAAGGGCGGCCTCAATGGGGATTGAGCCACGGTGGGCTGGCAATAATGACGGATGAATATTAACAATACCCTTTTGGAACAGATCAATAACAGATTGCGGCACGAGTTTGCCGAAGGCAACCAGGACGCCAGCGTCAGCCCCGTAAGACTGTAAGCTGTCAGTAATCTCGGATAGTTTGGTTGGCGATAAGACGGGAATGGCATGGGCTTCGGCGACGGCTGCCACTTCTAGGGGGCGGCTTTTACGTGATTTGGCCGCTGGCTCTTGAGCCACGACTACTGCCGCAATCTCGTAGCCGGCAGCAATCAGGGCTTGCAACGTGGGAGCCGTGGTTTCGACGCCAGTGGCGATGCGTTCGTTGCCAAAAAAGACGAGCTTACTCATTACGCCCAGAGTTCTTTATTATTCTCGATTTCAGTTTGGTAGTCTAGCTTTTTGAGTTCACCGCTATCGTCGAGGCGGAAGAAGGCATCACGATTATCACGGATGTGGTCAATAAAAACCAGCCCATTGGTATGATCGATTTCGTGCTGGAAGATACGGGCTAAAAAGCCTTCGGCGGTGACGCGGAATTCCTGGCCTTTGCTGTCGAGAGCTTTCACTTTAACCTTGCTGTAGCGCGGTACTTTGCCGTAGACATTCGGCACGCTAAGGCAACCTTCGTAATCGGATTCTAGCTTGCCTTCAAACTTGGTAATTTCGGGATTAATGAAGGCCGTAAAGGTGTGATCCTCTTTGTTTTCGTAGTTATTGCGAACGACCACAATCTTGTAGAGCTTATCAATCTGGACAGCTGCCAAGGCAACACCAACTTCGTGGTCCCGGCTGGTGTCCCAACTAATGGTAGCGGCTTCCATTTCGGTAATTATCTTAACGATTTCATTAGTGACGACGCCTACACGCTTCGATTTCTGACGCAGGTGGGTGTTGGGCAGGGCAATAATATCGTCTTTTGTCATGTCAAAATAGTATACCGCACCCACCCCCGTTGCCGAAATAGTTGTAAGAAGTACTAATAATGATGTTGAGCCGGGCAGAATAATGCTAAGATATGGTTAATGGACCAGTTCCGAGACATTCTTCTCCTCAAGCACGTTTATTATCGCTCCACGGTAGCTCAAATCTGCTATAACTATCTATTCTTAATTATTGCGTTTGGCTTTGCAGCAATGTACGCCATCAACACGCCAGGGCCGTGGTTAACCATGGTCTACCTGGCGGCACCAGTCATACTATTTATGTTGGCGCGGGCCTATGTTCGTTACCTGATTGTGGCTGATGTGCTGGCTAGCACGCCAGAAGTCAGCAGTTATTTTACGATGGGCACGTTAGCTGGCGCTTCGTCTATGAGCTATGAACTCAATTCGGTTGATAAAGTTCGCTATATAGCCGGTGATACCAGTAATGGTTGGGAGCTTTATACGGCAGTTTTTAACTTTTACAATCAGACAAAGTATGGGCAATATCTGTCAAAAGAAGTCTACTATACTGTCTTTGAAGCCAAGCTGACCCGTCCAGCGCCGCACTTAATCTTTGATAGTAAGACCGCGAAGGGCAGTCAGTTTAAGTTGTTATACTTGCAGACCCAGCGCCTAGCGTTAGAAGGCGATTTTAATAAGTATTTTGATACCTACTCGCCGCAGTTCTATCAGATTGATACCCTAAGTTTTATTACCCCCGATGTCATGGAAGCCTTAATTGCGCTGCAGGCCTACGATATTGAAATAATCGACGATCACATCCTCTGTTCGGGCCCGTTACTTAAGGGTGCCGAATTAGACGATTTACTCCAAAAAGGTCTAGCTTTGGTCGAACAGTTGAATCAAAACTTAGACACCTATCACGATAATCGCTTAACGGGTTCTAAGCGGAAAACCGATGTAACGCCGTTTGGCCGGGTGCTGCTAAAAAGCCCGGTAAAATATCTGCCAATGTTAGTAATTTCTTTTATTGCGTTGTTAGTTGTGCTGTATCTTTATGTCCGCATGCCAGCAAGTAAAGTTAATATTCGACTGCCGTTGTACGCAGGAATCTATTTTGTGGTCTCGTCTTTCCAGTTTTGTCGAGTTGTCTACACTAATCGACAGCAAGAAGCCCAGTTCAAGAAATATTATCAGTCTTAGAGTAAGTCGAGCGGGTCGATATCGTAGGACCAGTTGGCCGGTAGCTGACTAATTACTTTTAGTAGCTCGCTGCGTTCGGTAGCTTTAATAATTAGTTGCCACTGGAATTTACCTTGGAACTTTTCGTAAAAACAGGGGGCTGGTCCTTCGACTCGTATTTTTAGGCCGCTGTGTTGCAAGCTGTGCTTGAGTTTGTCGGCGGCGGCTTCGGCCGATTTGACGGTGGCGCGCCGGGCGCTGAGCTTTAATAAAAAGCAAAACGGTGGGAACAAGAACTGGCGACGACTAACGATCTCGGCGTCATAAAACTGTTGATAATCGTTGTCGATGGCCAGCTGAATAATCGGATGATCAGGGTGGTAGGTCTGAATGATAGCTCGACCAGCTACGTGACCCCGACCAACGCGGCCCAGTACCTGGGTTAGGAGTTGGAAGGTCCGTTCCGAGGCTGAGAAATCGGGCATGTATAAGCTGGTGTCAGCGAGTAGCACACCAAGGACTGATAACTTCGGTAAATCCAAGCCTTTAGCTAGCAGCTGGGTGCCAACTAAGATATCGACCTCGCCGCCATGGACGGCGTCATAATTTGTTTCAAAACGGTCAGCCTTAAGATTATCGGTATCAAAACGCGCTACCCGGGCCTGCGGGAATAGTCGGCTCACTTCTTCCACGATGGCTTTAGTACCAGCAGTTTTGAACATAATCGATGGGTGCTTGCAGTCCGGACAGCTAACCGGCGCTTTGGCATGATAGTCACAGCTGTGGCAGCGCAGCTCAAATCGGTCGCCGTGATATGTCAGTGGCAAGTCGCAGTGCGGACAGGTGGCTTGCCAGCCACAGTTTTCGCACATGATAAGCCGGGCCGTACCGCGGCGGTTCAGGTATAGTAAGCTTTGTTCGCCGCGCTTTAAAGCGCCTTGCACGGCGGTTATTAGCGGCAAACTAAGGTGATTGGAACGCGGAAACTGATCACGCTGCTTCATATCAACAATAATTACTTCGGTGGCGGCGGCAATCTTGCCTTCGCGAGCTAGCAGGTTAAGGCTGATAATCGGCCGCTGCTTTTGCTGAGCCAAATAGTAATCGCTGACACTGGGCGTGGCCGAACCAAGCACTAAACTGGCTCTGGTTAAGCTGGCTAAATAGGCTGCTACCCGGCCGGCTTGGTACTGCGGTGCTTGCTCTTGTTTGTAAGCCGATTCGTGTGATTCATCGAGAATAATCAGACCGGGGCGGGGAATGGGCGTAAACAAGGCCGACCGGGGGCCAATAATAATTAACGGTTCGGTGGCGGTTAGGCAACGCAGCCAGGCTTGGCGCCGCTCGGTGGGGGCTTGGCCGGAATGAAGCACCACTACTCGCTCGCCGTATACAGCTCGGAAGTTGGTAGCTAGCTGCGAAGTGAGGCTGATTTCTGGGGTCAGGATAACAGCCGATTTATTTTCAGCAAGACTGCGCTGCGCGAGCTCAATGTATAATCTGGTTTTGCCGCTACCAGTTTTGCCGTGGACGACGTAACTACCGCGCTCGGTCATGGCCGTTAAGGCGGCCGTCTGTTCACTGGTTAAGGGCGGTAAGGCCGCAACATTGGGTTCGGTATACGTCGGTTGAGCGGGCAGGGCCAGTTGCTTAGCGCTCAACCCGGCCGGCAGTAACTGCTGCGTCAAAATACCAAGCGGCGCCGGGTAGTAGGTTTGCAACCAGCTAATTAGCTTCAGTAAATGGCTTGGAATGGGTGGCAAGTCAAACACGGTTTCTATAGCTTTAGTTTTAAAGCGCGGTTGCGGGGCCGGACCAGTTATAACGCCCATGACAATTTCTTTTTGCAATTGAATTTGAATAATACTGCCAGTTGGCAGGGCTTGGTCGGCTTGATAGGTCAAGGCCTCCTGGCCGTGATAGCGACTGCTGCGGACCCAGACGTAATAAAAATGCATACTAGTAGTATATCCCGAAAGCCGGTACCTGACAGCGCTAACTGAAAACAATTTTTGCTAAAACTGAATTTAGGCTTAAAAACAGCTGTAAAATCGTATACATTTTTTGTATCATAGTGGCTGGCCCAGCTAGTCGCAGGCCGTCAAATTTGTTAAAACAATAGCACCAAAAACCGACCGCCATGGCTGGTCAAATGTTGTATTTTGGCCGTACAAATTTATTGAACTACAGAGCCGGCTAGGGTATACTGGCTGTAAAGAGTTACTTAATATAAGAGGGAAGCCACCTAATGCCACAAGTAGTTGAACCAGCAATCGAGACTTTTGCCCAGATTAAAGTAATTGGTGTCGGCGGCGCCGGCGGCGCAGCCATCAACCGCATGGTTGAAGCCGGTATCGAAGGCGTTGAATTTATCGCCATTAACACCGATGCCCAGGCACTGCACCACTCGAAAGCTTCCAACAAGATACACATTGGTAAGGACACGACTCGTGGTCTTGGCGCTGGTGCTGATCCGACGGTTGGTGAGTCAGCCGCCCTGGAGTCCAGTGAAGTCATTAAGTCCGCTATAGAAGGTGCCGATATGATCTTTATTACCATTGGTGCCGGTGGTGGTACTGGTAGTGGTGCTGGTCATGTAGTGGCTAAGATTGCTCGTGACATGGGTATTTTGGTGGTTGGTTTTGCGACCAAGCCGTTTGCCTTTGAAGGCGAGAAGCGCCGCCACAACGCTGACCTAGCAATCAGTAAATTACGCGCTGCCGTTGATACCCTAATTATTATTCCAAACGATCGACTGCTGCAGACAATAGATCGCCAGACGCCACTCATGGAAGCCTTTAAAGTCGCCGACGACGTTTTGCGACAAGGCGTTCAAGGCATCTCCGACCTCATTACGGTCCATGGTTTAATCAACCTCGACTTTGCAGATGTTAAGACAGTGATGAGCAATGCCGGTTCAGCCTTAATGGGTATTGGTCGCGCTAGCGGCGAAAACCGCGCCGTGGCTGCCGCCCAACAAGCTATTGAATCACCATTACTAGAAGTTTCGATTGATGGCGCTCGCGGCATCCTGTTTAACATTATTGGCGGCAACGACTTGGCCATGCACGAAATTAACGCTGCTGCTGAAACCATTACGACAGCGGCTGACCCCGAAGCTAACATCATCTTTGGTGCCACTATTAGCCCTGACCTAGAAGGCGAAGTCATCATTACGGTTGTCGCTACCGGCTTTGACGAATCCTACTACGCTAAGCGTGACGCTGACACCGGTCTAGTTGAAACTAGTGCTCCAGCCTTGGCACCAGCGCCAGTCGTGACGGCCGGCCAAGAAGAAGAAACCTTAGCTGGTATGGATATGACCCTCGATGACCCAGTAGCCGCCAGTGACTTTAGTAGCGACACACCAATGCCGAATATTTGGACTATCGACGATAAGTCTGATGACGACGACGCCAAAGCCTCGAAGCATGATGACAAAAAAGACGCTACTGATAAGCATGACGACGACGATGATGAGCCCACTACTCGTATCATTAGCGGCGATGGCCAAGATGACGACCTAGAGCGACCGTCGTTCCTGCGCCGTTTAGCGAAGCGTCACAAAGACGAGAATAAAGACTAAACACAGTTAAAATCTACAACCTTGTAAAAAATACCCCTGCTTTACTACTCTGTAACAGGGGTATTTTGTATTAAATAATACAGCGGGTAGTGTATTGCAAAACGCTATAGCTAGGGCTATAGTTATGGGTCAAGGCACTATATAGAGGGGGTGTCGGCACCTTAAACGAACAATACTAAACAAAGACGGGGGCAGCTATGAAGTGCGGTCAATGCCATGGCGACGATATCAAAGTAATTGAGTCACGTGATGTCGCAGACGGACAAGCCATTCGCCGTCGTCGTATGTGTAACGCTTGTGGAGCCCGCTTTACAACCTATGAACGTCTAGAACGACCACAATTAATTGTCGTCAAAAATGATGGTACACGGGAACTGTTTAATCGAGCTAAGCTTATGGCTGGACTGTACCGCGCCTGTGACAAAACACCAGTCACCAGCCTGCAGCTCGACAAAGTTGTTAATCAAATAGAGCAGGACCTCTATGATTGCAGCGAGCCAGAAATCAAGTCGAGCAAAATCGGCGAACTAGTAATGGACCAATTGGCAGTTTTAAACGACGTTGCGTACGTCCGATTCGCCAGCGTCTATCGTCGGTTCAAAGATATCGCTAGCTTCGAAAAAGAGTTAAACAACATACGACAACAGCGTCAGACAACCGGCCAATAGGCGGTTATACGAGAGCAAAACAATAAAAGAGGAGTACTACTATGGGACAATCAACAGCAATCGGAACAGCACGCCTGTTTACGCCTAAAAAATCGAAGGCTTACGACCAACTTACTTGGGAACAGCGTGACTCAGTTATTACTAATCCAATGACCGGTAAGCCGGTGTTTGAGCAGCTTGGTGTTGAGTTCCCGAGTGGTTTTTCGCAGAATGCGATTAACATCGTTGCCCAGAAGTACTTTAGTGGTACCCCCGGAACACCGGAGCGTGAAAGCTCCATGAAGCATCTGATTGATCGGGTAGTTGATACTGTTACCAAGCATGGCCTCCAAGAAGGCTACTTCACCTCCGAAGCCGAAGCCGAAGATTACCGCGAAGAGTTAAAGTACGTCCTAGCCACGCAGCGAGCGGCTTTTAACAGCCCGGTTTGGTTTAATATTGGCGCCAAAGGCCGGGCCCAGCAGGCTAGCGCTTGTTTCATCTTGGGAATTGATGACACGATGCCAGCAATTTTACAGTGGTACGTTGACGAAGGCATGATCTTTAAGGGCGGTTCCGGTTCTGGTATTAACATCAGTCCGATCCGTTCCAGTATGGAAACCCTTGGCAAGTCAGCCGGTACGGCATCGGGCCCACTTAGCTTTATGCGTGGTGCCGACGCTAGCGCCGGGGCCATTAAGAGTGGCGGTAAAACCCGTCGCGCTGCCAAGATGGTGATTTTAAATGTTGATCACCCCGATGTTGAAGAGTTCATTTGGAGCAAGGCAATAGAAGAGCGCAAGGCTCGTGTTTTGCAACAAAATGGCTTCGATATGAACCTCGATGGCAAAGACTCCTTTAGTGTGCAGTACCAAAATGCTAATAACTCCGTCCGGGTCACCGACGAATTTATGCAGGCCGTGGAAGCTGACGCCGACTGGAACCTTAATGCCGTCACGACTGGTAAACCAGTTAAGACCGTTAAGGCCCGCCAATTGTTCCGCCAGTTTGCCGAAGCCGCTTGGGAGTGTGCCGACCCTGGTATGCAGTTCGATACCGTCATTAACAAATGGCACACCACCCCGAACGCCGGCCGTATTAATGGTTCAAACCCATGTTCGGAATACATGCACCTCGATAACTCAGCCTGCAACTTAGCGAGCCTCAACCTTTTGAAGTTCTTGAAAGACGATGACACCTTTGATATCAAAGCCTTCATCCACACCGTTGAGTTAATCTTTACGGCTCAAGAAATCTTAGTCGGCTACAGCGATTACCCAACCGAAAAAATTGGTAAGAACGCCAAGGCCTACCGCGAACTTGGTATCGGCTACGCTAACCTCGGCGCTCTGTTAATGGCCCTTGGTCTGCCATACGATTCTACCGAAGGTCGCGCCATTGCCGCCGCCATTACTGCTTTGCTGACCGGTCAAAGCTACGCTACCAGCGCCCGCATTGCCGGCCGCGTTGGTCCATTTGCTGGTTACCACAAAGACCGCGAAGGCATGCTAAATGTTCTTAAGATGCACCGGGCTGAAGTCTCTAAGATTGATGCCTCACTGGTGTCCGAAGAGCTACTAAACGCTGCTGCCAGCGCTTGGGACGAAGCTGTTGAGTTGGGTGAGCAATTTGGTGTTCGCAACTCTCAAGCTAGTGTCTTAGCGCCAACCGGTACTATTGGTCTGATGATGGACTGTGACACCACCGGTATTGAACCTGACCTTGGCTTAGTTAAGGTTAAGAAATTAGTCGGTGGTGGCACGATGCACATCGTTAACCAAACCGTACCGCGAGCTCTTAAAAACCTCGGCTACAGCCAGGCGCAGATTGATGCCATTGTTAGTTACATCGACGTCGAAAAGACCATTATTGGTGCCCCGGCCCTAAAGCCAGAGCACAAGAATGTCTTTGCCTGCGCCATGGGCGACAACTCCATCCACTACACTGGTCACGTTAAAATGATGGCCGCCGTGCAGCCGTTCTTATCGGGTGCAATTTCTAAGACCGTAAATATGCCCGAAGAAGCTACCGTTGAAGACATCGAGCAAATTCACATCGATTCTTGGAAGCTAGGCCTCAAGGCTGTTGCCATCTACCGCGACAACTGTAAAGTTGGTCAGCCGCTCAGCATGGGCAAGAAGGAAGGCAGCGAAGACAAAGCGCCAGCTGCTGCTGCTGCGACTATCGATGACAAGATTGTCATTAGGGGAGCTATGCGACGTAAACTACCACGGGTTCGTAATAGCCGCACCTACCGCTTTGCGATCGCCGATCTTAAGGGTTACTTCACGGTCAGCGAATATGAAGACGGCACACCTGGTGAGTTGTTCATTAACGTCTCCAAGCAAGGCTCTACATTGTCAGGCCTAATGGACTCGTTTGCGATTAGCGTCAGCCATGGTTTGCAGTTTGGTGTCCCACTCAAGAGCTACGTTAAGACGCTCCGCGGCACTAGCTTCGCACCAAGTGGTATTACCGATGACACTGAAATCCGGACCGCTAGTTCGATTACCGACTACATTGTCCGTCGCCTAGCCTTAGACTACTTAAGCTTTGACGATCGATTAGAGCTCGGCCTAGCTAATCTAGAAGATATGCCAATGTTCGAGGCCCAAACCAGCTTAATTGAGACTGAGGAAACAGCAGCGCCAGCCCAACCGGCCGCTGTTATCGAGTCACCGCCCGTTAGTGAGGCGCCAGCAATTGCTACCGCTGACGCTAAGCTGACCGGTGATAGCACCGCTCCACTGTGTTACAACTGTGGCAATCAAACCCAGCGTTCAGGCAGTTGCTACGTCTGCACCAGCTGTGGTTCGACTACCGGTTGTAGTTAGCCAGTACGCAACTACGACCTAAAAGGGGAGCCTACGGGCTCCTCTTTTTTGTGTCCAGAATCTCGACAGTTTTTAGCTAGCCTGTGGATAAATAGTAGTGTAAAAAATACGTAGATAAGAACCAGAGCATGACCTTTAGCACAACGTAGTACGTAGTGATAAAAACAACTATTTATTGTCTGCTATCTGTTAGTGTCAATAACTTTTAAACTGATTATGGTTTTAAGGAAATGCGACGTCTAAAAAATTCGTAATAAAAATCATAAAAAGTAATAATATTTACAACATATAAAATAACCGCCTCAAAAATGGCTGCAAAAGCCCTTTTTCTTCGGTCAAGCTGCTTGTGTTTACAGTGGTAGGCACCTATACTTATGCGTACTTAAGAGTAAACAAAGAGCAAAAAATAAATGGAACAGAGAGACGACGAGAATTCGTTGGAGAATTTGCCGGAAGCGGAAGAGCTGTCGATCGATAACGTTAGCGCGTTTGAGGATAGCTCGTTACAGCGTGCCAAAAAGCAGGGCCGTCATTTCTGGAATGGCACCGACGCGTACTTGTCTCACGGCAATCTCATAGCTGCCGCCCTGTTAGTGCTACTGCTGTTAGCTAGCTATGGTGGCTGGGGCTTAGTCCGCAATCAAAAAGCGGCCGCTAAAACCTACCAGCAAGCCCAAGCTAGCGCCGCTTTACAGGGGCAGAAGCTGATTGTGGTCGTCCCCGGTAACCGCCAGCTGATAACCTTCAACTCCAAGGTAAAAGTTAACAACGATGTCCAGATCACCGGTAACCTCGAAGTGCAGGGTGTTGCCACTATCGGCAGTCTTGACCTTAAGGGGGCGTTAACTTCTACCAGTGGCGGTACGTTTGCTGGTGATTTACGGGCCAATAACATTTCTGCCAACAACTTCTATGGCGTATTCCGGGGTAGTTACTTCGGCACCGGCACCGGCCTAACTGGTGTTAACGCCCAAAGTTTAGTTGGTCAGCCAGCTAGTTTTTATCAAAACGCTAGCAACCTAACCTCCGGACAACTAGCTGATAGTCGCCTTAGCCCCAATGTGGCGTTGCTTTCAAACGGTCAGTTGAGCGATGCTCAGCTGAGCACAAATGTTGCCTTGCAGAATGCTGCCAATACCTTCACGAACACAAATACTTTCAACGCCAGCAACAACTTTACAGCTGGGAATAGCTTCTCGGGTGCCAACTCGTTTAGCGGCAACAACCTCTTTTCCGGAGCCAACAGCTTTACTGGCAACAACAGTTTTGGTGGCACGACAACCGTTAATGACCTGAATGTCCAAGGAACGGTGAGCGGTACTTCGGCAGTCTTCACGAACCAAGTGTCAGCCTTGCAGTTTACGCAGAACGGTAATGTAGTCTGTGACGCGAGTGGTAACTGTGCCGGTGCTGGTGGCGCCATTGTTGGTAGCGGTACGGTAAATACGCTTGCCTTGTTTACAGCCAGTGGTGCGATTGGCGATTCGGCTATTAGCCAATCAGGCAGCACGATAATCGTTAACGGTGCTTTGAGCGCCACAGCGCTACAAGGTGATGGTAGCGCTGTTACTAACGTTGACGCCGCTTTGCTTAACAGCTTGCCAGCCAGCTTCTACGTCAACGCCGATAACCTATCGGCCGGTACGCTGAGCGACGCCCGTTTATCAGGCAATGTGCCATTACTGAACGCCGCTACCAACATCTTTGTTGGTACGGTTACAGCTAATAACTTTAGCGGTAATGGATCAGCCGTCACTAATGTTGATGCCGCCAAATTGAACGGTCAAAACCCAACCTTCTACACCGACGCCACCAACTTGTCGACGGGAACTTTGAGTGATGCTCGGCTTAGCACTAACGTTACCTTGCAGGGCAACGCTTTTAACGGTGCTAGCCAGTTGGTTCAGTTGACGGCCACCGGCACTCTGCCAACCCTCAATGGTAGCAATGTTACTAACGTTAACGCTGCCACCCTCCAGGGGTATGCAGCCAGTTATTTCACTGATGCCAGCAACCTCTCTGCCGGTACACTTAGTGACGGTCGTCTATCCAGTAATGTACCGTTACTGAACACCAACAACACCTTTACCGCGGCTTCTAACAGCTTCCAGAATGTCAGCGCCACGACCTTATTACAAAACGGTAACAGCGTCTGTGACACCAGCGGTAACTGTAGCGGTGTGGGTGGTGGTGTTACGACCGCTGGTGGCACGAGCGGCACGATTGCCTTGTTTAGCGGCGGCCAGGCAATTGCTAACTCGATTATTACCCAAGCCGGTACGACAATTACCGTCGCCGGTACTTTGAGCGCTACAGTTCTACAAGGTGCTGGCTCGGCTATTACCAATTTGAATGCCAGCAACCTAACCAGCGGCATCGTGAGTGTTGGCGTGGGTGGTACGGGCGCCAGCAGCTTTACTACTAACGGCGTGCTCTACGGGAACGGCGGCGGGGCGCTTGGCGTTACAGCCGCTGGTGTTACGGGTGACTGTTTAACAGCAGCTTCTGGTAGCGCACCAACCTGGGTAAGCTGTGCCACGGCCAGCGCCGGTGCTACTCCAGGCGGCCCAGCCGGTGGTGATTTAAGCGGCACCTATCCTAACCCCACCGTTGCCAAATTGAACGGTACAAGCCTGCTGACCAGCAGCTTGAGCAGCGGTAATTTCTTGGTTTACAACGGCACTAACTGGGTTAATACCTCAGTTAGTGGTGACATTACTGTTGATGGTAACGGCCTCGCTACCATCGCTAACAGTGCCATCACTACGATTAAAATTGCTGACAGCGCCGTCACCAATGCTAAATTAGCTAATAGCAGTCTTACGGTCACTGCCGGCCCCGGCTTAACTGGCGGCGGCGTAATCAGCCTTGGCAGTTCAGCGATTATCAGCGTAGCTTATGGCTCAAGCTCAAGCACCGCAGTGCAGGGAAACACGACTTTGGTTTGCCCAAGCGGCACCGGCAATTTAACGGGCGGCGGTAACACCGTAACGCTTGGTGCCGGTGGCGCTTGTAACGGCATTACCATTATTACGACACCCACGTTTGATGGCCTGACGCTTAACACGGCGCTATCAGTTGCCAGCGGTGGTACTGGCGCCACGACTGCCGCTGGTGCCCGCAGTAACCTCGGCGCCGCTGCGGCCGGCGTTAACAGCGACATTACCAGTTTGAGTGCTCTGAACTTAATTGATAACGGTGGCAGCGGCCTGAGTATTGGCAACGCCGGTGGCGCTCTAACTTTGGTCGGTAATGGCAGCACAACACTCACCGCCTCAAATGGCGGTTTTAGTACTTCGGTTGGATTTGCGTTACCGACCACCAACATTAGCTACCTATTCCCAACTGCTGCCGCTGGGACGTATAACATATGTACGACGGCTGCTAACTGTTCGTCGGTTGGCGGTGGCGTTACTACAGCCGGTGGCACAAGCGGCACAATTGCCTTATTCACGGGTAGCCAAACAGTTGGTAACTCCTTGTTAACGCAAGCTGGTGGTACGGTTACCGTTGGCGGCAGTTTAGCCGTTAATACTATCAGCCCGACAGCCGCTTTATTACTAGGTGTTAGCGGCCAAGATGCCACCCTACAAGGAGCTAATCTAACCTTGTCAGCTAACGCTGCCGGCTTCACAAATAGTTTGACCTTCGTAGCACCCGTTGGTGCAAACCACACTATTACGGTGCCTAATGCGGGTGGTACTGTTGCCGTTAGCGCTTCCGCACCATTGAGCTTAGACGCGGCTGGTAATATCAGCTGTGCTGGCTGTTTGGTCAGTGGTGGAACTGGCTACGTAGCTTCCTTAAATAGCCTCGATGGTGCGCTCCAAATTCAAGGTACGGCTAACCAGGTGATTGTAACTACTAACGGCGGCACCGGCGTCATAACTGTTAGCACGCCACAAGACATCAATACTAGCTCTAGCCCAACCTTCTCGTCGTTAACACTTACCGCCGGCCTTAGTGTCGCCGGCCTTGGTAGCTTTGGTAGCCTGAATAGCGATTCAACTTTGACTGTCACTGGCGCTGCGACAGCGGCTAGTTTCAATGGGGTGGCGCTGACCGCCAATGCCACCGGCTTTACGATTGCTGGTGGCACGGCTGGTCGATCCTTAAGTGTGACCAGCAACGCCGTTATCGATCAGAACTTAAGTACGGTTTCGACACCGACCTTCGACGGCTTGACCTTAACCACCGCCCTCAGTGTTGCTAACGGCGGTACCGGTGCCACCACTGCCGCTGGTGCCCGCAGTAACCTCGGCGCCGCTGGCGCTGGTGGCAACACTGACATTACCAGCTTAAACGGTCTAACCACCGCCCTTAGTACCGCTCAAGGTGGTACTGGACTCAATGGCTCAACTGCCAGTAATGGCCAGATCTTGATTGGTAACGGCAGTGGCTACACCTTAAATACCATCACGGCTGGCATTGGGGTCGTGGTGACTAACTCGGCTGGTAGTATTACTGTTAGCTCAAGTGGCGCAACGGGTAACGCTGGTGGTGACCTAACGGGAACCTATCCTAACCCAACCATCGCCAACCTACAGGGAACTTCGCTCCAAACCTCTGCCTTAGCGCCGGGGAATTTCTTGCAATACAACGGCACTGCCTGGGTAAACCAGAGTGTCGCTGGCGACATTACGATTAGCGGTGCTGGCATCGCCACTATTGGTAGCGCTAAGGTTACCAACGGTAATTTAGTAAATAGCTCAGTCACAATTAATCCGGGCACTGGCCTCAATGGCGGCGGCAATGTAGCTCTAGGTGGAACCACCTCACTCAGCGTTGTTTACGGCGCCGTAACGGGCAGTGCAGTGCAGGGTAACACGACCATAACCTGTTCCAGCGGTAGCGGTAACTTAACGGGTGGCGGTAACACCGTTACGCTTGGTGCCGGTGGCGCTTGCGGCAGTGTTAACACAATTAACAACCCAACCTTCAGTGGCCTTATTACCGCTTCTAGCAACAACACCGGCTTAGCCATAACCGGTGTCCCAACCAGCAACGCTACCGTTTCCTTAATCCAGGTCGGGGCACCAATTGCCGGCGGTAATACCAGCGTTGATGGTGGTACTTACTTTGGCCTTAACGCTCCAGCTGCTGGCGCTGGTACAAACGCCGACTTCTTAAACTTCCAAGTCGGCTCAGCCACCAAATTACTTGTAACCAGTACTGGTGCTCTAACGGCTGCCGGTGCTTTGACTGTTCAGAGTGGTGGTTTAACTGTCGCTAGTGGCGGGGTAACCGTCAGCGGCGGCGGCATTACTGTCAGTGGCAACAGTACTATTACTGGTACCTTAGGCAGCCTAACTGGCTTGACCAGCAGCGGCACTGTCACCTTTAGTAGCATAGGCGGCGCTGGCATCGTCCAAAGTTCAGCTGGCGGCGCTCTTAGCTCTGGAAGCATTGATCGCAACAGCGCTACCTACCTAACCGGTACCTTAACCGTCGCTAACGGTGGTACTGGTTCAACCACAGCCGCTGGCGCTCGCACTAACCTCGGTGCTGCAGCGGCTGGCGCAAACAATGACATTACCAGTCTGTCTGGTTTAACGACTACCCTCAGTGCTGGGCAGGGTGGTACCGGCGTCAATGGCAGCGCGGCTGCTAACGGTACTCTATTAATAGGCAACGGCAGCGGCTACAGCCTAGCTAACTTAACGGCCGGCACCGGCATCACGATTACTAATGGCTCGGGCACCATTTCGATCGCTTCTAACGGCGCAACCGGTAACGCCGGCGGTGACCTAACGGGCACCTATCCTAACCCAACCATTGCCAAGCTTCAGGGTGTGACGGTCAGTGTTTCCACGCTGACCCCCGGACAAATGCTGCAGTACAACGGCACAGCTTGGGTCAATCAGACGATTAGCGGTGACATTACTATCAGTAGCACCGGTGTCGCGGCGCTGGCTGACAACACCGTTACGTCTCTAAAAATTGTCGACGGCAGCGTAACGGGCACTGACATCGCAGTTAACAGTATTACTAATGCCAACTTGGCAGCCGGTACATTCACTAACATTACCGGTGTTGGTACACTGACTACTGGTACCTACCAGGCAAGTACGATTGCTGTTCCTTACGGCGGCACTGGCGCCACGTCGTTTACTAGTAATGGCATACTATATGGCAGTGGCACTGGCGCAATTGCTGCAACGGCCGCAGCTGCTAATAGCGTTTTGGTTACTGACGGCACATCTATACCTTCTTTGAGCGCTACATTGCCGACGGCCGTGCAGGGGAACATCACATCGACTGGCGTACTGACTAGCGGTTCAATCGCCAATGGCTTTGGGGCTATTAATACGACAAACGCAATTGCTACCACTTCAGCCTTTCAGGGTGGCAGCATCAGTATTGCTAGCAATGCCTTCGTAGTTAATGGCAGTGGTACAATTACTGCCGCCACTGGAATTACCAGTAGCGGGGCCATTACATTCAGCGGTCTTGGTGCTGGCTTACTGCAGGCGAGCGCCGGTGGGGTTGTAAGCTCCGGCACCGTCGATCGCAACAGTGCTACCTACCTAACCGGTACCTTAACCGTCGCTAACGGTGGTACTGGTTCAACCACAGCCGCTGGCGCTCGCAGCAACTTAGGCGCCGCTGCCTCGGGTGCTAACAGCGACATTACTAGTCTTTCCGGTTTGACCACTGCCTTAAATGCGGCTCAGGGTGGTACTGGTATCAACGGCGCCACGGCGGCCAGCGGCCAGCTCTTAATTGGTAACGGCAGCGGCTACACGCTCGCTAACTTAGCTCAAGGCTCTGGCATATCGATAACTAACGGTGCTGGGGCAATTACCGTTGCTGTTGATAACACCGTCTGTACGACGGCTGGTAACTGTGCGGCTGTCGCTGGCGGTGTCACAACCACTGGCGGCACCACTAATAAGATTGCGCTCTTTACCGGTGCCCAAGCTATCGGCGATTCTATTATTAGCCAAAGCGGTACAACCATTACGGTTGCCGGCACGCTCGCCGCTACCGCTTTACAGGGTGATGGCTCACTGATTACTAACCTGAACGCCTCCAACCTGGCTAGTGGTACCGTTCCAAGTGCTGTTGTTAGCGGCAGCTACAGTGGCATTACCGGCACCGGCATTTTGACTACTGGTTCGATTACGACCGGCTTTGGGGCTATTAATACCACCAATGGAATTACCACCACGGCTGCGCTCCAAGGCAACACCCTCAGCATCGGCAGCGGTACGTTCACCGTTAACTCAT
>JARXKN010000015.1 GCA_030271625.1 Patescibacteria group bacterium
ATGAGTTAACGGTGAACGTACCGCTGCCGATGCTGAGGGTGTTGCCTTGGAGCGCTGAGGTTACGGTCAAACTACCAGTGGCAGTGACAGTAGCGCCACTTTGGCTAAGGATAGAATCGCCAATAGCCTGGGTGCCGGTAAACAAGGCAATCTTGTTAACGGTACCGCCGGCAGTCGTAACGCCGGAGCCGGAGCCAGCACAGTTTCCGGCGGTGGTACAGATGGTGCCATCGACACCAATCGATATGCTGCCAGCACCATTAGTAATGCTAATGCCGCTGCCCTGCGTCAGATTAGCCAGCGTGTAACCACTGCCGTTGCCGATTAATAATTTGCCGTTAGCGGCCGTGGCACCGTTGATGCCGGTGCCGCCCTGGCCAGCGCTGAGGGCGGTGGTCAGACCAGAGATGCTAGTGATGTCAGAGTTAGCGCCAGCAGCAGCCGCCCCAAGATTACCACGAGCGCCGGCGGCGGTAGTGGAACCAGTACCACCGTTACCGACAGTTAGTGCACTGCTGAGGGTTAGTCCGCCAAAGGTTGGCGTGCTAGTGGTGCTGAGGTTCTGATCTAAGGTGACGTTAGCGGTAACAGTCACGGTCCGAACGGCGGTGCCGCCGGCGACGGTGAAGCCGGTCGCGTTGGCCGTTAAGTTCAAGCCGTTAAAGCTGGCGGCCGTAGCTGCGCCGGTGACGGCCAAGGTACCGCTGGTGCTGAGGCTGCCGGCGCTGACCGCATTAGTGACGGTAACTGATCCGAAAGTAACGTTAGAAGTTGTGTTGATGTCCTGAGGCGTACTTAGAGTAATCGTTTTAGTGCCGCCATTATTGCTAACAACAATCTGGTTGGTAGTGCCCTGCAAGGTAACTGCCCCGTTGATAGCGTTTAAGCTGTCGACCGCACCACCGGCGCCGCCACCCGAAGTCGTACAAGTAGCACAGGTTAAGTTGCCGTTGGCATCGATTGCTAAGGGACCACTGGCACTGACGGCGACGGTACCGCTGGCGTTAGGCAAAGTAATGGTGTGGCTGGCACCGCTTGGTGAAGCAAAGCTCAGGGTGTTGGTGTTAGCGCCGTTAGTAGAGGTAATCGCAACGGCGGCACCCTGCACCGTTACGTTTTGGGCCGTTACGCCGAGTAACAAGGCGCTAGTAGGAGCAATTGTGTTAACGGCGAGGGTACCGCCAACGGTTACGGTGGCGCCAGATTCTGATAATAGTGAGTCGGCTAACGTCTGAGCGCCGCTAAACTTAGCAATCTTCCCAGCAGTGCCACCGGCTGTGGTAACGCCGCTACCAGAACCAGCACAGTTACCGATGGTAGTACAGACAGTGTACGTACCAGCCGCGGCAGCCGCGAACTGGTAGTTAACGTTAGCGGTTGGGTTAGCAAAGCCAACGCTGGTGGTGAAGCCGGCAGCAGTGGCGGTAAAGACCGAGCTAGCGTTGCCCTGCAAGGTTAAGGCCTGATTAGTGTTGCCAACGGTTAAGGCGCCAGCGCTGTTGCCGATAGTGGCTACATTGCTGAGGCTAGTAATGTCATTGTTAGCACCTGAGGCAGCCGCCCCAAGATTAATCCGAGCGCCAGCCGCCGTGCCGGAGCCAGTACCACCACGGGCCACACTGAGGGTGCCGGTGTAGCCGAGGGTGAGGACATTGCCAGCAATCGATCCAGTAATGTTAGTGTCGTTCACGACGCTGGTGGCAGCGGCGCTGTTGATGACGTTGCCGCTTTGGGTTAAGCCAGTACCGGCAATTGGATTGTTGATAGTAGTCCAGGCTGTGCCGTTCCACTCAAAGGCGGCTGACTGTCCAGCTGGGACCGTGTTGCCAACTAACGTAAAGCTAGCAGTACCGACATTATTTATGTATGCAATTCGACCGGCAGTTGCGGTGGTTGGACTTGGTAAGCTCAAAGCCTGTGCAGCAGTGGTTTCGTTGATGTTAAACGTTGTAGCGCTATCTACAGTAGCGGCTGCGGTACCAATTGCACCAGTGGTGAGGTTGCCAAGCGCGACTGCACTATTTAGGGTTGCTCCGGCATTGGTAAATGTAGTTGCATTCGCAACAGTAAGTCCGCCATTGGCTGTAACTAAGCCACTAAAGGTTGGGTTATTTACTATGGCAAGCGTAGTTGTGGTAAAGCCACCACCAGCTGTTCCGCTGAGTGAACCGGTAAGGTTTCCGCTAGGAGTGAAGGTCAAAGCGGTATTGCCCTGGGCAGCAGTGTTCGCAGCCGATCCATAGGTGACGCTGATAGTAGGTGTGCTACCAGCTCCCGTGTTACCCGTAGTTGTCAGACCGGTCAGCGTACCAAGGGTAGCAATGTAGTTACCAGTGGTTTCAGTGCCCAGGGCTACTGCACCGGTACTCAGCGTACCAGAGGCGTTAGTGTGGACCACGCCGGCACTGTTTAAGCTGCTCAAGGTAACGGCACCACTGGTGGTGATACCGGTAGCAGCCGTAATAGCGCCGCCAGCACTCACGGTGAAGGTGCCGCCGCCAATACTGAGGCTGTTGCCCTGCAAAGCCGCCGTGGTAGTAATACTATTAGTAGTCGAGATGGCACCGAAGCCGCTGGCAATCGAGCCAGCTGTTAAGGCACCAACCCCAGTTATACCGCTGTAGGCACCGGTTATCCGGGCACTGGCAACCGTACCGCTGGCTAAGTTAGAGGCGTTCAAGTTAGTGATTGCCGAGCCGTCGCCCTGTAGAGCTGTGGCGGTCAAAGTACCAGCAACTGAAATGGTCGTACCACTCTGGCTAATAATAGAATCGCCGATTGCCTGAGTACCAGTAAAGAGAGCGATTTTGTTGGTGGTGCCGCCGGCCGTAGTAACGCCGGAGCCGGAGCCAGCACAATTACCAGCGGTAGTACAGATAGTACCGTCAACACCAATGGTAATGCTGCCAGAACCGTTGGTAATGCTGATGCCGCTACCCTGGGTTAAGTTTGCCAAGCTGTAGCCGGTGCCGTTACCGATAAGTAGTTTGCCGTTTGCAGCCGTAGAACCGTTAACGCCGGTACCACCTTGGCCAGCTGATAATGCAGTCGTTAACCCAGAGATACTAGTGATGTCAGAGTTGGCGCCCGAAGCGGCAGCGCCGAGGTTACCACGAGCGCCGGCCGCACTACTAGCGCCGGTACCACCGTTAGCGACCGTTAAGGCGCTGCTCAAGTTCAAGCTGGAGAAGGTTGGTGTACTGGTAGTGCTAACATTCTGATCAAGATTAACGTTAGCCGTGACGGTTACCGTTTTAACAGTTGTGCCGCCCGCCACCGTAAAGCCGATAGCATTGGCGGTTAAGCTGAGACCATTAAAACTAGCAGCTGTGGCTGCACCAGTTACGGCTAGGGTGCCACTGGTGCTGAGGCTGCCGGCGCTAATTGCGTTAGTAACACTTAAGTTGTTCGTTAAGCTAGCCGAGGCAAAGGTTGGGTTGCTGTTGGTGTTAATATCCTGTGGCGTGCTAAGTGTAATGGTGCCGGTGCCACCATTATTTGTGATCACAATTTGATTGGCTGTGCCCTGCAAGCTCACACTACCATTAATGCCATTGATGGAATCAACCGCGCCACCGGCGCCACCACCAGAAGTAGTACAGCTAGCACAAGTCAGGTTGCCGTTGGAATCGATGGCTAATGGGCCGCTGGCACTGACGGCGACGGTACCGCTGGCGTTAGGCACGGTAATGGTGTGGCTGGCACCGCTTGGGGTAGCAAAGCTCAGGGTGTTCGTGTTGGCGCCGTTAGTGCTGCTAATCGCTACGCTGGCGCCCTGGACGGTAACATTCTGAGACGTAACACCCAGTAAGAAGGCGGCGGTTGGGGCAATCGTGTTAACCGCTAGGTTGCCGCCGACGGTTACTGTGGCACCAGACTCGGAAAGCAAAGAATCTCCCAAGGTCTGGGAGCTAGTAAACTTAGCAATCTGGCCAGTAGTGCCGCCAGGGGTTGTCACGCCGCCACCAACCCCGGCACAGTTAGCGGCCGTAGTACAAATACTGTAGGTGCCGGCAGCGGCGGCTGCAAACTGATAATTTACATTGGCGGTTGGGCTGGCGAAACCAAGGCTCGTAGTGAAGCCGCCAGCTGTTGCCGTGAAGACTGAGCTGGCATTACCCTGGAGTGTTAAGGCCGTACCAGTGGTTCCGACCGCAGTAATAGCGCTCAAGCTAGTGATGTCACTGTTAGCGCCGGAAGCGGCAGCACCCAAGTTGGTCCGAGCGCCAGCTGCAGTAGCTGCGCCAGTACCACCGTTACCAACACCCAAGGCGGTGTTGAAGTAGCTAGCACTGTTACGGTCAACCGCGCCAGAACTCAAGGCACCGCCGGCGTTGCTCAGTACTAAACCAGTGCTGAGACTACCGATAGTGGTGGTACCAGTACCGGTAGTAAAGCTGCCACCGCCTGATTGCGTAAAGTTGCCGCTTGTCTGAGAGTAACCAGTAATACCGCTGAGGCTGCCACTACTGATAACCAAGCCGTTAATGGTGTTTCCAGTGGTAGCGGCGGCAATCGAGCCGCTGGCGGCGATAGTAGTGATGCCGCTCAGTGCACCGGCGTTTGAAATGTTCAGACCATTGGAAGAGACGGTAAAGCTAGCACCACTGTTACCGATAACGGTTGCGCTCGTGCCTGTTGTGTTTATGTTGACGCTTCCAGATACCACCTCGCCACCGGATAATGTTGTAAGGCCAGCAACGGTCAAAGTATTTGTTAAGCTAGCGGCGCCAGAAACACCTACGGAAGTGAGTGTCGTGTTTCCCGCAACATCAAGATTACCGCTTAAACTCAGGCCGTTAAAGGTAACACTAGAGGATGGAGCAATGCTCTGTGGCAGCGACAGCGTCACCGCACCGCTGCTGGCGCTGGCGATTACCTGATCAGTGGTGCCGGTTAGGCTGGTGACGCCGGTGTTGTTTAAGGTACTGCCAGAGAGATTAAGGCCGCTGCCGAGGGCAATCGCACCGCTGACGCCACCCAGGCTCGTGACAGTGGTAGCTGGGGCTCCCGTGACCTGAGCGTAGGCAATAGTTCCACTGGTAATTGTTCCCGTCTGATCAACCACGAATTTGTCTACGCCGTTACTAGCCAGCTGTAAGAAGTTACCGCTGCCAGTTTTGTTGATGTTAAGCGAGGTATTAGTGCTGCTGTCGGTCTGAGCGCTAGCCGGCGCTAGAATAACTTGGGTGCTGGCAGCGCTGGTATCGGTGATGCTGTAGTTGCCGTTGCCATCATCGCTGATGATTAGATTAGCCGAAGCTGAGGCAATCGAGATACTGGTCTTGAGAGCCCCACCCTGGACGCTAAGGCCACGGCCCAGCGCAAGGTTGCCAGTACTGCCGCCGAGCGACAGCAATCCAGTGTTAGTAACAGTGGTGCCGTTAAAGGCGATGCCGTTACCACCACTGAAGCTCACGTCGCCAGTCTGGCCCTGGACGCTACTAACCGGGACGGAACTGTTGTTGCCAGCTGCGCCCTGCAAGATAGCATCGGTTAAAGCTAACTGCCCGTTGGTGATGCGCAGGCCACTGCCCAGACCAACCACCCCTGATGTACCACCAATTGAGCTAACGCCCTTCGGTGTTGGCGTCACTAAGCTAACGAATTTTGTACCATCGTAAAAGTACGGTTGATTACTCTTCTGGTCAAAGTAGAATTGACCAGCAACACCGGTAGTCGGCTGCGTAGTCGGCGTAATAACCAAACTATTGTTAACAATCAGCTGACCGTTGATAGCCAAGTGGTTAGTTTGGCCCAGCTTCAACTGGCTGGCAGTATCAAGACCAGTTAAAGCAAGCTTGTTTACACCGAAGTTATTGGACTGCTGAGTACCGTCGCTATTAGTCTGGTTGCTCCCGCGCGACAGTAAGAACGCGCCCGAGCCAAACAAAAACATCACCACTAGGGCGGCAGCGGTGATGCGGATAGCGTAATTATCAAAGCGGAGGAAGGCGTATTTAACTTTTTGAGCATTAGTAACAGAGGTGCGCACGGATGGTGCGACTGCGGGTGCCTCCAGATCAGAATCTAGGACATTATCGTAAGGATAATTTTCCATGTTTTGTTTGTTCTTGTGTTGGCTCTGTGTTTACAGTTACAAGTTCCACCTCGTAATTTGCCGTAACTAAATTTTACGCCTAATGTGCTTATGCTGCAAGCTTTTTCTTATCTGTTAATTACGAATGAGTACATAATTTTGTGTATATAATATAGAACACAAAAATTTTCAGCCAAAAATGCGTCTTTTTTGAAGTCTCGGGTGGCAACTCTCACGACTCACTTTTTGCATAAACTTTTATTTTTTGGCATCAAAATCCGCACACACTTATTGGTGCACAGCCTGATTATGTAGCTAACGAATAATCAAATAGATGGTGATGAGGGCTACCGTAGCGGTCGCCAAAACCAGCCCAATAATAGAAGTTAAAGCTCGAAAAATCGACGTTTTAGCCAGCGGATTACGGCCGATGGCTTCAATCGATCCATAGACTGAGGTGTAAATCAGGGTCACCAAGGCAATCAGCGCGATGACGGCAATAAAAGCGCTAATCACAATCCGGGCTGTTGAGACTGCGTGTCCGGTTAAGGACTTCGCTACCCGTTGCAGCGAGTTCCGCTGAGCATCATCGGCGTTAGCCGGCGCAGAACCAATCGCAATACTAACGCGGACAAAGCCGACTTTTATGGTCTGTTTTTTGCCATCTTTGTCGGTGACTTGTTGGTTCACCGGATTACTACCGGCGTCACCAAGCGTTGACTGGGCTAATCCAATCAGTCTGGCGCCGGGTTGCGACTTCATGCCAACGCCACTAAACGGCGATACGGCTACCGAATCACCACTTTTAATCGGCCCGTTAACATCGCTAACGAGGGCACTAGCAATGCCGCTGGTGGCGACTTGCACTTTATTGGCTTCAGCATCAATCGCCACCAGTGAATCACTGGTACCAACCGTAATACCGACTAGTTTGTTAGCGGTGTTGGTGTTGGCTGCTTGGACATAATTATCTTGGGTCGAGTCGAGGCTCACTAAGCTGCCCTGAACGATGTCGTTACTACCCAGATAGGAGTGTGAGATGTTAGCTGAGCTAGCAGCAGCCAGCCCTGCCCCGCCACAAACAAATCCAATCAAAACTACTGGTGCTGCAAGGTACAGATGACGCTTACTTGGCATATTGATTATGATTATACCACCCCTGTCTGTATGCTGGGGTCTGACGGACCTATAATCTTGTTTTACAGATACAATTAACAATTATCGTTGTAGGTTAAACAACTTTTAAAGTCAGCTCACTGTAAGAATTTCGATAGCTCACCACCTGCGCAAACTATATCCTTAGCTAACTTTACGAGTATGGAGTACACCTATGACCTATCAAGTTAGCCCGCTAGAAAATCAAAGCCTGCAGTTTAGCCTGCGGCGCGTCTTGCGCCAGGCCCTTATAGCGGTAGCTTTTATAGGTTTGCTCGCCGCCTACGGCGCCGCCAATCAGTCGTCAGGTCAGACGCCAACGGTTAAGTCAGCCAACCTCTCGACCCAAACTCCCAGCCTAGCTCCCTAGCCTGCAGATGCCCTGTTGTGCGTAATATCACTTGCAGTGCAAGCTTATAATTAGTGCTAGAAGGAAAAATCAAAATGTCATACGAAATAAAAACTCGCGTCAAACCTGACCTACCCAAGGGTGATTACACTGTTGTCGCCCGTCTCATGGACTATGCCGGCCGCCCCTACACTGAGGCTCATGCTAGTTTTTTAACTGATGGTCTTGGCTTAGTCGCTCGGCAGGCCGAAGCAACTGAGGGAGCCTTGTATGTCGCCTTATCAACGACCAATCTTGCCGAAAAGGCCGTTATCGAACAAAGCGCCCGGCCATTACACCAGAGCTTGGCGCGCTTAGCCTTGGATCCAGAAATTTTAGCGTTCGTGATTCCGTCATCTCAGTTAAGTCCTGAACGACCGCTGGCCGAATCCTTCCCATACTTAACGGAAGATGTTAGCTTAGAGTTGCGCGATGAACTACAAGCTTTAAGTGCGACGCCCCTAGACGATGCTAACTTCTACTTCGAAGTCGAACATCTAGCTGATTTCTAACCTACTTAAAGATAAAAATTATTACGACGCCAATTAAGGCTATGACTGATCCTTCAAAGCGCTTCAAAATGTGCTTCTCGCGTAGGAACAAGCCAGCAAACAGAATCGTTATTAGCACATCGAGGCGCTTAACGGCCAAGACATAGCTGGGGTCAATCAGCGCCACGGCTTGATATTGGAAGTAGACCGACAGCGTCGCAAACACCGCAATGGCAGCAATGTGCCAGCCCCAGCGCCGAATCACCTTCTCGCCGCGCTTTAGGCGCTTTGTCTGCGGCCTAACCAACAGGATAATCGACAGACAGATGAACATAATAGCTGCTTGCAGCACCAGTAACAGCGCCGGCACCGCCGAACGCAAGGCAATTCGCTCCAGGTTACCGGATATAGACCACAAGGCGACGGCGCCGAGCATCGACCGTGAACCGCGGTTAGAAATCAGTTGCTGTAGTGGATGAAGCAAATCGTGCTTACCGCTAACGCTGGAGTAATAGACACCGACCACAATCAGCAGGATACCGATTATGCCACCTTTGCCCGGTAGTACACCGAGCATCAGGAACGAAGTTGGTATTAGGAAGATTGGCAGCAAGTTGGCAATCGGGCTAATAACCGAAGCGTCGGCTAATTTATAGGCCCGAAACTGTAACACACTGGCAACGGTATTTATAAGGGCGGTAATAACCATCGGGGCAATGAAGGCCGTACTAGTGTAATAAGGACGGTGCGTTGTGAGCAGTAGCCCAATCCCCAACGGCATACCAAACAGCATTGACCACCAAGACAGCTCAACCGGCTGAGCTAAGGAGCCATGGGTCCGGCGAGCAATATTACCAATGGCGTTAAAGAAAGCCGATAGCAGAGCGAAGTAAAACCACATTGGTCTAGTTTACCAGACTAAGCGTTAGCGTCACGCAGTCGCCACCAAATAAAAAGACCCACTTTCGTGGGACTGTTTATTTGGTGGGCGATGAGGGACTCGAACCTCCGACCTCGTCATTATCAGTGACGCGCTCTAACCAGCTGAGCTAATCGCCCGGACGTGTATGGTGGAGACACAGGGACTCGAACCCTGGACCCCCTGCTTGCAAAGCAGGTGCTCTAGCCAACTGAGCTATGTCCCCACACGGAACGTACGTTTCAAGGTACCGAAGTATTTTACCCTAGTGACTGCGCTAAAACAAGGGTAATACTGCCAAATAACCCCTGATATATATTGCCCGTACGCTACCAAGTTGCTACTATTAAAACAGTTCTACTCGAACAAAAACTAAAAAACAAATCATGACCTATCTTGCGCACCTCGCTTTGCGGCCGCTATACCCTCGGGTAAGTGTGGCCCGCTTAGCCGTGGTTGCCGAAACGTTACTGTGGGCGCAGCGCGCCGTGGCGACCATCTCGGCTGCATTATGCTTGGTTATAATCGTTCAGTTAGTCTATCCGCACGACTATGTCCGCCCATTTGCCCAGGCGGCTACAGTGCCGATTGCCCATACTAACCAGCAAACCCTGCAATCGCGCCTCGAAGCTTTAAACGATCGCCCCGTCACCTTGGTAGTGGGCCCCAAAACCTATCACCTAAAAGTCCGTGACACCGGCAGTACTATTAATAGTCAGGCAATGTCGCAGCAGTTAGTCAGCTACGACTGGCACGAACGATTGGTGCCGTTTAGCATCTTGCACAAAGCCGCTATCGACACCGTTCAGTATCAACATAATAGCGTCAAACAAGCGGCTTTAGTGGCTAGTTTGACGGCCGAAAACACGGTTGTCCCGCACGATGCGACGCTAGTGAAGCAAGCCGACAAGAGCTATGTCGTCGTGCCGCACACCGATGGTTACCAAGTGCCACCAACCGCCATCCAAAAGAGCTTAGCTGACTTTGACCCACTATCTATAACGACCATGACCATCCCGCGCCAAACCATCGCTCCAGCCATTACCACCGATGTTGCCACCGCTACCGTCGAGAAACTCGCTGCCACCCAGAAGACACCGCCGACCATCACCTATAATGGCCGAACCTATAGTCCTTTCGTGGAACAGATTAAAGCTTGGAGCAGTGTCAGCGCTCAGCCGACAGCCCACCAGTTTACGATCAGCTACGATACGGCCGCTATCCGGTCCTGGCTGGGGTCCCAACTACCGCTGGTAGCTCAAGCCCCCCAAAACAGTATCGTAACCGTTGTCGACGGCACCATTACGAGCCAGACAACCGCTCAGGCTGGCACCGGCCTTGATCTGGACAACACCGCCGCCAGTTTGGCGGCCGCTTTGCAATCCGGCACGGCGCAGCTAGCCGCTACTACCAAAACGCTGGCTGCCAGCACGCAAGTATCACGCAGTTACACACCAACTAATAACGGTCTGAATGCCATCATTAAAGACTGGCAAGCCGATTACCCCCGTCTAACGGCCGGCGTAACCTTTATCGAACTTGGTGGCCAGGGCCGTCAGGCCGGCTCAAATGGTGATCGGCAGGCAGTTACTGCCAGCATCTATAAACTGTATGTCGCCTGGTACGTCTTTAAAGGCATTGAGGCTGGTTCTATTGATCCAAACACGCCAATAGCCGG
Source organism: Patescibacteria group bacterium (assembly GCA_030271625.1). GTDB lineage: Bacteria > Patescibacteriota > Saccharimonadia > Saccharimonadales > UBA4665 > UBA4729. The sequence continues at coordinate 10,672 of JARXKN010000015.1, forward strand.
CAAGACCACTATTGGCTGCCTGGAGGCGATGCTAGTAGTTTCAGACAATCCTTGCGCCGTCGCCTTGGGAGCTCAATACAACTGGGTAGCCATTACTAACTTTGTTCATGATCAAGGCTTTACTGGTACCGATATTTCCGGCATGCCGCTTAAGTCCACACCAGCCGACACCGCCCGCTTCTTACAATCACTCGCTGCAGGCAAGTTACTCAATTCCACCGATACCGCCGTCTTCTTAGGCTACATGGGCCGCCAGATTTATCGCAGCGCTATTCCGGCCGGCTCCCCCGGTAGCACCGTGCAAGACAAAGTTGGCTTCTTCCCTGGCGTCTGGAACGATGCCGCCATTGTTTACAGCCCGAAATCGACCTACGTGTTAGTCGTCTTTACTAATGGTAATCAGGACGCCATTAAAGATCTAGCGGCTCGCATCCATAGCTTACTACAGACATAAAAAAGAGCCCTCTCGCAGGGCGAAAAGCCAAAGTCTTGGCTTTTTGTAGACACGAGCGAAGCGTCAATCATAAAACACGAAAAGAGCCCTCTCGCAGGGGGCTCTTTTACTAACCTCATGTGGGTTAAAAACTGAATAGTGCAAACAACGTCGAGTTCGGTGTACAGAAACTGATATCTTGTCTGTGTCATCCCGGAGGACTTCACAGAAAATGTAAAACGTCAGATCTGATGTTACGTTTTACCAAGATCGACCTAGCTCGCAAGGGATTGCTCCGCTAGCTGCTAGTTTCTCCCTAGAAAGGAGGTAATCCATCCGCACGTTCCCGTACGGATA
>JARXKN010000023.1 GCA_030271625.1 Patescibacteria group bacterium
GGGCGTGCAGGGCTCTGCCAGCGGCACCATCAAGATTAACCAGGCGTATGCAGGGCACGTCTTGCCGTCTGTGTTTTTTCCGGTTGACCGTAAAGTCGTGGACAACAATATCAACGCCAGCATCTCTGTCAGCTACACCGTGGTGCGTCCGGGCCAACCTCAGCAGGTCTTTCGCTCCCAGGTGCTTGACCTCACCGTTGGCCTGCCGGTAGAACTGGGATTACTGAAAATTCTTGAGGCTGATCAGGCTCTGGGAACGATTCAGCCGAAGAAGGTCATCAACGGTGCCACCTTGCGCATCAGCTACAAGTCGATGCAGGCCGGTGATCAAATTGCGTACAAATGGCTCGGCCAATATGACGTCAGCCAATTTGAAGACGTAGTGCCAGGCGATCCGAAGACCAACAGCGTCGATGTGCCCATCCCGGCCTATGTCATTGCCAAGGGCTTGCGTCGAGACGGCAACAACGTCAGCGTGGATTGCGAGGTTCGGCGCGGGCAATTCACCTACACGTTCGAGACCTTGTCCGTGCGGTTGCTGCCTCTTGCGGTGCTGCCGACACCGCGCATTCGCGGGTTTGAAAACACCACGGTGCTGCCGGTTAGCCTGGTGGGTGAAGAGCCTCGCATCGATATTGCCGTGTGGGATTTCATGCGTGAAGACCAACTGATGTGGCTGACGTGCACCGGCACTTTTGATGATGGGACGCCGTACACCGAGAAACTTTACACCGCCAACAAGGTCGTCGCAGGCGACCTCATCAAGGGAGTTTCTCTGCCATTCCCGCTGGATAAAGCTCGCTTGCTCAAGGACGGCTCGATCTTTGAAATGAAGTTTTGGGTGAGTTTCCCGGCAATCCCCAGTAGGCAAACGGCGACCCTGTTTGGCGTAGCCAACTATGTAATCCAGCAACTGCCGGCGGTGCTGCCTTATCCAACCCTTAACGGTGCCTCAGGTACCACGCAAGAGGTCACGGTTGACCCGGTGACCATTCAAAACGACACCGGTGTGACGGTTAAATACCCAGGGATGCTGGCGACGGATACCATCACGCTGAGTTGGATTTTTGAGGATGGCACTAACTATCAAGCAACACTTAAAGGCCAGACGAGTGGCTCGGTGGTGTTTGACCTGACCGCGGCTCAAGTGCTGCATAACAGTGTCAATAGCCGGGTGCAGTTGAGTTACTCGATGCTGCGCGGTGATAAAACTACGCCGTCTAATGTTCAAACGGTAATGGTCGACACGATTGCGGCTGCCAGTCTTCCGAAGGCAACGATTAATAATCAGGCCAATGGAAGTACTGTCGACTTGAATACGTTTGTCAATAGTCGGGTGGACGTGGGCAAGTGGCCCTTGATTAAGCAAGGGCAACGGGTGTGGGTAGATATTATTGGGAGTGGTAAAGTCCAGGCGGTGCTAACTGCTTATTTGATTGATTCTCTAGATGCGACGAATGGCTTGGTGAATAAGGCTGTGCGGCGTGCAATATTGACTTCGCTGCCGTTGGGGTCCAAGTTTCAAGTTGAAGTTAGAGTGGCATTTGATGGCGGCACAGAGGCATCGCAGGCAGTAGTATTCCCAGTGGTTGAGTACGGTGTTAGTGATTCCTTCGTATACAAGTTTACATACTTTAGTTCGAATAATGATGGATGGAAATTTGGGCCTGCTGTCTCAGAACCCGCGCGAGGTGGGATGGGATTATTCATCGGCACAGGCAGTGGTACGCGTGCAGGCGCAGTGTTAACCCAAGTGATTAATTTCAATACCGTACACCGTTACCGTATTACTGTTCCGATATATAGCACTAGCCCTGCGGGAACCGTACAGCCTGTTATAGCTGTAGAAATAGGTGGTAAGGTCATCATTGGAAACAATTCTATTGCAACTGGTAGATGGATCAATCTGACGGCTGACTTTACTGGGCCAGTGAGCGGGGCTGCAACTGTTGCGATTATCAATCGTAAAGCCGACTCGCTAGGCAATGATTACTATATTCAGTACGTACAGCTGACTCGTCTCACCTGATCATAGGTAAGTGTTGATAGGGGACAGCTCTACTTAACCGTAGACTGTCCCTTTTTTATCAACCACTCAAATCTTCCAATGGCTAGCCGTCCTGGCCAACCGCTGACGCATCACGTC
>JARXKN010000001.1 GCA_030271625.1 Patescibacteria group bacterium
TAGGCACGCCGCCAGCGTTCATCCTGAGCCAGGATCAAACTCTCCAAAAAAGAATGTGACCTTAACTTCAGTCTGCAAGTTCGTTCGTAATCTGACGACTACTCCCGAACACTGACTTAATTTAAAACAAATTCGCGCAAACCCGAAGGTTTGCTGTTGAACTTCAACTTTCGTTGAAAACTCGCTAAACCGAAGTTTAGACAAGCTTGACGTTGATTTGCACTATTCAATTGTTAACGAACACACAGCTCTCAGAGATACACATGAAGAGACCTCAAAAGCGTTATTAAATCATACTCTATTAAATACTTTACAGTCAAGAGGTTAAATCGTCTGTCCTGCCGTATTTATTGCAACGATTATTGTTGCCTATTCAGCTGGGCTAGAAGCGGGTTCCAGGACTACTGTTTCGTCGAGCGGGGTTTCGTCTATCTCTTCTGACTTCTCTACGAGGGCCAACGAGACGACTTCGTCACCGTCGTTGAGGCGCATGATACGGACACCTTGGGTGGCCCGACCGAGGGCTGGAATGTCCTTCAGGCCAAGTCGAATTGTCTGACCACTAGCGCTAATGATGATGACTTCTTGGTCATCATGATCGCCGAGGGTTTTCACGCCCATCAGTTCACCAGTCTTGGTATTTACAATTGCCGAACGGATACCAACACCACCCCGAGCGTGCGGCGTAAACTGCGCCACCTTAGTGCGTTTACCGTAACCAAACTTAGAAATCACGAACACCGAAGAACCCTCTTCGACAATGTCCATGCCAATGACATGGTCACCAGGTCGCAAGCGGATACCGCGGACACCGCGACTAACGCGGCCCATTGGACGAGCATCTTTTTCATGGAAGCGAATGGCTTGTCCTTGGGAAGTCGAGATAACAACTTCGTTGTCACCACTGGTCATACGGATCCACTTCAGCTCATCACCACTATCGAGGTTAATGGCAATTAAACCACTGGTTCGAACGTTCTGGTACTGCTCAAACGGCGTCTTCTTAACGACTCCGCGTACGGTACACATTATCAGGTTCTGAGCGTTGTTTGTCTTAGAGACGTTGATGACGCTGGTAACGGTCTCTTCCGGCTGCAGCTGCAACAGGTTAACAATCGCCACACCTTTAGCGTTGAGACCAACGGCTGGCACTTCGTAGGTCTTCATACGGAAGACGCGACCCTTATTCGTAAAGAACAGCAAGTAATCGTGGGTGCTGGCATTGACGACGTGTTCAATCACGTCCTCTTCACGGGTAGCCATACCGCGGCGGCCCTTGCCACCTCGGCCCTGCTTCTTGTACTCAGCTAGTGGTGAACGCTTGATGTAATTGGCAGCAGTTAAGGTAACAGCCATCTGTTCGTCGGCAATTAAGTCTTCATCACTCATCTTACCAAGTTCACTGTTAACGACCTTGGTGCGGCGCTCATCACCGTATTGCTTCTTAAGCTCTAATAGTTCAGCACGAATAATCTTGAGGATTTTCTTTTCGTCACCCAAGATGCCTTCTAATTTCTCAATTAACTTCAGTAACTCGGCTAGTTCGTTTTCAATCTTGGCGCGTTCCAAGCCGGCTAAGGTGCGGAGCTGCATCGCCAAGATGGCTTTCGATTGAATCTCACTCAGGTCAAATTTGACCATCAAGTTTTTACCAGCTTCATCAGTTGTCTGGGAGGCCCGAATCGTTGCAATTACCTCATCAATGTGGTCGAGCGCTATCTTGAGACCCTCTAAAATGTGGGCCCGTTCTTTAGCTTTACGGAGTTCGAATTCGGTGCGACGACGGATGACGACGCGGCGGTGCTTAATGTGCTCGCTAAGGATATCTTGCAGACCAAGAATGCGGGGTTGGATACCATCAATCAGCGCCATCATATTAAAGTGGAAGGTACTTTGCAGCGGTGTCAGCTTGTACAGCTGGTTGAGTAGCTTCTTAGGATAGGCGTCGCGCTTGAGGTCTACCACAATCCTGACCTTACCACGGGCGGTTTCGTCACGGAGGTCAGAGATACCAGTCACCTTTTTGGTGTTAGCCAGTTCGGCAATCTTTAACACCAGTGTCTCTTTATTCAACCCATACGGAATTTCGGTAATAACAATCTGATGCTTGCCTTTAGCGTTCTCAACGATTTCAGCGATACCACGGGTGACGACGCCACCCCGGCCAGTGGCATAGGCGGTACGGATTGATTCCTTACCGTAAATAACACCGCCGGTTGGGAAATCTGGGCCCTTGATGTGCTCGAGTAAATCGTCTAAGGTAGCGTTCGGGTTATCGATTAAGGTAACCTCGGCGTCGATCAGCTCGCTCAAGTTGTGCGGCGGGATATTAGTGGCCATACCAACGGCAATACCAAGCTGACCGTTCAATAGAAGGTTTGGCAGACGTGCCGGCAGCACCGTAGGTTCAGTGGTCGTGCCATCGTAGTTTTCACGGAAATCAACGGTTTCTTTATCAATGTCAGCCAGAGTTTCATCGGCTAAGCGAGCCATTTTGGCTTCGGTGTAACGCATAGCAGCTGGTGGATCGCCATCCATAGAACCGAAGTTACCCTGCCCGTTAACTAGCATGTAGCGCATCGCCCATGGCTGCGCCATCCGTACCATGGCGTCATAAATACTGGAGTCACCGTGCGGGTGGTACTTACCCATCACAGCACCAACCACGTTAGCACTCTTGCGGTGACGAGCACCGGAGCGCAGGCCTTCTTCATTCATAGAATATAAAATGCGTCGGTGTACCGGTTTCATACCATCACGGACGTCAGGCAAGGCCCGATCAATGATAACGCTCATGCTATAACGCAAATAGCTATCTTCCATGATATTTTCTACGGTACGAAGTTCGACCGAACGTGAGTGACCACTATCAAGAACATCGGCAGCGTGTTCAACGCCGCGGCGGCGCTCTTCCATCGTGCCCTCAGAAGCTGGCGCAACGTGGTTTTGCGGGCGGTCGTTCAAATTTTCTTCTGGTTTCAAAGTGTCATCATCCATATTAAATATCCAAATCTTTCACGAACTTAGCATTGGCCTGAATAAAGTTCTTGCGAAGCTCAACTTCAGAGCCCATCAGCTTATTAAAGATGCTGTCGGCACGCTCGGCGTCGGCAACTTTAACCTGCACCAGCACTCGCTTCTCGGGGTTCATAGTGGTTTCAAATAGCTGATCGGCATCCATTTCACCCAATCCCTTGTAACGTTTCTGTTCAACAAAGCCGGCTTGTTTTAGACGGTCGTCATCAGCACTAACTTTACCTTCGGCTGTACGCTTAGCGATAATTTCATCGAGCGTACGCTCGAGCTCGCTTTCGTCGTAAATAAAGATACTCGACTTGCGGCCAGGTTTTACTAGCTCAAAAAGTGGTGGCTTCGCCAGATACAAGTGACCACCATCAACCACTTCTTTCATGTAGCGGAAGAAGAAGGTCATGAGCAAGGTAGAAATGTGGCTACCGTCGACATCGGCATCGGTCATGATGATGATGCGAGCGTAGCGCAGACCACGGATATCAAAAGATTCTTCGATTCCAACACCCAGCGCCTTAATTAGGCTGACAATTTCATTATTGGCCAACATTCTATCTAGTCGAGCGCGCTCAACGTTGAGAACTTTACCACGGAGTGGCAGGATGGCTTGGGTCTTAGAGTCGCGTCCCGACTTTGCTGAACCACCGGCTGAGTCACCCTCAACCAAATAGATTTCGCAGACGTTCGGGTCTTTACTTTGGCAATCGGCTAACTTTCCGGGCATACTGGCGCCATCAAGGACACCTTTACGCAAAATGTTCTCACGAGCAGCGCGAGCGGCTTTACGGGCCCGGGCGGCTAGCAAAGCTTTGCCGACAATCTTGCGCGCCACCGCTGGGTGTTCTTCCAGATAATAATTAAAGTGTTCGTTCATGACCGTCTCGACCATGCCGCGGACTTCAGGGTTACCCAGCTTATTCTTGGTCTGGCCTTCGAACTGCGGATCGGGCAGCTTAACGAGAATAATACAGGTGATGCCTTCGCGGGTATCCTCACCACTGAGGTTCTCTTCTTTTTCTTTCAGCAGGCCCTGCTTGCGAGCGTAGTCATTAATAACGCGGGTTAGCGCCGAGCGGAAACCAGTCAAGTGCGTACCACCATCGGGGTTAAGCACGTTGTTGGCAAAGGTCTTAATGGTTTCAGTGTAGCTATCGGTGTACTGGCAAGAGATTTCAACCTGGACATCTTTTACCATCTTATCGACGTAAAAGATGTCTTCGTCGACAGCTTCCCGACCAATATTTAAATGCTTTACGTAGCTTTGGATACCACCTTCAAAGTAAAAGCCGTAGCGCTTGCCGGATTTCTCGTCAGCTAAGGTAGTCCGAATACCCTTAGTCAGGTAGGCGGCGTGGCGTAGGCGGTCAAGAATCGTGTCGTAGTTGAACTTAACGCTTTCAAAGATAGTGTCATCGGCGTAGAAGGTAATTTCGGTACCAGTGTGGTTCTTATCGGTCTTACCGACAACTTTTAGATCGTGCTGGGGTAGACCCTTGGCGTACTCTTGCTCAAAGATTTTGCCCTCGCGGTAGACGCGGACTATCAGTTTGTTAGACAAGGCGTTAACAACGCTAGAACCAACACCGTGTAGACCACCAGAGACTTTGTAGCCACCGTCACCAAATTTACCGCCGGCGTGTAGCACCGTTAGCACGGTCTCGACAGTACTCTTACCGGTCTTAGGGTGAATATCGGTCGGGATACCACGGCCATCGTCGTAGACTTTGATACCGCCGTCGGCCAACATGGTGACTTCGACGCGGGTAGCGTGTCCAGCTAAGGCTTCGTCGATACCATTATCGACAATTTCCCAGACGAGGTGATGCAGACCTTCGATACCGGTACCACCGATATACATACCCGGTCGCTTACGAACTGGCTCAAGTCCCTCAAGGACAGTAATCTGGCTGGAACCATAGTCTTTATTATTCTTAGCTGTGTTTTTCTCCGCCACTATTTGTATACCCTCTCAAAAGCTTGCGTCGCAAGCCCCCCTGTTAAGAATTAATCCACTGCTCAATATTATAGACGATTTCCCAGACCCCTGCAATTAGAAGTAATCGTCAGCTGGCATGTGTGCAATATCACGCTTGTGCTTACAGGTTGAGCGTGGTTAAATACGTCTTGAATTGTAATAAAACAAAAAATTAACAAAAAAGTATCAACCATATGTTTGAAAAACTCTTGAGTTCTCTGCCCTACAACCCCAGTTTAGTGCAACAATTAAGCTTCTATAGTAAGCGCATGCGCCGCGAGTCAATCGTGCGCCGGACGGGCATTATCTTTTTAGTGTTGGCATTTTTTGTCCAGTTCTTTGCCTTTATTAGCCCGCCCCAACCCACTATTGCCTACTCCAGCAACGACATGATCAATGGCGGCATAACCAGTCGCGCCGAAGCTGTCAGCGCTTGCCAGAGTGACACCAAGAGCTATGGCACGGTGTTGAAAGATTTTGGGATTAGCTGTACGGCCGTGGCTGCAGCTGCTACCGTCTCGATTAGCTCTAAGGACCACAACAATACGCTGTATTCCATGGGCTGGTTGCCACAAGGCCAAACCAATCATCGCACCCACAAAGCTACCAATGAAGTTGGCCCCTTAAACTTAGTGGGCATCAGCGCACCGAACACATTATACGGTCGCCTACTGTCTAGCTTTGATAGCTATGACCACTCAACCTACAAGGCACTCCAAGTTACCAACACCGCCGGTAAGACCTTCTTTATCCTGTTTGATTGCGGCAACTTGGTTGCAATTGGCCAACCAACGCCAGTTACACCTTGTAAGTACGACACCACGCTCCTTTCCACCGACGCCAAGTGTTACCAACCATGTACCTACAACAAAGCTATCCCGGCTACTAGCAGCCAATGTTTTGAGGCCTGCCCAATCAGTGGCAAGCAGACCCTACCGAAGTCTTCACCGCAGTGTGTCGCCGCCTGCCCATACAACAAAGCCTTACCGGCTAACAGTCCTAAATGTTTTTCACCGTGCACTTACAACAAAACCATTCCGGCCACTAGTGCTGAGTGTTTCCCTCCCTGTGAGTACAACCAAGCGATTCCAAGTACTAATGCCGAGTGTAAGCCGTGCGATAAATCAGTTAGCAGCGTCGACGCCCTCGCCTGTATTGAGCGCCACAAGACGGCCACTAATGTAACTCAGAAATTAGCCGACGCTAACAATAGTAAGGCTAACGCTGGCGATGTCATTACCTACACCCTAACGACTAAGAACAATGGCAAAGCCGATATTAAAAATGTCATGATCTTTGAAAATCTCAGTGATGTCCTAGATTACGCCACCGTTACCGATCCCCATGACGGCGTCGTGAATGCCAACGGCGCTATTAGCTGGCCGGCTATGACCATCAAAGCCGGCGAGACCGTCACCAAGCAGATTACGGTCACCGTTAAGAGTCCCCTACCAGTCACACCAGTTGGCGCAACTGATGGTGCGCACTTCGACAGCTTTATGACCAACGTCTATGGTGATACGGTTACGATCGAAATCCCGCAACCACCAGTCAAAGTCTTAGAGACAGTCACTACTACCGCCCTACCTAACACCGGTCCAGGTACCAGCTTGGCCACCTTTGCCGCTATCATCATTGTTGCTAGCTACTTCTTTGCCCGCTCACGCCTACTTGCTAACGAAGCGCTCATCGCCGTACAAGACAATAACAGTGGAGGATTTTAAGATGTCTGAACAAGCCCCAAACAACCTGGAACATGGCGAAGCCTTATTGCCGGCTGGCGAAACTGAAAAGCTCCTAGAAGCTACGACTGAGCGCTCTCCGGCTGAACTGCAAGCCGAAGCGGCTGCTCAACAAGCTACGGTTGAAGCCGCCCGGGCCGTTGCCGAGACTGTCGAACGCGACGATCCATTAGCCCGTCTAGAGGCCAACGAAGCCGCTGCCGCCAATCAAGAACCGGCTGCGCCGCCTAACTCGTTTTTACTGAAACAGAGCCTTAAACAAGAGCTTCGTAGCGTGCAGCGCAAAGAATCACGCAGCGCCCGAACCCTCAGCAAGGTTGTTCACCAGCCAGCTGTCCAAGTAGCTTCAGATGTTGCCGCCAAAACCGTCAGTCGACCTTCCGGCCTGCTTGGTGGTGGCCTGTTGGCCTTAGTGGGCAGTAGCTGCTACTTATATCTAGCCTATCATATTGGCTTTGTCTATCAGCCAACGGTCTTCTTGCTCCTGTTAGTCCTCGGCTTTGGGCTGGGCGTAGTTGCAGAATTAGTTATTCGACTCGTCGTTCGTACTAAGCCGACTGTCTAGCTTACTTAACTGACGGTAACTTCGTCGGACTGAATCATGTTACCATCGTGATCAATTAGGATGGTGTCACCCTCCATGACTTTTGGCATAACGGGCATGGTTAGCAACGCTGACTCTAGCGGTGCTTCGACTGGTACTGGCGTAGGTACAGCAGCTGGTTGTTCTACGGCCGCGGCTGGTTCGGTTGCAGTTTTATCCTTAAGCTGGGCTCGAAGCTCATCTGCAATCTTATCAACTTCGCTGCGTTCTATCGCCTCGCTAGAGATGTTGACCGTGCCCATAGGCGCAGTACTACTCGCTGTCGGCGTCACCGGTACAGCTGGGCTAAAGTCGTGGCTGTCACGTGCAAGGGCTGGTAGCGGCTCGAGCGGTTGAGTCGGTGTCGAACTGCGAGCTGGGCTAATACTGGCTTCTGGCGGGCTGTACGGTGGGCTGGTGGGGGTTGCAGCTAACGGCTCGGCAGTAGCAACTGGCGGCGGTGTTGATGCGACGACTGGGGAGGTGGCCGGAACTGTTGCTGGCGGCATTGTCTGACGCTTGTTAAGCCAATCATCTAAGAAGGAACCGCCGGCAGCGGGGCTCGTAGCTGCCGGAGCACTCGGGCCAGTTGCAGCTGGTGTAGTGCCAGCGGCAAATGGTGACGGCGCCGCCGCCCCAAACGGTGAACCGGCCGGCGCAAAAGCGGGCTTTGGTGGCTCAGGAACGGTCATACGAGCAAAGATCTCTTTCTCGACAGTCGCTTTCGGACGACCAAACTTAGCGGCCGACAGTTGTTTTAAAGCATCCAAGAGACGCGGGTTCGGCGTGCCAAGGGCCGGTAAAGTAGCCATGCTGAACGGCTGGGTGGGTACGCCACCAATCAAGGTCCGCACGATGGTGTTGTAGTTCGGAATCCGTAGTAGGTCGTCGCCGTCGAAGATAGGCTGGAAGTATTTACCCAAGCTCTCAACATCATTCTGACCGATACGGAATGACACAATAGTACCCATGTTACCAAAGACAGCGTCACGAATTTCTTGGGTTAGCTGGGTCGTAAACTGGTTGGCGACAATCAAGTTGAGGTGATACTTACGAGCCTCGGACATAATCGTGGCAAAGCTGTCGGTCGAGAAGTTTTGGAACTCATCAACGTACAAACTGAAGTCCACCCGATCATCTTCTGGGATGTCGCTTCGACTCATCGCCGCGGCTTGGAATTTCATAACAAAGATCATACCGAGCAGCTTAGAGTTTAAGTCCCCTGTTCGGCCTTTGGATAGGTTGACCAGCAGAATTTTCTTGTTGTCCATGATGTCGCGTAAATCAAAAGCGCTCTTCGTCTGACCGATGATATTACGCATCATTTCGTTGCTTAAAAAGGCACCGAACTTACTGACAAACCAGGCCGTCACTTCACCCGATTCGTTGGAGCGTTGGGAGGCCGGGAACTGCTTGGTCCAAAAGTCCATAACTGTCTTGTCTTTGACATGCTTAAGCTTCTCTTTTAAGAAGGCGGGGTCGCGGAACAGCTGGGGGATATCAACGAACGTACCACCGTTAGGATCGGCCATAATGGCCAAGGCGGCGTTACGGAACATATCTTCGTAGCGTGGCCCCATAATACCCTGATGCTGCGGGTCATAGAGCTTATAGAGCATGTTCAGGACCTCTTGGATCAAGAAGTCTTTTTGGTCAGGCGTATTGTACTCAAACAGGTTGAGCCCCATCGGGAAGTCCATCTCAGCTGGACTAAAGTAGATGACGTCTTCGGTGCGCTCTTTAGGAACCATCGCTAGCAGCTTTTCAACCACATCACCATGCGGGTCTACGAACGCAAAACCGTTGCCGCTAATCATGTCCTGCAGCGCCAGATTCTCGAGGTAGGTTGATTTACCAGTACCGGTCTGGCCGACGACGTACATGTGTCGCTGGCGGTCACCAAGCCCCAGTCGGATGGCCTTCTTGGCACCGCGGAAGACGTTGTAACCCATTAGTAAGCCCTCATCAGGAATGTTGCGCGGGCCATCAACTTGTTTCGATTCCTGACGAGTCAGCTGGGAGGTTGGGATGCTGCGCTGATCCGGGAAGTGGAACAGGGTGGCCAGTTCAACGCTGTTCAGGATGGTTTTGGTGTTCTGCTGCGGAAAGAAGCGCATTATATAAGCCGTTGCTAAACTCGGAATATCTTTGGCTGGGGCGTATTTAAAGCCATTCTTACCAGGAGCATCATATAACGAGAAGCTAGCAATGATGTTGCTGAGAATCGCCTGTGAACGCTGTGAGACATTGGATGACACGACGACTCTAATTAAGACTTCAAAGCCCGCGTGGCGGGTCTTATCATCAACTGCGTCAAGGATAGCTTGATCCAAGTTAGACAGTTCCGGCGACTTCTTTTCAGCCCCATCCTTTCCGGTCTCCGGCACTTTAAAGGGCGCCTGAGCAATGGACTTAAGGATACCCCCGGCATCAAGCTTTTTGTCATTACCCTTACGTTTCTTGCTGGCGACCGAGGCCGCGTGTTTGCGCCAACTTGGGTCAGCCGGGCGCATCAGAATCTGGATACCTGCCCCGTCCTCTTTATCAAGCGTTGAGAGGGCATTAAGGAGTGATTGCATACCATCACGCTTTAAATCCTGGTAGGTAGCGATTGGATACGCATAAGATTCCTTAAGACTCAGCTCACCACCAAGCGTTCCATTAGCTTTGCCGACCGGGCTAAAAATATTGTGTTCAGCTACTTCTTCTAAGCGCGCGGTTGGATAGGCGCTGACAATTGCCTGCCGCACCACGTCTACTAAAGCTATCGGCACGGCAGCGTAAAAGTGCACGAAGCCTTGGCTACCAACAATTTCAAAGCCAAAGTGACGCTGCCCATAAAACTTAGACTTCCAGCCTTTCTGAATAGTGCTGGCGATAATGTTGTAGATTATCTGCGCCTTACTGATTGTCTCTTCAGTTACGTCGCGGACGTCTCGACCACCCAATTCAATGTCGTCACTGATGGGCGGCAGGTGGATATAGAGCGGCACAATTTTAAGGCCCCGTTCATAGTTTTTTTGCTCACGAAATGATTTTCTGACACGGTTAAAAACCAGTGGCGCAGCAATAGCTGCAAGTACAAAAAACATCATTATAATTATTAAGAACGTTGTCATTATAACTATTCGCTCAACTTAATAACTTTGTTGTAACGTTTTTGCATGTAGTCAGCTTTAAAATAACTAAGTTCCCTACTCTGTTGGTTTGGGTCATTCTGGGTCTTATTGATAATTTCCTTAGCTTTTTGGACCCATTCTTTTTCTATTAGATCTGCGTCATCAGCAATGGCAGGAGCAGCTGAGTTTGTTGTACTAGATACATTGCTTATCGGAACTTGAGGCAACGGTGCACTTGGAATTGGCAGCGCAATTGGCGGCATAATTGGATTTGGAGCTAAGCTAGTTTCGGCAGCGGCAGGCGCCATTTCTAGGGAACCAATAGCAGCACCGGGCATTGATCCAGGCATGTTTTCTGGGGCTATTGGCGGCGGCAAATTAATACCCGCTACCTCATTAGTCGTTGGATTCATATATATAGTATACAGAATTAGCCGCTAAATAGCAGCCGGATTACACCTATAACGAGCAGGCTGAGTTAGGGCGAAGCAGATCGTTTACCATATACCGAATAGGCATAGAGCACACTGGCCGCTAAGGTGATTAACAGGCTATCCCTCGAGGTCAGTTGTCCAACTGATTGTAAGGCTAACAGTACCCCTAAGCCGATAACTACCGTTAGGCTCAGCTGTTTTTGACCGGCTAACCAAGGTACATACAGAGCACTTAGCCTTTGGAGGTTGTACAGTAGCCAATACATTGTTAGCAGTACCAGGGCAAAGCCAGCAATAAGCAGTATAGATGCCACCTTAACAGGGTTCGTTAACCCAAAAAAGAGAGCATCAGTAATGATAAGACCGATTGTTAACCAAAACGGTCGACTGCGTATGTTTTTCATGGCGCCCTTGTAGTTATGGCCCTAAATTCACCTAAAAGTGAACTGTACCGTATTTTTAGATAAGAGAAATAGAGCCAGGGTGATAAATCCGCCCATAAAAATTAATATATAGCGCTTATCACCCATGGCATGACTGACCGCTCTACAACGCCTTTAGGGCGAGCAGAGCGATAAACGGATTCCTCCGTACGATTTGTTAATCTTGACCCCGCGAGGTGGATTAACCCAAGTTGTAAGTGTTTTTGTTTTTGTGACTTACCCTCATAGGTTAGCACGCAGACCGGTTTTTGTCAACGAGCTTATGCTAATTAACAGGGGTAGTTCTTGCGTTCACTGGCTTTTACTAGTTAGGTCGGGACTTCCGTTTACAGATACAGAATCGTTTATTGACCCTTATTTGTATGCTGATACATCGGCTATATTATGTAGAAAATGGCGTAAAAGTAAGAACGATTTTGTGTACTATGGCTTACTAAATGCCTGGCCTGACTAATCTTTGATATGTGGAAAAATGATACAAAAATCACGAAACACAACGTTGTATCCTGTGCATATTTACCCTGTTATGAACAGGTTGAACACCTCCAGAACAGGGGTAAAAGTTATACACAGGTTTAGATAAGAATAAGCATTATTGTTATTGACGTTATGCTTAGTATTTATTACTATAAGCGTAGTACTTGAACAAATTAAGTGCTCAAAAACAAAAAACGACATTGAATCAGCGGTTTCTCGCAAGCCGCTGATCCACACTTAACAGTCGTAACACCAAAACAACGCAAACAAACATCTTAATTATTTCTTAAACACCTTGCCTCAAATTTAGGCAAGGTGTTTTAATTTGGCTGAGGGCAAAATAATACCGCAGACAGCGAACGGGCTGGGGGAGAAAGGTAGGCTAGGTATACCGTGGTAGTTAAAAGCGTTATAGCGCATGGCGCTACCGGACTAGTGGTTGAGATTGAGTGCCATCTTTCCAACAATCTCCCTAACATCGTTATTGTCGGCTTTGCTAATAAGGCAGTCGACGAAGCGCGCGAACGGCTACGGGGCGCGTTTGCTAGCTGCCAGCTAGCCTTACCGCGTAAGCGTATCATTGTTAACCTGGCTCCAGCCGACATCCCTAAAGCTGACAGTGGCTTTGACTTAGCAATAGCCGTAAGTATCCTGCAGGCCAGCCAGCAGCTAACGCTGATAGCAGCCGACAAGACGGCCTTTATTGGTGAACTAGGGCTAGATGGCAGCACCAGAGCGGTTCGCGGTATTATCGGCAAGCTGTTGGCTGGCCGTGATCAAGGCATCACATCGTTTTACATTCCCCGAGCGAACTTGCAACAGTCCCTTTTAGTCCCGGGCATTACTATAGTGGCGATTGCTAATCTTAGGGAGTTGGCCGACCATCTAACGGGTGTAAATATCATTGCCGCCAGCCAGGCAAGTACTACTGAGGCCGCAAAAAATACAATGTCGCACAATGTTGAGTTTGATCGGAGCAGGGTAGCAATATCAATGGTCGTTGGACAGTTGCAAGCCAAACGAGCCATCGAAATTGCGGCCGCCGGCGGCCATAACATACTGCTCAGCGGGCCGCCTGGTACTGGCAAGTCTATGCTGGCTAAAGCCATGCCGTCTATAATGCCGCCGCTCGATCGCGAAGAAATTCTGGAAGTAACGCATTTACATAGTCTAGCTAGCCACGATTACGACCGGATTATTTTTGAACGGCCGATTCGAGCGCCACATCATAGCGCTAGTCATGCAGCCATTGTGGGCGGCGGCGCAACCAGTCGTCCCGGCGAAATTACCTTAGCTCATCGTGGCATTCTGTTCTTTGATGAGCTGCCGGAGTTTGGTCGGTCGACCTTAGAAGCTTTACGGCAACCACTCGAAGACCGACGGATAACCGTCAGCCGCGTTCGAGATAGCATCGATTACCCAGCTAACTTTGTGCTCATTGCTACCGCCAATCCGTGTCCCTGTGGCTATTACGGTTACACGGCAGCTGGTATCTGTCGTTGTTTACCGCAACACATCATGCACTATCAGCAGAAGCTATCTGGCCCCATCATTGACCGAATTGATCTCTATACATCGGTCCATGAGGTCGAGCATGCCACACTGCTAGCCACGGCGGCCGATGCGAAAGCCGATGAGGCGATTCGACAACGAGTCGTCAGAGCCCGGCGGATGCAGGCCAAACGGTACGGTAGTCACCAGCTAAACGCCGATGTCAGCAATCTGCAACTACGACAGTTAGGCCAATTAGAGGCCCCTGCCAAGCTTTTATTAGATACGGCGGCGGCTAAACTGCAACTTTCAGCTCGAGCCTACATGCGAACCGTCAAAGTTGCTCGAACTATTGCCGATCTGGCCGCCAGTCCGGCTATCTCCCCTGCCCACCTGAGCGAGGCGCTAGCCTATCGGCCTCAGCTGACTGCCCCTGTTTGACCTCTGTAGCCTTATCTGTTAAAATGGCTCTAGTTAAAATCAATAACTAAGGAGAAGTACCTATCGCCAAATTTACTCGCTTGAATGGACAAATTCAGGCACCACAAATGCGTGTGATCGACGAAGACGGCAAGCAACTTGGCGTGTTATCTCGACAAGAAGCATTAGACCTAGCCCGGGAACGTGAACTCGACCTAGTCGAAATATCGCCTGATGCTAAGCCGCCGGTGGTAAAAATAGTAGATTGGGGTAAGTTCAACTACCAGCGTACCAAGCAACTGCAGGCTAACCGCAAGACAACCAAGGCGGCCGAGCTGAAGCAAATGCGATTTGGGCTCAAAATTGGTGAACATGACCTAGCCATCAAGATGGATAAAGTCAGTAAGTTCCTCGATGGTGGTCACAAGGTAAAGATAACTATCTTCTACCGCGGCCGCGAGCAAGCTCATAAGGAAATTGGTTTTAAACTGGCAGATAAGGTTATCGCCGACTTTGGTGATACAATAGCGGTTGACCAAAACCCGCAACTGACCGGTAAACAGCTTAACTTTGTCGTCCGCGCCAGTGCCACCCGCCTCGCCGCAGCCGCCAAGGCCAGCGCTAAACCTAAAACTGACACACCAATAGAAGATTCGAAATACGTAGCAATAAAGGAGAAGACAAATGCCTAAACTAAAGACCCACAGCGGCACCAAAGACCGCGTCAAGATTACCAAGAACGGAAAAGTTCGAGCTGGCCACGCCAACATGAACCACTTTTTGTCTAAGAAGAGCGGCAGCCGTAAGCGCAGCCTAACTGGCCTGACTACCCGCAGTGGTGGCAACGCCCGCAACATTAAACGAGCCCTTGGCGTCTAGGCCAGAAAGCATTATTAAGGAGTTATCATGAGAGTAAAACGAGGCGTCACCAGTCGCGCTAAGCACAATAAAATTCGCAAAGCGACTAAAGGCTTTAGCCACCCTAACCGGGTTAGTATCAAGCGCGGCCGCCAGGCTGTAACTAAGAGCTTACAGTTCGCTACCCGCGACCGTAAAAACCGTAAGCGAACCTTCCGCGAGCTGTGGAACACCCGCATTAACGCGGCCGCTCGCCTAAACGGCACCACCTACAGCAAGTTTATTGCCGCTCTTAAAACCGCTGGCATTACTATCGATCGCAAGATCTTGGCTGAACTGGCTGTTAACGAACCTGCAGCTTTTACTGCCGTTGTTAAAGCTACCGAAAAATAGTCTTCTTCATAGTAGTTTTCTACTTGGCACGCCAAACGGGCTTCCACGCTGCGCTTGTGCAGAAGTTTGGCTTAGCCAAGTAGAAAACTACCCCCAACCCAGCCTGTTTTACTAAAAAAGACCTCCGCTCGGAGGTCTTTTTTAGTGCCAGATTATCTGTAAGCCGGGTTTTGTCCCACTTGCGCGGGGCTAATCATCTATCTAGGCCCCTTGTTGCCAAAGGGCTCAAGCGGGTTTACGATGAATCCTTAACGGGACGCTTCGAGTTTTAGACTCAAAGAATCCATCTCCTTGCAGCAGACAGGGTTTACCCCTTCCACCGGTCACCCGGCAGAACTGTGAGCTCTTACCTCACTCGTTTCATCCTTACCAGTCGAAACTGGCGGTATCGTTTCTGTGGCACTTTCCCTAGGCTCGCGCCCGGTCGCCGTTAGCGACTGTCCTTCCCTATGCTGCCCGGACTTTCCTCGTATACTTTTTAGGGCACACGCGATTAGCCGATAATCTGGCAGTAATATTATAGCACTACTAGTTTACTAGCTGGGCTTTGGGGTGAGTAATTCCGAGTTCTTTATCCATTGCTCGGTTGACGGCGGCGTCAGCTAGTTTGTTCAGCTCGCGCGGTACGTGAACATAATCGATGTGTTGAAAGCTTTTGGCGAGCTCTTTGATAGCCTGATGTATGGGCCATAGTTCCCTGTTACGGATTTTAAAGACACCTTTCATCTGATTAACTACCAGCAGGCTATCCATATGCACAAATACTTCGTGAGCGTCCATTTTCTTGCACGCTTCTAGGGCGAGCTTGAGCGCCGTATACTCAGCCTGGTTGTTGGTAGTTATGCCGAGATAGACACCCTGCTCCATCAGTACCGTGTCGTCCATATCTAAGATAACAAAGCCGCTGGCACTGGGGCCGGGGTTACCGCGCGAGCCACCATCGGCATAGACTTTAACTTTATCCTGACGTGGTATCGCCGCTGGTAGCGGCGTATCAGTTTGAGCTTCGACTAAATTATCGATAGCCGCCGCTAATTGCCTATCGCGGTCGCTGATAGCCAAACTGTCAGAGCGAGTTGCCAACCAGATTTGCACCACGCTCCACTCGTTTTCCCACCGGGGATAGTGATGATGTTGGTGGGCCAATTGCGCCACTCGAGTCATAAAGGCAAACGACTCATTAAAATCTTTAAAATTAAACTGTTTGTATAGACCTTGTTCGGTTTCTTGCCACATGTACTTATAGTACCATGCTTACGCTTTGTTCTCCCCTGTTATTACGCTAGAATAAGGACCAGACACACATCGGGGTGTGGCGCAGTTGGTAGCGCGTACGGCTGGGGGCCGTGAGGTCGCAGGTTCAAGTCCTGTCACCCCGACCATTACCGCTCAGAAAACTAAAAAAACCAAGCATCTAGCTTGGTTTTTTAGTGCCGGGTGCCGAGGTGATCTACCTGAGAAACCCCAGGTGGGAACGCGCACCGGCCAACCACGGTTGGCCGAAATATTGCACTCCCTAATGACTAGTATCAGATAATCATTACTCGACAAAGGACGAATTACCGCCCTACCCGGCTTCACCATTATACAGGCCACTTCTACTTACGGCAGTAGATTTAGGACGTAATTATTTAGCGTCGTCAGGAAACCGCCCAGGCCACCGGCTAAAACCAGCCCGAAAACTATCAGCAAACCGTATGGTTCGAGCTGGATCATTAAGCGTTGCAACGACTCCGGAGCAAAGGCATACAGGACCCGCGATCCATCGAGGGGCGGAATGGGTAACATATTAAAGATAAACAAGGCCACGTTAAGAGTTACAAACAATTCTAAGGCGTAGGCCCAGAACGTTCCGGGTGTTACAGCCCGGGCCAATAGTGCGGCTAAAAAGGCCAGCACCAGATTGGAGAGCGGCCCGGCAGCAGCCAATATGGCAGCGCCAAACTCGTCGTAGCGGACATTGCGGGGGTCAAATGGTACCGGTTTGGCAGCTAGAATTGGGGCTCCAAATAGCAGTAGCGTCGCAATTGGTAAGGCAACCGTCATAAGCGGGTCGATGTGACTGAGCGGGTTTAGGCTCAGGCGGCCGTCGGCTTTGGCGGTATGGTCGCCGAGGACATAGCCGGCATAGGCGTGCATAAATTCATGCACGGTGAGCGAAAGCAAAATCGAGACAATCAGAACCGCGATGTATTCTAAGTTAATATTACCAATCATTACCTATTAGTATAGCAGTTGCAGCGCCGGCCGCGTTGACTTAGACTGCTTTTTCGGCTACAATAACACCTTGAATCATCAGTAACTTTAAGGATTTATATGAACAAGTGTGAACTCACCGGCAAAGGCAAGCAGTTCGGCAGCAATGTCAGCTTCTCTCAGCGCCACACCAAGAAAGTTTGGAAGCCAAACTTACAGACCAAGACGATTGTCGTCGACGGTAAAAAAATCACCCTCAAGATTAGCACCCAGGCTATTCGCTCACTCAAGAAAAAGGGCTTATTGACCTCCCCTACTGCCGCTACAAAATAGTTGCGCCGGAAGTATTAAAAAGCCCCGTTGTTACGGGGCTTTTTGCTATCTACCGTCGGTAACTAAGACTTTTCAAGGACAACTAATTGAGCCACGTCGGTGATATCGGCCGGCTTTAATTTGAGCTTGCCGGCTTGTTCGCGGGACTCCATACCTAACTCTTTAAGAGCGGTCTGTAGATCGGTCTGCGGAACTGGGTAGTTGATGCCGCTCATGGCATAGTGCGTCGGGATAATCAGCTTCGGCTCAACTTCTTTAATCAGCTTTAGAGCCCCAAGCGGGTCAAGCGTATAGCCACTGCCGCCAACAGGCACAATCATGATGTCGGTTAAGCCTATCCGCTCCAGTTGATCTTCATTGATGTTGGGGTAGACATGACCAACCACCAATAGGCTGAGGTCGCTGGTAATAATCTTGAACATGGTCGATCGAAGTCCGCTCTCGTCAATGTGTAAGCGTTCTGGGATACCGACAATCGAGATATCGGCTACTTCGAACTCTCCGGGGCTATCAAACATTAAACGGCCCGTAGGCGCGTCGTCAGCGTGTGGACCAGTGTATAAAACAATGTCGTCAGCCTTAACAATACTCTTACCGCCCAGTTCAGCCAGATTGTCGTCAATAACAAGCCGCACGCCCTTGTAGGTAATCGTTACACAGTTTGCACCATAAAATTGTATATCCATTGTTAGTCCCCTATTGTTCTGCATCTAATAAATTGTGTACGTCCACCAAAACTTGCTTCTTGGCAGCCGTAATTGAAACGGCAAAGCGGTCACGGATTTGTTGGCGGTATTGGAAGTCTTGCAAGCTCATAACCGTGTAGCGCAAGCTCTTATTCTCTTGCTGTTCTAGTTGGTCAACGTACTTCTGTAAAGCATTAGAGTTCACCTCACCAACAATAAACAGGTCAACGCCAGCCGTTTCATCACGGGTGAATTGCCCAGTGTAGACGGCCAGGTCAATGTGCCCGACAGACTTTAAATCGTTGTTAGCGGTCGCTTCGTCTACCACCTGCTCTTCGGCAACGCCATCAACCGTAACGGTTTTTTTAACGGCTTTTTTCTTAACACCACCGCCAAAGATTTGTTGCAACGGATCGTAAAATTCAAACTTTTGGTTGACCTCGTAATACAATTTATTGTTGGTATTGTCGGACGTAATAATGCCGACGCTTAGCAAATTGCTTAGCTCACGGCGGACGGAATTTATTTGCTCGTCAATCTTCCGAGTAATTTCTCGGACATAAAATGACCGGTTAGGGTTACTGTAAAAAAGCTGTAAAAGCTTAACGCGCGTTTTCGATCCAAAGAGTTGTTCAACCATAAATACATTGTAGCAACTTTTAGTGTTTGGCCAAAGCTTATTTGCTCAGGAATGTTGTGGCTAAAGCTACAGCAGCCTGTGGATTTACAGGGGTAGAAAGCCACTGTATACTTTTGTTACGCTTGAACCAAGTTCGTTGCCGCTTAGCTAAATCAAGCGTGGCCTTGATGATTTTAATTCGGGTTCGGTCTAACTCAGCGGGGCTTTTTTGGCCCAGAAAGTAGTCTTTCCACTGGCTGTAGCCGACGCCTTTGAGGGCTTCGCAGCCCCAACCATAGCGGCGCTGCAAGTCATCCACTTCTTGCTCTAAGCCGGCCGCCAGCATGGCGTCGACGCGGTCAGTAATTCGGGTCATCAAAGTCTCACGGTCAGTCACGATCCCCAGTATGAGTGTGTTTCGGCGCAGCGGGTGACGGACTTGCTCGGCGCCATTTGTTTCTAGCAGCCGTATCAGTCGGCGTTTATTGCCGGTATCAATGTCGCCCAGTTCCAGCCCTTGGTCAGCTATTTTTTGGAGCAGCTCAGCATTAGTACATTCATTCAGTCGTAGCCGCTCCTGCCTATCGCCGGCCGGCAAAAAGTTAAAGTCAAACAGCACGCCGTCTATATATAGTCCAGTGCCACCAACTAGAATTGGCAGTTTGCCACGAGCCGTGATAGCAGTAATTTTTTCATTGGCTAAGCGCTTAAAGACAGCCGCCGTAAAGTCAGCCCCCGGCTCCACGATATCAATCAGATGATGTGGCACCTGGGCCTGCTGCTCAGCTGTTGGCTTGGCGGTGCCAATAGTTACCTCGCGGCGTACCGTCCAACTGTCGGCACAAATAATCTCACCGTTCAATTGGAGTGCTAGCTCAATCGCCAAGGCGCTCTTACCGCTGGCAGTTTCACCAACAATAACGATCAGCTGTGGCGGATCGTTAGTAGTCTTAGTCGTCGTCTTCATCGTCAAAGTCAAAATCTAGCTCAACCTCGTGAGCTTTCGGCTTCTCTGGTGGCCACCACAACAGCTTGTCGATATCGACAGTTAAACCATCGCTGACTGGTATGCCTTCGGCTTCCAAAACTTGTTTGTGACCACTGCGGCCGCCAGGATAGCCAGCGGCGAGTCCGCCAGTTTTGTTGACGACTCGTTGCCATGGCAGTTTGGGGTTACCGAAGTGAGCTATGCCGCCAACTATCCGCGCTGCCCGGGCATTACCAGCTAAGGCTGCTAACTGCCCATAGGTCATGACTCGACCCTTTGGGATTTGCATCACGATCGCCTCTACCTTCTTACGAAAGCCAAAATCTAGTTTATCTCTCATACTATAGGGCCGACTTTAAGGTGCGCGTCAGCGACTCAGCTAGTACAGTTTGGAGGAAGTTGGTGATCGGCAGCGCTACTACCTCGTCATTAACGGACAGATCTTTGCGGATGCGCGGTGTTACCTGCCCGCCCTCGATTTCTTTTTGACCAAGGACAATGGTGTACGGAATCTTATACAGCTCAGCTGCCCGAATCCTTTTACCGACTGATTCACCAGCGTTATCAACCGTGGCCCGGACGCCCATATTCTTGGCCTGCTGCCAGACATCATTAGCAAAATTAACCGTTTCGTCTTCTTGGTTTAAGGTAATGATGCGTACCTGTTCTGGGGCTGTCCAAACTGGAAATTTACCGGCAGTGTGCTCTATATAAACGCTCATAAAGCGTTCAATCGAGCCAAGCAAAGCACAGTGAATCATGACCGGTGTTTGTCGGCTGCCATCTTCGGCTGTGTAGTCTAAACTAAACCGTTCTGGCTGGACAAAGTCTAATTGCACCGTTGCCACCTGGAACTCACGACCGATGGCATCGGTTACCATAAAGTCGATTTTAGGACCGTAAAAGGCTGCTTCGCCGGCTTGCTCGAAGTAATTTAAGCCGTTCTTAATAACAGCCGTCTTCAACTGATCTTGAGCGCTGGCCCATAGTTCGGCAGACCCCAGATACGCATCAGTATCATCACGATAACTCAGGCGAACCCGGAGCTGCATATCCACGGTGGCATAGAGGTCGTTGGCAGCCGCCAACAGATTATCAATTTCTGCCTCCAGCTGATCTGGTCGGCAAAAAACATGGCTATCATCTTGAGTGAGGGCGCGCACCCGGTTCAGACCACCTAATTCACCAGATTTTTCATCTCTATAATCGGTGGTAGTTTCCAAATAACGGACGGGCATGTCTCGGTATGACCGAGGTTGTGAGTTGTAAATCCGCGTATGGTGCGGACAGTTCATGGGCTTCATGACCATCTTGTCGCTAGTTTCCTGGCTAGTCACCAAGAACAACTCATCTTTGAACTTGGCCCAGTGGCCACTAGTCTCATACAGTTCTATCTTGGTGATGTTAGGGGTCCACACCTTCTCAAAGCCATAGCGTTGACGTAAGCTGTTCGAAAATGCGGCCAGTTCTTCACGAATGACGGTGCCGCGCGGTGTAAACATCGGTAAGCCAGAACCAACCATCTCAGAAAAGACGAATAGATCGAGCTCCTGCCCTAACTTGCGGTGATCGCGTTTGCGCGCCTCTTCCAGTATATCCAGATACTGTCGTAGTTCCTTGGGGGTAGCGAAAGCCACGCCGTAGACTCGTTGCATCTGGGGATTGCTGTCTTTTCCACGCCAATAGACGCCGCCGACGCGCTGTAGTTTAAAGGCTCCCACCTTACCTGTTGATTCAACGTGTGGGCCGCGGCATAAATCGGTAAAGGCACCGTTCTTATAGAAGGATACGTTTTCTACCTGCGCATCACCAGTAGCAATCGTGCCCAGCTCATCGGCGTTCAGATCCTTGGCAACAGTGGTACCGGCGCGCTTTAAATCATTCAACAGTTCGGCTTTGTAGGGCTGATTAGCCTCGGTGGCCCAACTAATAGCTTCGTCGATTGGCATTTCAAAGCGCTCAAACGTCTGGTTATCTTTTACGATGGCCTGCATCTCGGTTTCAATACGGCCAAAGTCTTCTTCGGAAATTTTGTCGGTACCTAGGTCAATATCGTAATAAAAGCCGTTTTCAACAACCGGACCGACGCCAAATCTAGCTTCCGGCCACAAGCGTTGAACCGCAGTCGCTAAGATGTGGGCGCAACTGTGGCGCATGGCGTGTAACTGATCTTGATCGGGCATAAGAATTCTCCTTTAGATAAATAAAAAGACGCATCCTATTACATACTCTCGCACTGTATGTAATATTTGGATGCGTCTCGGTCCTAGTTCTACAACTCAGGAGGTTCCACCTCGACGTTTACTCTTGCCGCGTCGTATTACGTATGACGTTGCCACTCCCACGAAGCTCCGCAGTTGGTGAGTCTGCCTCAGTGCTTACTAATTATTATAGCAAATAAAAAACGGTTAGATGATCTCGCAATTCATCTAACCGCATTTATGACTTGGTTGGTCGAGAAAACATTCTCTAGAAAACCTCGCCTCACTCAATTACTATAGCAAGGTTAGTATTATATGGCTAGCCATAGATTGCTGTATTTGTTACATACCCACATGGGGATAACTGTTTTTGTTTGACGTCATAGATAGTGTTAAAGCTTAAGAAAGATTGGTTACCTTTCTGAACACTGCTCTCTGCTCGCGAACAGCATAGGTCTTGAACTAATAAACGTGGTGTCGTACATTATTCGTCTACCAGGGGTGGGCGATATAGGATAGCGGACTTCGTCCTTCTCCACTGCGGCGTGCTCGAAGTAAACTTCTGCGCGCGTCCTCGCTTCACCGAACCTCGGCTACGCCGTACGGTTCAAATCTTATATCACCCATACAAAAGAAAAACTCACCCCCGTTGGGAGTGAGTTTTTCTTGGTGGGCGATATAGGATTCGAACCTATCACCTCCACAACGTCAATGTGGCGCTCTAGCCAAATGAGCTAATCGCCCTTACTGCTAGTAAGTAGCTGAGTACCAGAAGAACTATAGCCTAGTTTGACCCCTGTTGCAAGCATTAGCTTAATGACGCTTAGTGTTGACTATCCTGGGCATGTCATGTAGCATAAACAAGTTAAACAAGAGGTTTTGGTGAGTTCCAAAAAAAGCGGTGTCCTTGACACCTTCCAGTTGTTTTACGAAGAGATCACTTCGAAACCAACCGCCCGGATTCGCCGGATGCGCGCCACAAGTTAATCTTTGGTAGACATCTGACCAATTCGGTAGCCCCTTCTCAGTCTAAAAGCTGAGGAGGGGCTTTTAATTTGTCCCCTATTCCCCAGGTGTTATCCACTAGCGTTTTTATCAGCGATATGACAATATGTAGTCATGGTTTGTCTACAATGCTCAACTGAAACACAAATAATTAACTCCCGCCTGCAGAAGCGACTTAATCGGGTTTGGCGGCGGCGGCGCTGCTTAAACTGCCGTGCGGTCTTTACGACCCACGAGCAAGCCGATTACAGTGCGCTGTGGCGAGTGCAAGCGCCAAAAGGACCACTTATGGCTTTTAGTCGCGATAAACTGTTCCTAAGCCTTTACAACAGCTTGCAGCACCGGCCAACCGCCTTAGCCGATGCCAGCGGCCTGACCGATACGGTAATCTCTAAGTTATCACCTCAAGTCCAAGCTGGAATAGTTCGCCCCGCCCAGATAACGCAGCTAGCCACAGTTGCCCTGCATCGCTTCGATACGGCGGCCAGTGTCCACTACCAGGCCTTTCACAAAGCCTAAACTATTCGGGGTTGGCGTCGGTAGAGATAGTTTTACCGGCTTCGGTAACGACGGCTTTTTCGGTGACATCAAATTTACTGAGGTAGCGCTTGAACATCAGCCGAGTCTGCGAGTTAAAAGCCGCTAAAGACCCGTAGGCCACACTGGTAACCGGCAGAAATAGCCATTGCGTAAGCATAAAAATTGAGCGGTGGCGCTTATAGCGCGCTGGTCGCGGTGGCAGCGTCACTAAACAGACATACAACGACACCAGCAAACCAGCAATCCCAAAGCGCTGTAAACGGCTAACCGTCAGCGGTAACAGCTGACTGGTGATACTGTCGGGATTGATGAGCGATGGCACAAAGGCGGCAAAATACACCAGCAGCGTACCGGTGGCCCAGGTTACATGTCCCTCGAGGGTCCGTAACAGTTTGATAGTCACGTCGTATTTACTAGCTTTATTAGGGCTAAAGAAGCCCTTGCTGGCAATGTAGGCAATGTCGGAAGCGCCATAGGTCCAGCGGCGCAACTGTATAAACTGGGCCTTAAGAGTCCGTATATAGCCGTCAGCTAGGACAGCGTCTTGATAAATCGGAATACTGATTGGGTACACCCGGTAATCGCCGTCGTAACGGAAGTAGGACCGCCAGAAGTGGTGGCCGTCTTCGACGATGGTGCGAACGCTCCAGAAGTCCATATCAATCAGGGCTTGCATGCTTTGGGCGTGGGCCGAAAAGTTACGGGCCAGGTGCGGCCGCTGGGTACTGACGATGTAGTACAGGTTATTACCGGTGGCAATCACTCGCATCAGCGTTGGGGCGTCCCAAATATTGTTGGTAAACATAGGCAGCGGCTGGAAGGAGGCCCGGATGGGGTCTGGCACCACGCAGTACATGTAGGTTAAGGCCGTAAAGTAGCGCTTATCGGGACGATTATCGGCGTCTAGCGTTGTTACAGCCACGCAGGCTGGATCAATCTTTTCGGCGGCCAAGTATTTTTGCAGTTCCCGGCCAGCAAAGGTAATGTTACCGCCCTTTCCAATCAGTTCGCCGGGGATATTGGCGGGGTGCTTCACCGCTATCATGTGCTTAAACTGCGACTTATACAGATTGAGTAGCTCGAGCACCCGAGTTTCAGCCTCTTCCCCGGCTCGGCCCTCGTAGGCAATAACTAGAATCATGTTTTTAGCATCGTAGTCGCCGTCAATAACCGATTGGAGGGTTGGTTCCAAGACTTCCCGGCTTTCGTTAACAGTGGCGATTACGACAGCATGCACCAACTGGCTAGGCTTTATAACGGCGCCCATTTCCTGCAGCCGAGCCAAGTTAGCGGCATGCCATTTGGGGCGGCTTATGGCGCTAGCACTCTCCTGCCCGATTTCTAGATCGTCGCAGAGCACCCGCCAATCAAGCGCCATATGGTGCTTCATGGTGCGGTAGCCAGCAATGGCTCGCACACTGTAACCAACTGATCGAACAAAGAATATCAGCAGATAGAACAGGATCGCCGCCACAGCAATATCAGGGTTAATAATCGACAGAATCACCGGTAGAAGCAGTACGGTGTAGCTTAAGGCGCCGGGCAGAATCTCAAAAAATCGATAGTGGCCTTTACGGTCCCGTTCAAAAGGAATCTCTAAATCGGTCATATCTAACGGAGAGCCAGTAAGGCGTTACTAATAACAATCGCGAGCAGCTGCAACAGCACGCCGAGGCTCAGAATCGCCACCGACATCTGTCGCCGAACATGATAGGCCCGCATCGCTAGAATGGTATGCGTAATCAGTACCAAAGCGCTAAAGCCAATAAAGCTCAGTAGTTCAGTGACGCTGCCCGTCTTAAAGGCTCCAATACCAAGACTAGGTCGATACTGCACGATATAACCAGTGCTATGACTACTGCCGAGCCGTAATAAGACAACAATAGTTAACGCTAGTGCCAGAAAGGCATTAACGCTGAGTAATAAAAGGATCCAGTGGTCGTGAAAAAACTTCTTAGGTGTCGCCATAGTTGCTCCTAATTGTACCATTAAGGTTAGACAATTATTTGCTATAATACGGGCTGGCCAAATGCCACCTTAGCTCAGTTGGTAGAGCACCTCATTCGTAACGAGGAGGTCGCCGGTTCGATCCCGGCAGGTGGCTCCAAGTTATTCGTACTTATCCAAAGGATTAGTACGAATAACTTGGAGCCTGCAGGAGCGAACCGAGTCGCGCAGCGACTGGTTCGTTAACAAGAAGCCCTCGCAGGAGCTAGCTCCGAGAAGGCGACGCAGTTGCCAGGCGGCAAAGCCGACTGCTCCGGCAGACTAAGTAGCCATGCGGGTGTCGTATAACGGCCATTATGTGACCTTCCCAAGGTCGAGACAGGGGTTCGACTCCCCTCACCCGCACCAGATTCCATACGACGCTTCGCTCGTGTCTACAAAACTGCCCACTGGGCAGTTTAGGGTTCGACTCCCCTCACCCGCACCATGTTTAATTGTTACTATGGCCGTCGTCGCGGATTTCGCCGACTAAATCTTCTAGAGCGTCTTCTAGCATTATTACCCCTAGTACTCGGCCACGGCTGTTAGCAACCTGCGCCATGTGCGCGCCAGAGCGCTGCATAGCAATCAGGGCATCGTGCAGACTATCTTGCGTCTTCACCACTGGTAATGGACGAATCTCGTGTTTTGGCAGCGGCTTATTGTAATCATCGCGCGGGATGTCGAGCATATCTTTTAAGTGTACGTAGCCGACCAGCTTTTTGAGCTTATTCTGAACTGGGAACCGGGAGTAGCCGGTTTGAGCAACTAATTTTTCAATGTCGGTAGGCGTTGCCAGCACCGACGTCATAATCAGCTTTTCGACCGGGATAATAATCGCTCCGACTAGCTTCTGGTCGAAACGGAGTGACCCGCGCAGCAACTGCTCTTCGTCGCTATTAAGCAAGCCTTCACGGTGTGATTCTTCCACAAAACCCGCCACTTCATCACGGGTAAAGCTGCTGGTTATTTCGTCCTTAGGGCTAATGCCAAACAAACGAGTGATGACCGAAGCCAAGGCGTTTAACGAAATCACTAATGGGTAAAAAATGCGCACTAACCAAAACAGCGTTGGCGTTAAGGCAATTGCCGCCCGGTCTGGTCCAGCGAGCGCTAAGTTCTTAGGTATCATTTCGCCAAACACCACATGCAGGTAGGTCATAATTAACAGTGCTACCGCGATCGAAAATGGGTGCAATAACAGCGTCGACACGTGCAGTGACGTAAAGGGCTGTTCTAGTAACCGAGCGATTAACGGTTCGCCGATAGCACCTAAGCCTAGTGAACACAAAGTTACACCCAATTGCGCGCCGGCCAACATAACCGAGACTTTTTCCATGGCTTTCAAGGTCGTTTTGGCTAGATTAGATCCGTTCAGGGCCTGCAACTCGATGACGCTGCGCCGGGCGCTGACTAGTCCAAACTCGGCGGCCACAAAATAGGCGTTACCAGCAATCAAGAATATGATGGCGAAAAAGTCGTGCCAGGTCATGCTGTTTCCTCGCCCTCAAGGCTATCACCCGGCTTCGGTTCTAATTGCAGACGCATACGGTCGACCCGGCGGCCATCCATACGCTCAATTGTCAGAATTACCTGCAGCTCTTCGGCGTCACGGTCAATAGCTGGGATGGTGGCGGTTTCGCCGACCTTCGGAACCCGCTCTAAAACATCAATCGCTAAGCCACCAATCGTTTCGTATTCCCGATCCTCTGGTAAAAAGATGCCCAGTTCCTGACCAATCTCATCGGGCCGCAGCAAGCCAGATACTAGCCAGCCGCCATCGTTACGTTTACGAATAAGCGTGCGCGACCGGTCATGCTCATCGTAGACTTCGCCAACCAGCTCTTCTATAAGGTCCTCAATGGTCACAATCCCGTCGGCGCCACCAAATTCATCGATGATGATGGCCATTTGCAAGCCACCGCCGCGTAAGCGCTTGAGTAACGGATCAAGCTCGATGCTCGACGGCACCACGACTGGCTCTTGCATAATTTGGGAGGTCAGCGTGGTTTCGCGATCAGCCTCGGGTACACTGACGGCTTTTTTAATGTGGACCGTGCCAATCACGTCATCAAGGCTACTGTTTTTAACGACCGGAAAGCGTGAAAAGCCAGTCCGCCGGGCTAAGGCAATAACGGCCGAGACTGGATCGTCAACATTAATGGTGTAGACCCGGACGCGGGGCGTCATAACATCGAGCGCCGTTAATTCACCAAAGGCGAGTGACCGCTCCAGCATGCGAGCAGTTTCACGCGGCAAGGTTCCCTTATCGGCCGAACGGCGAACCAGGCTCGCTAACTCGTCGGCTGATCGGGCGGAAGCTAATTCTTCGCGGGGCTCCATACCAAAGCGGCGCAGAATAAAGGCCGCACTGCCATTAAAAACAATGATTGGCCCGCGCATCACTTGGGTAAATAACCGAATCACCGCCTGCACTCGTCGGGCGGTGCCAAACGGAATGGCAATGGCGACATATTTCGGTACTAGTTCTCCGAGCACCATGGTGACGACGGTAGCAATTGCCAAACCAACAATCGTGGCCACCGATGTCGCTGCTGCCCCGTGTACACCGAGAGAAATTAACGGTTCGTGTAAGACCCGGATTAGCGTCGGTTCGGCCAGGAAACCAATCGCCAGGTTAGTTATAGTGATGCCAACCTGCGAGCCCGATAACTGGGTGTTAAATGACTTGAGAGCCAGCAGCACCCCAGCGGCTTGTTTATCGCCGCGGGCCGCATGGCGCTCGACGGTCGTACGGTTAACGGTAATTAACGCAAACTCGGCAGCTACAAAGATGGCACAAAGTCCCACCAGACCTAAACTTACTAATAACAGGAGGACACTCATTAAGTCCCTCTACTGTAGCGCTCTAGAGGTGAAAAGGCAACAATTTTAAGCGTTATAGGTCGAGGAGCTAATAGTGCCGCCTTGGCCGGTCCAGTTAGTGTGAAAGACTTCGCCGCGCGGCTTATCAGTTCGTTCGTAAGTGTGAGCCCCAAAGTAATCACGCTGGGCTTGCAACAAATTGGCGGGTAGCTGCTGGCTGCGGTAGGCGTCATAAAACGCTAAGGCGGTCGACATCGCTGGAACCGGGATGCCGGCGGTAGTTGCTACCCCTATCACCCGGCGCCATGAGGCTTGGGTGTCGGTAATTACTTTCGTAAAGAACGGATCGAGCAACAAGTTCTCCAGCTGTGGATTAGTATCAAAGGCAGCTTTTATATCACCCAAGAAGCGGCTACGGATGATACAGCCGCCACGCCACATCAGAGCGACACCGCCATAATTAAGATTCCAACCATACTCCGCCGCCGCGGCGCGCAGCAACATGTACCCCTGAGCGTAGCTAACAACCTTCGAGGCGTATAAGGCCTGCCGAATGTGTTCCACTAGCTCACGGTCACCGCTGCCATCAGGCTTGGGGCCGCCGAGCAGCTTACTGGCCGCTAAGCGCTGCTCTTTAAAGGAGGAGATAGTCCGAGCGTAGACCGCCTCCGCAATCAAAGAAACCGGCTGGCCCAGATCAGCCGAGCTGATAACCGTCCATTTACCGGTACCCTTTTGACCGGCTGTATCTAAAATTTTATCCACCAGCGGTTGGCCGTCAGCGTCTTTATACTCAAGGATGTCGGCGGTGATCTTTATCAGAAAGCTATCGAGCTCGCCGGCGTCCCAATCGCGGAAAATAGCCGCCATTTCATCGGCCTGCAAGCCTAAATGTTCATGCAATAACTGATAGGCTTCACCAATAAGCTGCATATCGCCATACTCAATACCGTTGTGAACCATCTTTACGTAGTGGCCAGCGCCACCTTCACCAACCCACTCGCAACACGGTGAACCGTCCTCGACCTTGGCGGCAATCGACTGGAAGATGTCTTTAACATGAGGCCAAGCCGCCGGCGAGCCGCCGGGCATAATCGATGGGCCATGGCGGGCGCCCTCTTCACCACCAGAGACGCCAGTACCAATGTAGAGTAAATCTTTGGACTCAGCGTAGGCCACGCGACGGATAGTATCGGTAAACAGTGAGTTGCCGCCATCAATAATAATGTCGCCGGGTTCCAAATGCGGCAGCAGATGTTCTATTGTCTGGTCAACTGCTTCACCAGCCTTTACCATCAACATGACCCGACGCGGCGTCTTAAGCTGGGCGACCATTTCTTCTATGGAATGAGCACCGACGACGTTCGTGCCCTTGGCTTCGGTCGCCAAGAAGTCATCAACCTTACTGACCGTTCGGTTAAAGGCCACAACTTTAAAACCGTGGTCGTTCATGTTTAGGATGAGATTCTGACCCATTACTGCCAGTCCAATTACGGCAATATCGGCTTTTGCTCCAGATTCATCCATGTGTAGTCCCCTTAGTTATACTGCTATTGTACCGTACTTGCCGCTTGCAAATGTACTGCGTGGTACCATGGACCAATATGCATCTGTACATCTTGCCGCTCATTGCCGCTTTGCTCTGCGCCGTCTGTAACGGTAGCGCCGCTGTGCTACAAAAAATCAGTGCCGATAAAGAGAAGAACGTGCAGTCCCTGGACGCCGGCTTACTCTGGCGGCTAGCCCAAAACAAAACTTACTTAGCGGGCATCGTGCTCGATATTTTAGGTTGGGTATTTACGCTCTACGCCGTCCACTATTTGCCACTGTTTTTAGTAGAAGCGATTATTGCCGCCAACATTGTGTTCACCGCCCTACTAGAGCGCTTTGTCCGGCATCAAGCATTAAGCCGTAAAGCCTACACCGCAATTTCGATAATTCTGGCTGGGTTAGTTTTGATTGCACTTGCCTCGGCACCCGAAAAAGCCCATCCTATAAGCCGTTTCATAGAACTACTTATCCTGCTATCGCCGTTACCGATAGCCTTGGCCGGCCTACTCTTAGCTCGCAGCAAGCGTTACATAGCCTGTATCGGGTTAGCTGCGCTTGGTGGCTTATCTTTTGGTGATACGTCTATTATTGGCCGCATCTTCAGTCCTTCGATACCACTGTGGCATACCCTTTATAGCCCGCAAGTATTTGCCCTCATTGCCAGCGGCACCCTTGGAGTACTGTTATTTTCAATCGCTCTGCAGCGGGCCCAGGCAACGATCGTTAACGCCACCATGTCTGCCAGTCAAACGCTTATTCCGGCTCTGGTGGGGATTGTGTTTCTAGGTGACCGAGCCCGTGGGGGCTTGTGGTACTTAATCTTTGTCGGTGGCGCTTTGGCGTTTTCCGGGCTATTCATTCTTACCATCAAAGTTCCAGCCAAAAATACTACTGTCTAATTCTTTAACTTGGCGGGCCGTGGCTCTTGCGGTACAGAACTATTTCTCTACGCCGAGCACTGCCAGTAACCCAGTGGCTGCAATACGTTTATCTTCAGAAAGTGTTTGATTCTGCTCTGCTAAAAGAGCACTTGTTATGATTGCACTTTTAAATTCGGCTGTTGAGCCGCCACGAAAGTGAGCTTTTAGGTCATCCATTGTTTCGGTGTCGCTATCAGAGAGTTCATGGGCACGTTGCAGAGCACGTAAACTGCTTACTGCATCTGGACAGGCCTCAGTAATCTCCAAAACATTGATTGCTGTGTCTACTTGAAGCCTGCCTGAGAGAAACATTTCATCGGGACCAAACCGGTTTGCGTCGAAAGCTGTCATAAAATAAATAATACCATAATAGTAGTATTAAATCAATTGGCGGGCCGTGGCTTCGGAAATATGGAACTATTTTAGCTTGTCAGAATGTAGTCTGAATCTCCAAGAGTCTTCACCGTAGCGTACTGAGCCATATCGATAGCGCACTTATCTAATACCTCTATGTACTTTTCATTTCCCCAATGCGGTATGATTCCATAATCTACTAAGCCCAAACCATCCCAAATCACTTCAGGCGCAAGGTTTGAATCGTCTATGTTCTCTATACCATGTAAAGTCCTACCAGCGATTACCGCACCTGCACTTTCGCCACCATAGACAAGCCCGTTCTTAATTAATTCTATGATTAACTTATGAAAACTAGATTGTTGAATAGCCCAATTTAAATAAAAGGTATTGCCACCCATTATCCAGACTCCTTGAAAATTTCTTAACGTCTTCTTTAAATCGTCTCTTCGGTCTTTATATTCTAAAAGGTCTAGAATTATCGGCTCGAAGCCCATAGATTTCAACCTGACACAAAGTGCCTCGACGTAAGGCAAACTTTTCTCTTTAGGATAAACATCCCCGGCATTTGGTATGATAGCGATTCTATTAGACTGAGTTTTCTCAAATAGTTGCTTGAATGCCTGTTCGTTAGGGATGGAAAGTGACGAAAGGTATATTTTTTGTACTTGATTCATAAAATAATGATAGCAAAAAGAGACTATAAGGTCTCTTTTGTATAGTACTTATGCTTGGCGGGCCCGACCGGACTAGCGCACTTCGTGCTTTATCCGCTTACCTTTCTCGGAGCAAGCTCCTGCGAGAGGTTCGCTCCAAGAACCGGCGCCCTGCGGGCTGTGCCGCTTGCAAGCTCAGTTCGGGATTCAGCAAATAAAAAGACCTACACGAGGTAGGTCTTTTTATTTGGCGGGCCCGACCGGACTTGAACCGGCGATCTCCTCCGTGACAGGGAGGCGTGATAACCGCTTCACTACGAGCCCTCGTGGTGGTATTGCGGTGAAATACAGGGGTAATCATAGCAATTTTATTCGCTAAAAGCAACCCGGAGCCGCTGTGTAAATTATTGGCTAGATCTTAATGTACTGGTGGCTCGGCTGTTTGGCCGCCAGCGGCTTGATACGGCTATCGATATCTTTGATGTTGAACTGAATATGAGCCGCGTGGACACTGGAACCATTGGTATCTATGACCTTGATAATTTCGCGGGTGTAGCCGCTGGTTATTAAGCCGGAGGTTTCATTAGCTTTAAGGCTAAAGAAGGCGGCAGCTAACTGTGGTGGGACAGCGTGGTCGGAGCGCAAAATTGGGTTAGGGTACTGGCCGCCATTAGTTTTTGTAGCTGCATCGTCAGAATTGGCAGTAGCCAGGGCGGCAAAGTCGGCCCCACCCTGCACTTGCTTGAGTACGCTGTTGGCACGGTCCAAACTTACGGTGTCGAGCGTGCTGGCTACTTTTTGTTGCAGTAACTGTTGGCGCAGTTCACGTTCGAAGTCAGTGACGCTCCAACCCCAGAATTCGTTGAGTACATCTTTAAAGACTCGGTCGTTACTACCCAACCGATTCTGGCTGCGGACCAAAGCAACTTGGTCATGTACTTCTTGGTCAGTGACATGAATGCCTTTAGGAGCGGCTAGTTCTTTGACGTAGGCCGCCTGAATCACAGAGTTCATAGCCTGAGTTTTTAAGCGCGCTAGCTGAGGTTTACCGTTCGGCGCACTGAAATCAATGTGTTGCTGCGTGTGGTAGTAGTGCATGTTGCGCTTTAGTTCGAACAAATAACTTTCGTAGCTCACCCATTTACTACCAGCTTTGGCGACAGGTAGCGGTATTACCCGCGTGACATCGTATAAAAAAGTTGACGTTGATTGGAACCGGTACAGCGCCAGCCCAACATAACTAAAGAAGGCAATCAAAGCGGTTACCAGCAAGATAGCCGAGGTGCGGACTACGCGGTGTTTAGAGTGCTGTAATGGATAAATAAACTTGCGGGCACCAGCCAACACCTCTTCACGGTGCTCGGCAACGGTGTCGTTGGTAATCCGCGGCACGTTGGCAAACGCCTCAGTTACCCGAGCTTCGGCGCCAAGCCGGCGCTTAATCGGGTTCTTCAGTTTTAACTTAGGGCTTAATTTAGGTTTCTTCATCAGATAATTCTGCCGGTGAGGTAGCAGCTGCCGGATATGGTCCAGTGGCAATTCCTTCGGCACGCAGGATGTTCAAGATTTTTTTCTGAATCTTTCCAGGATGATGTACATCATGAATTGTCAGGTCTCCAACATACGTCTGCATCTTTATTGTACCAAATCCAAGCAGCGTTTCTTGTAATCCAGAGACTTCGTAATTAACTGACTGAATCTGACTAAGCGCTAAATCGGCCACTGCCCGGTGGAACATCCCCTTTTGACTAATCTGAATAAAGCGTTGGTTAGTAAGGATAAACACACTGAAGTGCCAGCCAATCCACGATGGCATAAAACAGAGAATCCCCAGAATAAAGCCAGCCGCCAGGCCGCCAAAGAAAAAGCCAAAACCTAGATCTGGTTTAATGGCTGCTGGCAAAATACCAATCAGCGGCCCAAACATGGCCAAGACCAGACCTTTGCGCATAACTACCGGATGGCGATGGAAAACGTACAAGACTTCTTCGTCATCAAACTGATCGGCAAAATATTTTGTGGCCATCTTATTTGGTACCGGTCTTATCGGTCATGCGGCAGTCCATGGTGCCGGTATCAGGATTTAGACAGGTATCGGCATCTAGACAATGTCCGGCTATTAGTTGTTGATTAGCACTACAGGTTTTTGGCCGTGACAGCTTATACAGCGCACCGCCGCCTACTAGTAGAATCAGGATGATAATCGCTAGAATAAACTTTGTGGAAAGTGTTCCAGACTTATACATAAAAACAGTATAACAGCATAAGCGTGATAACAGTGGTGCAAGTTAGTGGTGCCCCCACCACGATTCGAACGTAGAGCTTCTCCTTAGGACGGAGTTGTTTTATCCATTGAACTATGGGGGCCTGAGTGAAGCATATCAGAAAAGATGCTTGCATATTTTTGATATGTGAACGATGGTCGCCATATGTATTCATATGGGGGCGAGGAAGGAAAGACAAAAATTTGTGTTTACATAAATTTTGGCTTTCCGACGAGCACCCGATTTTGCGAAGCAAAATGGGCGAGGAACTATAAGTAGCTATACGGAACTAAGCGCAGAAACCAAGCGCCGCCTACTCCCGCTCATGCCCCTCGTACACATGCTCGTACTCAGACTTGTCGTAACCAAATAACTCGTCATCGTTAAAGAAGTTAGCTACTTCCGCTGCCCCGCTCTGTTTGCTGTCAGAAGCATGAATCAAGTTTCGGCCGGTACCGATAGCCAGGTCACCACGGATGGTTCCAGCGGCCGCCTGACGGGGGTTAGTCGAGCCAACCAAGATACGGATTGATTCAACGCACTCAAAGCCTTCCCAGGCCATCAGGACTACTGGTGAACTCTTCATAAACTGTTCTAACCCAGCATAAAATGGCTTTTCAGTGTGCTCGGCATAGTGGGTTCGTAAGCGAGCTTCGTCTAAGGTTGCCATCTTCATGCCAATCAGCTTTAAGCCTTTGCGCTCAAGCCTCGAGATAATAGATCCAATCAGACCGCGTTGCACGGCATCTGGCTTAGCAATAATGAGTGTTCTTTCCATGAATAATTCCTGTTTAGATTACAGCTATTGTAACAGATATAAACCCCCTGCTCTAGCGTGACAGTCGGGCGCTGTCGTCGTACAATATGCTTATGTTGTTCGCCAAAGCCAAAACCGATTTTCTAGAGTACCTAGAGATTGAGCAAAACCGGTCGCAAAAAACGATCGCTAACTACGATCATTACCTAACCCGGCTGCATGATTTTGCCGGCGATATTCAGATAGCAGATATCGATGCTGAGTTAATTAGAAAATGGCGGCTGTGGCTCAATCGGCTTGGCACAAACACATCAGATGAGCTCGGTAAGGCGACTCAGAATTACCACTTGATTGCCCTACGCAGCTTTTTGAAGTTTTGCGCTAAGCGTGACATCCCGGCCATGTCAGCCGATAAGATTGAACTGGCCCGCACTAAGCGGAAACAAGTGACTTTCTTAAATGAAGACGAGCTGCTGCGAGTGTTTGCCGAGCCTGATATCACCATGCTGGCTGGGTTGCGCGACCGGGCCATTCTGGAATTATTATTTAGCTCAGGACTGCGGGTGAGTGAGCTCGTCGGACTTGATAAAGACCACATCAACCTAAAGCGGCGTGAGTTTATGGTCCGTGGTAAGGGCCAAAAAGACCGGCCAATCTTCATTAGTGAACAGGCTGCTACCTGGGTGCAGGCGTACATTGATAAACGCCAAGATACCACCCGCCCCCTGTTCGTCCGCTACAGCGGCCGTAAAACCGTTGACCTATCGGGTAATTTCCATCGCCTGACGGCTCGGAGTATACAGCGGCTGGTAGCTCGCTACGCCCTCATGGCCGGCATTACCAAACATGTCAGCCCCCACACCCTGCGCCACTCATTCGCCACTGATTTGTTGATGAATGGTGCTGATCTGAGAAGTGTTCAGGCCATGCTTGGCCACAGTAATATTGCCACTACCCAAATTTATACGCACGTCACCGACCCACACTTGCGGTCCGTTCATGAGAAGTTTCATGGCAAAGCGCCGGAAAGTTAAGCTATTGCCCGGTAACCGCACATGCCGAATCGCCGTCTTCGGGCAAGACAGCGTTAGGTAAGCCAGGATCGCGCGGTACGATCAAGAACCGCTTACAAAGTGTATCCATTGAACTTAGGGAATAATCTGGAACATCTGTCCGGTTGTGCGGCAAACGGACTTGGATGCGGCGAGTTACATCGGCTGCTTGCCCCGTTACGTCAACTTGGACTTGCACGTCTTTAAAATCGGTTATAGCAGAACCGACGCTTGTTGTCCCAGTGACTTTCAATGAGACGGCTCGATACATCGAGGTAACGCGAACATATGAGGAGGTACTTGGCAGGCCGCTTATCGACACGCTACACTTAGCATTATCGCCCGTTCCGGTACATTGGCCATCTACTATATCGCCGCTGTTGGACGAGCCATAGTCTATTGTGCCAGTTGACGAACCATTACTCGCATTTGGGTATAGGTAATAGGTCTTGGTGTTGGAAATAAACGCATTTCTATCTAAGGTGTCGGCCGGTACAATATCGACTTTCAGCAAGCCGGTAGAGTTCCATTTGGCTTCTGAAGTAAAGCTAATGTCAGAAACTGGGCGGAATTTGTCATAGCCGGCAGTAGTATCACGCCAACTGAGTGTAATGCCTGAAACAGGCACGCCGTTGGCTGATGTTACTGGAAAAGCGGTGGCGTGGGCTGGGCGAATACTTTTATATTCGATAGATCCAGGAGATTGATCGATCAGTAAACAGGTATACTTGACTGATCCGTTGGCCGTCAGCATATTAGATTTTCCGGAGATTGCTGTCGGCGCACTAGCCGTCCCGGTAGCATATGGTTGACAGGTCGTCTTGTCGCCGCTAAATCCTTGCTCATTAATGGCCTTTACGGCATCGTTTACACCACTTTCGGCGGCGTAAAAAGCCTGCGAACTGAGCTGCCTATCTAGGGAGCGTCGTTGTTCGTGGCGGATAATCTGCAAAAATCCAGTTACAATAGTGCTTAAAATTATAATTATCAGGATAGCGATAACTAAGGATGCTAGACCGGACTGGTCTTTATGTAGTTTGGTTCTCATGTTTGTCCTCATTTTACGCTTAGCTTAACCGTTTTCCAACTACCGTTGTTAGTTGTGCCTTCGAACAAAACGCTGCAGAAAATACACTAGCATCCGATATGCAGGTCCATGTCGACGGATCGCTTGGTACGGGCTTATTCATCAAATCATCGTCACCATACATAATTGTTATCGTGACGTTAAAAAGCTGGCTGCTTGGTAGCCCATTTACGGTAGCTGGTGATATCGCGAATTTAGTGAGTCTCATATGGTCTCCCAACATGTCTTTGCCGACTAGACTAGGACTTGGATTGGTCAGACCAACATCTAATGGAGTACAGTCGGTGGCGGTATCATCTTTCCATAGCGCGTGCTTACTGTGCTGAATCTTGTCGGTGGTTGTGCCTGTCGGGTCATCAGCCGATTCTTCATAGCCAATAACGTAGCTGTAGCGTTGTTGTTGAATGCAATAAGATTGATTTGAATAACCTGGCCCGTAACTAGGGTTCGTCGGTAAAGTACCAGTGGCAAGTCCGTTAAAACTACCGAATTCGATACTTTGGGTTACGTCATCCATTAGATTGCGGGCAGCTTGTTGAGTGGTAGCCTGGACAATCCCTCTGTAATACTGCTTGCTAAGCTGAATAATGCCAACACTTACCAGCAATAGTATCACTGATAAGACGCTGATGGCTATCATCAGCTCGACAATAGTAAAGCCGGACTGTTTTTGATTGGTGCGGTGGT
This sequence comes from Patescibacteria group bacterium, assembly GCA_030271625.1. Lineage (GTDB taxonomy): Bacteria > Patescibacteriota > Saccharimonadia > Saccharimonadales > UBA4665 > UBA4729. Next base: position 37,674 of record JARXKN010000001.1, read on the forward strand.
TCATATTTAATATACCTTGTTCGGCGAGAACGTTATATTGTCGATGTAAAGATTTCTGTCCTGGCTAGCGCAGGATGGGCCACACCAAGCATCATTATCAAATGATGCTGTAATTGTATGATTGCCGGCGGCAAAGGACCCAACCTGAATTGTAAGTGGCAGGTAGGCTGTGTTAGCTACATCTACACCACTAGCAACCGTGGTGCCATCAATTGTAATTGTCATTTTGGGGGCACCAAGGTACTGATCACCACGCGCCCTGACAACAATCGACTGGAAAGCTGGCAGTGTGGCTGTTTTAGTTGCTGCGCCACTTGAATAATATTCTAAGGTTTGACCGGCCGATGCAGCACCATCGGCAGTAGGAACAGCGCCGCCTGGAGGAGTAAAGGTTTCGCCTTCTACAATTTGTCCTGGGGCGGTTGTGGCTTCACAGAGCTGTACACCAGTCTGCCACGGGCCATTGAAGTCGGCGGGCTCGTCTATAACAATACAGTTTTGACCAGCTATCGGCGATGCACTAAATGTCAGGCCTAAATCTGTTTTGGAGCACAGGTAATTATCGTTCCAGGTGTCGGGATCAGCTACTAATGCCTGCGCACAGTAATAGCCGGCAAGCGGACCAGCCTCATGCCAAACAATTTTTTGATCGATATTGGAACACAAGTAATTATTGTTCCAGCTTGAGGCGGTAGGCTCGGCAGTTTCGTTAACATCCCAGCAGTTGCTTTTACCGGTATGAGTCGTGGCTTCAGCGGGGCTACTACCGCCCTTATTAGTCCAAACTAGGCCAGTACGTGCCAGCTCGCCCTTCCTAAACCAGGATAGCTTGACGGCCGCCGCACCTCTGTTCTCGTAGTATTCTAGCTTTACAGTATGGGTAGTTCCAGATGTTATCCCATAATCCTCACTGTAGCTAGTGAAGCCTTGTTGATGAAACTGGTCAATAACTACTACTCCATCGATAGAAAGTCGGATGCCGTCGTCGCCGCCGGCCGTAAACTGATAAGCCCCGGGAGTAAAATTGAAGATACCTTGATACGAAGCCGAGAAATCATCGGTATCAACAGTCGGGTCTGGCGAGCCGAGGCCGAAATTGTCATCTAGGACGCTGGTGGCGTTAGCGTTTGCTACTGATGAGCCAACCGGGTTCTCGACCCTCTTGAGTATAAAACGACTTAAATTAATATCATTATAGTAACAAGCCTGTAGGGCGCCGGTCGGGATAGTACTCGTAGGACACGGATCGGTCGGTGCGGGACTGCCCGAACCACCACCACCGGGGCCACCACCGCCGCCGGCAACCACCCCCCCGTCGGCATCGCTTAGGTACTCGGTTCTATAAACCAGATTTATGGAATCATGGCCGGCGGCACTTACGCTATCCCACTCGACTTTTTCGGTATACGTTTGGGTTGCTGTATCAAAACTAAAGTAGCCGCTGTAGCGGTTATTGACACCTGCATTGCAGGCGCCATTAGGCGTAGCGGTGGTATTAACGGTAACTACATGATTTGAGCTATCTATACAAAAAGTACTTGTCAATGCCGGGTCATTAATCGCTAATAGATTTTTAAGTCGCTCAATTTGTTCTTGGCCATAGGCGGCGGCTTCGCTACGCTCTTGGGCGGCCTGATTACTATCGGTAGCCTTTCCGGTTGCCGCAAAGGCGGCAGTTAAGGCTGAGCCTAAAATTACCACCACTAGCAATACTTCAACGATTGTCTCGCCGGCTTTATCGAGACGCATCATATAATACATCCTGAGTGTGGACCATCCTGCTTCAATGATTTAACTTGTACATCGAGTCCGCTTTGATTACTGCCAATCGCTATAACGGATTGATGACCATAGCCATCAAGGACACAGAACGACACACCATATGGTGGATTGGTTTGGGCGGCTTCCTGGGCTGTAGATAAATTATTTAAACCGTCGATAGCATCGGTAACCCGTGACTCGGTATTGCCTACAAAAGCTGTGCTGTCGAGCTCGACTAAATTGACACTGTTTATAGAGCCGCCCAGACTATTAAGCCTCAGGACGAAAGCTACTGCGCCAATGTCTTTTTTGCTGCTACCATCGGCGTTGCGGACAAAGGCTTTAAATATACCGACGTTGGCAAATGATTTACGGTCCGCCAGGTCGGGACGGGCGTTTCGAGTTGATCCGCCGCCAGGAGTACCGCAAGGAAAGCTATTAAAGTTGTCGTCGTTTGTTAAACAGGTCGCCAGCGCCATTGGCTTAGCCTCTGAAAAACTGGTAGGTGCAACACCCTGGTTGCCGCCAGCTAACGGGTTATAGGCTGGAAAATACTGGCGTCGAGCTGCGATCGGAATAATTGAATAACGGCTGCAGCTGTCAATACTGTCCTTGTTACAGATAGAATCATTGCCAACGCCTATGGCTTTACCTAGAAATACGCAGCCAGAATTATCGTCAACCGGCGTACCAGGGCTGAAAGATAACGGATTATTGAGCGGGTCGGCAACACAGTGATAACCAGTCAGTGCTGGTGCGTAGCTGCTGCTGACCTCATTAATGGTCGATTGTAGAATTGACTGGATGTCCCTAACACCCTGGCGGTACTGAACTTCGTGTTGTTGGCCAGTGTACTGGCTAATTGCACCGGCAAATACCGAAGCCGAGACCGTTAAAAAAATTAACGTCTCAATAATCGTAAATCCCCTCTGGTTAGGACGGTGCCTCATAATCTTAAGTATAGCATAAGCATCATGTTAGAAACTGGCTTAAGACAGTACTAAATTCAGATACCAGTGAACGATATTAGTCCCGAAAAGCACTAGCAACAAGCAAGCGATCATTAGGCAAGGACCAAACGGTACTTGAAGATTGCGTTTAAAGACGTGTTTGAACGCGGCTGGTAGCGCAAAGAATAGACCGATTATCGATGCCAGCATCAAGAGTAACAGTGCCTGTAATGGTGCTCCGACTAATAGTCCTAGGGCGAAACCAATCTTTACGTCACCACCCCCTATCCAGTTGCCGCCAGAGAGTTGGTACAGCACGTAGAATATGCCGCCGCCAATCAGCGCCGCTACCAAGCTTGCAAGCAGATGCTTGGCGCTATCCTTAAAAAGGAGAGTATCGGCCAAGCGCTGAAACAGTGTCAGCCCAATTAAAGGATAAACAATGACATTTGGTAGAATCATCCACCGGAAGTCATAGATCGATAATGCCATAAAGGCCACAACTACGACCAGCCAGACGATTAGGTCAAAGACACCCTGCCCATGTAGTGCTTGTGGCCAATAAAGATACGACATTATTAGAAGTACTGCCGTTAGAATCTCGACTAACGGATACTGCCAAGAGATGGGATTAGAACAATAGCGACATTTACCACCTACGCTTACCCAGCTAATGACCGGAACTAGGTCATACCAAGCTAGGCTATGGTTGCAGTCCGTACACATCGACCGGCCGGTGCTGATAGAGCGGTCTTTAATCTGAGTGCTGACATTGTTTATTTCGGCAGCCACTGCTTTGGTCTGCTTCTTGGCTTTGAGAGTTTCGAGCTTGTCGGTCAGCTCCTCCTTTTCATGAAGCCGCCAGGCTAGCGCGTTTACAAAGCTACCAAAGCACAGACCTAAGACAATTAGCACAGCAATAATCATTAGCAGTATCATAGCATATTTAAAGAGGCCCTTTCGGGCCCCTGTAAACTAATCTTAGCTACTAGACTAGGATTCTTGACACTGACCGACAACAGCACCAGCACTGTCTTCTACGGCATAGACGAGAACAGTTTGACGAGTCGTACCGGTAGTTAAGGCAACGGTGCCCGTGCCTGCACCACCAGCACCAGGTGCGGTGATTGTTACAAGCGCTGAAGGACATTTTGCACCCGTTACTAGAACGGCTGAAGTAAGGCTAGGCGCAGTGTTTGTGGCTCCCTTAGCTTCGACGGTTACTAACGTAACGTTTTTAGCATTAGAAGAAGTTAAAATCTTTGCCGCATCACTGTTAGCGGTGCCACTCGCGCTGGCAGTTAATACGCTGCCGCCATTGTTAGCTGAGATCTCTTGGGCAGCCGCCAGAACACGGTTAGCTTCTGAACGGTAGCCACTGTTACGTTGGTTACGCTGTAATGCTGGTACAGCCAAGAAGACTACTAGCATGATCAGTCCGGCGATAGCCAGGACGATTAAGACTTCGATGATCGTGAAGCCTGAGTTATTTTTCTTTAGATTCTTAAGCATTGCAAATGCCCCCTTTGCGTTGTTATTTAGTGCTTATGTTTAGAATGATACGCATAAAACCTGCAAATAGCAACTGTTATCCACAGCCCTCAGCCATCAGCCACCGAGGTTTTTGCCGGCTAGACCGTAAATCGGTAACAGTACTGCTGCCACAATAATAAAAGCTACCACGCCCATGATTACCATTAGTACCGGTTCGATGATTGTCGAGATGGCCTTGATCTGGTTATCGAGTTCTTTTTCGTAGTATTCGGCAGCCTTGCCCAACATCTGTTCCATTGAACCCGATTGCTCGCCAATTCGTAGCATATTTGGCACTAATGGTAAGAAGTTCTCGTCTCCCTGTAATGACTCAGCTAACGACTTGCCTCCCTTAACTTTTTCGGCAGCCCGATTAATAGAGCCTTCCAAGTGAACATTGTTAATAGCGTTGGCGACAATCTCTAACATTTGCAGCAGCGGTACCCCGCTGGAAACTAAGGTCGTACCTGTACGCGCGAAGCGGGCCATATACAGCTCGTTAAAGAGCGGCGCAATTGGCCAGGACCGCATCTTGAAACGATCAGCCAAACTACGGCCAGGAGTCGTTTTAATAAAACGCGTGACGGCGAAAGCCAGGCCTACAACAATCAAGATAACAATCCACCAGTAATGAGTGGTAAAGTGAGCAATTGCCAACATAATGACGGTTACCAGCGGTAGTTTGGCACCGGGAATGCCATCATAAAGCACCTGCACTTGCGGCAGTACCTTAACGACCATAAACAGTAATACTCCCATCATAACCACCAACACAATAGCTGGATAAACCAAGGCGCCGCGGACTTTGCTTAAAACCTCAGCGTCTTTCTCTGTTTGATCGGCAATCCGTTCTAACGAGGTGTCGAGTGTACCGGAGGCTTCACCGGCACTAATCAAGCTTAGATATATCTGGTTAAAGACTTTTGGATGCTTGGTAAGTGCCATGGAGAATGAGGCACCACCTTCGATGTCGGCAATAATTTCGCTAGTAACCAGCTTGAGCGGCTTACTACTAACCTGCGCGTTAACACTATGTAAGGCCTGTAGCAGCGGCAGTCCAGCGTTAATAAGTGTCGACAATTGTCTGGTAAATAGAATTTTATCTTTAATCTTAACTTTTTTGCCAAATATTTTCCGTAAAGGATTCTTTAGTCCTTCGGCATCTAAGTTTACTATCGATAATGGCGCTAGGCCATTGGCTTTGATGAGTTTAGCGGCTGCCGATTCACTATCGGCTTGTACCTCAGCTTTTACTTTTTCGCCGGTGGTAGTGTTACGGGCTTCATATTGAAAAGTCAACATATACTATCCTCGCATTATCCTGTCTAACTCGTCGAGGTCAACGGCAAATTCTCGAGCTGTCTCGTAGTCAATAGTGCCGGCATGGACTAAGCCAACCAGTGTTTTATCCATACTCTGCATTCCGAATTCGGAGCCGGTTTGGATTACAGCTTCCAACTGGTGACTCTTACCTTCTCGGATAATATTACGGACAGCTGGATTGGCAACCAAAATTTCGGCGGCCGCAATTCGACCTCCGCCTATAGACGGCACTAAACGCTGCGAGACTATGGCCATCAAAATGCTGGCTAACTGAGCCCGGATCTGAGGCTGCTGATGAGGCGGGAACACATCGATCATACGGTCAATACTCTGCGAGGCGCTGTTAGTGTGCAGCGTAGCAAAGACTAAGTGCCCTGTTTCCGCCATTGTAATGGCACTAGCTATGGTTTCGAGGTCGCGCATTTCTCCTAGCAGCACAACATCCGGGTCCTGGCGCAGGGCGCTACGCATGGCGGCGCTAAAACTGTAGGTATCGTAATGAACTTCACGCTGTACAATCACTGACTTCTTGGACTTGTGAGTAAACTCAATTGGATCTTCGATAGTAATAATATGCTTACTCTGCTCAGTGTTAATCTTGTGAATCAAGGCGGCCAAGGAGGTCGACTTACCAGAACCGGTCGGTCCCGTAACAAGAACTAAACCGCGTGGGAATAAAGCAAATTTATTTACTACCTCTGGCAGACCCAGTTGCTCGATTGTAACGATTTCGTTAGGAATAAGCCGTAGTGCCGCTGCTAAATTGCCCCTTTCGTGGAAGGCGTTTACTCGGAAACGGCCAAGATCTCCAAAGGCGAAGCTAAAGTCAAACTCTTTGTCCTTTAATAATATCTGCTTTTGGTCATCATCTAGGATAGAAAAAATGAGACTTTCAATCGCTTCTTCGTCTAGGAGAGTTGCCTCACTGACAGCTAACAATGCACCGTCGACGCGCAACATTGGTGGCAGGCCGACCTGCAGGTGTAAATCAGAAGCTTTCTTCTTGATAACTTCGTCTAGTAAGATTTCTATTCGCGGTTGAGCTTGCATATTTCCACCCTCTTCTTAAGATATTTCAGCCGCTGCAACACGGTTGACCTCTGTAACTGTCGTAATTCCTTGTAAAGCTTTCAGGTAGCCATCTTCGCGCATTGTGACCATTCCCTGCTCACGCGCTAAGTTTTGTATTACAGTGCTAGTTGATCGCTTCAGGATAAGATCCTGGATCTCTTCGGTTATCTCAAAGACCTCATAAAGACCCATTCGCCCTTTGTAACCCTTAGGTGACGCCGGACTATCGATGCCTCTGCGTAAAGTATAAGCGTTTTGGTTGGCTAAGGGCAAGTTTTCGTAACCCATATCTTTTGAGAAGCTGGCAACTTCATCGGCATTTTTGGGCAAATATTTTCCTAAAGCTTCGTGTATAGCTGTCGCTTCGTTGTTGTCTGACTGATACTCCTCCGACTCCTCGCCAATACGGCGCACCAATCGCTGTCCGATCACGGTGTGGACCGTACTGGCGATCAAGAATGGTTCAATGCCCATATCGAGTAAACGGGGCAAGATACCGGCAGCACTGTTAGTGTGAAGCGTGCTGAACACTAAGTGCCCTGTTAGCGCCGCTTGGACAGCTAATTGAGCCGTTTCTTTATCACGAATTTCTCCTACCATTACGACGTCCGGGTCTTGACGCAAAATAGAACGTAAACCGGCGGCAAAAGTTAAGCCGACTTCGGCGTTAACTTGGATTTGATTTATGCCGTCCATTTTATATTCCACTGGATCTTCCAAAGTAACAATATTGACCGTATCATTCTTGATTTCCTGAATGAGGGCATACAATGAGGTCGACTTTCCGGAACCAGTTGGACCCGAAGTCAAGATCATACCGTTGGGTCTTTCAAGACCTTTACGGATCGTTCGTAACGCGCGTCCATGATATCCCATCTCTTCCAGTTTGAGAGAAGTGCCAGATTTATCGAGCAAACGAATCACAACCTGCTCACCCCAAACTACTGGGGATATAGCAATACGGAGATCGATTCCTTTATTGTCTACTAAGACAGTAAACTGACCATCTTGGGGGATACGGTGCTCGTCTATCTTTAAATTAGAAAGAATTTTGATACGCGATACCAGCGGCGGCTCAGTACTTTTAGGTAACCGCATTATTTCACGTAGCACACCATCGATACGGCACCGGATCTTGAATTCTTTCTCTAGAGGTTCCATATGAATATCGCTAGCTCGGTTTTTAGCAGCATATTCTAATATTGCTGATAATGCTTTACTTATTGGCGAATCTTGGACGATAGTCTGGACTTTTTTCTCGGCGGTCTCGGGTGTTGCTTGACCGGACTGATTATTAACAGCCTTTTCAGGCGTAGACTGCATTACATCTGTGACGTCTTTTTCAATGTCTTGTTGATACTGTCTTAAGATATTACGGATACCAGTTTCGCTCGCTGCATAGACCTTAAGTGCTCGTCCAGTTTTATTCGACAAAAAGTCGACTGCCTGGATATTATCGGCGTCGAGCATCGCAACGACTAAACGATGGTTCATTTCCCCTAACGGAACAGCCATGTAACGTTCAGCTATTTCCTGAGACAAAAGCCGAAGCGTAAGTTTGTCCACTACTGCACTGCTGAGATTGACATAAGGTACGCTATTGGCTGTTGCCGTCGCCCGGGTTAACTGCTCGTCGCTAACCTTACCGTCACTTAACAAGACACTTAAGAAAGGCCTGTTAGTGGATGTGGCTTTTTGTTTCAATTCGCTTAATGAATCAGTAGTCAGAACCCCCTGTTTAACAAGCTCTTCTTCTACTTTCTGCTGTATATCGGCCGAAAGCACGCTCATAGTCGTACCTCCATGTTACTGCTTGAACGGTTGCGAATTACTGTTGCTACCGATTGTTACTGTTTGTGTAGAATCGATTGATTGGTCGTTAAAATAGCGCTTATCTGGTTGAGTGAAATTGCTTGAGATACTATCCAGGACTGGTACTTGGGCCTGCCTTTTTTTAGGGCCGCCGATAACTAAACTTGCTAAAACAAAAGCGATAATAGTACTAATGCCGGCAACTGCAACAATCATGGCGATGTCTTTTTGTTTCATTTTATTACCTTAGGTGTGATGCTTAAATTTTTTCCTGGCTGAAAGTAGGTTTTGGCAGTGATACTCAAATTGACGTTAGATCCATTGCTGGTAAGCTGCATAGTCTGGACTGAGATTGGCCTAACCGATCGTTCTAAAACGCTAGATAAATCTTTAACGGAGTTATAAGAACCGGTCACACTAAACTGGAAAGGAATATCAACCGGCTGAGGACTCGTAGAGGTCGCAGCATCAGCTTGTGCGGCGTCGTCAATACCGGACACAGAGTCTGCCTTAAAGCCATGTGTCGAGAGCAGATTAGCTAGGCCAGTAATCATGGCCGGGAAATCATATTGGCTAGGTAAAGCATCAAGAATGATCTTTGGGTTGCTGCCATCCTGCGGGCCACTACCTTTGCTTATACCACCAATAATGTTTGTCGGACTATCTTTAAAGGCGTTATAAGAATTATTTAATCCATCAACCGCTACTAGATCAGCTTTGGCGACTTTCAGAGATTTTTGTTCCGCGGTTATAACTCTGTTCTGATAACCATGCTGGCTGAGTAAAGCTTTTACTGAAACTAATGAGAAGGCTGTGATTACCGCCGCAATCGAAACTATCAGGACGATTGTGGTGTTGGTTTTATCAACCTGGATTTGTTTGGCAGATTTTTTTGCTTTTGTGGCCATTACTTTATCCCCGTTTTTGTTACTGTAGCAGGCTGAAATAAGGCATTGGCTCCGTCAAGTTGGGAACGGGTGGTTATTGTATTAGGTACCTTTAAAGTAATCTTTTGCTGGTTATCAAAAATTATTGGGTCGAAGGCCATAGTTATCTGGTAGCTGGCACTCTTTTCTCCTGACGAAAAACTAGCGAGCAGTACTTTCGAAAATGCCGGTGATCTTTGGCTGCCAGTGGCATCGCTCGTATAACCAGTAAACTTAAGCGTATCGATATAAGTATTTATAGCTAATAAGTCCTTGGCGCTGCCGCTGATAGTAATATTACTGGCCGTAAAATCAGTAGCAATACTGGCAATTGAAACTGAATTTGGGGTTACTTGCGATACGTAATCGTATAACCGTGAAGGAGCTAATTTTTTGTTATGTAAGGCAGTTAGACTTTCCAATTGGTTCTGAACAGTGATGATTTTATTCAAATCCGGTGTCGCTTGGAGTTTAGTTGCGGCGGCTGTTATCTGCTTGTTGAGGTCATTCATATGCTTCTTTTGTGCTACATTTACGCCAAGGAAAAGCAATATTGCTACTACCATGCTGCCGGAAGCAACTAAAACCGAGATAGATACCATCGTCTGCTTAAGACGCTTAGCCTTAATGTATTCTAGTTTTATATCTGGCAAGAGGTTAAACTGAATCATGATTCAACACGCTCCGCCAACCCGACCGCTGCGCCGAACTGATTAGATATAGCAAGCAATTCGTTCTGCCTGTCGCGAGGATAAGCCACGTTACGCCAGGCATTGCCGATCTCGACGTTAATACCGAACTTATTTGCCAAAAACAGTGGGAACTCGGGAATAACTGATGCGCCGCCAGTAACTATAATCTGGTCCAGCTTGTTACTTGGGTAACGAGTCTGAAAGAATTTAAGAGACTTTTCAATTTCGCTCGTTAAGATATCTATTGTGGCGCTTATTGCCCGCAAAATTTGGCCTTCCAGCTTTTCTTTGCTGACACCAAATTTCATAACAAACTGCTGGGCTTGGGCTTCATCGATGTTTAAGTTTTGCATAGCCGATCGAATAATTGCCTCTGAACCAGTGGGGATTGAGCGAGTTAAGCGTGGCGCACCGTTGATGTTGATGATAATATCGGTGGCTTTATGCCCTACATCTAAGACCATAGTGGCACCCGTAGAAATCGCCGCATCTTTAGCTAGCAGTGCCCGGGTAATGGCAAACGTATCCGGCTCGAAGGCAATAACATTAAGTCCGATCGATTCAAGCATATCAAGGCGTTTCTCAACAAATTCGTTGGCAACACTAGAGAGTAGAACTTCGACTTTAGTTTTATCAACGGGCGAGTCCCCTATCATCGACCAGTCCATCTTCGATTCGTCTAGGGGCGTCGGAATGAGAGAGTCGGCCTGGAACTTAATTGTTTTGGCAAGCTCATCGTTTGATAAACGTTCGATATCAACTACTGCCGTAAAGACCCGCTGAGATGGTAAACCAACAGCCACGTTCTTGGTAGTTATTTTGGCATCGGCTATTAATTGTTGGATAGCCTGTGCTACCTTTTGCTGGTCGCCGGGAGCATCACTGAGAGCGAGCTTGTTATCGATTGGCACGTAAGCGTAGCGAAGAAGCGAACTAACACCTGCATTGCTTCTGAGTTCCACGACACGTAAGGCTGTCGTACCGATATCCAAACCGAAGAACTCTTGTACCCCACCTCTTAATATATTCATCTTACCTCCAAGTATAGCATAAGCACTTCATTCGCCAAGGACATAAAAACTTATTGCAGTACAGGTGGCAGACCCTTAATACTGTCGTATTGAAGCGGGTTCGATTTAAAGACCGGATGACCAATAAACTGTTCTGCTGAACTCTGGAAAATCTCGGCAATATTGGGCGAATTACTAGCTTCAGCCGTACCGCCATTATCGGAAGCCAGGTTGATTGTACCAGTAGTACGCTCTAAGAGAATCCGCTGTGCAACAAAGCTACCAGTAACCCTTAACTGGTTATCGCAGCGATCCTTTAGGTCAGAGGCATTGCCGTTAGTAAGCTTCCAATAAGTACAGGTATAAATCCGCCCCGTACCGTCCGTAGGTGACGTTCTAGGTTGGGCTATAAACAAGCCGTTAAGGTCAGATACACTCTCATCGATGTAGATATTACCCTTCGCTATAATAGTCAGATAAGGAATACTGTTGGTGTCGGCCCATGGCCCATCATTGTAAACGATGTTGCTAGTAATCTGGGCATCACCATCGATAAATAGAGTATGGCGGATGCCAGTTTTACCGGTACTGGCATGTATCTGCACACGAGCACCAACGGGGGGCTTAATTACAGTCTGGCCACCATTTGCAAGCCCTGACGAAACATCAACGTCAGTGCTGGTACTGTTAGTGAGGTTAGTGCTGGATGAGCCAAATCTTTCATCATTGTAATAGTCTGGGGCACAGTGACCCGTGCCATCACTGTAGAAGCCGCCCATTAGAGTTGGAGGGTTAGGATTTACATCACTTCCTGAGTTAGCGAAGGTTAAACCATTCGGCGCTGTCGGCGATACCGAGCGGAGCGCTGCCGAAGCGACATTACTAACCCGTGCCAAAGCGATTGCCGCTAAATCGGTGCTGGCTCCACCCTTTGAAGGATTGTACTGTCCAATAATAGAAGCGTTTACACCGCTGGTGCAGACACCAGCTGAGGCAAACGAACCGCCAGCAAAAATATCACTGCCATAGACTTTGTAATAAGGCTTATTCCCTACTCTGTCTGAGCATATCTCAATTGATTCGGTACTCGAGTCGGTGTTCTGAACCAAGCCGTTTTCATCCATAGTTCCTGCGGCATTCGGTAATTGAACACGGAAACAAATTTGGTCACCATAGTTTAAAGGTGGTCGGGAAGTGCTGGCGGAGCTTACGCTTGCGCTGTCAACAATGCTAAAACCACTGTAGGACCGGGCAAGAGCCGAATCTGCCACATAAATCGGGTTGATATTGAAATCAAAGTCAGTTACGCCAGTGATTACATTGCCGTTAATATCCTTTGTGTAGTAAACGCCTTTTATCGGGACGCTAACTTTTAAGCTCCGCCGGACACCGGTACCATGATCAGTTGCCGACAGCAAGCCAGGGTTAACATTGGCTATGAAGTTAACACTGGTGGGGTTTTCGCTATCGTCAAGACTAGCGCTCGATGATATCGGTACTAAGTTAAAGCTACGGTCGAAACATTCGGGCAGAGTTGGGGCGGCGAAGTCACTGCCAGAACTGTTTGCGAACCCGGCATCAATAACATCACCGGCAGCGTATCTGGTAATTAGATACCCTAGATTTGAGGCTGCGTAAGTATGAGTACAGGTGCTACCAGACACCGTGTCGCCCGAGTTACAACCTGCTGTGGCGGTATAGGTATGAGTACAAGTAGTGCCACTTAGCGTGTCCGCACCGTTACAGTATGGACCTGACGAGTGGGAGGAGACACATTTAGTGCCGGACAGCGTGCCGCCCGAAGGACAAGTGTAAACGTAATACTTATGTAAGGTGCACAGCGTCCCAGGACCCGCGGTGCTATAGTCAGAAGTACGAGTACAAGGTGCTGGGCCGGGATAAGTATGCGTGCACTCAGTACCAGTGTCAGTAAAACCAGAAAAGCCTGCACACTTATTAGTGCTAGCGTTATATGAACTGCTACACGTCGATCCCGATAGCGTCTCGCCGGCCGCACAGCCGGATGGTGCAGCATATGTACTTGTACAGGTTGTGCCGCTTAAAGTACCCCCCGAAGGACAATTATATGTACTGCTGTATGTATGCTTACAAGTCGTTCCAACTGGAGCCGGATCGCCAGAATCGCAGCCGTACGTTGGGCTAGCCGCAGATCTATAGGCTAAACTGTCGTAGTAGCTATCATAATTTACGTTTGGACGGTGGCTATCATATGGGTAGTTGTCGATATAGCTGGAATAGTTAATTGTAAAGTCATTGACGCTCTTACCGGTTGGCGTCCAGGTACCAGTACCGGCACCTACTGATTCAAACTCATCATAGACGCTATCTATCTTATATTTACCATTGGCGGAATAGACATTATAAGTTTGACTTGCTTGAGGTGCATACCCGGTACTAGATGGCTCGTTGGTAGAGACTGGAATATTCTTAGGAGTCAGGGTGACTTTTTGAGTAGTCGGAGCTCTTGGACAGTTTGACGGTATAGCTGCCGGACTACAAGTAGCGGTTGCCGAGCCATTATTTCCATCTGCCGTGCCGGCGGCGTTTACCCCTTTTGCGACAACTCCAAAAACGTGATTGGACCCGTCGGTCATTAACGAAGCTGCCGAAAAGCTGAAGTTGCCAGCAGCATCGGTCTGCAAAGGTCCGGCGGCGATCGCCGTTCCGTCCCGAGTAAAGCTCAACGCTAAAGCTATAGCCTTGTCCGGATCCTTAGCGTTGCCAGTTATTTTATAAGCTGAATCACAGGCAATGCTGACCACCGGTTTTCCCGGGGCGCCAAAGGTAACGCAGACTTTGGCACTATCGGAGATTGTCGTTCCAGAGGGTGGGCTTTCAAAGCCATCGATGCGCAGCATTTCACACAGCTTAGATCCGGGCCCGTCACTACTTTGAGCCGTATAGCTATCTACCCCAGCACTTAGCGCAGTAGAGCTTTTAGGTATGGTGGCATTTTTTACGTCAATACCACCGGCACCTCTGTTAGATAGAATTAGGGTTCCGTCGGCTTTATACCGAAAATAGTAAGCCGTGTAGTCGACACTAGTGGCTGTATCCGGCCCAAGGTGGCGATCAATCGTATGAGTAAACTTCACTACCTGTCCTGGACTTGCGGTAGTCTTGTCGACCACCGATTTGGGCGCCAGCGTCCATTTAGGAACTCGAGGCAAGCCTAGATAGTCTCCTACCGGGTTCGCGCAACGGTGCTTAATAGCATAGGCTACGCTACCATTTTTGTGATAGAAGACAAAAGTATGAGCCTCTGAATCACAGTCAGAATAGAAAGCGACATCATCAGGATTGGAATCTACTCCGTGATTATGAATATTGTAACTGTTATAACAGTAAGCAAAAGTTGCATCTGGATTAAAACTTCCACCAGAGGATATTAAGTAATCGATTTGTTGTTGCCAAGCAGTTATATCGGCATTACTAATACTGCTGTTGTAATTCCAGTTACCGCTTGCGTCTGGCCCCATCATTGATCGTATAATGAATGCTCCGCCGATATGATTCCAGGTGGTCGTACTCTTATACTCACCGAGTACATAAGCCTTGAATTCGGCAATGGTATTGACTGAGTACGGCATGGACGGATTAGCGAAGGTACCGCCGGGAATCACAAAATCGCCACTACCAGAGTTTAAATAGTTAGTGAAATAACCGTGTTTAACTGCCCGATTACCCGGGAGCGCCGAAGCGTGTGCTTGATAAGCAATTTGGCCCAGACCCAGTACCAGAAACATAATTAGCAGTAACTTCTTTAGTTTCATCCTATTGAGCCTTTACTGCCGCTGCCAAATCGGCCTTAAATGATTCTATCTCTGAATCGTAAAGAGGACTGTTCTTTGGCCATAAGGTAATAGCCTGCTGCAAATACTTAGCTGCATTCTTATTGTCATTAATAGCAAGGTATTTATACGCCAGCTGCTTCGCTATACTGCCGGTCATGCCATTAGTTGCAGCAGCATCTTCATAGGCCCGGATGGCAGCTGGGCCGTTATTCTCGTTATCTAAAGTATTTGCCAAACGTACATATAAGTAGGCTTTTTGTGGCTTTGATTTAGTCAGGCGGATTGCTTTATGAAGCAGCTCTTCGGCGTGCTTATTTTCCTGCTTGTTCTGGGCGTTAGTAATTTCAGTTAGAGTTGGCACTCGGTAGGCACGGTAAACAAATATTGATAATACTAAGATTATTGTTAGAACGAACGCACTTAAAATTATTATTCGTAGTGCTTTTTTATTTTGTAACAGTCCACTTAGGCCCGACTGCTTAATTGTACCCGACACAGCGGTGCTGCTGAGGGCTTCCGCTCTCACATCATCCGCAGTCAAAGTGGCGTTGTCTTTCGGCCGACTTTTCATTCTTTTACCAAATCCCCTACCGCTCGTCTCGTATTAGGCTTATCTTTAGTTGAAGTATAGCAAAACGCTAGTGCTATGTAAAAAAGGTTATGTTTGTCCGCTATACGACATGCATTTTACTTTTTGTAAAATTTCTACGTCGTCATGAAATTAATGCGTATAACTGCTACTGCTGGCCAGTTACCGTATCACGCACAGCGTAATCCAGCCGGTACATATCTTCGTCAGAGTTCAGCTCAATCTCTCCGACCGCCACAGTCGACTCGCCACGAAGTTTAGCGGCGCCTACCCGGTGCGATCCATCGGTTGTAGCTATACCCCAGTACTCACCGGCACTATCTTGAACGATAACAATCCTAGCTTCGTTAACATAATCCTTGTTTGGCTCATAAGGAATTTGGGCGTAATCAGTAATGGCACCCCTGGAAGTTTGCTCCATGTCCGGAAGATTGCGTGGTACGAAGTTCTTGCCGCCCATACCATTTGGCAACTTCGTTGCTTGCCAGCCAGTTCCCTGTTGCTCACCGCGGCCCGCCCAGGACGAAAAGGAGGCAATCCCAATAATACGCTCAGTCGGGAAATTAAAGTGGCCTTTAATGGTAATCCCTGGATGTTGGCGAGGTTCTACCATCCGGACATCTTCCCAGTTAACAAACGGTAAACTGTTAAGCTGATCGGCGGCGGCTTGGGGATTAGTGGTTGGTTTATCAGTTTCTGGAAGATTGTAAGCGGCACCTAATTGATTTGGTTCAGCAATAAATCGACGATAGACACTGGGGTCTATGTCATCGGTAAATTCTAGGACCCGATTATAGTTTTTGGCGTAGTCTAACTGTTGGTTTAGTCGGTTAAATCGACGGCTTAACTGCTCGGCTGTATCGTGCAGCTCACCATAGCTGCCATAGCGTTTACTAATGCCCCGGCGGACGAGCTCACCGTCATTAAGCCAGTTGTGTCCTGCCCGCTCGGCTTTGCCGGCTTTAGTGCTCAGTGCCCACGATCGCTCGGCTTTGGCGCTATTGTCGGCCGCTTTACTGGTAACAGCCTCTAGCTCGCCCGTCAGCGTACTGGTCCAGGCAGTCATTTCGGCGCTGTAGTTTTCTGATACTGGCGTTTCGGGTGCGTCGAACATCGGCGTTTCTGCAACCCCCATGTCCTGGACTTGGACGGCTTTGGACCCAGTTAAACGTCCCATTAAACGGGCTACTCTACCCCGCTGGGCTAGCGGGTCCGCAGTTTCGACTGCTAAGGGTTGGGGTGTTTCAGGTGATGGCATATTTTTATTAGGGTATTTACTATATAAACATTAGCATATTTTTGCTTAATTAGCAACTTATCATCTTAAACTTATTCGTCTTTTCTGCTAAAATGGACGGAATGAGTTCTCTTTCAATTGGCATTGTCGGCCTGCCGAACGTTGGTAAGTCCACCCTGTTTAATGCTTTAACGGGCAGTAATATTTTGGCGGCCAATTATCCGTTTGCAACTATTGAACCAAACACCGGTATTGTGCCGGTTCCGGACGAACGGCTAAACCAGCTATCGGCGTTGTATAACAACGCACCCATCAAGCCAGCGACCGTCACCTTCGTAGACATTGCCGGCTTGGTAGCCGGGGCTAGCCAAGGTGAAGGCCTCGGCAATCAGTTTCTAGGACACATCCGTACCACCAACGCCATTGTGCAAGTGGTACGAGCCTTTAATGACGATAATGTTATCCATGTTGATACCGAACATGACCCCAAAAAGGATATCGATATTATTAATACCGAACTAGTAATTGCCGACCTCCAGACAGTCCAAAAGCGTTTGCCGAAGATAGACAAGGAAGCCCGGGCTAATCCAAAACTAAAGCCGTTGGCTGATGTTTACCAGCAAGTGCATGACCTACTCGATGCCGGTACGCCGGTCTGGGCCGAACCGAGCATCGACCTGACTTTGATTGCTGACCTACAACTCCTGACCGCCAAACCAGTTATTTATTTGTTCAATCTAGATGAAGCCGGGTTAGCCGATGCCGCCAAGCAGCAGCAACTGCGCGATCTCGTGGCACCAGCCACCGCCCTGTTTGTATGCGCCAAACTTGAAAGTGAATTAAAAGATCTTGATCCGGCCGATGCCAAAGAATTATTAGAAAGTTATGGTCAGACTGAATCTGGATTGCTGCAGCTAATCCATGCCGCCTACGCTACCTTAGGGTTGCAGAGTTACTTAACGGCTGGAGAACAGGAAGTCCGGGCCTGGACCGTAGCTGTTGGCGCCACCGCTCCGCAGGCTGCCGGAGTAATTCATGGTGACTTTGAGCGCGGTTTTATCGCTGCCGAAGTAGTGGCCAGCGCTGATTTACTAGCCGCCGGTTCCCTCGTCGCTGCCAAAGCTGCTGGTAAGGTTAGGACCGAAGGTAAAACCTATGTTATGCAGCCCGATGACGTCGTAGAATTCCGGTTTAACGTTTCTAAGTAACGGGCCTTAAGCGCCAGCAACTTGTGATGTACCGGCTAAGCCGACAGTTTCGTCTGGTTTAGGTAGTAGCGATGGCGCGCTAAACTTGCGGTTTCGCAACAGCGTCGGCAATTTCGCGTAAGCAATTTTTAATGGGTGGACTTCCATATTGAGGTAGTTCAACGGCGTTTGCAGCGGCTTAATGGCCGCTAGGGCCTTGGATCCAAAGATCTCGCGGCGGCCGGCTTCGACTAAACTAGCCACGTCATCATCGGCTCGCGGCGTACTATTTGTACTAGTAGGTTGCGGCGCGGCAGTGGCCGGTGGTAATGGGACCATCTGGAGTGCCAGCGATGTCACGGTGGGTGCAGTTGGCTGGGCGGCAGCGGCACTGTCGAGCATAGCGGCGGGAATTGCCGGCACAGCTGACGGTGTAGCGAGGGCCGCCGCTGGATTACTGGCAGTCGCCGTATCAGCAGCCGGCTGCGTGGCTTGATGCTGCTGCATCAAACTTTGGGCGTATAGAAAGTCGGCTAATTCGGGCGCTGGCTTAATGGGTTGGGCCAGTTCTGGGGGGGCGACTGGTTGAGCGGCTTTGTCTTGTGACTCTTCGAGCTTACGACGTAAATCTTCTTGCTGTTGGTGCTGTGCCAATAAGTAGGCTTGTAGCTGCTGATTAATACGCTCTAAGTGCTGCTGTTGGGTCTCGGCAGAATTAGACTGCTCGCGCTTGATATCGGCCATCTGGTGCTGGATGTGATTTATCAGCTTACGTAAGCGCTGCTGATTAAAGCTGGTAAACTTGAGGTTTTTAACTCCGGTGCTAATGTTTATCCGGGCCCCCATCAGCCGGTGGCTATAGTCAATCTGGTTAATCATGTCGAACCGAAGGTCTTCGACAGTTAAAAACTTGAGCGGTTTTTTATCAATTAAGAGTAGGCGAATATTAGTGGCACATAAGAGCGCAAAACCGCCTTCGTAGGTACCATTGACGCATTCAAAAATCTTTTCGTCATCCATCAGGATGTTCGGGAGTTCGTTAATCTCGGCTTTGCCCCACGCTTTAGTGTTAAAACGAATCGTGCTGAGCTGTTTCTCTACGGACTTTAAGCTGACCATGTGCGAGACCTCCCTTATGTAAAGGCATTGTACCTGGTTTTTGATTTATAAGTCGTGAAATTACTCACTAAGATACTGTCGGTTTGGTCACATACTGTTATCGGCCGCCGGAAGCTGCTTTTGAGGGCTATACACTTGCTATTTACATTTCGTTATTTTACTAGCATAATTGATATATGTTGGCTACCCTCAAGCAAATGGCTGAGTTGGTGGAGATCTTCCGGTCCCGGGGTGTTAAGCAAACGTACCGAAAAGGTGACTTTATAATCCGTCCTGGCGAGACCCCATCAGGGGTCCATTATATATATCAGGGTCTTGTGAAGGCTTATGATATTACTCGATACAATGAAGAGAATCTGCTTATTATCCGTAAAGAGGATGAGGTATTCCCCCTTATTTGGGGCTTAACCGGTCAAGAACGTTCCGTTATTTATCAAGCCCTAGCCCCAACGGTCACCCTTTGCTTGAGCCGTGAGAAATTCTTAAGCTACATTAATGAGCGTCCCGAAGCCCTAGCGCCGATTGTTGATATGACCATAGAAATGTATCGACTGCATAGCGAACGGATTCTAAATTTGGAATATCGGACAGTGCGAGAGCGCATAATTTCCTTCTTATTGACCATGAGCCAGCGCTTTGGCAAGCAAACTGATGATGGCCTGCTGATTGAAGCGCCGCTGCGGCATCAAGATATTGCCAGTTCTATCAATGCTACCCGCGAAACCACCAGTCGTGAGCTATCTGCCCTGGAGCGCAAAGGCTTACTGGTAAATAAGCAGTCCTTAATACTACTTAAGGATGTTGAGGGTTTGCGACACTACTTGTCGTAGGTTATTGCCACTGTAAAACAATTTTCTCGATAGTTTCAATGATAGTTTGATGATCTGGTTTATCGTTCGCTTCATAATAGTGATCGGTATCCATGTAATCTTCAACGACGCTCAGACAGTTAATTTCGTCGACGGTGATGTGCATACGGTCGATAGCCTTCACACTGGCGAGTGGTGTCGCGACTATTAATTTTTCAATCTTAATCGGCTTTAAGAATTGCAGCGCCATATCAAGCGTAAAACTATCTTTAAAACCATCCGAAGCCAGAATAATATTGTGGCCCCGCAACAGATCACGATTGATTAAGCCGCCACTACCAAGCAGGCCGTTCATCTTGTGGAAGACACTGAGTTTTTCTTGTTCAATCACGCCGTGGTACTCGCTCGTCATCTCATCGAGCTCACCGGCCGACATGCTATTGTTGTAGCTAAATGTACCGTCCTCGAGCATGCCACCAATGGCTATCGGCTCACGGGGCAGATTTATCTCTTCAATCATCAGCATCGTCAGCACGCAGTGCAGTTGCGAGGCAATTTGGGCACCAATCATCACTCCCCCGTCGCCAATGCCAATAACGGCACAGTTTTCGTACCGATACTTAGGTAGGAGCTGCGTGGCTAGCATCCGGCCAGCTTGGACCCGTGAGGCAAAATACATATCTGTAGTGTAGCTGAAATGCTAGTGCTTTGCACTGGTAAACAGCTGCTGCTGTGCGCTGTGCGGTTATAAATTTATAATTTGCGCAGCAAGTAAAAACGCTCGCGGTTACCCTTAGCGCCCGCCACTTCAGAATCGGCCTTATCGATGATGGTAAAGCTATGGAGCGCCCAATCTTCAAAGTCTTTCAGGATTTGGCGTCGAATTTTGTCGTTTTTAATAACACCTTTATGTTTGAGGTTGCTGGCACTGGCTTCAAACTGCGGTTTCACCATTAAGGCCAGTTGGGTTACCGGCGTCACCAGCTGCAGGATGCTTGGTAACAGTTCGCGCAAGCTAACGAATGAGACATCGGCAACGACAATATCAATCCGCTCGCTAGTTTTAAAGTTACGGATATCAGTTTTTTCGTGCAGCTCAATCCGGGGGTCGCCATGCAAACTGGGGTGCAGCTGGTTCGAGCCGACTTCAACAGCAAAGACTTTCGTGGCCCCATGCTGCAGTGCGTAATCAGTAAAACCACCAGTGCTACTGCCAACATCGAGTACGGTTTTGCTGCGAAAATCGAGTTTTAAAATCTGAGCAATCGAAGCTAACTTTAAGCCGGCCCGACTAACATATTGTTCGGTGGCCGTTAGCTTGATAGCTGCTTCCTCGCCGACCATAGTGCCTGCCTTGGTCTCGACGCGTCCGTTAAGGGTGACTTTGCCCAGTTTTATATAACTCTCAGCTTGGCTGCGAGTTGGCACTAAACCCAGCTTCACCAGGGCTTGATCGAGTCGTATTTTAGGCATTTATTCCTTCACGCGTTCGCGGTAAGCACCGGTAGCGGTATCGACTGACAGAATATCACCCTGCTTAATAAAGGCAGGCACCTTGATGGTAATACCAGTTTCGAGGGTTGCTTCTTTGGTAATCGAGCTGCTGGTATCGCCCTTCACCGCATCTTCGGTATAGGTAACTTTGAGAGGTACGTTCTTAGGTAGCTCGACATTAATCGCAATGCCATTAAAGAACTGGAGGCTAACTTTGTCGCCTTCTTTTAAGTAACCAGCCCCATCACCCATCAAGTCGGCAGCTACTTCGAACTGCTCGAAGCTGTCTTCATTCATGAAGAAGAAGGTTGAGCCGTCGGTGTAGAGGTACTGCACCGTTTGGTTCGTGACATCGGCGCGGTCGAGCTGCTCGTTGCCTTTAAAAGTCTTTTCCAGGACCTTACCATCGAGCAGGCTCTTGATGCGGACATTTACAATTGAACCACCCCGGCCCATCACTTTTTGGTTGTAATCAACCACCCGAAACGGCTCGCCTTCCCACTGGAAAAGCGTGCCTTTTTTTAGTTCAGTTATGCTTAAAGCCATGCTGACCCTAGTTATTAGCTACGAACGGTAGTAAAGCAATGTGACGGGCGCGCTTGATAGCGGTGCTGAGGCGACGCTGTTGGCTTTCGGTTAGACCAGTCTTTTTGCGAGACTCAATCTGTCCATACATGTTGACGTAGCGTTGCAGGGTTTTGAAATCTTTGTAGTCAAAAAAGGCTACATCGGTTCGGTGTTTAAAAATCTTGGCCATAAATATCCTTTAGTTAAATTATCTAGAATGGAATGTCATCGAGGTTGATGGGTTCATCACCGATATCTTCGATAACGACATCATCTTTTTTCTGAGCGGGAGCTGGTTTGCTGCTGGCACCGGCGTTACCACCGTGACTGCTGCTACCCTCGCCGCCTTCGTTGCCTTCACCACGAGCATCTAGGAATGTGACGTCGCTAGCGAGGACTTCTACTTTATTGCGCTTTACGCCATCTTGTTCCCATGATCGACTTTGCAGACGACCCTGAACGAGGCAGCGGCGACCCTTACTTAGGTATTGGGCAACGCGTTCAGCAAGTGGACCCCAAGAAGTGATATCGATGTAATCGGTCGCTTCCTGCCACTGACCACTTTGGTCTTTGTAGCTGCGGTTTAGCGCCAGGCTAAAACTGGTGACGTTTTGGCCGGTTGGCGTTTGACGCAGTTCTGGGTCGCGGGTTAAGTTACCCATTAGTGTTACTTGGTTTAAGCTTCGTGCCATTACTGACTCCTCCTGTTATAAGACATATGTCTTGCTTAGTTGTTGTATTCCTACCCTACTCCCTTGGCCCGAAAGTCGTCAAGAATAGCGTCGGAATTTTAAGAGATAGTAAAGATTTACTCTTCTGACTCTTCTTTATCGCCGTCATCACCACGGTCACCACGCTTAGCGGCTTGCTCGGCTTTAAGCTGCTTGGCAGCTTCGGCTTTAGCGATGGCCGCCAGGTCAGGCTTAGTAATCAGGAAACGGATTACCTCATCGGTAATGTTGAGGGTACTCTCTACCTTCATGACGCCTTCACCAGGCATTTCAACGGTATAGAACACGTAGACAGCGTGTTCGTTGCCCTTGATGTTGTAGTTGAGCTTGCGCTTACCCCAGTTGTCGGTAGCGGTGATTTTACCACCGTTATCGTTAATAATCTTAGTGACACGGTCCTCGGCCTTGCTCAGGTCGACTTCCAGGTCTGGGTGATATAACACCGCAATTTCGTATTGATTTGTCAAATTGACCCCTTCATACGGTTACCAGAGCTTTCGATCTGGACAGCCCATGTGCACGAGTGGCCATGAGCTGAAGTTGATAGTGGACTAATTATAGCCTAATTCTATCTGTTAGGCAAGCTTAGGAGACTAGTCGCAGTTTCTGCTCGAGCGGCTCGTAGTAGTCAATTAATTTACCGCGTTTAATCATGCGACTGACGGCCGGTCGTAGTTTAGTCCGGCCAGGCTGGACCATACCCTCATCAAGCAGCGTCCGGTGCATCGACAAAACCGGCGCTAGACTAACATCCAACGCCTCATTCAAAATAAAGTTCCCAATTTCTTTTTTACGATTCCCGCTTGTGGTCCCTAAGAACTCATCTACCAGGGCGGGCGAAATATGCCCCAGGTCCTGTTCCAGCGCGTATTTCAAAAAGAACATGCCGATGATTTTTTCGCGGTGGATGGCTCCGCGCGGCTTGAGCGCCTGCTCATAATGCAGCCGCTTGTAGTCGGTGACGTAGGCAAAGGTGGTGTCGTCCATATAGGTCAGTAAGTCGTCGTCGGGCCGACGCAGGTCGATGGCCCAGCGCGAGACGACACCGGCGCAAGCCTTGACGGCGACCGCAAACTTCTCATCGCGTGTTTGGGGCAATAGCGGGCCACTCAGGCGTTCGTGCTTCTTGCGGTGGAGCCACATTGGCAGTACCTGCCCGCGCGACATACGGACGGCCAAGCCGGCGTCATCGCGCAGCGCCGGATCGTTGCGGTCGAAGAAGCTGTGGTCATAATTTGCCAGGCCGCTGGCTCGGTTATCGGGGTGATTATAAATCAGAATCGGGTGTGGCAAGCCGGTTACTTCGCAGGTCGGCGTCATGACCTTAGGGGTCATACTGTGCCGCCAATCAAAAAGCCCCCGTCGTAATCGACAGGGGCTAGTGGAGGCACGGCGAGCTCAGCTTTAATTCCTGGTGGAGATATTGGCTGAAAGCTCACAGTGCGCTCGACTCCTTTAATAGTTTTTGTTCTTATGCTTATAGTATGCTGGTTATCCGGCTTTAGCAACTGCTTTTGCACACCTACTTAGCGGGTTAGAAATTCGTCTTCGTCGGACTGACCGAAATGGTCTTCAGCAGCAATTGGAGCGCCGCCACCAAACACCTCCTCGAGTGAGCTCACTAGGACTTCTCGCGGTTTATTACCGGTGGCAGAGCTAACAATGCCCTGCTCTTCCATAGTATCGATAAGCTTAGCGGCACGGCCATAGCCAATACCCAAGCGGCGCTGCAGCAAGCTCGTGCTGGCTTTACCACCGTCAATTACCACCCGCACTGCATCACGGTACATCGGCTCTTCGGCACCGCTACCAGCCCCATTCCCACTGTAGTCGGCGACAACGCCACCCTTGCCGTTAAGCTGTACTGGCTGGCTAACCACTTCGTCGTCATACTGTGGTGGTCGTTGCATCTTCAGGAATTCCGTAACTTTAGCCGTCTCTTCGTCTTCAATTAAGGCCGCCTGAACACGCTTTGGTTTTGGCATATCACTGGTGAGTAACAGCATGTCACCACGGCCCAGTAACTTCTCGGCACCCATCTGGTCGATGATGGTTCGGGAGTCGATCTGACTGGCCACCGTAAAGGCAATTCGAGCTGGGACGTTAGCTTTAATTAAGCCAGTAATAACGTCAACACTTGGACGCTGTGTAGCCAGCACTAAGTGGATACCGGCGGCTCGGGCCTTCTGAGCCAAGCGCACAATTAAGGCTTCGACGTCGCGGGCCGCCATCATCATCAGGTCAGCTAACTCATCAATGACAATCACAATATATGGCATACCCTCTTCTTTTTTGAGGTTATTGTATTCGCTAATGTTTCGCTTACCGACTTCGGCCATGGCGCGCAATCGGCGCTCCATTTCGGCTACCGCCCACTTTAAGGCACTAATACACTTCTCTGGTTCATTAATAACCGGCGTTAACAGGTGTGGAATATCGTTGTATGGTGCCATTTCAACCTGCTTGGGGTCGACCAGTATGAGCTTTAAATCTGATGGCGAGTTACGGTACAGCAAGCTGGTTAAGAAGGTGTTAATCATCACCGACTTACCAGAGCCAGTCTGTCCAGCAACCAACAAGTGAGGCATCTTGGCCAAATCAGCCACCACTGGCTTACCGGCAATATCCTTACCGATTACGAAAGTTAAGGTGCCGTCGAGTTCATTCCACTCTTTAGATGTTAGGAGTGACGCCATGCGCACGGTAGCGGCTTTTTTATTAGGTACTTCGATACCAACAGCTCGTTTACCAGGAATCGGCGCTTCCATACGAATCGAGTGGGCCGCCAGGTCGAGCGCTAAGTTGTTCTCTAAGGCCGTAATCTTAGTTAACTTAACGCCAGTTGGTGGTTTCATCGTGTACTGCGTAACGCGGGGGCCAATGTTGGCACCCTCCATCTCAACTTCGATATTAAAGTTGGCAAAGGTATCGTGAATAATCTGGGCGTTGCCATTAACATCGCCGGCATCGGCCTTATCTTGCTTCTGATTTAACAATGATAAGGCTGGGAACTGCCAGTTCGGATCGCTCGCAATCGTTAAGGCGTCGTGATTCTCATTAATCGTCAGCTTAGCAGCGGTGTTGCGCATACTATTGTGGCGTGGCGCTTCCTTCTCTTTTTCGGCAACGACTTCGGCAGCTGTGTGGTGCATGACCGGTACGCCTTCGTTAGTTTTAAAGCTACTGGCCACGGCCCGCTTCTTTAAAGCCACTAGGTCGCCTTCTTCGGCTGCTTCTCGTTCTGGACGCTTGAAGAGGTTTACGACATTAGCTAACACCTGTAATGAGATACCGAGAGCGAAGAATAGTGACAGTAACGTTAAGACAACAAATAATAAACTGGCTGGAAACTTATCGAGGGCGCCTAAAATGACATTGCCGAGCACTCGGCCGACACTGCCCCCATGCCCACCTGTGATTACACCTAGCTGATCTTTGTGGCTAAAAGCAACGTGAGCCCAGGCCGATGAAAAGACTAAGACCCCCAACATGCTCATAAATTTACTAAACGGCATGCGGTGATCTTCGCTAGAAAATTTAATAACACCCCAGTAAACTAATGCTGCTGGGACTAGATAAGCCATCCAGCCGTAGAGCCAGTACGCCGCCTCAAACAAGCCTTTCGGCAAACTACCGCCGGTGCCAAAGCCGCCGAGTAGCGCAAAGACACCGAATAGAATCAGTAAAATCGCGCCGCTGTAGGCCAAAAACGGCGAACGTTCGCGTTCAACCGGTGCTTCGACTTTTCTTTTTCTGGTTTGTGTTTTCTTTTTTGCCATTGGTTTTGTTTATTATACCCTGTTAAATGCTTATGGTCTAGTCGCTTTAAACAGCCGGTAAGTGTCCACGGCATTATCCATAATAGCTACTTGGATCATTCTATCGTCGTTTTCCTCAAAGTGTAACAAGCTTAGATGAGCAATCTGCCGTTTAACTAGCAAATCGTGAAACGACTTATCGCCCCCTCCCTGTTGTAACAGATCAGGATCGGCCCACGGGTTGTAATGCTTGCTTAGAACGTTGAGGGAGTATGGTCCGTTCATAGCTATACTATAGCAAATTTTACAACTTATGTCAATATGCTTATGGCTTTAGCGTTGGTCGTTGGCGTCAACAAATTGCTGCCATTTGTGCTGCTCGTTGATGTCTTCTATTAGCAGTTCCGGTGTGCTAATAACATCGACGGACTGCGGCAATCCGGCCGAGGGGTTAGCGACTAGCTTGTCCCAGAGGACTGGCCTGTAGTTCTTTGGGTCTCGAGCAGTAAGTAGAGGTATCTTTTCCATAAAGATACAGTATCAGATTGTTGCTTTTTTGTCAATTACTAGTCGGTACGTGCGTCTTGGGTAAGCAAGCGAGCTCGCATTTCCTGGAACCGTTTTTGCTGATCGGCCGCTAGTTCTTCTGGCGACTTTGATACCTCGGCTGGTTGACCATTCGGCTGAACTTGGCCATTGCTTTGCGGCTTGCCCTCTTGGCGACCCCCGCCACTAATAACGTTAATGACTGGAATAACAATTGGACTACGTTGCGTCTGTTCGAACAAGTAATGGGTCACGTGGTCTTTCAGCTCGACCTTGAAACGATCTAAATCGACGCGTTTAAAGCGTTGTTGGACAGCGCGCTTTAGTTCGACTCGTAAGCCATTCATGATTTCTTCGTTATCACGCATGTAAATGAAGCCGCGACTAATGATGTCAGGACTGGTCATCAGGTTACCTGATTTTTTATCGATGGTAAGAATGATAGCAACTAGGCCTTCTTCACTTAACAGTACGCGGTCCTTAACAACAACGTTGCTGACTAGGGCACCGGTTTGATCGACCAGGATGGTACCGTGTGGCACTTCACCGATGGTCTCCATTTTGTCGGCTGTGAAAGCCAGAACCTGACCGTTCTCGGCGTTAACGGTGTTGGCGCGCGGGATACCCTGCTCGACGGCGAGGTCAATGTGACGCTGTTTCACGCGGTAAGCACCGTAAATGGGAACAAAGAACTTGGGCTGCGTTAGCTGGATCATTTCGGCGTACTCATCGCGGCTGGCGTGACCAGAAACGTGTAGTGGTCCAACGCCATCTAGTTCGTGGTTTCGGTGTTCAAAGACATGGACATGCTTGCGAACCAGGCCGTCAACCATGTCGCCAATTAAGGAGTCGTTACCGCTCTCTGGGATTGGTGTACTGGAAAGGACGACGGTGTCTTGCTCCTTTAATTTGACGTGGCGGTGTTCGCCGTTGGCCATGCGCTGCAAGGCGGAACTAGGTTCGCCTTGACTACCGGTACAGACCACTACGACATCAGTGTCGTTCATAGTAGCGACGCTAGCAATTGGCACAAACGTTCCCTTTGGTACCCGCACAAAACCATGGCGAATAGCCATTTCTAGGGTGCTGACCATACTGCGGCCATCCATAGCGACTTTACGACCATTGTGCACAGCGGCGTTAATAATCATCTGCACCCGGTTCATGTTGGTACTAAACAAACCAACAAAGATGCGGCCCGGTGCCTGATTGATGATGTCGATAAAGCTTTGTTCGATAGTCGATTCGCTGGGCGTTCGGCCCGAGCGTTCGACGGTCGTACTTTCACTGAGGAGCGCTAGCACGCCTTCGTCACCGAGGGCTTTTAGGCGCTCCAGATCACTACGCTCATGGTCGAGTGGGTTTTGGTCAAAACGGAAGTCACCAGTGTTAATGATGCGGCCAACGGGCGTATCGAGAACAATACAGGTCGAGCCTGGAATGGAGTGCGTAATCCGCACTAGCTCCACAAAGAACTCGCCGATTTTTAGGCGCTCGTGGGTGTTTTCGTTCATCATGACGGTTTTGAGCTCAAAGCCATCTGGCATTGGCAAACCGAAGTTATTAAAGATTTCTTCGACGCGGCCGATAGTAAAGTTACTGCCGTAAATTGGCGCTGGGAAGAGTGGCACAATGTGCGGCAAACCACCGATGTGGTCTAAGTGACCATGGGTAATGATGTAAGCCCGGATTTTGTGCTTAATTTGCTCCAGGTAAGCCGTGTCGACAATGCCGTAGTTAATACCGGGTAAATCAACACCCAGGTCATTACCACAATCAAGAATAACGGCGTCATTAATGTATTCGACTAAGATCATGTTCTTCGAACCACCACCGTCCATACCACCAAGACCAATAATCTTGAGGCGTGGCGTGTCGTCAATCTGGTTGGCGCGCTGTGGTTTTACCTGATCGGCGGTTTGGTATTTGTTAGAGATGCGCTGGGCATCCATTTGCGATCGCTTCTGGGCCCGAACGGCCTGACCACGCGAGGTGCTGAGTGAGCCGCTCAAAGGTGGTTTACCACCGCCCTGGCCACCACCGTTACCACCACGGCCGCGACCACCACGACTGCGGTTTTGGCCGCCGTTGTTTTGACCAGACGCACCTTCGGGCTTGGGGCCACGAGGCGGACGGTTACGATTGTTGTTATTGTTTGGCTGCGCACTTGGTGCGTTGCCGGTGTTGTTGTTGGGATCCATTGTTTCTCCTTTTCGAGTCAATGTTGGTGTCTGACTATTACTAGCTGGACTTAATTTTATTCATAATAATGGGGATCACTGCGAAGTCGTCTATCAAAGTCTGGCGCTGCGCCGGATTATACAAGGCAGCGGCTGGGTGAAAGAGAGGCAAAATGATTACCTCAAGTATATCATCTTTGTCTTCTTTCAGACTGAGTTTAATGCGCTTCGGTTCACCGTGGACTTGGCTGATTTGCAGGTCCGGTAAGAAACAATTCATGCTGTGACGGCCAAGGGTCACCACAACTTTGGGCTGAATTATTTCTAACTGGCTCTGTAAATAGGGCAGAAAAGCCTTTTTTTCTTCTGGTTTTGGGTCTCGATTATCTGGCGGGCGGTACTTCACGATATTGGTGATGTAGACGTCCTCACGGCTAAGATTAATCATCTCCAACATGCTGTTTAGGAACTTACCGCTAGCGCCAACAAATGGTTTACCTAGCTCGTCCTCTTTCTTACCGGGGGCCTCGCCAATAATTACGATGTCGGCATTAGGGCTCCCTTCCCCAAACACCAGCTGCGTCGCCTGCGTGGCTAGTTCGGGCGTGACGTTATCATCGAGTATCTGCTGTTTGATGGCCTCTAGTTGGGCCTGCTGACTACCAGTCATGTTTGTCGAGACTCCAGACTTCATACTCAGTAAGCCTGCCGCTATTAGCATTTTTAGTCATGCTAATCATCGATGCCCCTAGTTGCTTGGCAATTCGCTTGCTGGGTTCATTATCTGGTCGGATGTGTAAATTAATCACCTCCAGTCCCCACTGACTAAAACCAAAGTCACGTAACCCTTCGGTGGCTCGAGACATAATGCCCTTGTGTTGGGCTTGCTTAGCTAGCCAATAGCCCATTTGGGACTGCCGATCAGTCCGAGTGTGTAGATTGACGAAACCAACCGGCTTACCTTCATACAAGACTTTGTACGGCGCCCGGGTGCCGGCCTCGGTAGCCGCTGCCATAGCTTTTACCTCCACAACGGCCTGGGCATGGCTGTACTTACTGACCCAATCAAGGGTACCCGCCAAAAACGCACGGTTGTCATCTACCAGCTGGTAGAACGACGAGGCATCACGGGCCTCCAGCCGCTGTAACGTAACTTCGTAGTCAATCGCCATAAAC
Organism: Patescibacteria group bacterium; assembly: GCA_030271625.1. Lineage (GTDB taxonomy): Bacteria > Patescibacteriota > Saccharimonadia > Saccharimonadales > UBA4665 > UBA4729. Next base: position 67,960 of record JARXKN010000001.1, read on the forward strand.
CCGGGCGGTGTTACATAATCGGCAGCGGGGGCGGACAAGCGTTGCTCTAAGTCCATTACCGGGCCTTGCCCTGTTTAAAGCTACGGATGAGATTGCTTAAAAAACCAACCAAGAATACCAGGGTTAATAAATAGTAAAATAAATTTCCCCGATCAATCGCTAGGCTAATAAACAGGTAGCTCAGCCCCAACTCGACGACACCAAACACTAATAAGCCCACGTGTGTTTTGTGCCAAGCGTCGAGCTGGTTGAACATCTATAACCTACGCCTCTTTGGTTTCTTCTTTAGCGGCGCGCATCGACAGCTGCAAGCGACCGCGTTCGTCAATGCCGAGTAATTTAACATCGACTAGGTCGCCTTCTTTAACAACGTCACTAGGGTGTCCGACACGTTCGTTGCTCATCTCGCTGACGTGGACTAGGCCATCCTTACCAGGCATGATTTCGACAAAAGCGCCGAAGTCCATAACGGTTTTAACGGGACGACCGGTGTAGATCTTACCGACTTCTGGATCTTCGGTAATACCCAGAATCCAGGCTTTAGCTGCCGCAATGCTCTCGCCGTCAGGGCTGGCAATCATGACGGTGCCATCGTCTTTAATATCAATTTGGGTGTTAGTTTCAGCCGTTATCCGTTGGATGGTTTCGCCGCCCTTGCCAATAATTTCACGGATTTTGTCCGGATTGATCTGAATCGATTCGACGCGTGGTGCGTAGGGGCTCATCTGACCTGGCTTGGAAATGGTTGTTAACATGTGCTCCAAAATGTGTGCCCGACCGTCCTTACCTTGCACCAGCGCCTTTTTAAGCGTTTCTACCGGTAAGCCATGGACCTTCATGTCCATTTGCAAGGCGGTAATGCCCTTGCTGGTACCAGTAACTTTAAAGTCCATGTCGCCCGCAAAGTCTTCGGCGTCAGCAATATCGCTTAAAACGATTTCCTTGTCCCCATCGACCATCAGACCCATAGCGATGCCGCTAACTAAGGCTTTTAGTGGCACGCCAGCATCGAGTAGCGCTAAGACGCTCGAACAGGTAGCGGCCATGCTAGTGGAGCCATTCTGGCTCATGATTTCAGTTACGGAACGGATAGCATAGGGGAATTCAGCTTCACTCGGCAGTACCGCCGTAATGGCGCGCTCGGCCAGGTAGCCGTGGCCAATTTCACGACGACCAGGAGAGCCAAGGCGGCGGACTTCACCGACGGTATAGCCTGGTGCGTTGTAGTGGTGGAAGTAGCGGCGTTCGCCTTCCTTTTCCATAGTATCAACAACTTGGTTAAAGCTGAGCGGCGCTAATGTCACAATGTTGAGCGCTTGGGTCATGCCACGGGTGAACAAGCTAGAGCCGTGAGCTCGTGGCAGCAAGCTGACTTCGCTGCTTAAGGTTCGGATTTCAGTTAGGGCACGGCCGTCAGGACGGACGTTATCTTCTAAGATACCCTTACGAACGTCCTTATGGACAGCCGATTGGAAGGCTTCATCGTAGGTGTTAGTGTTGGCGGCGTAATTTTCGTGCTTAGCGGCCATAGCCTGCTGCATCTCTTCTTTAAGATTGGCAACTAGCACATTGCGTTCAGGGTATGGTTTGCGTAAATCTTCACCAAGTCGGCCCTCTACCCAGGCGTCAATTTCGGCTTGGATGTCGGCGTTGGGAAGTTCTAAGCTGTATTCCTGCTTGGTAACGCCGACTTTTTGTGCCAGTTCCGCTTGCAAGGCGATTGCCGGCTGCATGGCTTCGAAGGCGTAAGCAATAGCTTCGGCGACCTGCTCTTCGGTCACTTCTGAAGCACCAGCTTCGACCATCATGACACCGTCTTTAGTACCGGCAACAACCAGATCAAGATCACCTTCATCAAGCTGTTGTGGTGTCGCAAAGGCGGTGTACTTGCCGTCGACCAGCCCAACGCGCAGACCAGCAACGGGGCCATCAAATGGTGCACCAGTCAGCATAAAGGCAGCGCTGAGGGCGATCATAGCGATCATGTCTGGGCGGAAATTAGGGTCCATACTGAGGACACTAGCCACACCTTGGGCTTCGTGGCGGTAACCTTTAGGCCACAGCGGGCGGATTGGACGGTCAATCAAGCGACCAATCAGGATGGCGTCATCACTAGGACGGCCTTCCCTTTTAATAAAGCGGCTACCGCTAATCTTGCCGGCCGCATACATTTTTTCTTCGTAATCAATGCTCAACGGAAAGTAATCAAAGCCTTGCAGGCTTTTGTTGCTAACCATAGCCGTACCAAGCACCACGGTATCACCGTAACGAACCAAGACTGAGGCAGAGGTGCGAAAGCCGACGCGGCCAACCTCTAAACTTAGGGTTTTGCCGCAGAGCTCGGTGCTAACGGTAATAATATCTTTGCCAAGGGGGTTAATAGTTGTTCCCATAAAATAGGCCTTCTTTCTGTGTTAGAGCGGTCTTCGACAATGTTCAAATATAGCGCGTGACTTGTGCTGGCTGCACGACGTATATCTGTTGCATTGCCGAAGAGAGCTTAAACGTTAATGTGCACAAGTTGGTCGCCTCGAGTTTATCGAGACGACTATCTATGCATTAACTAGCGGCGGATGCCGAGCTTGGCGATGAGGTCAAGGTAAGCTTGGCTATCACGAGCTGCGATGTAGCGTAGCAAACGGCGGCGCTTGCCAACCATCTGCAACAGACCACGGCGGGCCATAAAGTCGTGCTTGTTGACCTTTAAGTGTTCAGTGATTTCTTTAATACGCTCGGTGAGAACACCGACCTGGGCGCTGGAACCACCAGTGTCCTTAGCGTGCACCTGCACATCTTTAATAATGGCTTGTTTCTTCTCAGTTGTAATCATATAAAGACTATATTACCAGATGATGGCCCCTGGTGCAAGACCGCGCCGTTAACTAGTTAGCGCTACGGCTAGACTGTCAACATCTAGACTTTTAACAGCTACCGCCTGCTCGACGCTATTAGTTGCAATCTTCGTGCGGCGGAGTTCGGTAGTATAGGCTCCGGTTTTTAATACCACCCCCAGGTCTTCCACGAGGGTTCTAATGTAGGTCCCGGAGGAGACATCGGCTACTAATTTCACTTCTGGGTAGGTGTAGTCGAGCAGCTCGAGGCGATGAATCGTGACCGGTCGGGCCTCCATAATTACCTCTTTGCCATCGCGGGCCAGTTTGTAAGCTCGCACCCCGTTAACCTTTATGGCCGAAAAGGCCGGTGGAATCTGTTGGATTTCACCGCGAAACTGTTCCAGCGCCGTTACAATTTCAGCCTCAGTTGGAACTGTGTTCGCTACGTCGCTAAGCTCCCCTTCCGGATCGCCGGTGGTGCTGGTTTGACCTAGCCGCATTGTCATTTCATAGGTTTTATCAAGTTTACTAAACTCACTGGCCCGCCGGGTGTACTCCTTGCCAATCAGTAAAATTAACAACCCAGTGGCGAAGGGGTCAAGCGTGCCGCTATGGCCAACTTTACAGTTCTTTGGCTTTTTACCCTCGACGTTGGCGACAATCCGGCGCACATAATTAACGACGTCAAACGACGTCCAATCGGCTGGTTTATCAACGAGTAGGATTCCTTGCATTAGACCCTAGTGTAACGGATACGGCTACCGACAGACAGTTTATTGCTGGGGTGGAGTGCCAAAATTAAACGGAATTGGTGGTGGCACCGGTGGTGGCGCGTTTGGATCGGTGACTTGCGGAGTGATAGCTTCGGTGTTGCCTTCTGGCGCGTAAGGATGGAACGGCGTTAGGGGCGTTAGCACCGCTTCGGGTCCAGGGGCTGGCGGGATAACTTGATTTAAGACATCTGTAAAGGAATTACCCGTCGCGGTAGTTTCCGCTGGACGCAACGGATCTCCTAAAGGCTGAGCCCCTAATGACTGGACTGGTTCAGGAGCCATCGGCTGACTGCTCAGGGCTCGTAGCACCTCGTCGCGAGCGGTATCGAGTGATTCACCATGAGTACTGTGTACTTCCGATTCTAGTTCAGCGAGCGTTTTACCGCCAGCATCAGCTGAGGCTGGCGTGTCGTTTAGTTGATTGCCGGCGTCTTGGGTAGCGGCAACCCATAAGGGAGGTGGTGGGGTGAAACCTGTCAATAATGGTTCGTATTTTTGGCTAGAGGCTGGCTTTTCAGCTTCGGTAGGAGCCGGTACTTCTGTTTGCGGGCTGGGACGATTAAGTAAGGCTGGTGGTGCTTCAGCCGGTATGCCGAGGGCGTCGTTGGCCGGGTCTAGCCCCTCGGGACTGCTGTTAGCGGTTAAGGTGCCGCCTAAAGTTGGCGGTTCGACAATTAAGCGTGAGGTTTTACTTGGCTGTCGTGGCTCTGCCTCCTGAGGCGTTTCCGACTCTTCGGCCGTCTGTTCTGGAGCGGGGAGTTCAGTTTGCTCGTCGACGGTATCCCCTTCACTGGTTTGCAGATCCTGTAGAACCGCTTCGATACTATCGTGATCAATTTCTAAGGTTCCGTCGGCCGGCGCTTTGGGTGGGGCTGGCTCTGCAGCCGGTTGATCGGAGGTTTGATTGCTGCTTTGACCGGCAGCGGACTCGTTGCCACCAGCAGTATCGAGTTTAGTGGCTACCAACTGTTGATTGGCGCCAGCGGCCATTAATTCGGCACTAATACTCATGGTCTGCGGGGTGGTCTTTTCGTTACTAAAGCGTTGGGTTTCGGAAACGATACCAGTCAAAAGCGCCGTGGCAACTTGCGTATCGAGCAAATTATCACCCAGTGCGTGCGCCAGGCTAACAATTACCTCCGACAAGCTACTGGCATTTGACTCGGACCAGTTAATGCTGCCAAGCTGTGAACCGCCACCAGTTGAAATACTGCTGACAACGGCGTCGTGCAAAATACGACCATGAGCGGTAATGGCGGCGTCGAAATCTTCTTGCTGGGTAACCCCCAGTGCAATCACCACGTCGACATTAAAATCGCCTTGGCTAAATTCTAAGTCTTTGTCGGTTAATGAGACGCGGAACGGTGTAATAAAGATGCGCACCATTTCGTCTTCGACTTTATAGCGCAGCTTGTCGGCCTTGCTCTTATCGAGCGCAATGATAAAGTCTCGTAAACTATCGGTGTTTTTTTCTAAGGTATTTTCGGGCTGCAAGAACTCCAACGTCGAAGGAATTTCACCGCTAAATACCGCTGTAGCATGCTTGCCGAACTTATTTAGCAAGACCGTTAAACCAACACAGGCCGCCAGCTGATCGACACTAGGATTACGACTGACGGTCACCAGTATATTAGTTGCTGATTTCAGCTTTTCGACAAGTTGATCTTTTGGGCTATCCATAGTGTTTTTTAGTTTACTTTTATTTGAGTGTTTTTATTATTAGAATTTCTACTGTCAGCGTAGCACACTGCCCTTGTCGTTGTCGAGCAAACTGCTAGTGTATTCTTTACAAAGAAGCTACTCCTGTATATAGTCAGTTATTGAAACATAATTAAGATTACGCGTTACGCCGTAACAAAAAAGGAAATCCAGCAATGCCAATTATCAAGTCCGCCAAAAAGCGCGTTAAAACCGCTAACAAAGCCGCCGTCCGCAACAGCAAGACCAAGCGCACCCTTAAGACTGCTTTGAAGAGCTTCCACGCTGCCGTAACTGGCAAGACTAAGGATGCTGGTGACAAGCACGCCAAGGCCCAGAGCGCCATCGATAAGACTGTTAAAAAGGGTCTTGTCCACAAAAACAAGGCTGCTCGTATGAAGAAGCAAGCTAGCGCCAAAGCTAAGGCCGCCGGCGTTAAGCCAACTGCTCGCGTTAAAGCCGCACCAGCTAAAAAAGCCGCTGCACCAAAGAAAACTGTTGCTAAAAAGCCGGTGGCTAAAAAAGCCCCTGCTAAGAAGCCAGTTGCTAAGAAAAAATAAATCTTTAGCGTCTATAATTTAGCCACCTTTCGAGGTGGCTTTTTTATTATCGACTCAGCGCTAGTTGCAAGAAGTAGTTCTGGAGCGCTTCATCACTATCGAGGTTACTGCGTTTAGATTTAAGGTCGATATCTAAGAGCCCTGTTAGCAGCTGCTGCAGTTCTGGTAGGCTCAAATTACGAGCGATTGCAGTACTCTTCTGGACCACATATGGACTCAGTCGCGCTTCTTTTGCAACATCTGCTGCCGAACGATTACCACCAGTTTTTATCAGTAGCAATATGTGCAGTTGCCAGGCTAAAATGGCGATAATCTGCGGCGCCTCAACTTTGAGCGCCCGCTGCTCTGCATAGAGCTGCAAAGCCCGCTCGCCATGGCCGGCAAAAGCGGCTTCTAACAATTGAAAGATTGTGCTCTGCGGCGAAGCCTCGGTGAGTAAATCAATGGTACTGCGGGTAATATGATCATTGTGCAGCAGCAGTTTTTCCAACTCACTGGCCAACAGTTGCTGGTTTAAGCCGATACGGTCAATTAGGTAACGGGCGTCGTTGCTACTAAGATTACCGCCTTTATCTTTTGCGAGGCGCACTAACCAAGCGGCTAGACCATTACTATCGAGCGCTGTGTACTCTGTAAAACTGGTACTTTTCTTTAAAAATTTATAGTAGGCCGAACGTTTATCAATTTTAGGTTCAATAATAATAATGTCTGTCGTGTTCGGCACCACACCGAGTAAGACTTCGACTTGCTCAGTGAACTGTTTATTAGCACTCGGCGCCCGCAAGACCACCAATTTTTTACTCGCTAAAAATGGCAAACACGTTATAGCCTCCCGCAGCCGCGCCAGGTCTACGGTTTCACCGTCAATCCGCTCCAACGCTAGGTCACCCTGCTCGGCAACAAATTTTTGGACGGCTTTATGTAAATCGTGTTGCAGGCCAAAACTGTTAGGTCCACACAAGGTTGTAATCATGGTAGGAATTATACGCTAGGCCTCATACTAAGCAGTTGTAGTAATAATATAGTAAAATATTCGGTTTAACTGATTGAGCGGATATGGTACAACTGTTCAGGACTGATTTATGCCACAAATTCTTATTGTTTCTAACCGCCTACCCGTAACTGTTAATAAAGTTGATAACAAACTCAGCTTCGATACCAGTATGGGCGGTGTTGCCACCGGGCTGGCCTCGTACGTTAAAAGCCGCAAAAATAAATGGATTGGCTGGCCTGGCATTGCCTCCGAAGACCTGACTGAAAAAGATAAACAACAGATCATTACCCGGCTGGCCAAACGTAATTGCGTGCCGGTCTTTCTAACCAAACGACAGGTTGAAGATTTTTATAACGGCTACAGTAATAGCCTGTTGTGGCCACTGTTTCATAACTTGCCAATGGTGGCCGCTAAAAAACGCTGGTGGAAAGCTTATCAAGACGTAAATACCGCCTTCAGTCAGGCTGTTTTAAAAACGGTCGTTGGCAATAGCAGCGTCTGGATACAGGACTACCAACTAATGCTCCTACCGGAGTTGGTTAAGCTTGACCGTCCGCTGCTGCAGGTGGGATTTTTTATGCATATCCCCTTTCCCGAGCCAAAGACCTTCGCCAAACTTCCCGAAGCTAATCAGCTGCTGAGTGGTGTGCTGGGGGCGGATTTAATTGGCTTTCACACTAAGAATTACGTTAGTAATTTTCTGAAAACGGTTCAAGCCTTTGATCTGGGACTAAGTGCTGATGATCAATTAATTCTGCCCGATCGAACGGTTCAGGTCACAAACTTTCCCATGGGCATAGACTACGAAAAGTTTACCGCAGCTCGTAAGTTACCGGCCGTCAAAACTGCCACTAAAGAGCTTAAGCAACGCTACAAAGGTCTTAAAATTATTGCTGGCGTGGATCGCTTAGACATCACCAAAGGTTTTGCCGAACGCTTGATTGCCTATCGAGATTTTCTGCGCCAGTTCCCTAAAGAACACGGCAAAATCGTCTTTGTACTCGTCGGTGCGCCATCACGGGGCGAGATTGATGCCTACCAGCAACTCAGCAAAAAGGTCGATGATTTAGTGGCCGCTATCAATCACGAATTTGGCACCCCGAAATGGCAGCCCGTTGACTACAATAATCAGGGCTTAAACTTCGAAGCCCTGACCGCCCTGTTTCAGATTGCCGATATCGCTTTTATCGCTCCGCTGCGCGACGGTATGAATTTGGTAGCAAAAGAATACATCGCCAGTAAAAAGAAAAATGGCGTCTTAATTTTAAGCGAAACTGCTGGCGCCGCGCATGAGCTACAGGATGCCTTGCTAGTAAGCCATAAAAAACCAGCTTCCTTAGTGGCTGCCATCGACCAGGCGCTACATATGCGCCGCCGTGAAGCCCGTGGCCGCTTTAGACGCATGCAACGACACCTCGCCGATAATACCGTTCACACCTGGGCTAGTGACTTCATGACTACCCTGCAGAAGCCAGTTCCCGGCACCCCAAAGCTCTTGACCCGCACTCTGACACCGAAGCTGCAGACCGTCATCCACGCCCGTTACTTACAAGCCAACAAACGACTCATTCTACTCGATTATGACGGTACCTTAGTGCCTTTTAACGGCGATTACGCTACTAATCGAGCGCCAAAATCGCTCATCCAGTTGCTAGCTAAACTCACCGCCGACCCGGCCAACACCGTAGTCATAGCGAGTGGTCGTTCAGCCGATGACCTCGATGCTTGCTTTGATAGTCTCGATGTAAATCTTGTCGCTGAGCACGGGGCAATGATTAAGTCGGCCGGCCAGCATCAATGGAAAACGTTAGTACGATCCGAGGGCCGCTGGAAGCGCCAGCTACTGCCAATTTTGCGCAAGTATGCCGCAGTAACACCGCTAGCTCGGGTAGAGGAAAAGCCCCACTCTTTGGTGTGGCACTACCGACAATCACCGCCTTATTACGCCCAGAAAAATGTCGTTATCTTAAAGCGTATTTTAAAGCCAATCGTAAAATCATTTGGACTGACAATTTTAGCCGGTAATAAAGTTTTAGAAATTAAAGATCCAGCTATCACTAAAGGTACGGCTATTACGAAATGGCTCACTAAGGATTACGATTTTATTGTCGCTATTGGCGATGATATTACGGACGAAGACCTGTTTACCGCCCTACCGGCTGCCAGTTACACCATTAAGGTTCGCAATGGCCGCACGGCCGCGAACTACCGACTCGCCAGTGATAAGGCGGTGGTAAGCTTTTTAGCTCGACTCAAAAATAAATCTATTGTTTAGCGAGCTTTTGACACTGCGGACAAGTATGTGTCCCGCGGCCAGCAACTCTAGTTTTTATTATTATCGTGCCACAGCGAGGACACGGCTGACCTTCTTTTCGAAACACCGCTGCAAAGGTTAAATAGCGGCCGCGATTACCTTCGGCGTTGACGTAATTTTTGTCGCTGCTGCCGCCTTCGGCTATCGATTTACGCAGCACCGCTTGCATGGCGCTAAATAAGGGCTCAAACTTTTTAGCTGGCACATTCTTAACAAGTGTACTGGGATGAATGGCAGCGCCCCATAAACTTTCATCAGCATAAATATTGCCGATGCCGGCAACAACTGTTTGGTCCAACAAGGCGGCTTTTATATTCGTGTTCTTACGTCGTTGTAGTCGATCACGCAATATTTGCCAGCTAAAATCAGCACTCAGCGGCTCAGGACCAACTTTTTTAAAGAAATCGAGATTGGCAATTTCGGTGGTCGGTAATAGACGCATCCAACCAAATTTTCTTTGATCATTAAAATAAAGGGTGGTACCGTCGCTAAAGGTTAGCGTAACTCGGGTTGATGTATCGGGTAATTGCCCAATTAACGAGGCGTTGGGGTGCCCAGCACCAAAGCGTTCACCATCACCAACATAGACTAGCTGCCCAGTCATTTTTAAATGGACAACGAGCGAATAGTGACTCGAGAGTCCAATCAGTAAAACTTTCGCTCGTCGACTAACGGTCACTACCGAGCTATTAATTAAAAAAGCTTGCACGTCGGCTGGAGCATTTGGAAAACTTTTTGGGGTATCAAACGTTACAGCAGCAATCGTTCGGCCAATGATTAAGCCTTCTAGCCCGCGGCGAACGGTTTCAACCTCTGGTAATTCCGGCATGCCATCAGTATGACAGATGAATAAAATGCCTGTCTAGCTATATACTAGACAGATGGATTCCCTGTTTAGCATTCTTGGCCAAAAAAACTTTGACGAACCGCCGGAAGCAGCCAGTATTAAAAAGTTTGTGTGGGATGAATATAAAACTGTGGTTGGCGTCCAAGTTCGCGATAAAGATATTAGCGTTCAGGTGCCAAGTGCCGCGCTCGCCAATACGCTGCGCTTACGGGCGCCAGAGTTAAAACGCCGCTGCCAAATCGATAAAAAGATAAACTTCCGGATTACTTAAGCACGACCGCTAAGTCGGTTTTTAGCTGACTAAGATTTTGATACAGCACTGCCTGCATACCGACCGCTTTGGCGCCCTCACAGTTAATTTCTAAGTCGTCCACCATCAGGCAGTTGGCCGGCTCGACACCAAGTCGTTCAGCCATCAATTCGAAGATTGCCGCGTCTGGTTTGGTTAGTTTTACGGTATGCGAAAAGATCATACTGTCGAACAGTTGTTGCTCGGCTTCGGTTAGAAACTTCTCGGTTATCCAGTTACTAGCTATATTACTTAAGAGGCCGATTTTATAGTTGGTTTTAAGGCTGCGGATAACAGCTAGCAGCTCCTGATTTTTAGTAGCCCCGCCATGATTAGCTTCCACCAATTCGGGCCGGTGCCCGCAGGCCGCTTCAACCGATGATAAATACTCAGCAAGTGGGATAAAGCCAGCATCGTAGGCTTTATTTAAGTCATTTAACGTCGACTGCGCGGCTAATGGCATCCGCGCCACAAATTCCCGCCAGTAGTCTGTCGTAAGGACCCCAAAACAATCAAAGATAATCGCCTGCATTACCCTAAGTATACGCGCTAGGCCCTGTTATTAAACTTGGTTATAAATCAAAGCTAAAGCTGCGGTGATCGACTAACTTATTGTAATCAGGTACTTGTTTCTTAAATAACGATAGCGTTAGGTTGGTTTTACCCTGGAAGCTTTTTGGACCGGCACAGCTGGTTGACCAGAAACGCTCTAATTGTTTGCCAGAGTCTACAAATTCGAAGATGTAGCGTGAGCCGAGGGCGCAGTAGCCACGGTCGTTTTTTAGGCTGGCAGCGGTATCGCCTTTAGTAAAACCGGCTAGTTCAATCGCTCGCAGGAATGAGGTGTAGCTAGTTTGAGTATTAGGATAGGTCTGGGTTTTAATGACATTGCCGTCGTAGCCCTGTAGCTCTTCGTAGGTTGTGCTGTCTCGCCCAACAGTGATGCGAGTCGCGTAGTGGTTCTGCGGGGCAGATACTGGTCCGTCTATGGTTAAGCGAGCGGTAGCGGCTGAGCTGGCATAAGAATCGAGTGATTTTGAAGAATTTGGGACTTTAGTTTTAGTGTCGCCGCCCGACACAAGCAAGACTATCAATAAGATGATAAGTCCGACAGTTACAAAAAATCCAATTAAATACTTCATACATTCTCCTGATGGATACACATATACTAACACTATTGTCTGTTTTTTGCAATAGCCTTAAGCGATTTTAAGCTGTACCGCCAAACTGCAAAAAGCATTATACTTAAGCTATGTTTTTGCAGTATCGAACCGGCCTAGCGACGCTGGTTCAATTTATAAGCTTGTGTCTATTGGGCATCCTCAACACCGCTGACTCGGTGATTTCTACCTGCACTAGTCATCATAGTACCTGTATTAGTAACCTGTTGGTGTCGGTTATCTTCTACCTGCTGATGGCGGCTTGGTTTGGCGGCCTATGGGTGATTGGTTACAGCGCCCAAGAGCGACGCAGCCGTCGACTGGCCTTGCTGCTTATCGGCCTGGAGTTACTAGTGCTGCTGGTAGCGGCCTTTAACGCTCAGCATCACGCCAATTTCATTAACTTGCTCACGAGTGCCATCGATAGCTTGCTGGCCATTTGGGTTATCCTATTGGCCTGGCGACTCAGCCGCTCTAAAGGCGGCCGGATTGTATCTAGCCAACAGGCTCGTCAGCGGCGCCATCCTCCAACCAGCCTATAGCTATTTACAGATACTGGACTGTGAACCGAGTAATGTCGTGAGGCTATCGTTACTACAAAGCTGACTTTTAATGTCTAGGTTCTTGGAGGTTTGCTGCTGGAAGTTCTCTAGCTTCTTGACGGAGTTATTAGCAGCCGTGATGACACTGTAGAGCGCAATCCCACCAATGATAAAACCAATAATAATGGTGCAGCCAAAGAAGGTTATCCAAAAGTTGAGAAATTTGAGCTGACGAACAATTTGTTTAAGTAAGGCTTCATCCATGAACTAAGTATAACCGACTACTGAGCATAACTGGCGTAGAGGGGCGGAATTTCGTGTCGCAACGTCAAGCGACCAGTCGAAATTGCAAACTGCGAACGTTGTAGCTGACGGCGACCAAGTCCGCGCATCGTCTCGCCGAGGTGTAGCCCACCAACTTCAACCATAGCCTGCCTATTAGCGTAGGCTTCGGCAGTCGCAACGCCGGCCGCTACAAACTTACCGTCGCCTTCACCGTCACCACTACGCTGCGCGACTTCTGTTGGCGGATAGGCATTGCTGCCGCCACCGGCCGTTGTTAAGACTGGTTTGTCTACTAATGATTGCATAGCTAACCCCCTGCTTATCCGCACACTATGCGCGCCGGTGCGGCAAACGTCAGTGAAAATACGTACTGAAGGGCTATGGTTTTACAAAGCGCCCCAGTTATCGGCTATAGTAACGTCGACATCAAGTCGAACCGGAAGCTTATAGACTTGCTCCATTTCGTCCTTAAGCAGATGAGCTATGTCTTCGGCGCCAGCAGCTGGGCATTCTACCAGAATGGAGTCGTGAATTTGTAAGAGCTGCTTAGATTCTGGGAATTCAGCCTGTAATCGGTTTTGGACTTTAATCATGGCAAGCTTCATTAAGTCAGCTTCGGTACCCTGAATCGGCATATTAATGGCCGCGCGCTCAGCACCCTGTCGCACCATAAAGTTACTCGATGTAATATCGGGCATCGGTCGCCGACGGCCGTGTAGCGTTTCAACATATCCATCCTGGCGGGCTTGGGTAAGTAGTCGGTCCATATAATCAAATAAGGGCTTACGAAGGGCTTTGTATTTATCAATAAATGTCACAGCTTGTTCATGGGTCATGCTGGCAGCGATTGCAAGGCCGTGCGGACTCATGCCATACAAAATACCGAAGTTAATTACCTTGGCGGCTTGGCGCATCCCTTTGGTGACATCTTCAATTTCTCGGCCATAGACCTGGGCAGCAGTGGCGGTGTGGATGTCAGCGCCCCGATTAAACATATCAATTAGCTCGGTATCATTGGCAAGTACGGCAGCCAATCGCAGTTCAAACTGAGAATAATCGGCACTCACAAGTTTTTTACCTTCCGCAGCCACAAAAGCGGTGCGAATCCGTCGGCCTAAATCGGTACGGGTCGGTATATTTTGTAAATTAGGGTCGGTACTACTAAGACGGCCGGTTTGGGCAATCGTTAAGTTAAATGTAGTGTGCAACCGCGAGGCTTCGTCGACTAATTTTGGCAAGGCATCGATGTAGGTATTTTTTAATTTGGCCACCTCACGATACTGCGTAATGAAATCAATAATTTCGTGACTTCCCCGCAGTTTATCAAGCTCGCTAGCAGCGGTACTGAAGCCCGTTTTACCCTTCTTAATACCGCGGCTTGGTAAACCCATAGTTTCGAACAGAATGTCGGCTAATTGCGCTGGTGATCCGATATTAAACTCTTGACCGGCATGGCCATAAATCTGCTGTTGCAGGTCGGAAATAGTGTCGTTAACCTCATTTGCAAAGTTGTGGAGGTAGTCAGTGTCTAAATGAATACCTTCGTACTCCATTTCGGCCAGCACCGTAATGACGGGCCACTCAATATCATGCGCTAGCTTTTGCACTTTTGGCAGTTCGGCCAAGTCTTTTGCTTGCTGCTTGTGTAAAGCCGTCAAGACAGCGATTATTTCGGCAGCGCGGCTCATAACCTCTTGGGTATCGATATCTTCAAAAGCTGAACCATCATAGGCCAAATCGGCCTGGGCTAGTTCGGTCAGTGATTGTTCGCGGCGTAAACTGTTTAACAAAAAGGCGCCGACCAATACATCATGGCTCACGGCTGGTAAGCGAATGCCTAGCGCCAAGAAGACTTTTAGCGTCGATTTAACATCGTAGCCGACAACCGCCCCTAGTTTTCCAAGCGCAGCATGGAGTGCTGACTGGCTCAGCTTAGTAAGATCGAGGGTGTAAACTTTTGCTGGCTCAGCACTGATAATGAGCACTTGTGGATTTCGACCATGCTTACCGGCTGCTCGGGAATAGACATAGACTGGCTGGTCGGCTGGCAAAACCAGGGCTTTGAGGGCGGCATCGGTAGTTATAATTGTGTTGCTGCCAGTGCTCAGGGCGGCGCCGGTGTGCGTATTAACACTACTAGTGGGCACTTGCATTACATCTGGTAGTTGGCGAGCAAGCGTCCTAAATTCTAGTTTTTGCAGTAAGGCTTGGATGGCAGCCGGGTCAGCTTTGGTGCCGTCAACAGCCGCTAAATCAAGCTCCATGGGCGCATCAGTCCAGATTCGAGCTAGTTCTCGACTGAGGTAGGCCAAATCTTTACCGGCTACCAACTTCTTGCGCATCGACTCTTTAATTAAATCTAGGTTGTCGTAGACATTATCTAAATTATCGTAGAGCTTCAAAAGCTCGAGAGCTCCCTTTTCACCTATTCCCGGCACACCTGGAATATTATCGGAACTATCGCCTTTTAAAGACTTCAGGTCCAGGAATTGGCTAACGGCAATGCCATATTTCGTTTCAAAACTTTCTGGTGAATACATTTCTATGTTCGATAAGCCGGTTTTGAGGGCGTAGACATGCACCCGGTCATTTATCAGCTGCAGCATGTCCATATCAGAGGTAATCAGGAGCGTTTCAATGTCTTGGGCGGCAGCTTGCACTGCTAGGGTGCCCATAATATCGTCGGCCTCATAGTCATCTAATTCATACAATGGCCAGCCAAAAGCTTGCAGCAATTCGTGTAGCACCGGAATTTGTTCTTTAAAGTCAGCCGGTGCCGGTTTACGGCCAGCTTTATAGGCGGGGTACATTTCGAGTCGTCGTCGAATATTAGTTTTGGGCTTATCCCAGGCCACGGCCACATAGTCAGGCTTGAGGCGGCGGATGACCTCAAGAGCCATGGTTGCAAAGCCAAACACCCCACCGGTTGAGATACCCTCTTTGGTAGTTAAGTTAGGCATGGCGTAATAGCCACGATAGAAAACACTTTTACCATCAATCACTACTAGTCGTTTGCGAGGGGAAGCGGCTGTACTCATCTGTTCAGTATAGCCTATTCGGGGCTAGCATAGTCTCTTAGTGCGGCGCTACGGGCCGGATGTCGTAGTTTGGCTAAGGCTTTACTTTCTATTTGTCGAATCCGTTCCCGCGTTAGGCCAATCTGCTTGCCAATTTGATCGAGGGTTTGTGGTTGGCCATCGTTTAGGCCGTGGCGTAATACGAGTACCTTTCGCTCGCGCTCATCAAGAGTCTCTATCGCTTCCCAGAGCTTAGCTTTCATATCATCGTGCATGACGACTTCGGCGGCTATCGGTGCATCGGTATCCTCTATAAAATCACCGACTGTCATACCTTCATCGCCGACCCCGGCTTGCAATGAAATAGGTTTTTGACTATCTCTTAAAACTCGCTTTAACTTTTCTGGGGTCAAGTCAGCGGCCGCTGCAATTTCGTAGAGGCTCGGCTCACGGCTCAGCTCAACTTTTAAATCACGCGTAATCCGACTAACCTTATTGACCACCTCGACGGTATGTACTGGCAACCTAATTTCACGCCCGCCCTCTGCTAGGCCACGTGAAATAGCCTGGCGAATCCACCAGGTTGCATAGGTCGAGAACTTAAAGCCTTTACGATAATCAAACTTTTCTACGCCTCGAACCAGCCCGATATTGCCCTCTTGCACTAAATCTAGTAGGTCCATACCTCTGCCTGCACTGCGTTTTGCAATTGAAACTACCAGCCGCAGGTTGGCTTCAATAAGTTGTTGCTTAGCCAGTGCACCGTCTTTACTAAGCAATTCTAGCTTTTTTACTTGGCGCTGATATTTCGCCGGCAGCTCTGCCCTGTTTGCCAGTAGGTGACCTGCGTACAAACCAGCCTCGATTCGTTTCGATATGGTAACTTCTTCTTCGGCAGTCAGTAAGGGGACGCGGCTAATCTCATTAAAGTAACTCCTGACCGGATCGAGCGCCGACGCAGACTGATCAATATCGAGTATGGCTGCCGGTTCATGGGCAGCTTCGTTGATTGGTTCATACACCGATTCAGGCATGATTTCAGAATTTTGGCTCATTCAATCTATAGTGACATGCTGTGGTGACCGATACAAGCATGAGCAAAATCATCGGTAGCACCGTATAATGCTTATGTATGGATGATTACCGCCGACTTAATTACTACCGACTAAGTGTGGAAGCCGTCCTAGAAGAGTTGCAGAGTCAGCGCAACGGACTGACTGCCAAGGCGGCCGCTATAAGGCTGCAAAGCCATGGCCCCAACCAGTTAGAACGCGTAAAACACGAATCAGCCGTGGCCACGTTGCTGCGGCAGTTTAAAAATTTACTAGTGGTAATGCTGTTAATAAGCGCTGGCTTTTCAATCTATTTACATGACGCCAAAACCGCAACTATTCTGCTGTTAATCGCCCTGCTTAATACGGCCGTCGGTTACTTTCAGGAGCACAAAGCTGAAAGTCTGATGAAAGGCTTGGAGCAGTTACTGGTGCCGCAGGCCAAGGTGCTGCGTGGTGGCAAATTAACCCTCATTAGTTCGGTTGAGCTAGTACCCGGCGATGTTGTCTACGTAGAATCCGGCGACAGCATACCGGCTGATTTACGGGTTATAGAGGAGGCGGAATTAGCAACTAACGACTTTGCCCTAACTGGCGAGAGTAACCCGAGTCGCAAATTTGTCCACGCTATTAGTGCCGCCGTCCCTTTGGGTAATCGCCATAATTTATTGTTCATGGGCACGACCGTCGCAACCGGTACTGGTTACGGCATAGTCATTGGCACTGGCATGCAAAGTGAGTTGGGGCGGATTGCCAGCCTCAGCCAAGCAACGCCGGCCGAAGCTTCGCCGCTCCAAAAAGAGATGCAGCACTTAGCTAAACGGATTGCGCAAGGTACAGCCGTGCTGGCTTTGGCGCTTACCTTCATTGCGCTTAAATCTAATCTAAACCTCCACGATGCAGTGCTGTTTGGGATTGGCATTGGCGCCGCTATGATTCCCACCGCCCTGATTGCCGAAGTTAACATTACTCTAGCCCAAGCCGCCGGCCGCCTGGCCAAAGCCAAAGCACTGGTAAAAAAACTGGCGGCTGTTGAAACCCTTGGCTCAACTAACTTCATTTTGACCGACAAGACCGGCACGTTAACTAAGAATGAAATGACCGTTGAGCAGCTGTTGATTGGCCGCACCATATATAAGACCACCGGTACCGGCTATGAAGCCAATGGCAGTATCGTATCTGAGCGCGGCAAGGTCGTAAGTGCCAAAAAACTTACCGACCTGGCCTTCTTTTTTGCCACTGGCGCCCTTGCCAGTAACGCTAGGGTCAATCCGCCAGATAGTGAACACATCGATTGGTACGTTGTTGGTGACCCGACAGAAGGTTCGCTTATTACCTTAGCTCGCAAAGCTGGTCTTGATCCCGATGCCTGGGACGCTGACAACCCAGAAGTTAAAGAATTTCAGTTTGACTCAGCCCGCAAGCTGCTCAGCTCAGTACGTTTAAGTGACGGTCGACTAATGGTCTACACCAAGGGAGCCCCAGAAAGCGTTCTCGAGCGCAGCGTCGATATGTGGGACCATGGCCACGTCCGTCAGCTAACAGCTGCTGATCGGACTCATTTTGCCGACTACAACCAAAAACAGGCCCACAGTGCGCGCCGTAATTTGGCGTTTGCCTATCGGCTACTACCGGCCAAAACCAATCCCAAAAAACTTGATATGGCCGCGGTCGAGAGCCAGTTAACTTTCTTAGGTATGGTCAGTATGTCCGATCCGCTACGCGAAGCTGTGCCGGCAGCTATGACAGCCGCCGCTGACGCCCATATTAAAGTCTCGATTATTACCGGTGACTTTCCAGCCACTGCCAAAGCTATTGCCGTTAAGGCTAACTTGGGCAAAGTTATAACCGTAGTTTTGGGGGATGAACTAGAAGGCTTAGCTGACAGCCAGATATTGCAGCTGGTTGAACGTGGCGGCACCGTCTTCTCTCGGGTAGCTCCGGAAGACAAACTACGGATTGTTGAAATCGTGAAACGCAGCGGACACATTGTGGCTGTAACTGGTGATGGTATTAACGATGCCCCGGCTCTCAAACGCGCCGATATTGGCGTGGCCATGGGCCGGACCGGTACTGATGTGGCTAAGAATGCTGCTGAAATTATCCTGCTTGATGACAGTTTCACGACCCTGGTAGGAGCGATAGGCGAAGGCCGACTAACGTATCAAAATATTCGTAAAGCGGCGCGCTGCGTACTAACCGCTAATGCTGGTGAGCTATTTACCGTGTTACTGGGCTTAGTAGCCCTATCGGCTTTTCATATTTCGCCGGCTATCACCCCTATCCAAATCTTGGCGATCGATATCGTGGCTCAATTACTGCCAATCACGGCGCTCGGCTGGGACACACCGTTATCGCGTCTCATGAAGGAAAAGCCGCGTAACCCCCACGATCACATTATTAATAAGCGGGCTGTCTTGGGATTCATGGGCTTCGGCGCCTTAGCGGCGTTGTTGAGCTATGGTAACTACTTGTTCTTCTTTATCCGCCATCACCTGAGTCCAGAGTTTATTGCCACCGATACACCGATGTATCTGCAAGCTACCACCCTGACCTGGCTGTCTTTAGTACTGTGTCTAAATGTCTATCTTTTCTTTGAACGGGCCGATGCCCACGAAAACTTCTTCACCAGTTACCTATGGGGCAACAAAAAGTTACTCGCTGCCTTTGGCGGTTCATTTTTCTTAATTGCTAACATTATCTACAACCCATGGGTGCAGCCCTACTTCAGCACCGCTAGCCTTAGCCTAAGTGACTGGCTAACCGCCGTAGTGGCGGCTGGGCTGTACTTTAGCTTCCGCCTTAGTCAACGCCAAACCCGTAAGCACTCCCGCCATGCCGTGCTGGAACTACACCACAGCGTACACCCTACTAAGTCGTAATAATTTGGGTTATCGCCGTTTCCAGGCTGCTAGTATCGGCACCGTTATTCTCAATGAAAACGTCAGATAGATCTTTTACTCCAGAACTGTTGAGGTTGGCAGCATCGCCGCCCTCGGGTGTGTGCATTTCGGCGGCTTCTTCTGATAGGAACTGCTCAAAGGTTTTGTTGTCTTCTTCGGCGCGGCCGCGCTCGGCTTTGTTGCGCTGGATACGGTCATACCGCGTTTGCGGATCGGCATCGACCCACACCATAGTGCCGTTCATCTCGTGAATCCGATCGGCTTCCCCTGGGTTGCGGATCGAAGCCATAACCACTCCTTGGTATTGGTCTTTAACTGTTTCGAATTGTGCGACGGCTTTATCAACTAGGACGCCCAACCCGAGCTCTCGACGCCATTCGGCACTAATCTCGCGTAAGACTTCCCGCTCCACTGGCTGGTTACGACGTTGCGCCTCGGTCCGCAGTAAATCGGTAACCGAAATAAACAGATAGCCATGCTGCTCAGCTAAAATCTGGCCGACGGTATCTTTACCTGACCCGTTGGTGCCACCCAGACCAATAATCTTAAAGCTATGCATAGGTTATTTAATGTAATCGTGAAGTTTCTTAGCGTCGCGGTGCTTGCGTAATTTAGCCAAGGCTTTAGCTTCAATCTGACGGATGCGCTCCCGAGTAACGCTAAATTCCTGTCCAACTTCTTCGAGGGTGTGGCTCTTGCCATCTTCTAAACCAAAACGCAGCTTGAGAATTTTTTGTTCGCGTTCGGTTAAAGCGCCGAGCATATCTTTGACCTGCTCTTTTAGGAGCTGGCCGGTAGCTGATTCTTCAGGAGACACGGTATCTTCGTCTTCAATAAAGTCAGCTAAAACGGAATCTTCTTCATCATCACGGATAGAGGCATCAAGACTTGAAATATCCTGCTTAATCTTCATGATGTGTTCCACCTTGTCGACTTCGATTTCCATGGCCTTAGCAATTTCTTCGTTAGACGGCTCACGGTTGAGTTCCTGCGTTAAGCGACGCTGGGTCCGCAGCAACTTATTAATGGTTTCGACCATGTGCACTGGAATTCGGATAGTCCGAGCTTGGTCAGCGATGGCCCGCGTAATAGCTTGGCGGATCCACCAGGTAGCGTAAGTCGAGAACTTAAAGCCCTTATCGGGGTCGAACTTTTCGACGGCCCGCAGTAGACCGGTGTTGCCTTCTTGAATCAGGTCGAGCAGATCTAGTCCACGACCAACATATCGCTTGGCAATCGATACGACGAGACGCATATTAGCTTCAGCCATCTGGTCTTTGGCATCTTTTTCGCCAGCGACAACCCGGTTGGCTAGTGCTAACTCTTCTTCGGAAGATAATAGTGGAATCTTACCAATTTCCCGGAGGTACAAACGAACAGAGTCGTCGGCCACGTCATCATCGAGGTAAACAGCAGTGGTGGCGTCAATATCTTCTTCTTCCGCTTCTTCTTCTGCCCACTCGTCGGTAAAGGCGGCGGCATCTGGTTCGGTGGTAGTAATTTCGATGTTACCTTCAGCCAGTTCCGTAAAAAGCGCGTCAAGAATTTCGGCGTTTTCAGCGGTTTCTGGAATCATGGCGATAATGTCACGCTGATCAATTTTTCCGGTCTCTTTAGCCTTGGCTAACAGATCAACCTTATGCTCGGCGCTGGTTTTGGCATCGCGCAGCACTTTATTAGCTTTTTCGGCATCTTTTTGAGCTTTAATCTCTTCTTTAGTTGGTTTTGGTTTAGTAGGTGCCTTAGGTTTTTTCGCCACGGGTAATACCGCCTTTCACTTGATTTAATAGTTCGTCGTAGTTCTTAGCTTGGGTTAACAGCTCAGTAGTAGCGCGCTCATCGGCGCCTTCGAGTTGATTGATAATTTTTTGTTTAGCGGTTTTTACAAATTGTTCTACCAGCCGTGCCTGCAATCGAGCTGCTTCGTAATGAAGTTCATTTAGCTCGAGGCCCTGGTAGAGTTCCTCATAGAGTAATGCAAGTATTTTAACATAATCTGGTAAACTTTGCCCGTTCTCAGAGGTAGCAGCGTAAGCTTTGAGCTGCTTTAGGTCGTCGGGCTTACCGTAAAAGTCGGGGTGTTCTACCAAGAATTTATACAGTTCGTAGGCGTTAACGTTAGTGAACATTGGGTCAGTGAGCAGTTGCAGAAATTCCCGTAGTGTCGGACGGAGCAACAGTAAGCATAAAAAGGCATCTTCGGTGCGTTGCCGCTCCAGAGCTAAGCGATCGACCTGACCTGGCGACACGGGGGTCACCTGCATCGGCTTCTTGCGCATCACCGGCGCTTCCTTAGTTGCCTGGTCATATTTTTGTTCAAGCGCTTCGCGGCTAACATCCATACTTTTGGCAATGGCATTTAAATAATGGTCTCGTTCGACGGCGTCGCTGAGGTCGCGCACCACCGGTAGGAGTTTATCGCTAAACTTACGCTTGCCTTCGGCAGTTTTGATGTCGAGCAGTTTGGTGTAGCGTTCAATCAGCCAGTCAAGAGCATAGCTTGGTGCTTCAATGGCCGCCACCCAGGCGGCTGGATCTTGTTGAATTAATTCATCGGGATCTTTACCGGTGGGGATAGTAATAATGCTCAAACTAACTTTTACTTTCGATGCAATCGGAATCGCCCGCTCGGTTGCCGCCAAGCCAGCTTTATCAGCGTCAAAACTAAGTCGGATATCGCCGGTAAAACGACTGAGGCCCTTGAGGTGCGGCTCGGTTAAGGCCGTACCAGCCGTGGCCACGACTTGGCGGACGCCGGCCTGATGGCTACTAATAACATCGAGGTTACCTTCGGCAATAACGGCATAACCGCCTTTTCGGATTGATTCTTTAGCCAGATGTAGCCCATAGATATGTCGGCTCTTATCGTAGAGCGGGGTTTGCGGCGTATTAATGTACTTCGGGGCGTCTTTGTCGTCGGTGAGTTGCCGAGCCGTAAAGCCAATCACTCTCCCCTGCTGATCTTGTAACGGTATCATCAGCCGACCGCGGAACATGTCGGACAAGCCACGGTAACTACTGTTACTACTTAAGCCGGCTTGCTTAATTTCTAGCTCGCTAAAGCCTTTGGAGCGAGCAAAATCAACGAGGGCGGTGCCGTTATTGGGTGAATAGCCCAGTCGCCACTCCAGAGCCGTTTCCTTGCTAAACTTGCGTCGTTTAAAAACATACTCCAGGGCGATTTGATTTTTAGAAAACTGCACTTGGTAAAACTTGGCAGCCAAGTCGAGTAGCTCGTGTAAGCGCTCTTTGCTGGGACCATTATTACTACCAGCACCGGGCTGCCGGAATTGGGCTAAGTCGATGCCGGCTTTGCGGGCTAACAAATCCAGCGCCGCTTTGAAGTCTAGACCCTCGACTTCCATGACAAAACTGAACATGTCGCCACCCTTGCCGGAGCTAAAGTCATGCCAAATCTGCTTATCCGGACTAACCACAAAACTGGGGGTGTTTTCGGCAGCGAACGGGCTTAAACCTTTAAAATTACGGCCGGCTCGCTTGAGCTGCACATACTCTCCAACCACGTCCTCGATTGCTAGCCGGGTCTTTACTTCATCAACAGCGTCCATAGCTACAAGAGTACAGGGTTTAGCCTCTGTGGTACAGAGGTGTCAGATGTGCTTAAATAGTGCTTATGCATCCGCAACAAAATTATTCAGCCCCAAACAGCCCAAATAATTATGATTTTATCGTTAATCCAGCCGCGCCACCAAAGCGTAATCCGTTAGCAGGCGGCTCGACTATCAGCCGTTTGGTTATGGCTGTGGTCGGCCTGTTTGTCTTATTACTATTGTTTGTGGTGGCGCGTAACTTACTAACTACTGATACCAGCAACCTACCGGCTCTGGTACGGGTTGCGAATGAGCAGCAAGAATTAATCCACGTTACCACCGAAGCCACCAGTGGACAGCAGCCCCTCAGTAGCGCCAATCGCAACACGGCGGTTACAACCAACGCGTCGCTCACTACCGCCCGCAGTGAACTTTTGAGCTATCTGGCGACTC
This sequence comes from Patescibacteria group bacterium, assembly GCA_030271625.1. Classification (GTDB taxonomy): domain Bacteria; phylum Patescibacteriota; class Saccharimonadia; order Saccharimonadales; family UBA4665; genus UBA4729. The sequence goes on from JARXKN010000001.1 coordinate 91,232, forward strand.
AGCACAAAAAAGTCGATAAGAAACAGCTGGTCTACACCAATGCTAAAGCCGTTGACGCCCAGTTAACCGCTGCGGCATCAGCTAGCACTTATGACGCCACCCTCCATCAGATTCTCAAAACACAGCTTGATAGTTACCAGCTTAGTCTGAAGCAAGCCTACGCCAAAACTACAGGGCCAAAAGGTCGTGAACTACTCAACAAGCAATATGACGAAGCCGGGCTACTACTGCGCCAACTTGGCACTAACTAATCGTTGGCTGATCGACTTGGTGTTCGCCAGTAACTAATAGGTAGCTGTGTCGAATCAGGTCTTCAATTTCATCGAGTGGCACCTGCCCTGCCAGCACAATGGTGTTCCAATGTTTTTTGTTCAAATGATAGCCCGGCATAATCTCGTCATATTTTTCTCTTAGGACCAGCGCCAATCCGGGGTCGCACTTCAAGCTGAGCTGGAGCGGCTGTTTATCTTCACTGATTAAGGCAAACATTTTGTCACCAACTTTGTAGACCGCTACCTCTTTTCCAAAGGGGTAGTCGAGCCGCGCATTGGGCATACTAAGAATGTAGGTCTCGATAGCTTTATGATCCATTATTGTTCCTGCTCGCCGAACCAGGTTAAATAGTGCTGCAACTCAGCAATGCTAGCCTGGATATCGTCAAAGGCGCGGTGGACTTCTTTCTTTTCGAACTCCACACCGTACTTGCCTTGCATGAGAATCTTTAGGGAGCTGACATCAAGCATGCGGTAGTGCAGTTTTAGATCGAGCGCTGGCCACCACTGCTTAATAAAATTACGATCGTTATGAATACTGTTGCCGGCTAGGATGGCTGACTCATTGCCAAAGTGCTCTTCAACCAGGGCAATTATCTCCCGTTCAACATCATGGGCGTCTTTACCATCAGCGAGCTTATCAATAAAACTGTCTCGATTTACCGGATAATCTTTCCACCAGATGTTTTTTTGCATACGATCTATAACCACTTCGCGGTCTTGCTTAACGCACGCTTCGTAGGAAGCCAGGGTTTTAAAGTTCATATCAGTTATTTCGGCAGCAACTTCTAGAATAACGTCTTGTTGCGCGTCTAATCCGGTCATTTCTAGGTCAACCCATAGTAATTTTGTGGGGATAGCTTTTTTATCAATCATGGCCCTAGTATAGCCGAAAACCCATGGCAGGCCATAAGCGGCTTTACTGGCAAAAAGCCCCAGCCGAAGACTGGGGCTTACAATCGCTCGCAAATGCCTGTTTCTAACGGGCGGCAGCTAACGCATCGCTGTGCCATTTCAGGTCAGCCAGCATGCCAGTAATAGCACCTTGTGGGCCGTAAGGATTAGCTTTGATTGCCGCATCAAGCTTACCGTCTTCGTCTATCAAACTACCCTGGTTAACGTAGCCAACAAATTGGACGCCACTGGGAATCATGGTCGCAGCAGCTTCGCTGAGAATCTCTTTAAGGTGGGTTGCGGCTCGAGCGCCCCCGACGCCACCATGAGAAACGACAGCCACTGGCTTCTGCTTCAATTCGTACGTCAAGAAGTCGATAGCGTTCTTAAGCACACCGCTAATAGAGTGGTTGTATTCAGGCGTCACAAAGACGTAGGCATCGGCCGTAGCAACCGTATCGAGCCACTGCTGCACTGCTGCCGTTGGTTGACGGTCAGGATTATAACGCGGGCTAATCGCCTCGTCGAAAAATGGTAACCCAAAATCTTTCAAATCAACAATCTGGACTTCCGCTCCCTCGATGGTAGCCGCTTCGGCAGCCACCCATTTCGCCACATTTAGTGTTGCGCGGCCAGGTCGGGTTGAGCCAACAATAATTTGTACTTTCATTACTAGCTCCTTGTGGTATATTTAGTATAGTAAAGGCAGTATAACCGACGTGCTATACAATGTAAAGTAATGAATACTACATCCCTTAGTACAACACCCCTCCCTCTCGAACCAGCTGTCGGCTGTATTGCCAGCGCTATGCAAATTATTGGTAGTAAATGGACCGCGCTCATCCTACGTGATCTGTTTGCTGGCCCAAAACGGTTCTGTGAACTAGAACGCTCAGTTGGCACTATTAACCCGCGCACTCTGTCACAACGGCTCGACGATTTAGAGGCGCACGGTATTATTACCCGAGCCTGCTTTAATGAAGTCCCGCCCCGTATTGAGTACACCCTGACGCCAAAAGGCCACGACCTGCAGCCAATTCTAGAACAAATGGCTGCTTGGGGTAGCAAACACGCTGCTAATTAAGCCTATTTACTATTGCCCTTCTTCTTCGACTTCTTTTTACTCAGTTTATCTAGCTTGAACACCTTAATAATGATATAGATGGCCGCCAGCACGAAAACAAAGTTAAGGATGGCGTACAGCAGTGCTCCCCAGCCAAAGTTAGCCGCGTGGCTTCGAAAGTGCAACGTAAAGGTCCGCACACTGAGCGCCTTACCAAATACCAGTATAAAAGCTGGGTCGATAAAGCTGGCTAATATCTGTTTAACAACCTGTTGCGCCTGTGAACCGACTGCAAAACCAACCGCCAAGCCAACCACAGCGTACTCTTTTAAAAAGCCGACGAAGCCTTCGATTGGTTCCTGGACGAGGTCACGGGTGACAAATACATTGAGGCCTGATTTATGTTGCGCCGTTGGCGGTGTCTGAATCTTAACGTTGTCGCCCTGAGCCGTTACTTTAACGTCAGTTGAGGTTTTTAATTGTTCGGTCATAAGTAATCCTTTACATTTTTTGGGGTGTTGGTAGTCCGAGCAAACTGAGGCCGTGATGCAACGTCCGGGCATAGTTTTCAATGAGCAATAGCCGTAGTTCCTGACGTTCGTTGCCAATGACGCGGTTATTTTCATAAAAACGGTTAAAGTCCTGAGCCAACTCGTACAAATAATTACAAATTTGATGCGGCAGTAACTCGGTAATGGCTTTAGCGAGCACCTCTTGGTATTCAGTTAGCTTGCGAACTAGCAGCCGCTCGGCTGTTTCCAGTTCCAGTCCTGGCCGCAGTACAACATCATTAGCTAAGACAGCTGTCAGACGACTAGCCTCGTAACCCGCCTTGTCTAAAATACTGCAGGCCCGGGCCAGAGCGTACTGCAAATATGGTCCGCTGTTCCCTTCTAAACTGACTGATTCGTTAACATCGAAAGCAATATCCCCGCCCAGGCGGTGCTTCAAAAAGGTGTACTTAATGGCACCAAGTGTCACCTGCTGTTTGGTGGCCGCGTCGATAGCTGTTACTGCCTGACCGACTGCCGCCAGGACATCAGCGGCGCGGGTCACATTGCCTAAACGAGAGCTCATTTTTTGGCCACTACCAAAGCGAATGGTACCGTTGGTCAGGTGGGTTTGTTTAGCAGCCAGCTCGGGATCAATCGCCGCCAAGGCAGCAAAGACAACTTGCATGTATTGCAGTTGGTCGTTACCCGTCAAAATGTAGCGATGATCGTACTTAAAATCATCTAGTTCGTTATAAATAACGCCTAAATCTTTGGTTTCGTAGGTTGGTAGGCCTTTAGAGGTAATGAAGACTCGAGTGTGCAGCCCAGCGTCTTCACCCTTAAAGACGACAGCGCCATTACTAGCTTCGAATACCGGCGGCGTGTTGACTCGAACCACGCTTAAGCCCCGTTCAGCGGTACCGCTTTCTGGATAGTAGCTGTTGAATGGTGATACCACAATTGATTCATAGAAGGCCTTAAAATATTCATAACTCCAGCCGCGGCATTCCCAATAAATTTTAGCGAGCTGACTGTCATGGTCGCTACTGTCGTGAAAGCTATAAATTTGGGTGTTAATTTCGGTGATAGCTTGCTTGGCTGCTTCATCGGTTTCGTAAGCACTAGCTCCGGCAACATAGGCCGTACTAATCCAGCTGGGGCGTTCGGCGGGCGGCACAGCAGCGAGTTGCGAGACATCTTCACCAAGCTGTTGTTTAATGGCGTACAAACATTTGGCCACGTGCAACCCAACATCACCACCAAAATTAGCTCGATAAATGGTAGCGCCACTAGCAGTTAATAAGCGGCCAATCGCATCACCAACTACCGTCTGGTACAGATGACCAGTGTGTAGTTCCTTAAACGCATTGGGGCATGAGTATTCCAATAGCACGCGTTTATTGGCATTAAGCTGCGGGGTTGCGGTGGTTGCCCCGCCCAACAGCGCCTCCTCAGTCAGGGTCAGGTTAATGAAGCCCGGCCCGGCAATTTGCGCTTCGGTTACGGTATCCGTGAGTTCGGTAGCAATAGCAGCCACAATTTCGGTTGCAATCTCGCGGGGTGGCTTGGCTAGTTCTTTAACTAACTGCATAGCCACATTGGTGGCATAATCCCCAAATTTTTCGTCAGTCCGGGTTAATTCTACCGGCACAGTGGCATCAAAAAGTCGCTCGACAATAGCGGCAATGGCCGCCTCTAATTGCTGTTTCATGCCTTTATCATATCAGATTGACAACAGATTAGGCGCGATCAGCGGCCCGCTGCTCGGGTGTTTCGTTGGGCCGGGCATAATCGTCTTCTAGACGCCAGGTAGTACCGAGCTCAGGCGTCGACACTTCAACCACATCACAGTCGGTTATGCCAATTAAACGGTGGCGCTGGCCTAACTTAGTGCTGTAACCCTGCCCGGCTTGGAGTTCGGTCTGGATTAGTTCGCCACTGGCGTCCTCCCACATAACTGCAGCTTGCCCATTCATGACCAGCCAGCTTTCTTGCTTCTCATCGTGTAACTGCAAACTTAAGCGAGCGCCGGCGTTAATGTGGATGATTTTCCCCATATACGGTGCGTCTTCCGGAACCCAATGCAGCTCATAGCCCCAAGGTTTTTCAATCCGACGGACAAACGAAGCTGTCGAGAAATTAGTTGTGTCAAAGTGTGGCGCTTGATCTGCCATCGGGGGTACCTCCAAATTACTTACTCCAGTATACCTGCTCGGCACGTTGGCAATTATGCTTATGTATATTAAACTTATGACAGAGAATATAACTAGACGCTGTAGCAGCGGTAACGGGGGTAAGATGTTTGGGCACCAAAATAACGATCAAGATCAGTCAGCGACGGACTACAATCCGACACCTAATGGCGCACAACCGGTTGCGCCAACCAGTGAACCGTTTAACCCCGCTCTACCTAACCCCGCCATGGGCTATGGTGAAGTAACTACACCGCCTACCGACACTCCACAGCCCGACGCCCCTCAGGCTGACGACCACAGCACGCCGGTTCAGTTTGACGAACCATCAACTAGCGCGCCGATGCTATCGTCTGCCACCAATGACCTGCTCGACATTAAACAGCAAGCCCTAAACCAACTTTCACCACTCGTTGACCACTTAGAACAGTCACCAGAAGAAAAATTCCGGACTACCATGATGATGATTCAAGCCACCGACAACCAAGACTTGGTTAAAGATGCCTACGCCGCTGCCCAAGCTATTCCTGATGAAAAAGCTAAAGCCCAAGCCCTGCTCGATATTGTGAACGAAATAAATTACTTTACCCAGCACCACCAGGCTTAAACGGCCCTATTAAAAAAGACCCGGGAGACCGGGTCTTTTTAGTTGGGGTAGCTTTGGAGCTACATCATACCGCCCATTTGGCCGCTTAGATCAGCAGCGCTCTTGGGTTCTGGTACATCCACTACTAAGGCACCCATAGTCATGGCCGTACCGGCAATCGAAACAGCGTTTTGCAAGGCTTCTTTAGTAACCCGAGCTGGGTCAATAACACCAGCCGCCTTGAGGTCGACTAGTTTGGTTGGGTCATTAACGTTGACACCAAAGCCCGCTTTGCCGGCCTTAACCTGTGGCAACCACTCATCGGCGTTAACGCCCGCGTTGGTAAGCAAGATGCGGAACGGCTGTTGTAAGGCTCGCTGCAGGAGCTGCTTACCGGCCGTAACCGTGGCGTCTTCGGAAGTATCAATCGCCACTTTTGGAATTAGGTTGATTAGCGTTACGCCGCCACCAGGCACGATGCCTTCGTCGAGCGCAGCCTTAACGGCGGCTACCGCGTCATCGACTCGGAATTTCTTCTCTTCGATTTCGGTTTCGGTAGCACCACCAACTTTTATAACGGCGACTTTACCGCTTAAGGCGGCCCGGCGCTTCTCTAGGTTTTCTTTGTCGTAGGAACTAGTTGACTGGGCAATCTGTGATTCAATCTGTCCCACCCGAGCCGCCACCTCAGTTTCACTGCCGTCACCCTCAATAATCGTAGTCTCGTCCTTAGTCACGATAACTCGTCGAGCCGTACCAACGACGTCAAGGCCGACATTTTCGAAGGTCATACCGCGGTCTTCGGTGATAACTTCGGCACCGGTTAAAACAGCAATGTCATTAAGGACGTCCTTACGACGATCGCCAAACGATGGCGCTTTAATAGCGACGGTGTTAAAGACACCTTTCAGGCGGTTCAAAACCAGCGTTCCCAGCGGTTCGCCTTCAACGTCTTCGGCAATCAACACCAAATCTTTTTTGCCTGACTGGGCTAATTTTTCGAGTAGCGGCAAGAATTCTTGTAAGCTAGAAATCTTTTTATCAGTAATCACGATAGCGGGTTTGTCGTACACCGCTTCCATGCGTGCGGTGTCAGTCACCATGTAGGGACTGACAAAACCACGATCGAACGTAAAGCCTTCGACAACTTCTGATTCCAATAACAGGCCCTGCCCGGCTTCAACCGTTACCACACCATCTTTGCCGACTTGATCAATAACATCAGCAATCAGTTCGCCAATGGCAGCATCACCGGCACTGATGGTAGCGACTTCAGCAACCCGACTCTTCTTGCCTTGAATATCTTCGGCTAGGGTGCCGAGTTCGGTAATAACTGCTTGAGCTGCCGATTCTAAGCCTTTGCGGAGCAGCATCGGATTGTGGCCAGCCGCAATCAGCTTATTGGCTTCACTAAGGATGTGATAGGTCAGCACCGTTACGGTCGTGGTACCGTCGCCAGCCACGTCGTTCATTTTGGTTGCAGCCTGCTTAATTAGCTCAGCACCAACTTTTTGACCAAGCGTTTCATCGTCAACATCGGCTAGTTCAACACTCTTGGCAACCGTCACGCCATCATGGGTAACCGTTGGGTGGCCGTAGCTCTTACTAATAACTACGTTGCGACCTTTAGGTCCCATGGTTGTCTTAACGGCGTTATATAAAATCTCGGCGCCAGCTAACACGCGGCGGCGGGCATCATCATCATAAAAAACTTTTTTGGCCATCAGTAGTTCCTTTCAAATTAGGGGTACGCTTATTTAACGGTAGCGAGAATATCTTCTTCTTTAACGAGGATGTACTCCGTACCATCGACTTTAATGTCGGTATTGCTGTAACTCTTATAAACAATCCGGTCACCAACTTTAACTTGGGTAGCGTCTTTGCCGACTGCTACAACTTTAGCGGTCTTGGGTTTTTCTGCTGACTTTTCAGGTAAATATAAACCGCTGGCAGTTTTAGTTTCGGCCTCTTCGCCCTGGGCTACAATGTAATCGCCTAACGGCTGTAGTGGTGTGCTCATAATTCCTCCTTTTAAGCAGCAGTTAGCACTTAAGCATTGAGAGTGCTAACTATCAGCACTTATAATACCCACGAGCCAATCGGAAGTCAAAAAGTTCGGCTACTCCCGGGAGCGTAACTTATGATCAGCGAAGACTTTTTCGTAGGCGATAAGTAATTGCTCTAAATGGGGCGAGCGGCGTTCTATCAGCCCCTCTTTATACGGTCGAAATAAATGTCGGGCATAGCTTCTAAATTTGGCGGCGTTGGTATCAGGGCGGTCGCGAGCCGGTAAGCTACTAATAATAAACTCGTCAATCGATAGGCAAACGCTGGTGAAATCAGTGCTCATACTTTGCTTGATGCGTAATTGAGCGGCGGCAACTTCTGACGGGTCACTGCTAGTTTCGGCCACTTCGGCCATAGCTAGCGAACTAATGGTCAGCTCAGGGTCGATAACTATCAAATCCCCTTTCTCTCCAAAACCAACGTTCTTAAACTCTAGGTCACCATGGAATAGCAACTCACTATGCAGCAGCGCCATGGTATTAACGGCAAATTCTAACTGATCCCATTTTTCTGGGGTGCCTAACTCTTGCCACTCAACGGTATCCATAGTTGCCACCGGTTTTTCAAAGCGGGTTAATAAGTGGTCTGTCCCGCCATTAGCAGCCACTAAAAAGGCCGTCGGCTCAAATGTCGGTATGTCGAGCTTGCGCATATACTGGAACATCGCTAGTTCGCCCAATAAGGCGGCCCGATTTTTGGTTGGTTTAACAGCTACTTGGGACTCGCTACAGCCCGGCTCATCATCATGCCAATGCGACAGTAGTTTGCCAAAAAAGACTTCGTTATGCGATTTTTCTCGACCGAGCCGGTGACCATGCTGGGTAATAAATGAATAGGCATCTGGTTTAGCACCATAATCTGTCAGCGCCTCCTCCGTGTCGGTACGATTCAGAAATAAACCGCTCGCTAATTTAATATCGGGACGAGTGTATTTGCCGGTGTGATTAATATGCTCAGTAACGTCGGGCAGCGAAAAGATTCTATGAGCTTGAACCGTACTTATTTCGGACTGAAAAGTATCGATGGTCTGCGAACGCAGCCCAAGATCTCGTTCGATTTCAGCCATGCAGCAGACCTTCGGCGGTCATTTCCATCAGGTGGTGAATTTCGTTGTCGGTAAAGACATCAGACTTTTCCAACTCGATAGCGACCGAACCCAAAGCCTGACCAATTTTTTTATCGGGGTTAAGGACATAGGGCGGCGTCAGATAAATGTTGCCACCGTATAATTCATTTTCGTCGACGGCAAAAGCAAAACTATCCAGTACCGACCGCTCTTCACTGGATTGCGGAAAACCAACCCCAGCCGTTTCTAACTGTTTGAAGACGGTGCCAAGTTTGTAGAACATCTCGCCGTAATTAGCAACGTCGCGGGCTACGAATCGCAATAAGCGTCGGACGGTGCGCGTCCCTTCTGGCACAGTCAGCCACAGTTCATCATCACGGTAAATACCAGAGAAGACGGGCAACCGCAGTTCGCTCAACTCCTCGTGTGACCGGGCGTCATTCTCATGAGCCGGCAAGCTAATTATTCGAGTACCTATCTCGTTAGAATAAAATTCTTTTAAGCGATTAGCAGGCGTTTGCAATAACCGACGGTTGGGCTCAATCGGTATTAAGACGCTAGGACTAGGGAATGATTCTGACATAATTTAACATGATTATACCATAAACACATTTATTAGGCAACCTGTTGTTACACTGGTAGGCATGCACACACCAATTAACTCCAAAGTAGTCATGTCGGACGCCCTTAACTTTGATGATTCGGCTGCCATTAACCCGTATATGGACAGTTCAGAACCAATCGATAGGGTTAAAGCCCAGGCAGAACACAACGCTATCCGCGCTGCGCTCGTGCAGGCGGGAGTTGAAGTCTTACCGGTTCCCTCGCCCGAAGGCTGCCAGGATGGCGTTTACACCGCCAACTGGGCGCTCGTACACGGCAACACGGCCATTATGTCGCGCCTACCGAACGCTCGGACAGCCGAAGAGCCGTATGCCCGTCAGGTTTTAACAGATCTCGGCAAGACCATTGTAGAAGTCCCAGACGGTCTTCGCTTCAGCGGTCAAGGTGATGCCCTGCCCTGCGGCAATTATTTATTTACAGGCAGCTGTTATCGTACCGACCAAGCAGTCCATGAATTCTTAGCGCAGACCCTCGATTTAGACGTTATAAGCCTCCAAACGGTGCCTCAAATGAACAGCCAAGGGCAAGTAGTAATCAATGCCAGTAGCGGGTGGGAAGACAGCTTTTTTTACGATATAGATTTAGCGCTGGCTGTGCTCCGAGCCGACCTAATTGCCTGGTGTCCTGAAGCTTTTATGCCCGAAAGCCAGGAAAAACTGCGGGCTCTTCCAATTGAAAAGATAGAAATTAGTTTAGCCGAAGCCACCGAAGCCTTTGCCTGTAATCTGGTCTCAACTGGCGAAACGGTCATAATGAGCGCCCACGCACCAGAATTTCAAGCGGCTGTCGAAGCCCACGGGCTAAGGACAATTACGCCAGAGATCTCTGAACTCGCCAAGGGCGGCGGCTACATTCGCTGCACCACACTGACGTTAGCTAACTAAACGTTTGTAATGTTTAGAACTTTTGTTTGATCTTCATGATCATAGATTGCTGCCAGCACAACTACTTGCTCGCCGTTTATTTTTCCTGGCAAAAGTACAAGTGCTCGATTGCGAGTACCTTGCACGTCAATTTTATAGGCCGGATAAGTGGTGTTAACCTTGCGTTGTTTGTTACGAGCCGCTCCGGGCGTGGCGTTGACGGGTCGAAGTTTACCACTGTTGCCTTTTAGTTCTTCTAAGAAACGTGGAATGCCGTTCGTCTTCAGTAAGTCCATTAGATAGTCGCTCACGCCCTCGGCTTCGAGGTGCGTATACGCGTCTTGGGTAACACGGTGTTCACCAATAATTGATGCGAAATAAAAAGCCGTACTGTCATTAGGGTTGCGCTCAACCGGAACTGTAATAGTGCCCTTACCAATCAGCCAACCGATTTTGTCGCAGTCAACGGCTATTGTTTGTTCAGATTCGCGCTCCGCTATTACGGTTTGGGTATGTTCATTATAAGATTTTGCCTGGGCAATATCGGCATCAGCCTGGCGCTGAACCTGTTCACTCAAGGCCATTTCGCCAGCTAGCTGGGCTACTTCAGCTCGCCGTTCGGGCATGTCGCTCGCCACAGCTTCAGCAAATAAGTCACCAACTACCATTTGCTCGTCAAGACTGAGGCTCGTTAAATCGATGACGCTGGGATCCGCTGGCTGCGGGACTTTGTTGGCTAAATTATCATGTTGCATAGTGTTTATTATTACTTACTTTTATATACATTAGCACGTTATTGTGGTTTTGTAAACGTAGGGGTTTTGAAGGCCTCCTCGGTTAGCTTCGCAAGTAACTCATTTTTGCCTAAGATGATCGCAACTTTCTTACCAAATTCAATTTGATCTTCTAGTGGATCAAGATGGGTCGGTCGGCTTTTTTCGGTCTCTAGCAACTCAGCATTGAGCTCCAGTTGGGTTTCATGTATCCAGTTTTGGACGGTAAAATCTTCCGGAGTTGGGGCGGGGTTAGCTGATGATTCAGGGCTCATATCAACTTATTCTACCATAATTCTACTAACTTTACAAAGGTTGCGCAGTTGTTTGGAGTGCTGCTCGGGTGGTTGCAATTTCGTCCCAAGGATTTTCGCCGTTGGCGCGTTCGATGGTCTTTTCGTGGCCTTTACCGAGCAGAATGACCGTGTCGCCAGGAGCCGCTCGCTTAATCGCAAAGTTTATCGCCTCCGTTCGGTCGAGTACCAGAAACAGGTCACGGTCACGGATTTTACCGGCCCGTTCAGCTCCGGCGGCAATTTGATTTAAGATTTCTAGGCCATCAACATCGCGGTCATCCTCTTCGGTCAGAATAACTTCATCACAATACCGGCCAGCTAGTTCACCCTGTACTGCGCGTTTGGTTTCATCGCGGCGCCCGGCTGAACCAAACATCGCAATTAATTTGCCTTTAACCACTGGCTTTAAGTCCTTAAACAATTTTTCGAAACTATCCGGCGTATGGGCAAAGTCGACAATGACATCAAAATCTTGGCCTTCGGTAATCCGGGTCATGCGGCCTTCCACGCCTGGCAAAGCTGCTATGCCCTGCTCTATTTGCTGTTGGCTTAAACCAAGCTGCTGTCCGACACAGATGGCAGCAAGTGAGTTATAGACGTTGAAGCTGCCCGGCAAATTGCAGTGGATATGATACGCCACATCATTAATTTGCACATCATAGTCGACTCCTGAGGGGGCTAGGACAACATTAGTAGCTCTGATATCGCCGGCCGTCACCCCGTAGGTAAGCGGGTGGGCAACGTCACTAGCAAACAGAGCGGCGCTGGGATCCTCGGCGTTAATAATTCCCAGTTGCATACCAGCTTTATTCTTATTCGCTAACTTGAAGAGTTTGCGTTTGGCATCACGATAGCGCTCAAAAGTGCGGTGATAATCAAGGTGTTCGTGAGTAACGTTAGTCATAACAGCTACGCTATATGGCACTCCAAAAACGCGGTTTTGAGCCAGGGCGTGGCTGGTGGTCTCTAGCACGAGCCATTCAATACCCTGCCCTTTCATCCATTTTAAACGCTCCATCAGTTCGGGGACGCTAACGTTGGTCATGTGATGAATTTGCGGCTTGATGTCGGCCCCGACGCCGTAGCCAACAGTGGTCATAAGACCAACTTTAAAACCAGCTTCGTGCAGCATGCGATGGATGAGATAGCTAGTAGACGTCTTACCATTAGTACCGGTGACACCAATAACGTTTAGTCCCCGGCCCGGAAAACCGTTAATGGTGTTGAGTAATACCGACTCAACTAAGTGGCCGTACGGTTCGACAGCCCCATACAAATTATCCGGAATAAGATTTTTAACGATTTTTCGTGGATTCATATCCACTAGTATAGCGGACTACCCGTCAGGGTTGCTGGCTTTTAACCAAGCAGCGATGGCGGCGCGCGCGGGGGTAATATCGGCGACTGGTCGTTCCTTGAGTTCCATGCCTGCTCGTCCACCAAATATCGCTACTTGCAGCCTGTCTTTGGGGGTTGGTGCCGTACGTTGCCTGTGACGTTGCTCGAGAATAGTCTTGAGTCCGGCATGAGCCGCAAGTAATAGTTTGGCATTCTCAGACTTCTTTAGATCGTCATCGTGTAGGCCTCGAGCCGCTTCAACCATGTCTTCGGTGCCGCCAAAATGAGCTACGGTATCAATGTTCTGAAGCGAGCGGATGATAAAAACGTCGGATGCGAAATATTTGGCGGAGGTGGCTGCTTGCGGGCTGGTCAACCATGGCATGCCACTAGGGTTATGCACATTGAGCTTTGGGTCGCTTAACATATCAGTCATTAGACCCGTGCCGTAGCTTTCTACAAGTGTGGTCAGCTTCATCCAGAATCCGGGATGCGCAGCTTTGTTAATTGCCTCAATAAAGCGCATTCGATGCGTTCCTGACGCACCTCCAGGCATGACGCGATCAGTAAACGCCCTAAAAGCCAGCTTCTCTGCTTCGGCCGGCTTGAGACCTGCAGCCTGCCAGTCGAGCCTCTCAAAGAGAGTGTCAATCAGTATGCGGAACTCAGGATAGGCAACTAAGATTCTATCCGTAAGCTCTTCGGTCTTTTTTGTAGTGCCTATCTGACGGGGCTCGATACTCGTCTCAGTCCACGCAGATCTTTCTCTGAGCGTCCTGTCTCGTGGCAATGATTTATAGTCTAAGACCTCGGCAGCCATCAGTTGGGCCAGCTTTTCTGTCATTCCCTCGAACCAGAACTTCGGCCATGACTGTCGGATGCTTACGTGTTCCTCGACAATAGTACTTTCAGCGAGATCATGCTGCTTTGAAAGATGGTAATACTCGTTTGTGCTGTAGTGGATGAGTTCATGAAACAACGTTTTTAAGATACGAGCCTCGTTGGCGTCATCATTAAACCTGACAAGAGGGTTGTCTTCACCGACTGTTGCGAACAGCTTAGAGACCGTCCGTGCATCTCGATTCATAACGTGGTTGGCGCTAAACGGATCGATGCTTACGGTTCGATCCTCAGGGTCCATCATGCCAAATATTTCTGCTTCCCAGATCTGGCTATTCAAGATTGAGGTGATTGGATCGGTGATACGAACCGGTGCCTTCCTGGCGTCTTCGGCAAATCGGCGGCGAGTTTCTGCAGGCAACAGTGCCTTTAGTTTGGGTGAGTCGAGTGCTTCAACGTAGCGCTCACGCCAACCATCAATTTTGTCAGCCCATTTTTCTTCGGTAATTCGAGCCGTTATGGCATAGGCGTAATAATTGAGAAAATCTTCGGTTTCAGATGCCGAACCAGACTGTTCATCATTGAAATTCACTTCCGGACTAAGGACTCGATAGTCCTGAATTAGGTCTTTAATGTAGCCAATGCGAAGATCAGCCTCCCCATCTAAATGCTCGGTGTCGTGGAGTAAGTTGGCAATATCACGCATGTCCTTAAATTTGTTTTTTAACAGATAGTATTCGGCACATTCGTCGTCGTCCATATCATAGAATCCACCACTGTTTTCAAAGCACTCTAGTTCATGGCTCGTATCGGCAAGTGACATTTCTTGCAAGGATTCACAATACGTCAGTTCGCTAAGCCGCTCTAAGACACCAGGCGTATCATCAACTACCTCAGGAGCATGGTCCTGAACCAACAAACTCGGGCGAGTGGTGCCAACAATATTATCGGTCTGATGCTTTTGCTCGACATGCGCCGGCGCAACGAGTCTTACATCAATGAGTTCAGGACTTATTTCGTAATTTGACATAAAGACTATCGTAGCATATTTCTTATGTTTATACAAATGCTATACTGGGGTGAATGAGAGTTTTAGGTATCGAAACGAGCTGCGACGAGACAGCGGCGGCGGTCGTTGAAGACGGCCAGAAGCTGCTAAGTAACGTCATCTTGAGCAGTATGGATTTACATGCGCAATACGGTGGCGTGGTGCCGGAGATTGCGGCTCGTAGCCATATTGAAGCCATCATGCCGGTTATCGACCAGGCCCTTACCGAAGCAAAGTGTAGCTGGGATGACATTGATGCCATTGCTGTCACCTACGGCGCTGGCCTAGGCGGCAGTCTGTTAATCGGCGTTCTGACGGCTCGGACGCTCGCAATTTCACGTGAAAAGCCGCTCTACGCCATTAATCATGTGGTGGGGCATGTCTACGCTAACTTCTTGACGTCCACTGCTCTGCCCGGTTATTCGATGCGAGCACAACAGCCAGTCTTCCCTATGTTAGCGATTATTGTTTCGGGCGGGCACAGTCAATTTGCGCTATTCCAAGACCACTTCAGTTATGAGCTACTCGGCCAGACGCAGGACGATGCGATTGGCGAGGCCTTTGATAAAGTCGCTAAGATTGTTGGCCTGCCCTACCCTGGCGGTCCTTCGGTGGCCAAAGCCGCCCTACAAGGTGACGCCTACGCCTACCAACTGCCAAAAGCCAAGGTCGGACGCTATGACTTTAGCTTCTCAGGCCTCAAAACAGCCGTTTTAAGGCTAGCTCAGGCCGAAATAGGGGAAAGTTACAACTTCCCTTCCACGAAACTGCCACAGCGGCTGTCTGTAGCTCAGAAGCACGATATTGCCGCCAGCTTTCAACGTATAGCCATAGAGACTATTGTTGATAAGGCTAAACTGGCTTATGCAGAATTCCAACCAGCCAGCGTCGTGATTGCTGGCGGTGTAGCGGCTAGTTCAGAGTTACGGCGTCAATTATCAGCTGCCCTGCCGCTCTCTATTGGGTACCCCGACAGCAAACTATGTACTGATAATGCGGCTATGATTGCCACTCTCGGATACTTTCACGTGAAATGTGGTCAGCCGATAGCCGATCCATATTCACTCGATATCGCCCCGAATCTCAGTATGTAATCAAAGAGTTTTCACGTGAAAACCGGGCAGGGTAGCGCCAGCCGTTACAGAGGTGGTATGATAGTAAGCATATGAAATTACCAAAAACCTACGAGCCCAGTGAATACGAAGCCAACATCTACGCCTTATGGGAGCGCAGTGGGGCATTTACGGCTGACCCGACCAGCCACAAAGACCATTTTTCAATCAGCATGCCGCCGCCCAACGAGACCGGCACCTTGAGTCTGGGCCATGCGCTCTTCTTAACACTGCAAGACATTATGGCCCGACATGCCCGTCAACAGGGCAAAGACGTGCTGTGGCTGCCCGGTACCGATCATGCAGCCTTACCGGTCAACGCCATCATTGAGCGCAAGCTGGTCGAAGAGGGAACTAATAAGCACGAAATTGGCCGGGATGCCTTTTTAGCCCGGACTCGGGAGTTTGTAGCTGATAGCCGTGGCACCATGTTGACCCAGATGCGGGCTATGGGCGCCTCGGCCGACTGGACCCGCTTGCGGTACACGCTGGACGACGCCCTTAATCGCTGCGTCAATGAAACCTTTACCAAAATGTATTCCGACGGTCTCATTTACCGCGGTAACCGAATTGTTAACTGGGACCCTATTTTAGAGACCAATGTCTCTGATATAGAGGTTGAATACGTCGAAGAAAAAGCCAAGTTTTACACCTTCCAATACGGCCCATTCCAGATTGGCACCGCTCGGCCCGAAACCAAGTTCGGTGATAAGTATGTGGTCATGCACCCCGACGATGAGCGCTATGCCACGTATCAGCATGGTGACACGTTTGAAACGGAGTGGATAAACGGCCCCATAACCGCCACCATTATTAAAGACGATGCCGTTGACCCTAAGTTTGGTACTGGCGTGATGACAATAACTCCTTGGCACAGCCAAATTGATTTCGAAATTGCCGAGCGTCACGGATTAGATAAAGAACAAATCATCGATTTTCACGGCAAGTTGCTACCGATTGCCGGCGAGTTTGAAGGCCTGACAATTACCGAGGCCCGCGAGCGAATCGTCCAGAAATTGGACCACAAGGGGCTGTTAGTTAAAACTGACGACCACTACCTTCACAGCATTGCGGTAAACGAGCGCGGTAAGGCCGTTATTGAGCCGCAGATTAGGCTGCAGTGGTTTGTTGATGTAAATAAGCCCGTCGTGAACTGGAAAGGGAAGCAGCGGAGTATTACCGAGGTCTTGCAGGCCGTGATTGCCGACAAAGACATCACGATTACTCCGCAGCGCTTCAATAAAATCTACAGCCACTGGGTCGATAACTACCGAGACTGGTGTATTAGCCGCCAAATATGGTGGGGTCACCGGGTACCGGCCTGGTATCGCACCGACACCGATGGTAAGCAAGAGACCTATGTTGGCGTTCAACCACCGACCGATCAATCTGACGGCTGGCACGACTGGGAGCAAGACCCGGATACCCTCGATACTTGGTTCAGCTCAGCCCTCTGGACCTGGAGCACGCTTATCGATCCAGCGATTGCTCAAGATTACTCGCTCAGCCTTGATGAACTGCTACAACTGAGCCCTGATTTTAAGGCTTACCACCCAACGACGGTCATGGAAACCGGCTGGGATATCTTGCCGTTTTGGGTAATTCGGATGATTTTAATGTCCACCTACGTCACGGGGCAAGTGCCCTTTAAGGACGTCTATCTCCACGGCATGGTCAAAGCCGCCGACGGCAAGAAGATGAGCAAAAGCCGACCCGAGTCTATCATTGACCCTCTCAAGATAATTCCGCAGTATGGCACCGACGCCTTACGCATGGGCCTGATTATGGGTGTCAAACCGGGCAATGATCAAAACTGGTCCACCGGTAAAATCGAAGCCAACCGTAACTTCTGCAATAAACTCTGGAATATCGCTCGTTTTATTGAAGCCACCCTAGGTGATGATTACACCCCCGAAAAGTTAGAAATTACCTCTGTTGCCGATCACTGGATAATGCAAAAGTTACAACAGAATCAGCAGGCAATTCACGCCGATCTGGACCAGTACGCCTTCAGTGAAGCCTACGACAAACTCTACCACTTCATCTGGGATGATGTCGCTGACTGGTACATCGAGGCTAGTAAGGCCGCGCCAAACAAGCCGTTGCTAGCCTTTTTACTGGAAACAATGTTGTTGTTAGTACATCCTTTTGCGCCATTTGTATCTGAAACTGTCTGGCAAACACTCGGTTGGGAAGGCGACAGCTTGTTGGCCACTAAGACCGTAGTCGCTATCCCTAAAGCCGCTGCGGCCAAGGCCGAAAGCTTCACCCAAATTCAGAATATCGTGACTGAAAGCCGCTTTATTCAGAACGCCCTCAAAGTCAGCGGCGTGACATTGTATTATAATGGCGTCGATTTCTTGCGGGATAACGCTGCAATCATTAAGCGGCTGGCCCGACTACGCGATGTCACCGAGGTAACTGATGGTACTGGTTTGTATCTAACCAGCACGAGCGCTAGCTGTTGGCTCGACATCGATCAGGCGACCGCCAAAGCCTACCTCGGCGAACTAGCCCAAAAGCAAACCCAGCAGAAAGCGGTCATCACCCAGTTAGAGCAGCGGCTAAGCAACACTAGTTACGTTAAAAATGCCCCGCACGCCGTAGTCACTCAAACCAAAGACCAACTAGCCGAAGCCCGACAGTTGCTAGTAAGTTTAGAGCGAGAGTACGCTCGCTTCGATACCACTGCCTAGTTATTACTAGGTTCGAGGGCTTTACGAATTTCAACAACCGATTCTTCTGGCCGTCCGTAATCAAACCAAATAACGTGCCAGCCGCGGGCTTCAGCAGCTGTCAGGTTAGCTTTGGTGTCGTCAATAAAGAGTATTTCTGACGCCGGTACGCCAGCTCGCTCCTCGGCAACGGCGTAAATTGCCGCCTCTGGCTTAATCGTACCCAGCTCCGATGAGTCGATAGTGGCGTCATATTTAATAGCTGGCACTTTGTCGAGGGCTTTCAAACCGTCTAGTAAGCCGGGCATAATATTAGTTAGCAGCCCGATGCGGTAGTGTTCGGCGGTCCACTTCACCAGCTCGTGCATTTCAGTGATTTTCTCGGCTGCAGCTAAGTAATAGTCCGCCCAGTCGATAGCTGGTATGCCGATTCTTTTCGCGAAAGCCGCGTTAAAATCATCGGTCGTAAACTCGCCTCGGCAAGCAGCGTCGTTATAGTGCCAAAAGGCAGTTTCGACGACGTCCGATGGTATATCGTATTTTTCGGCTATTTGTCCAAAGGCACGCTGATAGAAGCGGATAAGACAACCGTTGACGTCAAAATAGACAAAGCGAACACCGCTCTTAGTGGTTCTTAAATCACGGCGAGCTAGCGAGGCGGGCAGGGAAGCGTTGCCCATGAGGGCATCGAGGCTCATATTGAGCGCTGTGGCAATGGCTTGAATCGTAAAGATTGATGGCGACTTAATGGCGCCGCGTTCAATTTTAGTAAGCGTCGAAAAGCTTAAATTAGCGCGCTGACACAAAGCTTGCTGCGTTAAACCGGCCGCTTGACGCGCCGATTGCAACTGTTTTCCCAACCCACGCTCATCCATAGCCATATAGTATCAATTTTTGGCTGTTTTTGGAATTAAAAATAGTACTAAACGGCTATTATAAGTGAATAACCAGCGTCAAAAGCGTGATAAAGACCAAGAAGACGATAACAAAACACACCCCGGTAACAGTCCAGACGTTTTTGGCATTACCGTAGCCGAGTCGCGGCCCGGCCTTGGAGTAGACAAAGGCAGCTGCGCCAGCGGCCATCATAAAGGAGATAATAAAAGGTGACATCTCTAAAGTGTACTAAAAGGCTAACTTATTAGCCATAGCGCTTAAGCTGGCGTGGTCGGGCTCGTCATTAGCAGGTCGGGCGTCATAGTCAGCGACGGTCGAAAAGGGAATTAAATGAACATGCGCATGGGCCACATCAACGCCAACAATTTTTTCGCCAACGAAGGGAACTGCTAAAACGCTGCGTAGCCGCTGGGCAACTTTTTGGGTCGTCCCCATCAGGGCTGAGTACACTGTTGGATCTAAGTCCCACACAGACGCCGCCGCTGTTTTAGGAATTACTAGCGTGTGGCCCGGCTGCACTGGGTTAATGTCGAGGAAGGCCAGGGTAGTGTCATCCTCATACACCTTATGGCAAGGAATTTCTCCGGCAATAATTTTACTAAATATCGTTTCGCTCATAGGGGCAGTATAAGCTAGGTGCTGTCTAACTGACTATAAAAAATTAACTAGACCTTAAATAACGTAATTTTGTATGGGCTTATGCTTGGTGCTGACGGGCAGGGGAGTAATAGTGAGTGACGATGCGCTACTATTTCTCACGTTTAAACCGCTTCTGCCTTGGCCTGCTGTTACTATTACTCCTCATCGCAGGTAGTTTACGGGCCGCCGCCTTAGTGCCCGCACCAGTTGCGGGTCCAGCCTGGGATAATCCGACTACCATGAGCCTGCGTAGCCTGGGAACTAGTGCGTCAACCGGCGAGGCGCATTTGGCTTTCGAAGACAACCTGGACTGCATTAAGTCCACCTATCGTTTAAACGGTAGCGACACTAAGCAAGCCGGTTGTTACGAACCGACTGCTTTTGGCGGCCTGGATGTCGAACATAACCTGGTTAGCTTTAACGATAACGAAGAGACCGCCGTTCCATTACTTGGTTATGGCCCGCACGATGTACTGCTAGCTTGGCCAGGAACCGCTTCAGCGCTGTCAATTACCCCCACCCCAACTGACGGCGTCTACCTCAGTATTTATAAGGATATCCTGACGGCGACTACCGACCAGCGTAATCTGTTAGGGCAGGTGACCGCTAAACAAGTTAATCGGGCCGCCGATGTTGCTTTACTCGATCCGGCCGGCCGAAAATTAATAGTCAATTTTAATAGCCTGGCTTTTTCGGATGGCGGTTCCTGGTTAGTGGCTGAGAGTTTAAGCGGCTTATTTTATAGAATTAATGTGGCTTCACTGACGGCCAAACCGTTTGCGCCTTCATACACCAACTTTGGAGCCGGCTATAACGAGTCACAAGTTGCTGTTAGTCCCGACGGTGATTACGTGGCGATTGCTAACACCGCTGCTCGTTCACTACGAGTCTATAATCTGGCGAATTGCCTATCAACGTCCTCAGATACTACTATTTGTCCGTCGCACGATTACTGGCCGTTTATCGCTAGTAAAGCTAGCAGCTTCACCCATCCACTTCATCTGCGCTTTTTAAATGACGGGCTACTAGCCCTTACCGACATCTCAGCGACAAGTCAAACAACCTATGAACTGGCGCCGGTGAATAATAGTTTCGCCTTAATGGATTATCTTGCTTTAGGTGATTCCTACACTGCCGGGGAAGGGGCTTTTGCTTATAAGCAAGGTACTGATACGCCGACTAATCAGTGTCATAATTCGCTAAAGTCATATCCCTCACTGCTGACAACAGCTCTCTTTACGCAAGCCGGTGGTAAATCAATTGCTTGTTCGGGCGCTAGGATGGCTGATATAACTGGCGGGCCCGATTACAATGGCCAAGCCGACGACGGCCTAGCCTACGGCCAACGCACAAAAGATCAAATTACGCAGTTGCTTACCGACCTGACGCCGGGTACTTTGCCGCAGTCGGCGTTTGCCGGTCATTATCAGCCGGCAGCTATGACCGTTTCGGTAGGCGGTAACGACATTGGCTTCGGATCAATTCTCAAACTTTGTGTGGCGCCCCACGTAAATCCGCACGTTACCAACGCCAATGCCTGTTACAGCACTTACGAAGACCGGCTCGAGTTGGCCAATAGTATCGACGCCCAAGTGCCGCGCCTTGTTAAGATGCTCAAACAGCTAAAGCAAACCACGCCCGGCACTGTCATCTATCTCGTTGGCTATCCGCTCATCGCAGTTGATACCGGCAGTTGTGCGATTAACGTCCATCTCAACACTACCGAACTCGCCCTATCGATAGAGGTTATAAAAGAGTTAAATCATGCCTTAGCGCGGGCGGCGATTGCGACGGGCAGTAATTATGTGGATGTCGAAATGGCGCTGGCCGGGCATCGACTATGCGAAACCGATAGCAAGCTAGTAGCCGTTAATGGCGTAACGGCCGGCAATGACGGGGGATTTGCGGCTTCAATTTTTGGCCACTCCGTAACCGTCGATTTTCTTGGCAAAGAAAGTTATCACCCGACAGCTTATGGGCAGCAATTAATCGAAGAAGCCATTCTCCGACAAACGCATAATCTCCACGACAAGCTGGCAGCACCGCTTGCGTCGGCTCCTGCCAGCACAGCAACTGCAAAAATATTAGACGCCCCTAAGTCCGGCAGACCAACGATACGTAAAGTTCCGACTGTAATTACCAAGCATCAGTCTGCTAAACGTGGCGCCAGCCTACCCATTACCGTCAGCGGCCGCGCCCACGGACTGCGCGCCAATACTACCTACACCGTCAAGCTGAAGCAGGGTAGTGCCGTGACTAGTATTGGCACGATTTTGAGTGCGACCGACAGCGCCATCGCTGGCTCCGTAAATCTACCGTCAACAACTGTTCCCGGTACTTACGAACTTGATCTAGACGGCACCGATCAATTAGGCAGCCCAGTATCAATGATTGACGTGATTACAATTATCGACAGTGATACCGACTATGACGGCGACACTACCCCCGATACGGTCGATGGCTGCCCAACTATAAAAAATAGCGGCATCGATAGTGATCACGATGGTATCGATGATGCCTGTGATGGCATTATCGACGACAGCCCGCCCGACACTAGTTTATTGCCAGCAGTCGTTGTGGCGCCGGCACCAGCGGCCGGCGGGTCTACCGGTCTTGGGAATGCACCGCTCGTAGCCGCTACTGACGTCCTAGCCACCCTACAGCCAGCAACAGCTTCAGCGCCGTCGACCAGCCTGCAGGCCGGTATTAAGACTAAGCTACTATCAGTATCATCTTCACCAGCACCCAAACCACTGCCGCTGCAGACCAGCAGCCCGGCCGGGGTTCTGGGCGCTACCGTTACAGCTAGGCCGCAATCACTGCAACCAGTAGCAGCCCGACTACGCCCCGCCGCAGCTACACCGAGGCCAGTGTTACCACGTTTACCCTGGTTCTGGCTGGTAGTAGCCTACGCGCTGGCTTTAGTTATTTTGACGCTAACAAAAAGAGCCCGGCATAGCCTGGGCTCTTCATGGCGGAGAAAGAGGGATTCGAACCCTCGGTACCCGTAAGGGCACACTGCTTTTCGAGAGCAGCACCTTCAACCACTCGGTCATCTCTCCAGATATCTCAACCATTTTACCAGACGCGGACTAACCCTAGCGTAAGTGTCGCTAATATGCTAGAATTACCCCTGTTGCTTTTATAAAACTGCAGCATCCAGCGTGTACCCGTAGCTCAGCTGGATAGAGCGTCGGCTTGCGGAGCCGAAGGTCGTAGGTTCGAATCCTGTCGGGTACACCATACTTGTCATCAAAGCTTTCTCACTGAGAAGGCTTTTTTATATCCTGGTACTATCTTGACAGAAGAACAAGCTTATGCTAATCTTATTAATGAAAGTTCTAAAACAAACACTATTATGCATGCCATCCAAATCATTTATCTCATAAGTTCGCTAGTGTCGGTTGTGGCCATGTGGCCCCAGATAAAGCAGTTATTTGTCACCAAACAATCTGACGAACTGAGCATACCTACCTGGTTGAGCTGGACGCTTTGTCAGGTTATATCGGTGGTGTATGCCTATTCAATTCATGCACTGCCATACTTTATTGCCTGCGTATCATGGCTCGTTTTTTACTTACTAATGCTCACCATGATTCTGAAATACCGTCATACGACCAAACTGGCCGCTGAGTCAGTTGCCATTGAGCCTACTCCCAGTTATCAATTTGCTAAGCAGTAGCTAGTAGTCAAAACAAGGGATCAATAATTGCTCTTCAGCCTGGACGCAAATACCGGATAAGCGCCGGTTAGCGGAGTCAAACAGAGCGGCGCAGGGCAGGTTATCTACCAAGACATACGTCACATCTGGGTTATCGTGCAGTAATTGCTGCACGACTTTTAGTTTTGGATCGTACCACTCAAATAAATTAATAGTGCCCTTAGCGGTCTCGGCCAGTAGCAGTGGATCAATAATACCCCGCATACTCCTTAAAAAGTCGCCTACCACAGCCGGCGAAGGCGACGAATCCATGAGCGGGTCTTGGCGGGTGACAACTTCAGAGCTATACATCAAGGTATCGTCTATGAATGGTCGGGCCGGCGACAAGAAAGTCGGATTTTCAGCTTCCTCTTGCAAGCTGGCAATCGGGCGCAAGCTAAGCAGCCCAAACCGTAGGATTTCGGGATGCTTAGTCGCCAGTTCGACAATCAGGACCGGAAAGGCGGGCCGCAGTAACATGTGGATGTCGCTGGTTGCCTCGTCTTTCATTTCGGCAATTGTGCCGTCGATATCAAATAAGCAAACTACTGGCCCGCTGGCTGTTTCCATCGTATCGGAAACCGATTCATACACCTTGGTAAAAAATGACTGCTCCTTGGCAAAGGCCTTGTCGTGCAGTTCCTCGAGTTTGGCTTGAGAGGTGAAAAGTTCCATGCCGGTTGCTAGCTGCGACCAGTAGTATTCGAATTCGACGTTAAAGCGGGGGGAGTCAAGATGATAACGCTGCTCTGGTGACGGCAACGGGCTCTGATTCATACTCTTTACTCTATAGATGAATAAACATACCCACAAGTAAAAAATGCTTAGCACAGTATGTCCATAAGATAACTCATGGCAGCAGTTTCGGTCGCCCGTTATGCTTATAACGTTAACTAATCAAGGAGGCACACTATGGCAATTAGCGATCGAGGCTTTGCATCTATGGACGAAAACAAGAAGCGCGAAATTCAATCAATGGGTGGCAAGGCAAGTGGCGGGAACACTAAGTCTACATCCACGAACCGCAGTACTACGACTGGTCGGGGCAGTAACCTAACCCCGGCTGACCGCAGTAAGGGTGGCAAGAACAGCCACCGCTAATCGCGAGTTAACCCCTTATTAAAAAGAACCCCTACGGGGGTTCTTTTTAATTATGTAACGCAAAGCGTTCGTAATGCAGCTGATTGGTGGGCAGAGCAGTTGCTTGCAAGTCGGTAATGACGCTGTCCATCATGACTTGCGGTCCGCAAACGTAGACATCGCGCTCAGCAAAATCGGGGACTAGTCTTTTAATTCGTGCTCCGTCGATGTAGCCTGTTTCGCCCTTAAAGCCTTGGGCGGCGTTACTGAAGACCGGTACAAGCTTTAGGCCTTGCTTAGTGAGTTGCGCTAACTCATCTTTAAAAATCACGTCCGCTAGCGTTCGGTTACCATAAACTAAGACGCAGTCTTGCTGGGCGGCTAAGGCAGCGACTAGTAATGTTCGAAGTGGCGTGATACCAACCCCGCCAGCGATAAATAAACGCTTTTTAGTTTGAGCGACTTCATCGGTAAAACGTCCGTACGGCCCAGACACCAGAACTTTGGTACCTGGTTTTACATGCGGCAGGATACTCGTGTAATCACCTAAGCTGCGGACCGTAAGCCGGAACTGATCGTTAATTGGCACGGCCGACATAGAGAAGGGGTGTTCTTGAAAAATATAGCGCTTGCTTAAGAACCGCACTAAAACGTACTGACCTGGTCTGGCTGGCCATTTGGCCAAATCTTTGCCACCGATATATAACGAATTTGCGGAAGCTGTTTCTGGTTCGACTCGGGCCACCTTAAATTGAAAACGCAGCAAGTTAATAACCGGTAGGCTAAAGCGCCAGAACAAAACGTTTATCGCTACAAAAACATAGACCGCTAACCAGTACAGCCGGGCTAGCGGGTGCCCCTGGAAGCTACCACCGACGGCTAACTGGTGTGAAAAGGCGAGCACGATAGCGGCATAGACCAGCAAGTGGACGTAGTACCAAGTTTCGAACTTTAATTTCTTACGCACAATATAGATAGAGCAGGCCACCACCGCTATAAATAGCACCTCAGCAATGGCCGCTTTCCAGACATCGTTGTAATGGAATAAAACTTGGACGTACTGCGTGAAGTAGTTAACGTGTGCCGTCAGACTATAGCCCAGCACAACCAGCGGGGCATGAACGAGAATAAAGCCAATTGCCATGTAGCCGTTGTAGCGATGGTAGCTGGCCAAATGATCGAGGCCAAATGGTCGTTCAATCCAGGCAACGCGTCCCATTAATAAGAATTGGGTCAGCGCGAAGGTGGCCGCAAACAAACCAAATAGTCGGCCGAAGGCAAGGACGATATTGCCCGCATTTCCGGAAGACAGTAAGTCGGCCGAAGTGGTTGCCCAAACGGTTAGGACGAAGGCCAGGTTAAGATACCAGGCTCCTACAACCGCCGCTTGGGCTTTAGTGATCTTACCTTGAAAGAGTTTTGTAACGACCATAAGTACGATTATTCGACAACGACTGAGCCGTGCATGTAAGGGTGTGGGCTACAGTGGTATTTGTAGGTACCGGATTTAGTAAAGGTGTAGGTGTAGGCTTCTCCCTTACCAATCAGCTTACCGTCGGGCATCATGTTGTCGTCGGAGACAATATTGTGTTTAACACTGTCGGTGTTAGTCCAGGTTACCGTCGTACCAACTTTAACTTTTATGTCGGCCGGGCCAAACATGTAGTTGGCAATTGTTACTTTATCGGCAGCGACTGCATTAGAAGTGCTAGCTGAAGTTGAGCTACTGTCGGTGTTGCCGCTCATAGCGGTATCGGTAGTATTCTTTTTACCGGACGAAGCGGCCACGATAGCCACTAAGGCTATAACTACGACGACGGTTCCAATGATAATTGCAGGCGTTTTTTTCATATATACATCCTTCTTTAAAAAATAAGCAGGTCAACCTAGGCCGACCTGCTTATTGTAAACCTATTCAGGCTTTGTTGTTGACTAGTTCTGGAACTTGTCAGGGAACTGCTTAACAATACCGCCAGCTAAGGTGCTGAAGATACCGTTAAGGTGCTGTGCGGCTTGGTCGCGGGCAGCGGTTTCGCCAGCAAAGTCACCCTTTACGTGCAAGTCGATCATCTGGGCAGTCTGAGTAACGTGGTCACTGAGGACTGAGTACAGTGTGTCTTCTGGCAAGTTTGGGTTAGCTTTGGCTAGGTAGGCTGATAGTGGGTGCGTGTACTGGGTGTCGATGGTGCTTAAAGCAGCTTTCTTACCAGCGTCATCGCCCTTGCTTGAAGCAACGGCGTAGTTTACGAATTGGTCAAGGTGAAGCTTCCAAACGGTGTTGAAAGTAGTTTCAGCGTCTTTACCATAGATACTACCAACAGCAGCACCAATATCAGTACCGTTCTTGTATAGGTCTTTGCCAACTTCTGCAGCGTTTTTGTCGCCATCGAGGGCGGCGTCAACAGCGTGCATAGTTAGGTCCTGGTGCTGTACACCCAAAGATACTAGGTTGGCACGAATGTCGGCAGCCTTAGTACCACTGGTTGGAGCAGTAGCAGAATTCTTGGTTGTTGATGATGTGTCTTTATTGTCTGAAGCCTTGGAGACACCAAAGCCGACAGCCAAACCTACGACTAGTAGGACGGCACTGAGGGCTACGTTTGCAGCACCTTTGTTGGAATTACTCATTTAATTCTCCTGATTAATTGTTAACAAGCTTAATTATTATTTGTTTAACAATATAAGTCAATGGGTTTTTATACAGTGACTTTTAAATCGTCTGTGCTATTGTTAATAATTGCTTCTAAAACAGCTTCAAAGCCAGCTAAATCAGCCGGTGTAGTACCCGCCAAAATTCCGCTCAAAGATTTCTCTAAAGCTGACTCAACTTTTTTCATAAAAACTTTACCAGTACTCGTAAGCATTAGTAACTTCACTCTCTTGTCAGTGTGGTGGGGAAGCAGTTCAATTAAATCTTTAGCAATTAAATCTTGGACCAAGGTTGTCACTAATGGCGCCTTAACATTCATGGTATTAGCAACTTCTACGAGCCGGACACCGTCTTTAGTTTCACGGATAATACCCATAAGAACCCAGCTTGTAGGGTTAATGTCGTAATTGCTTAAACAACCCGTTACGTTGGAACGCAACAGTCGGTAAGCCTTCATAAATAGGGCACCGCTAAGGTAAGTAGGTATATTCATAATTTAGCATCTCTTAACTAACTTAAGTAGTTTACCAATAAATCAACAACTGGTCAAGATGACTTCACCTTATTGTAAATCATCCATGAACGTATTAGAATTTTGATTTGAGTCGCGGGGCTTATTGTTTTTCTGCTGTTCAGCTAATCGGTGCAGCCGTTTAAAATATTCTTCTAAGTTCATTACAGACCTTCCTGGTAGCCTAGGGATGTACTGTTATTTAGTAATCTTTAACGATTTTACGCGATAGCCGGGCAGCTGGGCAGTCATATTTTTCACTGCGTACGAGCCATGTTGCTATACTGAGGGTACGATGCAAGTAACTATTTTTGGGGCAGCAGGCAAGGTTGGTCAACGGGTTGTCACTAAGTTATTAGCCGACAATCATCAGCTGGTTGTTTTTGTTCACCGACACAACCCGTACGCCAACACGCCTAACGTGACGGTCATTTCTGGCTCAATTGATAACTACCAAGCTGTGGCTACTGCGATTCAAGGCAGCCAAGCTGTCATAAGTACCTTGGGTAGCTGGGGCAGTCCGGCCAAGAATATTGTTAGTACCGGTACCGAGACTATTGTCCAGGCGATGACCGAGCAGGGTGTACAGCGACTTATTACGGTCAGTGGGGCGGGCGCTTTCTACAGCCAGGACCACCCGACTACAATCGATAGACTAACTCATCGCCTGCTTCAGTTAGTCGCGCCCAAAATATTAACCGACGGCGAGCAGCACCTTGCAGTCTTGGAAGCCAGCACCTTAGACTGGACCTGTATCCGGTCACCGGTTATGACAAAACGCCATAGCAATGACTATGAACTGCGTCAGGCGCTACCTTCGCTATTAGCCTATGTTCCTCGCGAGGCAGTGGCACAATGTTTAGTCGACCAACTTCAAGACTCTACATATTTTAAAAAGGCGCCGGTTATTTATCATGTCTAGACTGACACTGATTGGCTTTTTGGTAGTAACACTTATTTTGGCTGAAGTTATCAGCCTATTGCAGCTGCGCTCTAGCCTCACCAGCAACGCGACCTACTGGCATAACCTGCAGTCGCAGCCCGGGGAACTGACCTATATCGCCTTAGGCGATTCCGCCGCCCAAGGGATTGGCGCCAGTCGACCAAACAATGGCTACGTTGGATTGGTGGCGGCTCGCTTAGCGACCAAGACCGGTAAGACAATTCGGGTCGTGAACCTTAGTGTGTCGGGGGCGAAGATTCAGGATGTTATCCAGCAGCAAATTCCTCAGCTAGCAGGCTATAAGCCTGATTTTGTGACGATTGAAATTGGTGCCAATGACCTTGTGTCTTTCAATGCCACTGATTTTAAAAATAGTTACCGCCAGCTAGCGCCATTGCTGCCCCGCGGTACGGTCGTCGCCAACATGCCGAACTTTGGCGGTCGGATAAAGCGCGTTATGGCGGTCCAAGCTGCCAATAAAATTGTTGCTGACACGGCCGCTGCTCATAATTTGCCGATGGCTGATCTGCACACCGCCACTAAATCCCGCGAATCACCCTTCAATTACGCCGCTGACTTCTTCCATCCTAGCAATCGCGGTTACCGCAACTGGGCTGACGCCTTTTGGATCGAGCTTAACAAGCTGTAAGATTACTAATAGTCCAACTTCGGCGTACAGGCTATGCTGCACCTATAAGCACTAAGGGAGTAGACATGCACGAAAAAAAGATAGCCCAAGACGCTCGCCAAAACCGGCAGTTAGATGGCTGGTGGCGCACTTACTTAGAGTACTAGTGGTCGCTCTATGAGTCTGCTGGCAAGCATCTTCATTGGCATAATTGTCGGTGGTGGAGCCGGCTTTTTACTAATTGAAAACCTTGACTCTTTGATTATTAATATTGTGTTTGGTCTCGTCGGATCAATCCTTGCCCTAGTACTGTTTTACATCTTTGATGCTGGTCAAACATCAACTATGGTGTTCAGTTGGCGGGGTGCTTTGTGTTGCGCCATCGGAGCCTTAATTGTGGTCATCCTCTTTAACGGACTGCAGCGGGCCATGCCAAAACGAATTAATAAGGCCGCCGTTGACGAGGGCAGTAAGATTGATGAAGACTAACTAAAACGGGTGTCGATTATTTCGGAGTCAATTTGACGCTCTCGTCGTGCTTGGCGACTCATCACCCGCTTATCGGCGGCCGTTAGGTCCGATTCTTGCATACCGCGAGGGTATAACCGGAGTGATCGCACCGAAGCAATCTCGACTGCATAATAAATTGTTTGGGCCTGGAGATAAATCCAGAATAACAACCCTAATGACAAGGCAAAAATGCTGTAGACAGCGTTGAGGTGTTTTAGTTGGCGCGTTAAGACTAAGTTACCGGCAAACTGCAAAGCCACCAGCCCAATAGCTGCCGCTGCAGCAGCCGAACGGGTCTGGCGGAAAGGCACATGGCCCGGCAGCGCCAGATTAAGTAAGAGTCGGAACAGCCAAAATAAAATTAATATGTTTATAGCAATCGAAAGGGCCCGAAACACAAAACCTTGACCAGCCGCAGCCGCAATACCGCTCGTGATACTGGCCAGCAAGAAGCCGATACCGCCAACGCCAATAATAGCTAGGTTTTTTAGGATTGATAGCGGAAAGCCAACTCGCTCGGCCCGTGGTGTCTGCCAAATATGGTTCACGCCGTTACGAAAGGCATCGGCTACACCTCGTGCACCGTAGAGCGTGAACAAAATACCGACAATCAGCGCCACACCGCTCTTGTGGATGGACTGCACCTTCGATAATTGATCGCCAAAGGAAGGGAAGTAGCTGGCAATGGCTGAGGTGACCGTGTGTTGCAAGCCCAGCTGGCTCGTGCCTAACATTGTTACCAGCGTCGTTACTACCAGCAGTAATGGAAACAGCGATAGAAACCCATAATAGGTTAGTAGCGCCGCCTGATAGCCGGCCTCATCTTCACCGTATTTTTTAATCACCGCGTAGGGAAAGGCGGTAGCGGGGTGGCGTCGTTGCCATTTATCGATGACGGCAATAGTTTTTTGCAGAATATTCATGGTTGGTGCAGGTGAGCTTATTGTAGCATCGCTCACGGCACTCGGCACTACCTTTTGACGGCGTTGGAAACTTTTTTTAAGGCGCCCGCTACAGCCGTGCCTTTATCGGCAATCGTGGTAAGCATGTGTAACTTGGCTTCAATAGTATCGTGCAGGGCAGTGACCTTCTTTTTGATAACCAATAGGGCAAAGACTATGGCAATTGTCAGTAGCAAAGCTAAGCTCATATAAATAATACCAATTACGTAAAATGTGGTCTGCAGATCGGACATACTAACTCCTTGTTTATAAGTCTAGAATACCTGTGGAAGAGTTATCCACCGTGTAAGAATAATTACAGTCGCCGGCTAGCCATAAGCTTAATAATAATCAATACTAACATAAACGGAGACGCAAATATGTCAAACGAAGAAGCTGACAAAATGATGGATGATTTCGAACGCTGGGATGTGAAGAATGCTCGTCACAATTTCCTAGAACGCATGGAACGAAAGCTTCACCACAAAGAACATACTGCGCGCCCGTAATCTTATTCTGACTTACTAAAAACCTCCCTGGTAATAGGGAGGTTTTTTAAAATCTGATTTTTCGCATCAGCCGATCAATCGGATCGTCGTGATGTTGTTCGAGCGGCAGTCGCAGTGATAGCAAATCAACGATGGCCGCTTCGTCATCCGGTGCAAAGTAAATCGACAGGGCTGGGGCAAAGCGCTTTAAGGGCATGAGGTTAACGCTGGCGAAGGCTTGTTGGTCGTCGACGGTAAAGGAGCGGAAAGTATCCAGGTCATAGTTTTTGTCGCCAATAGTAAGAAAGTTAGTGTCTAATTGATAGGTTAGTTCTCGGGGCGGGCGGGAGCCATAGCCACCAAGCACGGCCGCCCCAACTATCACTACCAGCGCTGAGATAGTGTCTTTAGTCATGAGCCACACTAAGGCGGCAATGATAACGGCTACAAGCCCCAGCATGGCGTACCATTTAGTGGATTTATGGTGGGCGATGTACTCTGAGGCGGTCCAGGTTATCGCTGGGTCGCTGTAGGCCGGCTCGGGGGCTTCAAGAGAGGGATCGAAAGCGGTAGTAGTTTCAGGTGTAAGTGGTTCCTCTGGCATAAGCGTTATTGTACAACAGATTTATATGACGGTCGATGAAGCCGCAATAAAAAAGACCCAACATGGGTCTTTTTTATTGGCGGAGAGAGAGGGATTCGAACCCTCGCGGGAGATTGCTCCCCCCTAATGATTTAGCAAACCATCCCCTTGAGCCACTTGGGTACCTCTCCAGGTTTTTGTACAACTGCGCTGGCCTATTGTAACCAATAATCTGGCTTGGCGGAAGGGGTGGGATTCGAACCCACGGTACCCTTGCAGGCACGACGGTTTTCAAGACCGTTTCCATCGACCACTCGGACACCCTTCCACAGGTACAATTACACGAGCAATATCAGGGGTGATTATAGCAGCTGGCTCAGGCTTGGGCAAACACGATGGCTGATACTTGGGTGGCGCCGGCTCGCAGTAGGGTGTCGGCGGCAGCACGCAAGCTGGCGCCGGTTGTTGTCACGTCATCCACTAGCAGTACTGAGGCGCCAGCTAAAGAGAACCGTCGCTTTACTCTATAGGCGCGCTGCAGCTGCTCGAGCCGTTGTTGGCGACTAGCGCCGCGCTGGTGCTGCTGGCCGACCCGAGCCAGACAGGGCAGGCACGATAGACCTGTTAGCTTGGAATAGTTTCGGGCCAGCAACGCCGCCTGATCGTAGCCGCGCTGCCTTACCCGGGACGTGGCCGTCGGTAGCGGTACTACGATGGTAGTAGCTGGCGGCTGGTATAGTGCCGCAAAGGCTTGCGCCATAACTCGGGCCGCTTGTTGGGCGCCCGTAAATTTAAGTCGCCAGACTAATTCTTTAGCCAGACCACTGTAGGGCGCGACTCGCCAGACCGCCTTCAGCTGAGATTGCTTTTTGCAATCAGGGCAGGTCTGGTAATTTGTCGTGGCCTTCTGGCAACTGAAGCACGTAGAAGGGAGTACCGTTATCGTCTTTTGGCAAGCGCTGCATAACAGCGAGCCCTCCTGCGCACAGACCAGACAGACGTGCGGCGCCAACCACCCAATAAAGGTATCTAGAAGGCTCATGTTGTCATTATTGTGTTGTAAATAAGTGATTCTTTCATTGCACTCTGTTAACTACCTAAGCTATACTGCCAGTAAGACAAAAATGCAAGATTCTTAATGAAGAGTTAATATTTTTAGAACTTCCACAAACTAGGAAGTTCGTAACTGGAGGGTAACAACTATGGCGCGACGTAATCGCGAAGACGATCTATTGCTTGAAGAAGACGAGCTAACCGCTGCGTTTTTAGGCGACGACGATCTAACGCTTTCACAACCTGGTAACAATGACCAACCTCAGGCGCAACCCGCATCTGACGAATGGGAAGAAGACGAAACCGTTCCCGGCCAATTAGCCGTTGATGTTTATGAAACTCGTGAAAAACTAGTTGTCAAAGCGCGTACTGCTGGCGTCAATAAGCACGACCTAGACGTTAGTATCTCTGACAATCAGCTAACCATCCGTGGCACCCTCAGCGCCGGCAACGACGACGGGGTAGAGAACTACTTCCTGCAAGAGTGTTACTGGGGCGAGTTCTCTCGAACCATCGCTTTACCAGTGCCGGTTAAAGAAGAGGAAATCGAAGCTATGCTCAAAGACGGTGTCCTCACCATCAGCTTCGGTAAAGTTAAACAAGATACAATCAAGAAGATCCAGGTCCTCTAGGGGTATTGTTGTTACTGAAAGGCCCTACTTGGTAGGGTCTTTTTTATTGGCAACAGACAGCTAGCGCTCCGGCTCTGGGGTAGAAAAAGACCCTCGATTGAGGGTCTTTTTACAGAGGCTGGGTTATTGCTTAGCCAGCGGTAGTAGCTGAGTCAGCCGTCTTGAGGACGAAGTGAACGATGAACTGAGCAAGAGCCACAATAATCAGACCAACAATGGCGTAGATAAGCGTGTTCTTAGCACCAGATACGTTACCGCTGTCACCACCAGAAGTGATGTACTTGAAGCCTCCGTAGATAATCATGATGACGGCAATAATACCGACGATGATTGAGAAGATGTTTACAACGTTAGCGGCCAGCTTGTATAGGCCACCGGTAGAAGCAGTGCTGCTGCTATCGGTACATTCGCCACCAGTACCAGCAGAACCAGTGTCGCTAGTAGCGATGTTAGTTCCTTGACAGACAGAAGAGGCAATACTAGCGTGAACAGTGACTGGCACCAGCAGGGGAACAGCTCCCATCAGCATGGTTGCAAGCACAAACATCGAACTTTTAATTTTTTGAATCATTTTTCTGACCTTTCATTATATTTACCTTACTTATACCACTGTGGGACATGTTAAATCAAGCTCTATACTTCTTATGGCTGCTACTTGACGGCGTTGGCCAACACATAGCGCACAATGAGTTGCGCTGACGCAGCTACGAAGAGACCGACTAGTGCGTATATAAGGGTATTCTTTGCCGAAGATATACCGTTTGAGTCACCACCGGAAGTCACATACTTGAGGCCGGCAATGATAATCATAATCACTGCAGCCACTCCCACTACAATTGACAGGATAGTAATTACTGCGCGTACTGACTTATTAACCCCCGTCCCCGTGCAATCACTGCCAGTTACTCCCGCTCCCTGCAGAACCTGACCCTTTGCAGTATCTTCTCCGGCACCACAGACGGCAGCACCAAATGTCGACAATGGCATCGCCGAAACCAGAGAGGGAACAGTTAGAGTTACGATCAAAAGTACTGCTGCAATAATATTTACAATTTTATTCATAATACCTACTTTACAATTTACTGATAATTAATGTGATGATTGACTGCGCTAAAATAATTATCACAAGGCCTATAAGTGCATATAGGATAGTGTGCTTGGCTGAACTAACACCGTTAGAATCTCCTGAGGAAGTAACAAATTTAATACCCCCTACAATCAAGAGTATCACCGCCGCCATGCCAGCTACAATGGCGATTAACCGTGTTACTTTCAACAAGATACCGTTGGGCCCGGATATAGGATTGTCAGTTCGTCGACTTGTACAGGTACTCGCAGACTGTGCAGTGGTGTCTGTGCAGGCACTAGTGAATAGGTCAGCTGACGCAGTAGCTGGCGCCAACACAAAAAAGACTGAAATCAATAAAGCTAAGACATATTTCATCCGATTTTTCCTATTACAAACGCAACAATAGTTTCAGCCATTATGGCAACAGCTAGTCCTACCAAAGCATAAATAATGCCGTCTTTTGCCTGTGCGGTTCGCTTAGGGTCTCCGGCGGAGAGAACATATCGAAAGCCCGAAATAGTTATAACTAATATAGAAAGCGCGCCGACAACGCCAAACACTATACCAAGTATTGTTTTTATTTCTGGTGTATCTGTCAGGCTGCTACCCGGCGTCGACCCGGGCAAGGAATTTACATCTATAGCGGTTGCTAGCCTTGCTAAAAGAGCGTTCATAGCTAAGCTCCTAATGCCTTTCCGGCGAAGGATACAGCCCCAATTGCTACTAGACAAATTGCTAGCCCAATTAGGGCATTCAACACCGTGGCCTGAGCTTTGGAAGTCCCGTCAGGACTACCTTGACTAGTAATATACTGTATGCCACCGTAAATTACGTATCCGACCGCTAATAGTCCGGCGATTCTGAGCAGATCATCGACAACTGCAAGTCCGATGAGCAGAAAACTACTGTTCGAACCTAGGGTATGAAAAGCGGTTCGGTCAATATCGCAAGTAGTTGGGTCTAGCTTGAGGTAGTGATACCAAGGCTTGAGTCCAAAAAACGTATTCTCGCAATGGGCGGGCCCAGCAGCTAACAACGTAATGCTCTTAAAAACCGTAGTCAAACCAAGCATGCTAAATTCCTCCCGGAATAATAAAGTTTATTAAGCCAAACAGGAAGATGTAAACCACCAAACCTATAACGGCATTAACGATGTGTTTACGGCCACTCGCGGCCTTTTGAGGGTCACCCCCCGAAGAGATGTACTCTACGCCTCCAATCAGAATGCCGACCACGACAGCAATACCAACTGCTGCAGATAGCAGTTTTATAAATGGGTTAACGTAAGATGCAATGAAATCACATTTATCGGTGGAGCCAGGTTTACATTTTTTAGCTTGTGTTATTGCCGGGTCAGGCGTATCGGTCACACATACACTGGTATCACCGCTGCACTTATATTGATCAGCTGGTGCGGCTTTCGCAGAAGAGGCCGGCAAAATAAATACTAGTAGCGCCAATGCAACCGTTGGAACTATTAGTAGGCCTGTAACTATTTTCTTGATTTTAAAGCTAAGCATTTTATGCAACTATATATCTTAAGTTGCTATAGAACAAGCCCTAGCTGAGCTTTATTTATTTTGCAAACAGTGGTTAAATTGGAGCAGGAACAATGTGATGTTTAAAAGCAAAAAACAAAATTGGGTGTCAGCCCTGTGGGTGGTCGGTGTTTTAACAACATCCTTTTTTACGTACCTGTATCAGTACCCGAAATCAGCACAGGCGATTGCGCCCACTTATGCCTACGTCACTTTAAATAGCGGAAGTTGTCAGTTAGGGCTTGGAACGACACAGTGTATCGACCAAGTTCAGATAAAGCAAAGCACCGGCAGCGCTGTAGTTGATAACGTCCTAACAAACTATACGTATGTTGATGGCAGTAAATATGACTTCCGTGGCTCAACTCCAGAGGGTAAGACCGCCACTATTCATGTGGACATAAAAAACCCAGGATCTGCATCACTCACTCCCGCCGGGCAAAAAGCGCAGACAATTTCTATTAGCCAACCCGAAATTTTTACTAGCGTATTTAGTAATGGGGCGCCGGAATCAGCATCAACATCGGTAATTGATGTGTCTTTAGTGGTTGATTTTGGAACGACAGACACCACACTGACAGTTCCCGAAGCTAACATTACAGTAACTGCTGATTTATTACCCGATGGATTACTCAGGGCAGTCCAGCCTGACGAAACGACTCTTACGAGCAGTAAAGCTACCTACAACGAGAAGTTTTTGACCGAAGGTCCTGGTCTCTACCGCGTTTGTGCTGAAGCCAGCTTTATTAAAGCTACCGACCACAAAGTATGTCTCCCCGCCACAAAAGTTAAGGGCAAAGTTCTTCCCGTGAAGCTGACAGCTGATGGCGATGTCAGTAAACTTGCAAGCTCTAACCTCGATAATATTACGGTAGACTGTGGCCCAACTTTTAGTCTTAACTGGTTTTTGTGCCCAGTATTTAAGGGAATGGGCAAAATAGTTGATGCGCTCGATAGGCTCATTAACGGTCTGCTCTATGTGAACACCTCGTCTATATTTGGCACGGATGACACTAGTAAGGCTTATTACCAGGCCTGGAGCAGTATGCGCACAATCGCCCTAGGGATTATTGCGATTACTGGCCTGACAATGGTTATCGCACAAGCCTTAGGTATGGAAATATTCGATGCGTATACAGTTAAAAAGGTCCTGCCCAGACTTATTATCGCGTCCATTGGCATCTCCTTGTCCTATCCGTTAATGGAGTTTTTTATTGGTCTAACAAACCAACTCGGTCTAGGCGTAAGAACCCTTATCTATACACCGTTTCAGTCTCTGGGTACTGGTATCCATTTGGGGTCAGGGACTACGCTTGGTTTAACACTACTAACTGCTGGTGCAATTGCGGCATTTACAGTACTCGGTATGGTAAGTTTTGCCGGAACGGCCATTCTCGCTCTAGCAATAGCTTTTTTTGTACTTGTTATAAGACAGTTAGTAATTACTGTATTGATACTACTCGCCCCAATTGCTATCGCTTGCTACGTGCTCCCAAATACGCAAAAAGTGTATAAGGTTTGGTTTGACTCGTTCGCAAAAGCCTTATTAATGTTCCCGCTTATTTCTGCCTTGGTTGCCGTAGGCAGGGTATTTGCACTGACGTCTATGGCGGCAAACGGAGGCAATCCGAATGCTGTGCAGCAGCTAATTGGCTTTGCTTCGTACTTCGCGCCATATTTCCTGATTCCTCTGACATTCAAGTTCGCCGGTAGTGCGCTTGGGCGTATCGGGGGCTTTGCTAACGATAGAAGTCGAGGTGGATTTGAC
This sequence comes from Patescibacteria group bacterium, assembly GCA_030271625.1. Classification (GTDB taxonomy): domain Bacteria; phylum Patescibacteriota; class Saccharimonadia; order Saccharimonadales; family UBA4665; genus UBA4729. The sequence goes on from JARXKN010000001.1 coordinate 129,065, forward strand.
CGGCTTCGCAACTTTAGGGGGAATCGTTCTAAGAAACGAATGGCTGAGTTATCCGATAGAGCCAAGAGCGGTAAGATATTTAAAACTGCTCCGGCTGACTCGCGTCGAGGTGCAATAAACCGCGGCATCCAGGGTGCCACCGTACTTGGACAAGCTGGAGCAAACCCCATGCGAATGCGTGCCCGAATGGGTGAAGCTTTATCAAGAGCTAGCGAGCAACAGCGGGATAAAATGCTTGAGGATCATGACTATACCTCCAAGTCCGATGATGACTGGAACCGAGCAGCTAGTGAAGCAAGTAATGAGAATGACTTTAGACAAATTATGTCTACCCGCTACGCCGGTCGCTATACCGGCCCTAACGGCGTTCAAAACCGTGAACGAGATGTGGCCCGTTATAGGACAATGAACAACAAATATGGTCGAGATGCTTTGCGGCAGGCGTCATTCTTGCAGGCCGTGGCCGGTGGAACCGCGTTTGAAGGCGGTGACGTATGGCAGGCTGCTGCAGCTGCTGCGGGTGGTGATCGTGGCGTCCTAGCCTCCTTGGTTGGTAAGGGTCGTTCGCTGGCTATGAACGCAGGCCGGGTCGACCAAGGTGGTGCTGGTTTTGGAGATACATTAAAAATTGCTCAAAAATTCATGGATGCTGAGCCTGGCTATACAGTAGCTCAAGCTAATCAGGATCTTGTTTCTGCAGTCTATGAGGGGCAGGGAGCGGCTACGCTGGCTCATGCAAGTATGAAACCTCGTGCAGTTCAGAACCTGGTCCCAGAGATACAGCGTCGCTTACAAGTCGCGTCTCAGTCTGGAGATCAGGCGGCTTACGACCGCGAATTAGCGACTTTTGCAAATCTATATGACTCTATGGCCGCAACGTCTCCAAACAAGGCTAAGATTTTGGCAGACGGAGTACTAAACTGGTCCGCACCACTTCCGAATGGTGCTGCTGGCCCTGCGCAAAGCACTATACAAATGGATATGGAAAGTCGTCGAGGTAGTGCAGCCTTCACGTCACTACGTCGTGAGATTAATGCCGGGCAACAAGAATCGAATCGAGTTAGTGGTGCGCAAGGCGGTGGTCCCGCAACCGGTGGAACTCCTGGTGCATTACCTGGTGGTCCACCCGGACTATAGCTGAGACTTGTTGACTTTTTAGCCTTTTAATGCTATACTGATGTTAATGGAAAAAGATTCGTCTCTACCCCCAATTGCTGGCCTCGCAGAAAATACTATTCAACCTGTCGTAGAACCGATGCATAGTACTTTTCAGGCGGATTCGACACTAGTTCCTGAGATTAATCCAACAATTGAAGCCCACGATTTAGGCCAAAATTCTTTGAACACACCGGAGCAAGACAACCCTAAAAGCCGGTTCGCTAGAGCAGTGGGAAGTATAGCTGTTCGTACAGTCGAAGGACTAATTACGACTGACGATTACACGGTCATAGCAGTAAGTGGACTTTACCAAAAAATTGCTGGACGTAAGCTGGCAAAAACTAATTCTCAAGACGGACGCAAACAAATATCTATAGCGGCCCACAAAGAAGCTGCCCAAGCCGTAATTGATCACCGTGTAATTAAGCCGGGCTTAGAGCCTGCTACCATAAGTCAACGAAAGCAAGCCGAACGAGCCAGCGCACGGCAGGGTAAGGCAAGTATTCGACAGTCCGGCGATCAATACAGACTACGTGGCATATGGGACACAACTATTCTTCGTGAAACAGCACCTGGAGAAGATATAAAGTACGTCTCGATTGCGGACAGTGACTTTTCAGAAAAAATTCGTGCCCAGCTTAATCAGAAACGAATAAGTGGCAGCACTGCTCGGCGTGCCTTGAAGGCAAAAGAGAGCTACGATAGGAACGAAAAGTTTATTAACAAACTAAGCGGACTTTCGAAAGCTAAAGGCTTAGTTCATAAGTCTTCTGTAGGTCGCGATATTCCGGGAAAATTACTTGAAAGAAGCGCTCAGAAAGCCGATAAAAAAACAGCACGGATAGGTAGTCGCCTTGAAATCGCAGAAGAGATCAGCAAGAAAAAACGAGCCGCTATTAAGAAGCGGGGTAAGTCTCGCTATTCTCAACCATAAGCACAGTTGTCTTTGCTATACTTATAGCAAGTCATGGCCACCTACAAAGTAATTCAGGACATCGAAGCCGAAGATAAAATTCTCGGTCCGTTAACATTACGGCAATTTATCTATGCCTTAATAATGTGTTTCTTTTTATACCTTTGTTTTATTGTAATTACCAAACACGTTACATTCTTATTGATAGTTTTTTTGCCACCGGTGTTATTTACCGGCTTTTTTGCGTTTCCGTTCCGTATGGATCAACCCACCGAAGTTTGGGCAGTAGCCAAGATTGGCTTTTTATTTAAACCCCGCAAACGGATTTGGGACCAAAGTGGCGTCAAAGAATTAGTGACGGTGACGGTGCCTAAAAAGATTGAGCGCGTCTACACTAATGGCCTTAGCCAAACCGAAGTGCAGAGTCGGCTATCGGCACTAGCCAGCACTATCGATACGCGTGGCTGGGCTATAAAAAACGTTAACGTCAATATGTTCGCGCAACCGGCCATGGTTACAGATGATGGCTCCGACCGGCTAGTAGCGATGAGTAGCATGCCACAGCCGGTAGCCGATTACGATATAAAAGCCTCCGACGATATATTGGACGAAACTAGTAACCCCATTGCTCAACAATTTACGCAGATGATTACGGCCAGTACCCAAGCCCACCGTCAGCAGCTCATCGACACCATGAATGGCGCCACGGCAACCGCTCCACCGTCGCAGGCTGATCCAGCCGTCGACATGTGGTTTACCCGCCATTCAGCCGCGTCAGCAGCGGCTACAACCGGCATTCCATTTACGCCGCAAGTCGTTGAGCCGAGCTCGACAGCAGCACCAGTTGCACCAGCTCCGGCTACGCCTTCAGCCGATGAGCTCGCCTTTTTAGATCATCTGAAAGAAGAGAACAGTACTGAACAGGTATATAGCTCGCACATGAAAACCATTCAGCCGCTTTCAGCTCAGCCGCCTGCCGGGCCGGCAATAGCTCCACCGGTAGCGGAGTCGATAGTCGCTCGCCCAGCCGATCCAGTCATCGAGAATCTTTCACGCAGCAATGACCTCGATATCGCCACACTGGCCCGCGAAGCCCACAAGGCAAAGCCCAACGACGACCCAATGCAGGGCGAAGTCGTTATATCGCTGCGCTAAGCGCTTACAACCACCGTTTAAGCCTGCTATAATGCTTGTAAACAGGTGGGAAACACAGAATGAATCCAATGGCTGCAGATCAAATAAATCCTTCAGGGGCCGCTCCCAACGCGTATCCAACTATTCCTGGCCTTCCGCCGCAGGCTCCTGTGGCCTACACCGGTAATCCCGGCACCGCTGGCATGGTAGCACCGCCTAAAACTAACCCCAACAGCACTCAAAACACGCTGCAGATTGCTGAAATCCGTGATGGTATCGTTATTATGAGCGACGGCTCGTACCGCTCGGTCATTATGGTAAAAAGTATTAACTTTGATTTAATGAGCGGGCCAGAGCAGGAAGCTGTTGAATACAGTTATCAAGGCTTCTTAAACTCACTGTATTTCCCGATTCAAATATTTGTTCGCTCGCAAAAAGTCGACTTAGGGCCGTATATCGAGCGACTAGATAAAATCCGGACTGAGCACGACAACATGCTGTTAGCCTTGCTTATGGAAGACTACATTGGCTACATCGATGCTTTGAGCCAGCAGACCAACATTATGGACAAAAAATTCTACGTGGTAATTCCGTTCTTCCCGGTGGCCGACGTCCAGAAGGCGCTAACGCAAAGCAAAAACTTCTTTAGTGGCCTCAACGGTGTCTTTAGTAAAAAAGAACAGCACGTCACTATCAATGAAGCTGAGTTAGAGAACGCCAAGAGTGAGCTACGTAACCGGGTTCAAGCAGTACTGTCTGGATTATTGCAGTGTAGTATTCAAGGCCTGCCGCTCGATACCCAAGAATTAATCGAATTGTATTACGATACCTACAACCCAGATACGGCAACTCGCCAGAAGCTTAAAAACTTCAATGATTTAACTGCCGATATTGTTACTAAAGGCCAGGGCACCGCGACCCAAGCCCACCTGCAACGGGAGCTCCAGTAATGGCCTTCGGTAAGAATAAACAACCGGCCCTTGATCCTGTCGCCATTGCGCAGCAGCAGCGCGCCCGCGAAGAGTTAGAAGTTAGTGCTGCCTTTCAAAAAGGCATTACCGCCTTACGCGATTTTATTGCCCCTAGCTCAATTGAATTTTCTAGCACTCACTTCCAGCTAGGCACTCGTTTTGCTCGTACCTACTATGTCTACGGCTATCCTCGCCAGCTCTACACGGGTTGGCTGTCGGGTATGGTCAATCTCGACGAAGTCATGGATATGAGCATGTACGTGTACCCGGTGGAGAGCCAGGTGGTACTGGAAAACCTCCGTAAAAAAGTTACGCAGCTAGAAGCTGGTATCCAGATTGAGGCTGAAAAAGGCCGTGTTCGTGACCCAGGAAAGCAAGCCGCCATCATTGATGCCGAAGAAATGCGCGACAAACTACAGGTGGGCGAGGAGCGTTTCTTCCGCTTCGGACTGTACTTCACTATCTACGCCGGCTCAATTGATGAGCTAGAATTTGTCAGTCATAAAGTTGAGTCTATGCTGGGCCAGCAACTTATTTACAGTAAAGCAGCCACCAGCCAGCAAGAGCAGGGGCTAAACAGCACCGTGCCGCAAATGAGCGATGAACTACAGATTCGCCGCAACATGAGTACCGGCGCCCTCAGTACTAGCTTTCCGTTCACTAGTGCTGATCTATCGCAAGATAACGGCATTCTGTATGGCGTAAATATGCACAACTCGGGCTTGGTTATTTTTGACCGCTTTAGCTTAGAGAATGGTAACTCGGTTGTCTTCGCGAAGTCTGGTGCCGGTAAGTCGTTTACAGTGAAGCTCGAGGCGCTGCGCAGCATGATGTTTGGTACCGAGATCTTTATTATTGACCCAGAAAACGAATATCAGCGGATGTGTGAAGCTGTTGGCGGCGCCTATGTTCGCTTAAGCCTTAGTTCGGCGACCCGGATTAACCCCTTCGACTTGCCGCAAGTGGTGGATAGCGAAGAGGCTGATAACGCCCTGCGCTCTAACTTAATTACGCTGCACGGCCTACTACGCTTGATGATGGGTGGTGCCCAAGCCCAAATGATGGGTGGCAATTCGGCGCTTATGCCAGCATTAGCCCCGAGCGAAGAAGCCGATCTAGACGCAGCGCTAATTGAGACCTACGCCAAAGCCGGTATTACTAACGACCCACTAACGCACACCGGCCGACCACCAACCATTGCCGATCTGTATGACACCCTCCTGCACATGGGCGGTAGTGGTCCACAATTAGCCCAACGCTTACGTAAGTACACCACCGGTACTTTTGCCGGCATCTTTAGTCAGCAATCAAACATAAACATCAATAATCCACTAGTTGTGTTTAACATCCGTGACCTAGAAGATGAACTGCGACCAGTGGCGATGTACATTGTCCTAAATTACATCTGGAACAAAACTAAGAGTGACATGAAGAAGCGTATCTTAATCGTTGATGAAGCTTGGCAGTTAATGAAGTACGAGGACTCAGCTAACTTCTTGTTTAGCCTGGCAAAGCGGGCACGAAAGTATAACCTTGGTATTACTACCATCACCCAGGACGTGGAGGACTTTATGGGTTCACGCATGGGCCGAGCAATTGTAGCCAACGCTAGTATGCAAATACTGCTCAAGCAATCGACTTCAGCCGTCGACGTACTGGCTGACGTCTTTAAGCTGACTAGCGAAGAGCGCAAACGCCTTAGTCAGTTCCCGGTTGGGCAGGGGTTATTCTTTGCGGGCCAAAACCACGTCCATATCCAAGTTACTGCCAGCCCTACAGAAACTGGCTTAATAACTACTAACCCGCAGCAAATAGCCCAAATGAACCAGGCTAATCAGCAGGGTGAATTCAGTCAGCCGCAAGGTACGATTGACCTCAGTAACCGGCTGTTTCCCGGTAGCGTATAATACTATACATAAGAGTTTTTAGGTAAAACCAATATGGCAACAAATACTGTCTATGACGACGATACCAGTGAGCAGGGTTTAGGCTCTGTTTCTGACCCAAATAATCTACGTATTAAATCTTTGAACAGTTCCCAGCTACAGCAAGCAGAGGATGATGTCGATGGGTCAGACGAGGATGATCAAGATGAGAACGATGAACAGGAAAACTCCGACACTAACGAGCCTTCGTCTTCCGAAGCGCCAGGCGAAGCATCGTTATTTAACGATGAAGACGACCGCTCTTTTGTAGACAAGAATAAGAATAAACTTATTGTTGGTGGTGGTATTGGCGGTGGGGCGTTGCTGATCATTGGCTTCGCTTTCTTTCTCTTTGCGTTTTTAGGTCCTTTAAAAACCGTTCACTTCGCAACTATCTTGCGATCAGTTGGTTTTGCTCGATTTAACCTATATACCCGCCGGGTATATGCTCGAACGACGTTTGATGCTGCCGTACTCACATCAGATAGTACTGGTAATTTTAAGCTTGAAAAACGCAGCCTTTCGGAAAAATTACGACGAGTTAACCCGGAAAAACAGCTTCGCGTTCTCGGCAATGAGGATGCCTTAAAATTTAAGTTTGATGGTAAGTCAACCTTTGGGGGGCTCAGAAAAACCAACGCCTTTAAAGGAGTAGAGGTAAATGGTAAAAGTATTACGCTGGATGAGCTTGCGAAGCAGAACTTCCCAAAAGCAGAGTCATACGATAAGTTATCGGCGAGACAAAGATGGACAGTGGAGTCACAATTTGTAAGCCAGATTCAGACGGGGCTATCAGATAGACTGTCGGTAGGAAACCGAGCCTTTCGTTCTAGTGTTTATAACGGCTTCCGGCAGGCTGCCGGCATCTCCATGGTTAAGTGGGTTAATAAAGCAAAAGAGTTTGCCGGTAAAACACCTGCTGAAGCCGAGAAACTTAATCTTCAGGAGACCGAACAAAGGATAAGTGGTGCCGGTGCAAAATCGGGCATAAGTGAGATTAACAATGAAGCTGACCAATATCGAAAAGATGTGCTCAAGGCAGCGGAGGCTGGCAAGCCAACGGCCGACGTCAGGCCAATTTCGAAATTAAACGGCAAGATTGCCGATGCTTCAGGGGGAGTATTTTTAGCCACCGCTGCTTGTATTATCCATGACCTCAATAATTCGATAGCCCAAGCAAAACTACAACGTGAACGAGGCTCTCTCCAGATGGGTCACGATGTCTTAACTGCAGCTGATCAAATTAAGAAGGGGGATATTACCGGCGAAGCACTGGGAGCCGAGAATGCTAGGTGGGACGGCGCCGAAGGTTCCGTCTTATATAAACAGGCTACTGGCGAAAATATAACACGGGCCGACACTAACCAGTTGAGCAGTATTCCAACCACCGATCCGCAGTCTACCTTTGGTGACGTAATTAGTATCGTAAATGGGGTTGCAGATAATATTACCATTCCGGTTCCTGGCCTAGCATCAGCTTTACATGCTATTGGTTTGGGGAGTGTAGTAACAGGCATCCAAGATAAAGAATGCGAGGTAATTTTAAACCAGTACGTACAGTATGGTATTGCCGGAGGAGAACTGGTTGTAACCGTTGCGACAGTGGGTGGTGCAGAAGGAGTAATTCAAGGTATTAAAGCAGCGCTTTATGGTGCCCTTAAGTTAACGGGGACGGTAGGTTTAGGTGAAATATTAGGCAAATTAATAGATAATTCCATAAAAAATATTGCTGGCACTGAGTATTCAGGGGTACAAACTGGTACCGACCTATACAGTCAATCAGCAGTGGGCGTAGACGCACTAGCACAACCAGGGAATAGGATGATATCTTATGGCCGGCACCTCGACTCACAAGAAGTAACCGGCAGCCAGCAGTTGGCAATGTCAGAAATTAAAGCCGAGAACAGCAAGTCGTCGGCAGCCAACCGCTATCTTGCTATCGATAACCCAACATCACTGCTGGGGAGCCTGGTTGCTAAAATGCCCGTTAGTTTTTCGACTCTCTTTTTAAGCTTACGTAGCTCGATGCTACACCTTAGTAACTTACTAGTATCGCCTGGTAATCTCATGGGTAGCTTCGGTAGTTTACTGACGGCTGGACATCCGGCTTTTGCGGCATCAGTAACTACGGTAAATGGCGGAGATTTCGGGATAGACGAACAAGGCTGGTCCAATCAAGAGCTTGATCGGATTGATACCGATCCATCGTTTTCAGGATTAGCCTTGGCTCAGTTTGTTGAGCCTCGCTACGACGAATTGGACAGTAAATATAGCCCTTGTTACACCTATGAATTACAGAGCCAAAAACCTAGCAACTGCGATGACTTGTTATCGCCAAAATCTGCTAACTACGAGGAGTCTCTTAAGTGGCGCGCTTACATGGCAGAGTCGTACGCAGCCGACTCTCTATCTAAAAACTTAGGTTCGGACGTGACGCAATAATGTTATCGGGGCTACGAAAAACTGTTCAAAGAATTAGCCTCATACTTATGGTTGGCTTGTACTGTTTTAGCGGCATTGTGTCTGCGGCGCCCAATCCGGCGGACGACTTAAACGCCATATATTTTGATACTCCGTTTTATGATCCAAACGGCTCAAAGGCCTGCTCCGCATCTCCGGCCGGTAACGGTGGAATAGTGCCGGCGTCTGTTGACGGCGATAACGTAAACATCGCCTATCATTTCTTTGTTTCGAACGGCTACAGCCCGGCTCAGTCTGCCGGAATCGTTGGTAACTTTATGTATGAAGCACCGGGGCCGCCAGTGGTTAATCCAGCCGACACCAATAGTATTGGTGCGCACGGCATAGCTCAGTGGCTGGGTGGCCGTAAAACCGAACTTCGGGTGTGGGTGACGGCTGAAGGAAAAGATCCTGAATCGTTAGCCGGGCAACTAGATTTTGTAATACACGAATTACAAACCAGCAATACGGGGGCTCGCGACAAGTTAAAACTAACTACCGACCCCCGCAGCGCAGCGCTGTCGTGGTTTAAATACTACGAACGAGCCGGCGACAGTTCCGGCCCGGCCCGAGCCGATAATGCAGCGAATGTTTTCACAAAATATGGCAACGACACAACCGGCACCACTACAGCGCTAAGTAGTGCAGGGGCGGCTAGCTCATCTTGTTCGGGGGCTGTCGGATCGGTGGACCTAAACTGTCCGACAGCAACCGGTGGCGCCAAAATACTCTGCGCGGCAGAACGTTTTGATCCATTAGCTTATGTTTTTGGTGGTGGACATGGAGCCAGTGCCGCTACCTTTATGCAGCATTTTAATAGTGGTAGGTATGACGGCCTAGATTGCAGCAGCTTGGTCGGCATAGCTGTATATAACGCCTTCGGGGTAGACGATATACGGGTAAGCTCGGGTTATGCCTCGGATAAAAACTGGCAGGCTATACCGGTCGATCAAGCTACGACCGGCGATCTACTCTGGAGTTACGGTCACGTCGAGTTTGTGGTTGAAAATAAAGGAGGCGGAAATTTCAGAGATTTTGGCGCCCACACAGCTAACGCTCCATTGGACAAGCAAATTGGATTTGATAATTTAAACGTCTCGAATTTTCCTGATGGAATTGGCGGGGCACTGCGCTATATTGGACCGGGGTCTGTAAGATGAATAATAAACGAAATAAAATAATTACCCTAGCAACATTATTCTTGTTGTTAGTATTGGTCTTCGTACTTCAGCTCGGGGGCGGCAAAACAGGGACTGTAAGTATTAGCGTAGCAACCCCAGACGCCGTTGGACTAAAAGCTACGTTAAACGGCACTAGTGTGGCTGTTTCCAATCAATCAAAAACTTTCAAATTAGAGCCGGGTGCTTACGATCTACTAGTTTCGAAACCCAACTACGCGACATACAAATCTTCGTTCACGCTTACGGAAAAAACCGATTTAGTGATAACCGTCCCTTTGCATAGAGTGATGTCAGCCGAGCTTTTAAGTTGGCAGCAGGTGGCAGGCGGTGATGCTGCTACACCAGGCGCAAAATTAACGGCAGTTAGTTACTTTTACGATAAAACCTGGGCAGTAGCTGTAATCAATTACAACGGCAACATTGGCCAAGCAATATTAAAGTTCGATGATACAACCAATAAATGGACAATTGTATCTGGTCCGAGCACGCTTTTTACTAAGGAAAGTGTCCGGAGCGTACCCGTCAAAGTTCAAGAATTCCTTAATAAAAATCATTACATAGAAAGCGGGAACTTATGAGCACTCTTAGCCGAAAACGAATTCTTGTGGTGCTAGCTTGTCTATTGGCGGGGGTCTTCGCGCTATCGTTCCTTTTACCCGTAAGTGAATCTGGCCCTACTATTAACCAAAGGTTGCGGTTACCAAAAATTTTATCTAGCGCCGTAACTTATAACGAACACTCAATACTCTATAGCGCAGGTAGTAATTTAGCTACCTACGACATTATCACCGGCAAGATTTCTCCCTTAGGCCCAGTCGATACTGTCCGAGAGTTAGAAAATATAGATAATTTAGCTATTTCGGAGGATAAAAAATACGCCATATTTCATCTAGATCATACCTTGCCTACTGGCTTGCTGTCGGGGCAACTGCTCCAGCTTAAACTACCGGTGGAGCAGGATTATTGGTGGAAATACGATTTTAATTCTCAAAAATTTGCACCCTTACCGGGCCGTCCACTCTTGGCAAAAATCTATGGAAATACAATTTATACACTTGGTATTGCCGGGGCGCAGGAAACAATAAACACCTACAATACTTCTGACTTAAAGCCCGTAAAGACAATCTCCGTGCCTGCTGTAAGTGATTTCTATATTACGAAAGGGGGGATTGTACTGCAAAAAACTAACCATGACGTCTTATTGACTAGCGATGGAGTCGTTAGTACGGTCCTGCTTAAAGCAGCGACGGTTGTAGGCGTCGCCTCTGATCAAAATCATCTTTTTGTCTTAAACACAGAGTCTAATACCCGCACTCTAAGCCTAGTATCGGTCGACGATGCAAGCAAAAAAATAATCGAGAAGCGAGTAGTAGATAAACCAGTCGTTATGAACGGGATAGTGTTATACAGCTCGGGGAGAAATCAAGACTTTACCGATAGAAAACTTCATACGTTCAACACGACAACTCAGAAAAAACAGACATGGCAACTCAGTGATGATGCGGTTGCGCAAAAGAATAACCCAGCTACACCAATCACATTAATTGGTGACAGCGCTGCGATTGTTACTGACAACACTAACTACTATCTCATTGGTGGGGGTTTAGCCAAACTACCGCAATCACTGGCAGCGAACTAGCCGCCAAGCGCAATAACATGACAAGTTTCAGTAAAGTTCTGAATCACCACGTCGGCGTCGGTGGTGGTTATAAACGTTTGGTAATCGCGCAGATAGCTGGTTAGGGCGCGGCGGCGGGCGCCGTCTAGTTCGCTGAAGACGTCGTCTAGTAACAGTATGGGAGAAATGTCACGAGCCGCTCGTAGCATGTCGAGCTCTAATATTTTCAAGGCTAACACGGCGGTTCGGCTCTCACCGCGAGAGGCTGACAGGGCTGCTGGTTGGTTGTCAAAGGTTACTAATAGGTCTTCGCGGTGCGGGCCGGAACCGGTAAAACCACGGGCTTGGTCTAACACTAAATCTGACTCTAATTTCTTTAGTAGTTGGGTCTGGTAGTTATCAGGGGTGAAACGGCAGGCATAAGCCAATTGAACGTGGGTAGAACTGTGCGACAAATCACTATACAGCGAGCTTAAATGGTCGTTTAAAGCGGCTGTTAATCTGGAGCGAGCGCGAACAATGTGACCCGCCGCCTCGCTTAAGCGAATATTCCAAGCGAACAGCTGTCCGTGAGCCATCAGGGCCGGCTGTTTAAGCAGACTGTTGCGCTGAGCCAGGATTCTCTTATACTCACGACGTAATTGGCCGTAGCCGGCCTCAGTTTGCTCCAACAGGTCATCTAGGTACTGCCGGCGTTGTTCAGGCGATCCGGCTAGCAGCTGGAGGTGATTCGGTTCAAACAGCACAACTGGTAATTTATCTTTTAATGACAGGCGGCGGATAACTTTACCGCCAAACTCAAAGGTTTTGGTAGGGCGGGGATCGAGAACAATTTTCATGGTTCGGTCATGGTCGTTAGAATCGTGACTGTCCAACCGGGCCCAGGGTTGGTCACGCTGGACTAGTTCGGCGTCGCTCACACGGTACGAGCTGCCGGCGGCTAGCACTAATATTGCTTCTAATAGATTAGTCTTACCGCTAGCGTTCGGCCCGACGATAATATTGACGCCGGGTTGGAATTCGAACGAATCGTCATCGTAGGAACGGAAGTGTTGCAGCCGCAAGTCAGTAATCATACTGGTAGTATAACGGGTTAATCTAGCCCTTTAATGGCATGATGACGTGTTTGTAGTCATTGTTGGCGGCATCGGTCAGTAAAGTAGCCTCAAGCTTACCGTTAAAGCCGAAGGTTACTTCGTCGCCCGTAAAGGCGTTTAGGGCATCTAGTAGATATTTAGAGTTTAGGGTAATGCTGTCGCTGCCGGTGGTTTTAGCGGTCGCTTGAGCGGTGTTTTCGCCGAGCTGTGAGGCGACTGATCGAATACTGAGACTCTGGGCCGCTTCGTCTACTTCTATAGTTATACTGCCGGCACTTTCGCGCGCAAATAGGCTCGAGACTTTGGTGACGTTTAAGAAGTCGGCTCGTTTTAAGGTAGCGCTGGTGGTAAAGCTAGACGGAATCAGCTTCTGGTAATCAGGGTATTTACCTTCGACCAAGCGCGTAACTAGTTCGACGTCACCGACCTGGAATAGAATTTGCTGGTCATCATGAGTCACCTGAACGTCGTCTACGCCATCGCCAATAATCCGTAGTAGGTCTTGCATGGCGGTAGCTGGGACTAAGAGGCGAACATCTTCGGTGTTAGCGTTTAGTTTACGTTCCGCTAGGCGGTAGCTATCGGTCGAAGCCATGTACAGTGCGCCGTCTGAGGTGTGCAGGAGCACGGCGGTTAACACTGGTCGGGTTTCGTCGTTGGAAGCCGCAAATACTACCTGTTGTAAGGTCTTTTTTAGTACGGCGCCAGGAACAGTCCAGCTTTGACCAGCGGTGATCGCTGGCATAACCGGAAAATCATCGGCCACAATGCCATTAACCGTCGACTGGTACTGGTCGGTAGTAATGCTTAGTTTAGTTTCTTTTAGTTCCAGGTTAATGACGCCGGAGGGCAGGCTACTAATAAAGTCCTGCATTAACCGAGCTGGGACAGTAATCGAGCCTTCATCGGCTACCTTAGCGCCAATATAGTGTGTGATGGCGATATCTAAGTTTGTAGCCGAAAGACTTAAACGATTATTACTGGTTTTAATAAGTACGTTAGCTAGTATGGGCAGAGCATTACGAGTATTAGCCACCCGCGCCACTGAGCCTAAAGCGCGATTAAGGTTTTCCTGAGTTACCTGAAGTTTCATATACACAGCTCCCTATGAGTTATTCTTAATTTAAACTTATTGTGGTCTTTATTGGTGGTGTGGATAGTGGGCATAAGTCGGACCGTAACAGATACAAATTGACGAAAAAAGTAGTGCACAAGGCCGAGTACAAAAGTAGGGGTAACTAAGGTATAAGTCCTAGAACTGTGCACACGGCTAGAGTTGGCAGTAGGGCGGGAGTGGTATAAACCCCACAGGCTCGGCAACAGTATGCCCAGCTCGTGCACGGCTTGTACACAGGCTTTGAACACAGTTTTATGCATACAAACGCTCCTTAATCTCGGACAGCGTCGAACGCAAGTCGGCATCAAGCTGCGATTCTTTGGTAATCTTCTCGACGGAGTGGATAGCCGTGGTGTGATCTTTACGGCCGAGCTCACGGGCAATCTTTGGAAAGCTCAAGTGAAGTTCGCTTCGGAGCATGTACATCGCTATCTGGCGCGGCACCACAATGTCTTTATCGCGCTTTGGTCCCAGGATGTCTTCCATCGGTATCTGGAAGTGCTTGCAGGTGCGCTCAATAATTTGCTTGGCGCTGAGGTGCTTCGGCCGAACTTTGGCCGACCCCAGTAAACTGCCGGCAACACTTAAGGACGGCTCTAAATTCCGCATTTCACAAAAGGCCAGCAACTGGTTCAGGGCGCCCTCGAGTTCACGAATATTAGTTTGGATGTGGTTAGCCAGGTATTCTACGACATCGGCTGGTAGTTCAACTTCGTGCGTTTGAGCTTTGGTCTGCACAATTGCGCAACGGGTTTCAAAGTCTGGGATCTGCATATCAATGCTCATGCCCCAAGCAAACCGACTTTGTAGCCGCTCTTCTAGGGTCGCAATGTCTTTTGGCGGCTTATCGGAGCTAATAATAATCTGTTTATTGGCCTGGTGTAGGGCATTAAAGGTGTGGAAGAACTCTTCCTGCATCTTTTCTTTGCCGGCAATGAACTGAATATCATCTACTATCAGTACATCCGCCGAGCGGTAATAGCTGGCAAAGTCGGCGGTTTTACGGAAGCGCAGGGCGGCCACAAACTCTTGTACAAACTGCTCGGTCGAAATGTAGAGGATTTTAGCTTTGGGGTTTTGGGCTTTAACGGCATTACCAACAGCTTGAATTAAGTGGGTTTTGCCAATTCCAACGCCACCATATAAAAACAGCGGGTTATATTTGGTACCGGGCATCTGGGCAATTGATTGGCAGGCCGCAAAGGCTAGCTCGTTACCGCTACCAACAATAAAGTTGTCAAAGGTGTAGCGTTCGTTTATGCCTTGGCGGTAGGAGTGGGTTAAGCCGTTTCCGAGCGTGCCAGCGCCGGCGGACCCAGTAACGACATCATGTGGGCCGGAAGCACCAGTGGTCATAACCGGCGAAGTACTACGGGGCGGGGCGAAACGATCGGCGGTTTGTTGGCCATTCGGCGCGAGAACCGATTCGTCGAAGGTACGGGCAGAGGGAGCCATGGTCGACATCTTATATTCAATCACTTCGGCCAGTACGCCATTCTTCTCGAGTGTAGAGCGGATAAGATCGTTATATTTACGCTCTAGCTGCTGCTTAATAAAGACGTTCGGCACGCCAATTACAGCTGAGGTATCGGTATGACTGAGGAGTTGGGTTGGTTTGAACCAGGTAACAAAATTTCCGCGCGAAACAGTTAGCTCAATCTCACCTAGCACTGCCTGCCATAACCCGTCTCGTTGCATACCGCTCCTGTTGTTCCCCTAAATATACCGAAATTGTTCATAGTTTTCCACACCTTTCCAAAAACAACAACAATACCACTGCCCAGATAGGCCCCCCAGTGGTCAAGTTATGCACAGCTACAAGGCCCATCTGGTAGCCTGTGGAAACTAGTTGCCTATAAGTGGAAAACTTGCTAGACTTAAGCGACTAAATATTGTTAATTTTACGCCCTAAGTTTACGAAAAAGATTGCCCTGGCAGCCAAAGTTGTATCTTAGGCAAAAATGCTCCAATAGGTTCACCAGATTAATAACTCAAGATGTAGTAGGATAGAAGTATGCCCAAAAGAACATTCCAACCAAAGAAGCGCAGTCGCTCCCGCGTCGGTGGCTTCATGAAGCGCATGGCGAGCCGCACTGGCCGCAACTTGCTGAAGCGCCGCCGCAACAAGGGCCGCACTAAACTGTCGGCCTAAAAACCAGCAGTCCGCATATGAAGGGCCTCGGGAAACTGAGGCTCTTTTGTATTACCTCTGTTAACATCAACCAAAACCCTATAAACTACTACCATGATAAGTCGTATCTATCGATTCCACGGCTACAGCGCGCTGTTGCCGGTTTACCGCCGTGGCACCACGGTGCGTGGTTCGCTGCTGAATCTTAAGTTCGCGCCCCGCAAAGCTGGCCAATCATACCGAGCGGCCGTAGTAGTTAGTAAGAAGGTCCATAAGTCAGCGGTTGTCCGTAACCGCATCCGCCGCCGGGTATTTGAAATTATCCGTGCCGAGCAGGCTAACCTACCGGCGGCCGATATTGTAGTGACGATTTTTAGCGACCAAGTCGCCAGCTTACCGGCGGCTCAGCTGCAGGAACAGGTCAGGGGATTACTAGCTAAAATCAACAGTACCACCCCAGATGCCACCACTGGCAATCATGGTATAGTTAATACAAAGAGGAATTAGTTTACATGTTTCATGCCTTAGCCATATTTTTTAATCAATTCGTAGTACACCCTATCTTGAACCTGTTAATTTTCGTATATGCCATCTTGCCGGGGCACAACTTTGGCTTGGCCTTAATTCTGTTCACTATCATCATCCGCCTCTTGTTATGGCCGCTGGTTAAGAAGCAACTGCACCAGACCAAAGCTATGCGCAAGCTGCAGCCAGAAATCACTAAGATTAAAAAAGCGACCAAGGGCAATCGTCAAAAAGAATCCCTCATGCTCATGGAACTGTATAAAGAGCGGGGCATTAACCCGCTTGGCACCTTCCCGACCCTTATCGTGCAGTTGGTAGTGCTGATCGGCCTCTATAGTGGCCTGCAAAAGGTGATTAAAAACCCGCACACGCTCGTGAGCTCCGCCTACCCGGTATTGCAGCAGCACCTTGGTTGGCTAACGCAGCTATCGCACAACATTAAACAGTTCGATAACACCCTGTTTGGCCTGATTGATTTGAACCGCCCCGCCTTCGGCCCACACGGTTTTTACCTCGGCGCCTTCTTGCTGGTGGCCGGTAGTGCCTTTGCTCAGTTCTACCAAGCCAAGCAATTGCTCCCAGCCGCCAAAGACAAGCGTAGTCTGCGCTCTATATTAAAGGATGCTGGTGCCGGCAAAGCTGCCGACCAATCAGAGGTCAATGCCGCTGTTAGCCAAAAAACTATCTATATTCTGCCAGCCGTTGTCTTCTTGTTTACCGTTAATCTTCCAGCCGCCCTTAGCTTATACTGGCTGGCCGGCGGCATCGTGGCCTTTATCCAGCAGAGCATCGTCCTTAATAAAGACGAAAAAGAAATGGAAACCATGGGCGGCAAACCGAGCCGCGACGTGGCCGCCATCCCTGAAGCCGAAGTTGTTAGTGAGCTGCCGGTTGCGGTTAAACCAGTCAAAAACGTCAAACATAAGAAGGGCAATAAGCGGAGGAAAAAGTAATGAGCGACCTAGCGCTTAACGACTCCATGGACGAAGCCGTCCTCTACGCCGAAAAATACCTAGAAGATCTGCTGTCGTTCTTTGGCTTAAACGTCCAAGTGCACGCCTCGGCCGACGAAGAAGTCATTCAGCTGAGCGTGCCAAGCACCCATCTTAATGGTTTCTTAATTGGTCAACGGGGCGACAACATGCGCTCGCTGCAACACCTAGTCGGAGCCGCTCTAAAGAACAATAACTTCAGCCACTCGCGCACTAACGTCGACATCGCCGATTATAAGAAACAGCGCGCTGACCGCCTGCGTGAAAAAGCCGAAGTTTGGGTAAAGCAAGTGCGCGACTCGTCCACCGAGATGGCCCTAGAACCCATGAACGCCGCCGACCGCCGGATTGTCCACCAAGTTGCCGCCGAGTACGAAATTGTCAGTGAATCCGCTGGTGAAGCTCGTGAACGGCACGTAGTGTTAAAGCCGGGCGCAACAGGAGCTGAAGTGCCTGCCGACGAAGCTCCTACGGAAACGGAGTAGTCTTCCAGGTAGCATTATTGACATAAGCACAATATAGTGCTACTATTTAGTGACAAATCTTAAAAACAAAAAGGTCACTATGACATCTCCAGAATCAGCACCACAAGAGCTTAGCGAAGGCGCTCGCAGCGTTCAGTTTATAGAACAAATTTCTGATCCCGCTCTCGGACTTCTCTTCTACGGCGGCATCTGCTTAAACTCCGACCCCATTGCTGCCAACTACGGCAAAGAACCTACCGGCACCAGCGAAAAAGCTTACCAAGATTCCAAAGACTGGGACGAGGCCTACAAAACTCGCGACGAGTTCATGACCGCCCTCGGCAACGACGAAGTCAAAACCGAAAACATTAGTTGGGTAGATTATGATATCGCCGAGCCAACCGACCCAACAGATGCAACCGCCGTGCGCAACGCCCGCATGCTCAAAGGCCACACTGTATTGCCAGACTACAAACTAACGCACGTTGTTGACGGCGAACCTGGTGCTTTTGACAGTTGGTTTATTGCCAGCGAACGCGCTGCCCAGAACCGTAAGATTCTGCTTAAGCCCGAGCAGGTTGTGGCTACACCTCGCAAAGCTACAGCCTAATAGGCTATTTGCTTCAAAAAGCCCCCACCAGTGTTGTGGGGGCTTTTCTGTAGCCCTACATAAGTTAAGACCTATTTATTGAACGTGTTACGGAACTCGCTGTAGATGTTTAAGCTGCGCACCATCAGCGGTGTATCTTGGGGTTGGGACAAACAGTCGTAGCTAAAGATATTGGCAGTCGCCCCTTGTTCAATGGCAATCTGAGCATCAGCCACATTAGCCGTAAACGTCGAGGTGCCGTTCTGTAGTAACTCATAAACTGGCGTTGTGCCGAAGCTATTAGCCTCACACTGATAAACCAAGCCTTGACTAGTGCTAACTGGGTTAAAGCTATAGAGCTGATTAGGACTGAAGGCAGTCGCCATGCGTAAGATGGCAGCGCCAGCGTTCAAGAATCCATAACCCAGGGTATTACTGTGCGGAGCGGCCGCGGTTAGGCCAGTGTGATTAGTATTTTCGGTTAGAGCGGCTACTAATTGAGCGGCGCTGGCGTTTGGTTGCAGGCTTAATAAACGGGTAATCAGGCCGCTTACAACTGGAGTCGCTAATGATGTGCCGCTAATGCCGCTAGCGTAAGCGTTGGTCTGGTTGCTGGATTGCCAATCGGTGGTGAACAGGTTTACTCCCGGCGCGAGGATCTTAAGATTAGCGCCGTAAGAGCTAAAGGTTGCTAGCTGGCCGTTGCTGTCAGCCGCACCTACCGACACAACTTCTGGGTAATTTGCCGGGTAGATCATGCAGTCACAGCCGTCGTTGCCAGCAGCAGCCACAACTACAATGCCGGCGGCGATGGCGCGGCGCACGGCTTGGTGAACCAGTTGGTCGTCAGTGGTACTGCCGAGGCTGAGGCTTATCACGTTAGCGTGACGGGCAATGGCGTAATCGATGGCATTAGCAACAGAAACAGTATTGCCAGAGCCAGTGTCGTCTAGTGCTTGCAAGGGCAAGATTTTGGTAGCCCAGTCAACGCCAGCTAGGCCAATGCCGTTGTTGCCAGTCGCGGCAGCAACACCAGTAACATAGGTGCCATGATGGGTGCCAGCGCCAGAAGGCGTAACTTTGCCGGCTTGGACGGAAGGGGTGTTGTAGGCGAAGTCCCAGCCAGTTACGTCGTTAGTAAAGCCATTACCATCGTTATCGAGCAGGTTGCAGCTCTTATCGAGGGCGAGGCCTTGATCGGTACAGTTGAGGTGGGAAGGGGCTTGCTTGGTAGTGGTGCCGGTTTCGTTATCGACAATGCCGTCGTTGTTATCGTCTATAAGGTTACAGCTTTTGTCTAAGGTTAAGCCACGGTCGGTGCAGTTAAGCTGAGATGGGTTTTGCAGAGTTGTCGGACCAACTTCGCCGGGGTTGGTGTAAAAGCGGCCAGCAAATTCTTGGTGCTTTAACGCAAAACCCGTGTCGATAATGGCTAACAGCGTTGGGTTGTTGCCACGGGGAGTGTCCCAAGCGGCGCTAAGGTTGGCGCTGGTAACCCACGGTTGGTTGGCCTGAGGATCGTTGGGCTGGGAAGTGGCGGTAAAACTGTTGATAGGGTAGCTGCGGCCATCGGCGGTGACGGCTTGATTGCCAACTTGGCGAGCGGTGTAGTCGGAAGTGTAGCTGAGCTGCGGCTGAGTTATCTGAGTGGGGGCTTTAACGGCTGCAACAGGGGTAGTGACCACTGTTTTCACCACGGTACTGCTGTTAACAGTTACCGGCGCAGCAATGAGGTTTAATGGGGCTAATTGACCATGAACGAGCGCGCTAATAGTTACGCCAGTAGCTGGCGTAACGGGGGTAGGTGAAGGAGCTGGCTGGCCGTTTGGAGCGCATAAAACCAGACCCGCCACCAGCAAGGCTGGTAGGAGTAAACGTTTGTTCATGTTTGTTTTAACTAACTACTTATATACTAGCATTTTATTGTGCTTATGTAAAGATGACAGCATGGTATAGAATCACACAATTGTAGTGAAATTTGTACCATTTTAGTATGTAGCTATAAAACTATGATTTCAAAACAGAATTGTAGACGGCGAGGGTTTGTTCGGCCATGCGGCGCCAAGAGTATGCTTGGGCTTTGAGGTGCCCGGCTTCTACTAGACGATTTCGCAAATTTGTATCTGTTAAAACTTCGTTGATGGCGTCGGCCATAGCTTGGGTGTTGGTTGGGTCGAAATAGTGGGCGGCGTCACCGTAGACTTCTGGTAAGCAGGTAGCGTCACTACTAACGACTGGGGCGCCGTGTTGCATGGCTTCTAATCCTGGCAGGCCGAAACCTTCGCTTAAGGAAGGGAAGACGTAAGCGGCGCAGTTCTCGTATAGCCAGCGTAATTGGCCGTCGGTAACAAAGTCGGTGAAGACGACGTTTTTAATTTGTTTCGTTTTAACCAGTTCGGCAATGCGCAGGTAATTAACATCGGTCCGGCCGGCCAGCACTAAATGGAGGGCAGGGCGCTGGGCTTGCAGCAGGGCAAAGGCAGCTAATAAACGCTCTAAATTCTTGTGGGGAGTCGGTCTACCTACATACATAATAAATTCAGTATTTTGCAAATTTTGGAGGGGGGAGGACAGGG
Organism: Patescibacteria group bacterium; assembly: GCA_030271625.1. Taxonomy (GTDB): domain Bacteria; phylum Patescibacteriota; class Saccharimonadia; order Saccharimonadales; family UBA4665; genus UBA4729. Next base: position 149,916 of record JARXKN010000001.1, read on the forward strand.
AATCAATAGGATCGGCGGCTTCCAACGTGACGGTGATTCTACCGGGATCAACGCCGGTAAACGCGATTAGGTCATCTTTAACAAATTGGGACGGTGTAATTATGGCGGCCGACTTGCTAGCGGCGCGCTTGATTACCTGGCGGTATATCAACTGTTTACATTTGAAAACAAGCGCGTTTTTGGCCGGATTAGTGAAGCGGATGGTGGTCAGGTCGTGGATAGTAGTGACGACCGGGCCTTTGTACATGACGGGCTGTTGGACCATGCCAAAATGAACGAGGTCGGGCTGCAAGTCCTCCAGCTGCTTCTTAAAGGCTAGCTGTTCTGCAAAGCTAAACTCTTCGTGCGGACACGCAACAGCCATAAAATGTTCGTTTTTTGTTCGCCATCCCGAAATGTCTTTAGGTTTCAGCAAAACAAGGTAATTATTAGTCTGATCCAGCTCCTGCAAGTAGTTCAACAGACGCTCAATGTAGCGGCCAGTGCTGGTTCTTAGTTCCCTAGCGTCGATTACGATTTTGCTCATAGTCCAATCATAGCAGCCAACCGGCCAAGATGTTATACTACCGGGTACCAGATCAGAACTTAAGAGAGGGTAAATACATGGCGAAAAGCGCGTTGATTACAGGTATTACTGGCCAAGACGGCTATCATCTTGCAAACCTACTAAACGAAAAGGGATATGACGTCTACGGTCTTATCCGCGGCCAGCAAAACCCTAAACGCGATCGCGTCATAAAAGAACAGCCATTCGTAAAGCTTATAGAAGGCGATTTGACTGACCAAGGTTCGTTAATTCGCGCCATGCAAATTGCCAAACCTGAAGAAGTTTACAACTTAGGAGCTATTAGCCATGTGGGCCACTCTTTTAAAAGCCCACAATTAACGGCCGATGTTACCGGAAAAGGTGTCTTGAACATACTGGAAGCAATTCGGGCTGTTGGCGGCGAAAAGACGATTCGTTTCTACCAGGCTTCTACTTCTGAGATGTTTGGCGGTTTAGACTACAACCGGCCAGGCGTTGGTTATGACGAAAACTCGCTGTTCCACCCCCGCAGCCCATACGGTGTCGCTAAACTATATGGCCACTGGATAACTAAGAATTACCGCGAGAGCTATGGCATTCACGCTAGCTGCGGTATTTTGTTTAACCACGAAGGCGATCGCCGCGGAGTAGAATTCGTAACCCGTAAAATCACTAATGCCGTTGCCCGTATCAAACTCGGCAAGCAGACGCACGTTGAACTCGGTAATCTAGATTCTAAGCGTGACTGGGGTTATGCCGGCGATTACGTCGAAGGTATGTGGCGCATGCTGCAGCAGGATAAGCCAGACGACTACGTCTTGGCCACTGGCGAGACACACACTATACGTGAATTCTGCGAACTAGCTTTTGCTGAAATCGGCATCAAGCTGGAATGGCAGGGCGAAGATGTGAACGAAGTTGGCATCGATGCTGCTACCGACAAAACGGTGCTAAAAATTAACCCAGACTTTTTCCGCCCAGCTGAAGTCGATATTCTACTCGGTAACCCAGCTAAGGCTGAAGAAGTTTTAGGCTGGAAGCGTAAAGTTGATTTCCCTGGCCTCGTAAAGCTTATGGTCGAGACCGATTTAGCTCTCGAAGGTGAAGTTATCTAGCGACTACGCCAGTCGGCTATGACGTCGGTCATAGTCTGCTCGAAAGTAATAGTTGGTTGCCAACCAGTGTCGTTGGTTAGCTTGCTGTGATCACCATAAATAACGGGATTGTCGGCTGGTCGCATTTTTGCTGGGTCCTGCTCCACGTTCACAGTAAGGCCGCTAGCAGCTTGTAGTCCGGCTAAGATGTCGTGGCCACTGCGCGCTGTGCCGCTGCAGATATTGTAAGTTTCGCCAGACTTACCGCTTTCGAGCAGTAAACGATAGGCGCGGGCAATGTCACGAACGTCAGTGTAATCACGCAGAGCGTCCAAATTACCAACCATTACTTTGCCGGCTTGGTTTCGTTCGACCGCAATTAGTTGCTGTGCGAGGTCGGGAACGATGAAGCCTGCACCTTGTCCTGGGCCGCAGTGGTTGAAGGGCCGAGCAATGATGCACTCAAAACCGCGATTTTGGTAATAGCGGGCCATTTGTTCTTGGCCAAGCTTGCTTATGGCATACGGAGAAGACGGTAATACCGGCGTAGTTTCAGTAATCGGTAGTTCTGCGCCCGTGTCATATAAACTGCCACTGCTAATGATTAAGAACTTAGGAAAGCACTTCTGTGCCAAAGCCGCCTCGAAGAGATTTACCTCGATACCAATATTGGTATTTATGTATAGCATTGGATCGTCGAATGACGGGCCGACGGCCGCTAAGCCAGCTAGATGAATTACGCTATCTATATTTGTAAAATCAACTGTTGCAGCTGCTTCTGGGTCTTTAAGGTCTAGAGTTACGAAGTGGTCAATAAAAGGTGATGTAATTTTAGCCCCTGTATGCCCACCTACGGCCGTAACAGCAAGACCATTTTCGGCCAGCTCTTTTACGAGATGTTCGCCTACGAAACCGTTTGCCCCTGTAACTAATACTTTATTCATAAATCTAGCGTACAGGAGCTGTCTAACTTCACCAAGGCATTTGCCACCACAGTTGTTTACCGATAAAATAAGGGTAAGTGCAAAAACTACTACAACGCTATCGTTACTCAGTTATCCTCTTAAAGCAATTAGTTAAGACTGACTTCAAGCTGCGCTATCAAGGCTCGGCCTTGGGATATATGTGGTCACTGCTCCGACCGCTACTTCTATTCCTGATACTTTACTTAGTGTTTACGGTTTTTCTACCTGTTGGAAAAGGGGTCCCTCATTACCCCCAATACCTGCTATTAGGGATTGTGCTTTGGAATTATTTTGCTGAGGTAACTACGGGTAGTGTTGCAGCCATCGTAGGTAAGGGCGACTTGCTACGAAAAATAAACTTTCCAAAATACGTCATCATTTTAGCGAGCTCATTTTCAGCGCTCATTAATCTATTCTTAAACAGTATTGTTATAGCAATTTTTATTTATTTTGGACATGTAGGAATAAGCTGGAACGCTTTACTATTAATTCCATTAATTGTAGAACTTTTTATTCTAGCTATCTCTATAGCATTTTTGCTAAGCGCACTCTTTGTTCGCTTTAGGGATGTTTCCTACATTTGGGAAGTGGTCATGCAGGCCGCTTTTTACGCTACCCCTATCCTATATGCACTTCAGCGTGTTCCGCATGAATATGCAAAGTTTTTGATTCTGAATCCTATGGCTCAAATTATTCAAGACGCACGCCATGCCTTAATTGGCCCCTATGCGCTAACCATTAGTGATATTTACGGAGGGGATAGGCTAATTTGGCTTATACCACTTGGTATCACAGCAGTACTTGCAATATCTGGGGGTTCATACTTCAGGGCTCGTTCTAAATATTTTGCAGAGGAAGTGTAATACATGAGTGACGAAGTAGCTGTTGAAGTCAACCAAGTATATAAAAATTTTGTGTTGCCTCATGAGCGGGTTAATTCAATAAAGAGTCTTGTAACGAGTGCAGCAAAAAAACGCGCAGGCGGATCAAGTGAGGTACAGCACGCACTAAAAGATATTTCTTTTAGTATCAACAAAGGTGAATTCTTCGGCATCGTCGGCCGTAACGGAAGTGGTAAAAGCACGATGCTTAAAATACTTGCCGGAATTTATCAACCTACATCAGGAACCGTCAGGACAGCAGGCAAGCTAGTGCCTTTTATCGAGCTAGGGGTAGGGTTTAACCCCGAGTTAACGGGACGTGAAAACGTGTTCTTAAATGGCGCTATGCTTGGCTTTTCCCAAAAGGAAGTTGAAGCTATGTACGAAGATATCGTTTCGTTCGCCGAACTAGAACGCTTCATGGATCAAAAACTAAAAAACTATTCTTCAGGAATGCAGGTTCGGTTAGCATTTTCTATGGCAACTCGTTCTGAAGCGGACGTACTTCTTGTCGACGAAGTTCTAGCAGTTGGCGATGCTGATTTCCAAAGAAAATGCTTCGACTATTTCCGCGAGCTTAAAAAGAATAAAAAAACGGTAATTTTCGTAAGTCATGACATGAATGCAATCCGTGAATACTGTGATCGAGCGGTTCTGATCGAAAAGAGTGAGCTTGTTATTAGCGGCAGTGCAAATGATGTTGCGAAAGAATATAGCAAAATGTTCATTGAGACGGCAGCTGACACTGGTTCTGAGCCTACTGCAAAAACAAAAAGGTGGGGAGTTGGAAAAATTAGATATTCAAAAGTCAAAGTTCAGCCAACGGTCATCTCTGAACAGCCTACACTCATGATTACAACCAAAGCAATAGCTGAACAGGACGTGGAAGATATAGTATTCGGTATTCTTATCAAGAATGCATCGGACCAAAATATTACTGGGACCAACACGCAGCTTCAAGGTAAGAAGATCCCATTAGTTAAAAAGGGTGACGAAATTGCTGTCGACTGGGAGATTCCTAATATTTTTAGTGACGGTAAATACATCGTCGAGCCAGCTATAGTTTTTGCGGATGGAGAAGTCTGTGATTGGTGGGAGGAGGCAACAACTTTCACTTCTGCAAAAAGCCACACCACTCCTTACCTTGTTGATCCGTCATTTAAAATCTCGATCAATTACCCCGACAAGCGCACATCAAAGGGCTTATAGTGCCCAAAACTAAGCTATTTATTGAAGCATCTGCTATATGTGAAACCAGAATAAGTGGTGTTGGCCAAGTAACCTTATCAACAATAATTGAGTTAGCGAAGAATGATGCATTTTTGCAGAGATTTAAGATAGTATTACTTATCCCTTCTGGAACTAGAGGGTCATTACAGCAGCATAGTTTGCCCATGCACAACGTAGAAACGAAAGTTATTCATCTGGAAAAACATATTTTCCATCGACTGTTGGTTTATCGGCTACTACCTCCAATGGATCTACTTTTTGGCAAAGGCATTTACCTATTTCCCAATTTTAAGAATTGGCCTGTCTATCATTCAAATTCTCTAACGTACATTCACGATGTTGCCTTTAGACTGTATCCCGAAACAGTTCAGCGTAAAAATCTGAAAATGTTAAAACACAATGTTCCGCTTTGGGTTAAGCGCACTACCCGGATAATCACTGTGAGTAGTAGCTCAAAACAGGAGATAATTCATGAATTAGGGGTTGATACAGATAAGGTTAACGTCGTACCCAATGGGGTCGATACTACCTACTTTAGGCCTATGCCCAAAATCGAGACTGACGATATTAAGCAGCAATATGGCATTCAAGGAAACTACTTACTATATGTAGGAAACATAGAACCTCGAAAAAACATCAGTCGTCTCTTGGATGCATACGCTGGCCTTCCCGAGAATTTGCGTGATGAATATAGTCTAGTGTTGGTTGGCGGTGGCGGATGGGGAAAAGATGATATCGAAAGTAAGATAGTCACACTACAGGGTGACGGGTTTAATATTATACGCCCTGATGTCTACGTGCCTGATGCACATCTCCCATATTTATACAGCGGAGCAAGCTTGTTAACTCATGTAGCATTACACGAAGGCTTCGGCCTGTCTGTTTTACAGGCCATGGCCTGCAAAACACCTGTTCTAGCTAGTGATATTGCCGTACTTCATGAAGTTGCTGACCTTGCTGCAACTTACGTTAATCCGTTAAAGATTAGTGATATTACTGATAAAATGAGCACAGTACTCCAGGATAAGAAGCTTCAACAGAGACTTATCACGCTGGGAACTAAAAGGGTTGCTGAATATTCTTGGAAAGAGTCTAGTAAAAAATTAGTTAAAATTATTGAGAGACTGGATAGATAACCATGGCTGAGCTTAGAAGTTATGCACAAAATCGCGAAGACATCTATATAAATTGGCTGCTCGGCGGTAAATCAAAAGGATTCTATGTAGATGTAGGGGCAAATGACCCAGTCCATGAATCAGTCACCAAATTCTTTTATGATAAAGGCTGGCGGGGCATTAACATTGAACCTATCGAACACCATTATTCGTCTCTCAAAACTGAGCGTACAAAAGATATCAACGTTCAATTAGGGGTATCAAATAAACCTGGTGAACTAGTCTTTAGAGAGTTTGTAGGGGCAGACGGTTTATCTACTCTTGATCCTGGTATGCAATCTGATCAAAAGGCAGCCCACCGCAAAAGCAAAGACTATGAGATTAAGGTTGAACCACTAAGTTTAATTTTAGAAAAAAATCTACCCAAGAACCAAAAAATCGATTTCTTAAAGATTGACGTCGAGGGCTACGAGTATGAAGTTATATCTTCAAATAACTGGAAAAAGTTTAGGCCTATGCTCGTTGTAGTTGAAGCCAATCATGTTAAGCACGATTGGCGCCCTCTTTTAACTAAAGCCGGCTACAAACAAGTATTCTTTGACGGGCTAAACGAGTACTATGGCCTCGAAGAAATTTACAAAAAAGATCACCGTGCCACATACCCTGAATTTATTATTGGTCAGACTATTATAGATACCAAAGAGCAAGCTTACGCAGACTGGCGAGAAAGATTAGGTATAGAGCAAACTTCTAATCTATTGAAAGAACAAATAGAGAAAGAAAGAAAGGCTTATGAGGCACAGCTAGCAGCTGTAGAGCAGCGAGCCCTACATCTAGAGCAATTACCTTTACGTCAAGTAGCGATTAAAAGGACAAAACACTTGCATGTGAGAGTGCGCCAAAAGTTACTGTGGCTGCAGCAAGAGCGACCAATGGCTCAAAAACTAGCATTGCCTGAGCCTGCACCAGAAAGTGAACCCAAACTGTTAGTATCAACCAGCGCTTTGATTATGATTAAACGGGCCGATATTAACCAGTTTTTACTTGATATAGAGGGTCACAAAGATAAAAAATATCTTGTACGGCAGCGCTTTTTTGGGGAAACACTTAGGGCTTATGATGGAGGGATAAAACTTCTGAAAGTGGCAGGCCGAACAGCCAGAAAGGTGAAACGATGAAAAAGCAGTTATATGTTGATGCACAGGTATTCCAAAGTGAAGCCTGGGATCGCGGCGCTGCTAAACTGGCCTTTTCTTTTATTGAAAGTTTAGTAGCAAAGCCAACTTTTCTGAAGCAGTGGGAAGTAACGTTTGTGTTTAACAATAAACTTCCTAATTTGGACCTACGGCAAGACCAGGTGGCTAAAATCTTAGGTACGGCTATTCAGTTTGTATCATGCCCGCTTGTAACGCCTGCACCAGGGGGTACGTACGCAAAAGCAGCTGCTGAAAACCGCTCTATATTAGATAAAAATTTAGCGTGTACAGGAGCGATTTATTTTATGCCTTGGCTGTTCGAACACAGTATTTATCCTGTTTTCCCCACAAACTCAAAGAAAGTACTGCTTTTTCATGACCTCATTCCCTATCTTTTCGCCGACGCATATTTGCGCACCGAAGAGCAGCAAAACATTTACTTTGAGCGCTTCAGTGAACTATTTATATGCGATGAAATAGTTACTAATTCGGAAACTACGCGAGATGACTTGATTAAGTATCTGGGTGTGAATCCAGAGCGGGTAACCACTGTTTTTGGCTCGGGAGTTGATCGTAGTGCGGTAGATCCTAAAATGCCACCTAAACTGAATGAAGATAGGCACATTATACTTTTGCCATCAGGTGACGATTTCCGTAAGAATAATCAGAGATGTATTGAAGCCTTTTCGGCGTTTAACGCTCAGAATAATCATAAATATATTTTGGCTGTAACGTCATTTTTTAGCGAAGGTACAAAAGAACAGCTTTCAAAACTGTCTCAAGATGTAGTATTTCTCGGTTCAATTAGTGACGCAGAGTTAAGGTGGCTGTATCAAGAGGCAGAAATTATATTGTTCGGTCCACTATACGAAGGACTGGGGATGCCCCTGCTTGAGGCAATTACCGAAAAATCAAAACGTATAGCTTGCTCTAATATTCATGTCTTTAAAGAGATAGTTGATGAACCGTACGTGACATACTTTGACCCATACGACACTGCTAGCATCATTAAAGCCCTAGTAGCAGTGGCAGATCAGCGTCCAATGAAGCAGTATCCTAAATTAGCTAACTTTGATAAAGCGTCTTCAGGGGCGCGTTTGCTCGACGTTATGGACAAAATGACAGTTGAGAAACTTAAAAATAGAGATATTATCAAAACGCCTCGTATCGCTATTGTAGGACCTGATCCCCGAGGCTATTCGTCTATAGGAAAATTTATCCAAACGCTTTACCCTGAGTTAGCCAACCAATTTCAATGCGATTTCTATTTTGAATTAAGTGCGTTAACGAAAGGTACTCCAAAGCCAAGCTACCTACCGTACTGCGCTAATTGGTATCCAGTTGAAGCTCTCAATGCCGAAGCATACGCCTCTTATGATGCGGTGTGGTACCACCTTGGTAATAGTGATTATCACATTGAAACTATCAAACGAGCCCTATTATACCCTGGGTATTTAGTCTTGCACGACACGAGGCTTAGAGGGCTTTTTGATCAGCTAGTGCAGCGAGGCCATATTAGCGTCGACCGTTATAATACTGAGACTCGGTTTGCTATGTTAAGAGAAGCAGAGTTCATAACGAGTCTGGTTAACAGCGCGAAAGGCGTGCTTGTACATTCCAGTGACGCTAAGCAGAAAGTAATATACAGTTCGATTAATAATACCAACAAAAATGTAACTAAACTTCACTTGCCGATTACGCAAGGAGGGCAAGTATTTAAGCCCGCAGAACTAACTATTGGCTTTGGAGGGTTTGCTACCCCTCGAGCCGACGACGAGAGCTACAAAATGCTAGAAAAGATGGTCGGCAATCCCCGCTTTAAGAGTTGCCGTTTTGAGCTATTTGGCTTTAATTACGACTATGATCAACTGTCAGCGGCTATGCAAAAAGTGTTTGACGATCCCCGTGTAAGGATCACTACTAATTTAACTGACTTACAATTTCAAACTAAGTTATCCCAGCTACACCTTCTAATAAATTTTCGACCAAATTATTTTGGCGAAACTTCACTCCTTACGCTTGAGGCTATGCGCTACGGTGTATGTGTCGTCTTAAGAGATGTCGGATGGTTCCATGAAATACCTACTAGCGCCGCTTGTAAAGTGACACAACAGCCAGAAGTTTTTGATGCCGTTGCTGCTTTTGTCTCAGATCGAGAATCTCTAGACCAAATCAAGAAAGCCGCAATAGAGTATACTGCCGGATTAACAGTCAGCGCGTACGTACAGGCTATGCGAGATATGATGAACGCAGAAAGTCGACTTACAGCAATGCCGGTCGACTATGTAGAAGAGTGGGCTAATGGGGTATCGGGACAAATCCAGGTAGCCCAGGTTGTCAGAGGAGATATTAAATGATTGATAGCCCAAAAACGTTATGGATAGACATTACTGACATGTTTTATTGGAAAGGAAATTTTACTGGAATTCAGAATGTGGTCGATAACTATACGCAGCGTTTTATTGAAAATAAAACTGCACGGTTATTTATTTTTGAACCGCCACATAATACTTACCGTGAAGTGAGCACACACGAATGGAGTGAGCGCCGCGAGCAGATCCTTTCTATAGCAACAAGCAAGGTGCCTCCAGCTCAGAGACGCCCTCTTAAAGACATTCTTAGACACCATGCTGCAGTACGAGTAAAGAAAGTAATGCCAGGACAGCTAAAAGTAGTACTGAGAGCGCAAGTTGAGGCGTACCGTAAGCAAAAGTATCAAGCGGCGGCCAGACACCATCCATTTAATAAGGGCGATACGGTTCTTGTTATAGGTGGTAACTGGGGAGATGATTTTAGAGGCTTCGCTGAAGGACTAGTGAAGATTAAGGAGGATATCGATATCCGGCTCTTGCATGTTGTGCACGATCTTATACCCCTTAAATACCCTAATTATTACGTGCCAAACAGCACCTCATCTTTCGGACGTTATTTTAGAGCCTTATCAAAAAGCGGTGGAGTAGACGGCTATTTCGCAGATTCAAAATCTACTGCCAGTGATGTTAAAAGTCTAATAATTAAACCTGGCAGCGTTAGACCAGTTGAAGTGATACGGCTCGGAGAAGACTTTAGCCCAGTATTAGAACCAAAAAAACCCCGGCTAGATGTTGTATCAGGCAACTTTCTGCTATGTGTCGGCACTTTAGAAGCACGGAAAAATCACGGTTTAATTTACTCGGTAGCAAAATTAGCAAAGCAACACAAAAAAGCTTTTCCTAAAATAGTTATTGTAGGTAAAAAAGGCTGGATGGAAACCGAGACGTTACATAACTTGACTAAAGACCCTGATATTTCTGACGGAATTATTGTTAGTCACGACATTACAAATGCAGAGTTAGCCTGGCTTTATCAAAACTGCAGATTTACTCTTTATCCTTCCTATTACGAAGGTTGGGGTTTACCAATTGCTGAATCGTTGCATTACGGAAAATTATGTTTAGCTTCAAACACGTCGTCTATGCCTGAAGTCGGCGAATCATATGCGGATTACTTTTCTCCCTTTGATGCTGGAGAATTGCTCGATAAGATTTTGTTCTACCAGAACCCTGAGAACTTACACGCCAGAGAACGTATTATTTCAAAACGACCACCGTTTACTTGGGACAATTCATTCGAACAATTTACTAATCAAGTAATTAAAATGGTTGATACAATCGGGACAAATAAATAAATGGAGTTATTATCAAGAATATGGGGACGGCTGAAAGGTAATCCTGCAGCTTTATATAGCCTCATTCTAGTAAGTGTATGGCGCTCGTTGCTTGAAATTTTTAACCAAGTACAGGCAATTTACGGTGTTCATACTTCGCAATACTCATCACAGTTGTTTCATCTGACTCGCTGGGCCCACTGGGACTCTGGATGGTATTTAGATATAGTTACATCAGGCTATCGCCATATACATATAGCTTCAGGCCAAGAAAATTTTGCATTTTTTCCAATGTTTCCAACAAGTGTTAAATATATTGGGGCGCTTACTCATATTAACTTTATTGTCGTCGGACTTCTCTTAAACTTTCTCTTGACGATAGTAGCCGCGTATTTTTTATATAAAATTGCTGAAATCATCGCAGTACGTCAGGGTAATCTATCGGCCCAATCCATACATCGGGTTGCTATTCTCAGCGTGGTCGGGTTATTGCTGTTTCCAGCTAGTTACTTTATGGAAGCATTTTATGCCGAATCATTCTTGCTAGCAGGCACTTTAGGCGCGATCTACTACTCGCTTAGCAATAAGCTATGGCAAGCGGCTCTATTTATAGCAATTGCTACTGCAACGAAGAGCTTAGGACTGGTAGCACTCCTGACCGCAGGAGTTATTGTCTTAGAGCAAGCGATGAAGGGTTGGCCTGGCTACGTAAGTTTATTAAAGAAGTGGCTGATCCTGTCTACTGGGCTGAGTGGCTTACTGTCTTATGCATTATATTTGTGGATTAAGTTCGGTGATCCATTGTTGTTTTACAAAATTCAAGCATCATGGGGCAGGAGTAACGAAGGTTTCTTTGTAACAAATATTTTAGATCGATATTATGCACATATTTTACAGCCCAGTTATTTTACTAACACTTTTAATTACACCCTAAACCTGTTTATCATGGCTATTCCAATATTAATTCTGGCTGAAGTGTTTTATATAGCTCTTCGATACAAGACTTACTGGCCTGCGGTACTAGGAGTGTTTGCATTAGCAATACCACTGAGCACGGGTATTATGGAATCATTGAACCGGTATATCATTTTAACAATTCCACTGTTTTCATTTTTAATTACAGATACGATAGATAGAAAGAAAATGCGTTGGGTTTTACTGACCAGCCTAATCGCTAGCGCATTGCTAATGACTTATTTCCTAAATGGGTATCTTGATGGAGTTTACTTTGCTGGTTAATCGAGCTAAATATAATTTAAATTGGCTGAGAGACTCATTAACAAAGACGATGGAGCGGAAAGTTATAATGCTAGCGATATTGTTCGTTTCGCTATGGAGAGGTACTCTTGAACTATGCAATTACTTTGCTTTTCATTGGTACAATATTAAGCCCTATTATCCTGAATACCTATCTGGTGTGCATAAAAACATTGTCAATGCAGCTCATGGGGCAGGTCATTGGGTGAACTGGGACGGGTATCACTACCTAGGTATTGTTGTGCAGGGTTACGGTACTTTAGGATTGAGCGGCGCACACTCAGAGGTTGCTTTTTTCCCAGGTTTCCCCGCGAGTGTTAGATTATTCCAAGCAATTCTTCCCTTAAATGCTGTGCTTATTGGGTTAGTCATAAACTTTATACTGACTATCCTAATAGCAATAGGTATTTTTAAATTAGCAACACTGATGACCTATCATTATGCTCCTTCAATGAATGCCGCCAAAGTAGGGTATCTGAGTGTGTTACTGTACTTTTGCTATCCTTCAACATTATTCTTAGCAGCTTTCTATGCCGATGCACTTTTAGTTTTTGCGGTGACTTGGGCATTATATTTTGCGCTCAAAGAGCGCTACTTTTTAACTGCTGTACTCGTTGCAGTGGCGGCAGCCACAAAGAGCACGTCCCTTGTACTATTACCCGGTATTATAGCTTTAATATGTACACAAATGGATATAAAAAAAGATTGGCGTAAAGCTGGTGTGAGACTATTGCTGGTGGCTGGTGGATTTATAACTGGGCTAGGTGGCTATATGGTCTATTTAACGTATCGTTTCAATGACCCGCTCCTCTTTTATAAGGTGCAATCATTATGGAGTCGACACAGTGGCGGATTATTCATAAAACGACTGTGGGAGGTGTATTACCAGCATTTATTGAATCCATCTTACTATGGGCACCTATATCAATACTTGATCATGTTGCTTGTGCTTGCCTTGCCTCTACTAGTCCTTAGCATAGGCACATGGTGCTATCTTCGCTGGCGTATAGCATGGGTGCCAGTGCTAGGCGTATGCCTACTGTTGGGTAGTTTGGAATCGGGTATCATGGAGTCTCTTAACCGCTATGTGCTTATCCTGACGCCGTACACGATCGTAATAGCTTGGGCAATAATAAAGTACAAAGTGCCCAGGTTAGGCGTAGCGATCTTATTGTTATCAGGATTAGCTCTACAATATTATTTCGCTCTAGGTTTTTTACAAGGGCCTTATTTTGCAGGTTAATGCATGCTAGTCCTTAACAAAAGGTTTAAGAATAGATAATATGGTACGAACAGTAGAAAATTGAGGGATGTATGAATAAAATAGAATATCAACGCATGGCTTCAAGGGAAAAAAACTACTGGTGGCACTTAGGTAGACTGCGAATAGTAGAAACCTACATCAAAAAAATCAGTAATGACCGAAAAGATATCAAGATATTGAATGTTGGCTGTGGCACTGGCGGTACGATAAGTTTGTTAGAAAAATATGGCAGAGTTGAAAATGTAGATATATCAGACGATGCAATAGCATTTATGCGTCAAAATGGATTCAAAAATGTTTCAAAGGTTACAGGCATAGAGTTACCTTATAATGACAACGAATTCGATATTATAGTCGCATTAGATGTGCTCGAGCACATTGAAGACGACAGCAAAGCGTTAAATGAATGGCGCCGGGTACTGAAGCCTAGAGGCAATATCCTGATAACAGTACCCGCCTATCAGTGGCTCTGGACATCTCACGATACCTCTCTACAGCATTTTAGGCGCTACACAGTAACCAGCTTAAGATCTCGAGCAGCAGAAGTGCGTTTAACGGCAGTCCGCCAGTCATACGCATTTGTGTTTTCGCTGCCTCTCGTTGTTAGCTTCAGGTTCTTAAACAAGCTGCTCGGACGAAAAGTAACTGAAGACACTTCCTATGTAGATGTACCTAACGGCGTTAATAATTTATTTACGCGCTTTCTGTACCTAGAGGCTATACTACACAGATTTTTGAAATTTCCGGCAGGAACTTCAGTAATTACTTTGCTGCGCAAGTAGTATGCTTGTCGGAGCGCATACTCGTATCTATTAGGAGCTACAGGTTTTAATTTGGATGTAATGTCGTTGTCATAAAATAGTAACTTCATGTCATCTTTCAAATCAATGATACGAATTGGGTCACCAAGTTCCGAACGTACTTGAGTCGATTTGCAAGCAACCCATAAGCTACTTTTAGGGCTATAACGGTAGAATGATTTGTCTAAAAGTTATCCCAAAATACCAGTATCTAGCACCCAACCATAAGGGCCTAAACCTTGATCTGTGCAGGCCACCTAGACCAATAGCTAATTAACTTTAAATGTCCAATACAATCCGGGATCAGTTTCAGCCCAGCTAACACCATCTAAAACTAAGTCCAGGTATTCATTGTAGGATCCGGCTTGAGCGGGGGAGGTAATAGTGAAGCCGAAGGTTCCAGTTTGGCCTGGGGCTACACTTGCTTCATTAGCAGTTGCTGGCCGGTTACAATCCGTATTTAGCCATGAAAGTGTGTCGCAGAAAACACTCTTGCGGTCGCGCGAATGGGAAGTGCCAAGATTAACCTGATTAAGCGAAACGCCCTTTTGCCAAGTATTATTGCCAGTATTCTTTGCTTTTAAAACTAGGTAGTATTTCTGACCGTGCTGCAGATTGTTAGTGTCGACCGGTGTAGTCATAGTGCTGTCGGTGTAGGCTGATTGTTGCACTGGCTGCCAGTTGAGGTGAATAGGGTTTGTCCGCATAGTCCAGTATAGTCCGGGATCATTACTCATCCAGCTAACCCCGTCCATTACCAGATTAAAGTGCTCATCATACGATAGAATGCGTGACGGTGTTTTTATCCAGAAAGCAAATGTCCCGGTTGCGCCGGAGGCGACAGAATCTTCGGTTGTAGTTGCAACACGATTACAGTCACTACCTAACCAGGTAGAGTCACAAAAGCCACTCGCACGATCCCGTGGACCGGAAGTTCCAAGGTTAACTTGGCGTCCAGCCACCCCTTTTTGCCAAGTAGCGGGTCCATTGTTCTTTGCTTTCAGTATTAAATAATATCGCTGATTAGGGAGCATATTTGCAGTGTCAACCGGTGTAGTCATAGTGCTGTCGGTGTAGGCTGATTGTTGCACTGGCTGCCACGATGGGGCGGTAACTTTGAAAGTCCAGTAAAGACCTCTATCGATAAGCCAGCTAGTGCCATCCATGACCGGGTTGAAATATTCGCTGTACATACCTATTTGTTTTGGAGCAGTAGCCCACAGACCGAACGTACCTGTGTCACCTGGTGCAATTGTATTCTCGGAAATTGATGTTGCCCTATTACAGTCAGTACCCAGCCAAGTACTGTCACAAAACAAACTTTTGCGATCACGAGGATTTGACGTCCCCAGATTAACCTGCCGTCCAGCCACTCCTTTTTGCCAAGTAACGCTGCCCATATTCTTTGCCTTTATCTGTAAGTAGAAGCGTTGTCCTGGAAGTAAACTCAAGGTATCGACCGGTGTAGTCATAGTACTATCAGTGTAGGCTGATTGCTGTACTGGCTGCCAGTCATAGCCACTTGTTAATGTAGAGCCGAACCAAGTATTGAAATACCACCAGAAATTACGGTTTCCATAAGCACCACAATTATCACCACTTCCGCCAGCAGAAGTACCAGTAGTTTTACTTAATGAAGATGCATTTGGTTGATAAGGGGTGTAGATATACAGCGCTGCTGTGGCTGGGTTTTGAATATTAACATTTGTGCCGCCGCAGCTGGAATCGGGATTGTAGCGAATAAAATTATCACCTGTCCAATAGTTGAAAGCATTCGGGTGAGTTAAGTAGTATTTAAACTGATAGGCAGCACTGTCAACTTGATTATAGAATCCATAATATTTGGTGTCACAGGCACTAGTATCTGGACAGCCGAACCCCATCGCGGAGCGGTATTGTATAGGCCATGGCCAATCGTCTGTTATCAAGCCTTGTTCTTTTTGCAATGTCGTCAGCAAGACTTGAGGATTAATACTGTATGTCTTTGCTGAGTTATAAATTATTTCTGCCGCAGTTTTAGCATTATCAATAGACGCGCTTGGATTACCGACATTATTTTGGTGAGTAGTAATGTTCTCTCGATAATTCTTAAGACAGGTGTAGGGGGCTGGGCTTCCACTTATACTGCCCCACTCGGCTCGAGTATAGTATCTGCCGGCCGTGCTGTTGTAGTGACTAGAATTTTGTGTCCCGCTAGTGTCACAATTAGGAACTTTAGTGTCTAAAAAGTATTGAATATCTTGCACCGACATGGAGCTACTATTAGTAAAAATAACATCGTCTATAATATGGCCTGCATTAAAATTTGCCCCGGTTAAAGCACCTACGGGTTCAATACTTATTGCCATAGGAAATACTAAAAGCAGGAGTGCTATAAGTGTTAAATGTCGATGTTTAATTTTATTGAATATCATGTCAATTTCTCCGTTGTACTTAACCCCGATTAATAGTTACAAGTTTGCCCCAGGTATTACTGGCTACAGAACCGCCGCTCGTAACCGTTAATTTAATACTCCACTCACCAGAATTAGGAAAATCATCAAAACTTAATTGAAGTGTCCCGCAGTCATATGCATTAGAAGTATATCGGATAGAAGATTTCTTGATTACATCCGGTTGGCCTACCTGTGATGCGGTAATGGCACAGTCGCCTGTAGTTGAACCAGTTACCAAGGTTCCCACATAGACTTCATGGGATGACGAGTCGACGGAGGCTCTCGTGATAGTGGCAACTAGCTCTTGTTTAGTGGGCGTTGGAGTAACAACTGCTTCTGGTGTCTTGCGTTGGTCAGCAGCATTATTATCAGCTTTTGTCGCTGGTGAGTAGTCTATAGTATTTTGGGGATGAGATACTGGTGTACTGCCAGTTTTTACTGTTTGTTTTGCAGGAGGCTGGTGCATTAGTGAATAAATGTAAAAGCTACCAACAGCAAGAACTAGTATAGCCAATAGGGTAATTAATAAATTCCGTTGCCGGGTAGAGGGTATTTTTTTCATATTCTTTATTTTAGACTGTCTTAAATATAATAACATGAATTATCAACCCCAAGTTACGTAACTGAGGTACAATTTACATCCTCCTGAGATTAAAAAAAATAAGTATAGCAATGCTATATGAAAGATTTGATACTGTTTTTGTTATATAATCACAGTTAATGAAAACTGTACTTAAAACAATCACAATACTTATACCGGCATATAACGAAGAGCAAGTTTTACCTAAACTATATGAACGACTAAAGCTTTTAGCAGAGAATAATGTAAATTATGGCTTCGAGTTCTTATTTATTAATGATGGGAGCCGTGATCAAACTCTTGAAATCATCAAAGACTACAGCAATATAGACAGCAGGGTAGCCTTCGTTAATCTGTCTCGTAATTTCGGCAAAGAAACGGCAATGATTGCCGGCTTAGATCACTTTTCAACTGATGCGGCTGTCATTATTGATGCCGATCTTCAGGATCCGCCCGAATTAATACCGGAAATGATCCGATATTGGGAAGAAGGTTACGATGATATCTACGCACGCCGCACTAGCCGTGCAGGCGAAACGTGGTTAAAGAAAATTACATCCAGTATGTTTTACAGGATTTTACAGAAATCAACCAGAGTACCAATTCAGCAGGATACAGGGGATTTTCGATTATTGGACAAAAGATGCGTTGCTGCTTTGGTAGAGCTAAGAGAGAGTCAACGCTATACAAAAGGAATGTTTAGCTGGATCGGTTTTAAGAAGAAAGAAATTTTATATTCTAGAGATCCTAGAGCTGCCGGCACCAGTAAATGGAATTATTTAAAGCTTCTAGACTTAGCTATAGAGGGCATAACTTCATTTACTACTGCTCCGTTGAGATGGTCTTCAGTTTTAGGTATATTAATATCGTTTATGGCATTTGTTTATATTGTGGTAATTATAGTTAAAACATTATTATTCGGCATATCAGTTAATGGCTATCCTTCTATAATGGCAGCTATACTATTTCTTGGTGGAGTACAGCTTTTGTTCTTGGGTATTATTGGAGAATACGTCGGTAGGATATTTAATGAAACTAAATCTCGACCACTTTATTTTGTCGAGGAATTTCATCGTAGTGACAATAAAAAATAAACTAGAAAAACTCCGTTTTATTGCGGTGGGATTATGTAATACGGGAATTGATTTTGCGATCTTTGCTTTCTTGACCTATCAGGGAATCAATCCAATTCTATCTAACTTTATATCCACGTCGGCTGCACTAAGTTTTAGTTTTTTTGCAAACAAACATTTTACTTTTAAGGCATCATCAGGCAAATCTAAGTCGCAGCTTTTGCGGTTTATAATAGTTACCACTGCCGGTCTCTGGATAATAACGCCAGTAATTATCATAGCTACTAAATATTTAGTTAGCTCGCAGGACAAGTCAACTCATGGAGTAATTCTGCTAGGAAAGCTATTAGCAACGTGCATCACCCTTATATGGAATTACTTCTTGTATAAATCTTTCGTATTTAAAAAACCGTAAACCCTTTGGTTAAATGTAAAGACAAATTATTGTACAATAGGCATAAATTGAGGTAAGAGGTTAAAGATGATAGTAGTAATTATAGCCGGTGGCTCAGGAACCAGACTATGGCCGCTCAGCACACCGGAGTATCCGAAGCACTTGCTTAAAATGGCTGGCGACAATTTGTCGCTGCTGCAAAATACTTATAATCGTAGTAAAGACTTAGCTAGCAAGGTCTATGTGATTACCGAAGCCGGGCACGCCCACCACGTTAAGGAGCAACTGCCAGAGCTAACTGACGATTGCTTTATTATCGAACCAGCCCGCAGGGGTACGGCTAGTTGTATTGTGGCCGGCTTGCAGCATATTGCGGGTACGCAGGACAACGATGAGCCAATTGCTTTTATGGCTGCCGATCACTACGTCCGTGATATTGCGGGTTTTGAACACTCTTTCCAGCTGGCTGGTGACGTTGCTAAGCAAGAAGGCAAGATAGTGCTAGTTGGTGTTGAGCCCGATCACGCCGCCACTGGCTTTGGTTATATTCAAAAAGGTAAAGTTGTTAACACCGAGCAGTTTGTTTTTGCAGTCACCGATTTTAAAGAAAAGCCAGATCATATCACCGCTCAAAAGTATTTGCGTAGTGGGCAATATCTCTGGAACTGTGGCTACTTTGTGGGTACAGCCAGCATATTCTTGAAGAGCATGGAGCAGTACGCGCCAGAACTACTAGACAACTACAACCAGCTCAAAGCCACTACCACCCACGAGCAGTACGAATCCACTTACTTAGGCTTCGAAAACATTGCGATCGATTATGCGCTGATAGAAAAAGTCCAAGACTTACTAGTTGTCCCGGCTGCCTTTGACTGGTTAGACCTTGGCTCCTTTGCCGACATCTCGAAGGCCGTCGGCTCGGATGAAGCTGGCAACCATGTTTCTGGCAATGTCGAAACCGAAGAAGTCCAAAACACCTTCATTCAGAACTTCGAAGACAAGCCAGTGGCCGTTATTGGTTTAGATAACTGCGTCGTCATCAACACGCCTCATGGCATTTTAGTGACTAGAAAAGATTTATCACAAAAAGTTGGCGACGTTAGCAAGCGCTTAAATAAATAGGAGAACCATTTGAAGAAAGTAATTGCCTTTGACCTTGATGACACGCTAGCTATTTCTAAATCACCCGTTGCCGACCGCATGGGTGAGCTGCTGGTGCAGCTGCTGGACCACTTTGAGGTCTGCATAATCTCTGGGGGTAAATTCGAACAGTTTAAGAAGCAGGTTATTGATCGCCTAGAGGCCTCGCCCGAACAGCTAGGCCGCATGCACCTGATGCCAACCTGTGGAACGCGCTATTATCGCTATGATGCCTTGAACCTAGACTGGGAACTGCAATACGCCGAAGATTTAACCGAAGACGAAAAGGCGACCATCACGAAGGTGCTTGAAGAAACCGCTAAAGCCGGTGGCCTGTGGCCCGAAAAGCCATACGGCGACGTTATCGAAGATCGCAACAGCCAAGTTTCGATTTCCTTCTTAGGTCAACAAGCGCCACCAGACATTAAAAGTGAATGGGCCGCAACCTATGCCGCCGAGCGTATGAAGGTCCGAGCGGCGGCGGCCGACTTATTGCCAGACTTTGAAGTCCGCGCTGGCGGCTCTACCACGCTCGATGTTACCCGGATTGGTATCGATAAGGCCTACGGCATGCATAAGCTGCTACAAGCGCTCGAAATAAGCAAGGAAGACGTTTTATTTATGGGCGACAAGCTACAAGAGGGTGGTAACGACTACCCGGTAAAAGCTATGGGTATCGATAGCGTAGAAGTCGATCGCTGGGAGGACACAGCACTAGCCTTAACTGCTATTTTGCACGTCTTATAAAATTATGGCGACCGACAAAGACCAACATTTAGCGAATTTACTAAAGGAATATGAACCGGGCTTTTTGCCGTATCCGATATTTGAACAGATCGCTCGTTTGGTAGCGTTGCCGATTGTGGAGTTTATTCCGTTTCGTATGCACGACGACCAAATTGAAGTTTTACTGATTGCTCGTCCGGAAGATGACGTATTATGGCCGGGCTTGTTACACACGCCGGGCACGGTTGTACGGGCCACCGACATTCAAGCTACCAAAGGCCAGCTCTGGACACCCTTCCAGCGGATTTTAAGTGAAGAGTTATTAGATACTCCAGTTGGGCCACACCACTTTGTTGGGAGCCAACTACACGCCAGTAAGCGCGGTGCCGAGCAAGCTCAACTGTATTGGATAGAAGTAATCGGCGAACCTAAGATTGGTACGTTTTATTCTTTGGCTGATCTGCCAGCCGACCTGATGGATTCTCAACGAGCTTTTATTACCCAAGCCGCCGAGCATTACAAACGATTCAAAGCACCCTCCACCTCCAATAAGCTACAATAGACAACAATAACTAGGAACATACTTATGCCAACCTCACCCCAAGATTTAAAAGCCACCCCCGAACAAGAAGACTTTGGCCACAAATATACCGAAGAAGGCAGTGGCCTGATTGGTTCCAAACTACTCGATGGCTACTTTAAAAACGTCCAGAAGTTGTTTGAACTATCTGGAGTAACCGTAGGTCGGGCCATTGAGCTAGGCTGCGGTGAAGGTTTTTCCACCGAGCGCTTAAGAAAGATGCTGCCAGACAGCATTCAGTTAGACGCCTCGGAATACGTTGGCCCGCTGGTACCGTTAGCTCAAGCTAAAAACCCAACAGTAAAGGTTACCGAAGAAAGTATTTACGAACTGCAACACGAACCAGAAACTTACGACCTGGTATTTTTACTCGAAGTCCTAGAGCATTTGGATTACCCAGAGCAAGCTTTAGAGCAGATTGCAAAAATCCTTAAGCCAGGTGGCAAACTTATCTTGGGCGTTCCGCGTGAACCAATTTGGCGTGGCCTTAATATGGCCCGCGGCAAATACCTAAAAGACTTTGGTAATACCGTTGGCCACCTCAACCACTGGAGCTCTAAGAGTCTAGTGGAATTTATGAAGACGCACTTTGGCTTGGTGTTGCACAAAAAGCAGCCGCTACCATGGACGATTGTTCTAGCTGAGAAGCCATTGGTGCCAAGAGCGGCTAGTAAGGACTAGACCTTACTAGTGTCTAAAGCTTCTTTGACGACGGTCTTCATGTTGCGGTTGAAGGCTAACACCGAGAAGCTATTAGCATGCTCGGCAATCGCCTCGTAGTTGAAGTTCTTGGCTTGCACTTCTTGCAGCGCTTTCACAACGCTTTCGACCCGCAGTTTCTTAAACAAGAAGCCGGTCTTGCCAGGAATAACGTAATCTAACGGGCCGCCCTTGCCGTAGGCAACTACTGGTGTGCCGGCGGCCATGGCTTCTACGGGGGCGATGCCGAAGTCTTCGGTGTCGGTTGGGAATATAAAGGCCAGGGCAGTTTGGTAGTGGTTTATCATTTCGAAATCGGTGACGTTAGTGAGGAAGGTTACGTTGCGCTCGGCCAGCTTTTCTAAGCGCTTGTGTTCTGGTCCGTTGCCAATAACTACTAACGGCACCTTTAGTTCGTTGCAAGCCAATACAGCTAAGTCTATGCGTTTGTACGGCGTCTGTCGGCCCGTTACTACGAAGCCGTGACGGAGCTCGGGCTTGCCGCGTTGCTTAAAGCGCTCAGTTTCGACTGGCGGAAAGACGACGGTTGAGTCGCGGCGGTAGTATTTTTTAATCATGGCTTGGGTGTGCGTCGAGTTGGCTAGCATGATGTCTGGGTGTTTGGAAGCTTGGCGGTCCCAACGCTTGAGCGGCTCTAGCAAGAACTTCAAGCCAAGTTTGGCGAGCCAGTTAAAGCCAATCGGAAAGCCCGGGCGCTTTAGGTATTCTTCGGTGCGAATCCAGTAGTAGTGCGTTGGTGAATGGCAGTAACAAATATGGACTGTATTGGGGCCGGTTTTTATGCCTTTGGCTTCAGCGCCGCTACTGGAGATAACCAGGTCGTAATCGCTTAAATCTAAGCGGCTAAAAGTCCAGGCTCGTAGCACCGGCAAAAACTTCTTAAGGCTTTTTGGTAGATGTTGCAACCAGGTCGTGCGGACGTCGGCATCCTTGAACCAGCTTATTTTTGATGGATCATACTGCGAGGTGTAAATTGGCGCCTCGGGGTACATGCGGTGCAGCTCGAGTACCACGCGTTCGGCGCCACCAATGCCATTTAACCAGTCACAAACTATGGCGACTTTCACGACCGGGTACCCTTATGAAACAGCACGACCGAAACGGTCCGGAAGATGATTACTAGGTCATTCCAGAAGCTCCAGTTCTGGACGTAGTATAGATCGAGTTTACGGCGTTCTTCGAAGCTTAAATCACGGACACCAGAAATTTGGGCTAAGCCAGTCAGGCCCGATTTAACACTTAATATCAGGCTCTTCTGGGCGTACTGCTCGAGTTCGAATGGCACTAAGGCGCGGGGTCCGACTAAGCTAATATCGCCGCGGAAGACGTTAAACAATTGCGGCAATTCGTCGAGGCTGGAGCGGCGCAGAAAGCGGCCGACGGCGCTAATGCGTGGATCGTTTTCTAGCATGTCACCATTGGCTCGGTATTCCTTTATTAGTTCCGGTCGGCCCATTTTGGCAAAGGCTTCTTCGGGGTGTAGGCCGTTGTAGGCCATCTTATTAGTGCGGAATTTAAAGATATGTACCTTGGTGTCAAAGCGGCTGAGACGTTCCTGGCGGAACAGGACTGGGCCGCTATCGGCTAGCTTTACAAGCAGGGCAATTAGCAACATCACCGGTGATGCCAGCAGCAAAAATAACGCACTCGCTAGAACGTCAAACATTCGTTTAACCACTTGTCCCCAACCAACCAGCGCCGTTTGATGGACGGCAATAATTGGCACCGAGTGAAACAAATCGACCTCAATATTACCGAAGAATAATTCGCTATTACCCGGCACAAAACGGTAGGCAATGTGGTGCTGTTGGGCGTAGGTTAAAATCTC
This sequence comes from Patescibacteria group bacterium, assembly GCA_030271625.1. Lineage (GTDB taxonomy): Bacteria > Patescibacteriota > Saccharimonadia > Saccharimonadales > UBA4665 > UBA4729. Next base: position 173,366 of record JARXKN010000001.1, read on the forward strand.
GTCATTATCTTCGGTAGTTGGGTATAGTTCGGTTTGGATAATGGTGTGTAATTGCTGCGATTTTAAGCTGCGGACCGCCGACTCAAAACTGGCATACGATTTTATAAAATTACCACCGTGCTGCAGCGGGTGCTTAACGCCACCAACGACGCCCAGCACGCGGTAGCCAGTAATATCAGTGCGAGCCAGTGATTCTATAAGTGTGTCGGTAGTACGGGTATCGCCAACTAACAAGACGTTATTAATGCCTAGCCCAAAGGCAAATAGTTCACGGCGGATGGCACGGGCAATTGTCCTAAAGGCAAAGACTAAAAAGGCAGCAAGGCCAAAGCCGTAGACGGTGACTAAGCGCGCCGGGAAGATGTTGACGTTGGCGATGTAGGCAGCGCTAATGGCAAAAAGTATGCCAATGAACGAGCCGATTAAAATCCGGCCGAGTTCGCTAAACCGTTGCTCATAATAACGAGCGTTATATAAGCCAAGTAACGCAAACACGAAGATCCAGAACGGCAGCAGCGTAATGAGAATATAGATGTAGGTGTGCGCCGGGACGTTGGCGCTAATTGGCGCTTGGCTGAGGGTAACACGCAAGATATAGGCGCCCACAAAGGCAACGATTAGCGCTAGGAAGTCGCCAATGATTAAACAGATGTTATAAACAACGGCCGCATTATTTCGCATAGGTACCTTTTATTGATCTCGTATCAGTATAGCGCGTCCCGGAATTTTACGGTATTTCGAACGGTTTAGGTATACTTAACGCAAGTTATGAAAGCCGCCGCTCTCAAGTACACTTTTTTATCGTCAGCAGCTAGACTCTCAGCGATTATTATTGCCCTCATCCCGTTCCACGCCTTGCTAACGGTGTGGATAAGTAGCGGCTTTGGCCACTACACGGCGTTCCGGCTCTGGAAAGAGCTCTTATTGTTATTCGTTGGGCTCGCTGTGGTATATCTGGTGGTAACCGACCACAAGATTCGCAGCCACACTTTAACGCGGCGCTTAGTATGGCTAATTCTGGCTTACGCTGGGCTGCAACTACTAACTGGTTTCTTAAGTTTGCGGGCTGGTACGGTTACGCCGAAAGCGCTGGCTTACGGGCTGCTGGTAGACCTGCGGTTCCTAACCTTTTTCTTGTTTACTTGGGCGATTGCGCTGCGCACTAATCGGCTGAAAGCTAACTGGCAAAAGTTACTACTGTGGCCAGCGCTAGTGGTGATTGTGTTTGGTTTGCTGCAGATTTTTGTGTTGCCAGCTGACTTTTTGCGCCACTTTGGCTATGGGCCACACACCATCCAACCGTTTGAAACGGTAAATAGTAACCACGATTATGTGCGGATTGCCAGCACGCTGCGCGGGCCGAATCCGCTCGGTGCCTACCTCATAATTCCAATTACGGCGCTACTAGTACTGTGTCTGCAGGCAGCTAAAAAGTGGCGACTGGCTTTGGGAGTTGTGGCTGGTTTTGTAGTCTTGGGCTTTAGTTTTTCACGCAGTGCGCTACTCGGCGCGCTTATAAGTGCTAGCCTGGTTAAGCTATTGCTGGCCAAACCGGCACAGGCTAAAAGATTGCTAATGGGATTTGCGGTTGTGGTGGTTGTGGTGGGCAGTCTAGGTGCGCTGGTAGTACATAAGAATAGCCGCCTCGAAAACGTCGTGCTGCACACTCAAACTAAATCAGCCGTGGCTACAACCTCTAACGACGGCCACCTCCATTCGTTGCAACGAGGGCTGCACGATATTGCTCACCAGCCACTCGGCCGCGGGCCGGGCAGTGCTGGTCCAGCTAGTGTCTATAACAACGGCCGGGCCCGGATTGCGGAGAATTACTTTCTACAGCTAGGGCAGGAAGTTGGCATGCTTGGCCTCGGCTTATTCTTACTAATTAACGCCGGCCTTGGCTATTTACTATGGCTACGCCGCACCGAGCCACTGGCCTTAATTTTATTCGCTAGCCTGATTGGACTCACCGTTGTTAACTTGCTGTCCCACGCCTGGGCTGATGACACGCTAGCCTATGTCTGGTGGGGACTGGCTGGCATAGCCATGGTGACGGTGACTGCCGATGAAAAATCTGTGGCATAATGGTTATGTATGAACGAAAAACAAACAGCTAGCGAAACCACGCTGCGGCCAACTAAAAAACAGCGCGAACTACTGCAGTATATTCAGCAGTTTATTGGTGAGCATGGCTATAGCCCGAGCTACCGCGAGATTATGAACGGCCTGCAGTACACCTCGGTAGCGACGGTGGCGCTCCACGTTAGTAATCTTATTAAACGGGGTCATCTGCGCAAGCGCGATCGTTCAGCCCGCTCACTAGAAGTGGTTGATAACCCGGAACCAGCGGCGCTGATGACTAATCAGGTTGCGCCCGGCGAAGAAAAATGGCTGGTTGAAAAGGTGGAGCATGCCTTCCGCCAGGTCGAGCAGGCCGGCGACGCCGAGGGACTCGATAATTTGTATGTCTTGGTTGGCGCTTTAAAAGTTTTGGGCTTGGAAGGCGCTGCCCAAAGTTTTGTAGCCCGCCTGAGTGCCTTAAAATCTGCGGCTGAATAAACTATGTACCGATTGGGCCACAAGCTTGAGAAACCACGCAGCCGTAAGCCACTGTGGTTTTCGCTGGCGTTGATAGCCGTGCTACTTATTGGTGGGCTGATTTTTGCCAGCAAGCAGCTCAGGGCGCCGACTACCGTTACTCAGGCAGCTCCAGTTATCCGCAAGGTAACGGCCAATTCGGTACCGGTGAAGGGTTTCGATGAACCCGGCTTTGACATTGAATTACCATCAGATTGGAAGTTAGCTGCGCACCTTACTTCGCCCTACAATTTGTATCGGTTTCAGGGTACCGGTAAGGCCGATGTCAACCGCATGCTTGATGTTTACCAAGACACCATTCCCAAAAACTTTATGGTCAACCGCGTTCAGCCGCTCGAAGCGAACGGCGAAAAAATAACGCCACTAGGCAGTATGTCCGAAAACTGTGCTGATTTTACCAGGGGCCCGAGCGTCAGCGGCCAGCAGGGCACACCCGCCAAATGGGAGGGTATCGACTTTCTGTGCGACCTAAATAATTATCAACGCAACGTCGTCGGCACTACTACGAAGGGCTCTATAAACACGATTACGCTCAAGAGTGCTACCGGCAATACGCACCAGTTCTTTTTTGCTTACACAGACAACAGTATTAACGCCAATTACACGACGTTTTACTCGGCATTAACTAGCTTCAGCACAAAATAGCCTGCAGTAAATACTACTATATCTAGCGTACCGTGCTAGTGCTAAACTACTAGAACTTAACCAAAAACTAAGTAATTAACAACAGAAATAGCTGGAATCCTGTGCAAATCAGGAACTGTGCCGCAACGGTAAATAAACCCTACGTTTAAAGTCCGATACAGCTTACATAAGTCTCTCGAGCAAGAGCGCGCCACTTTTGGCCCGCCTTTTCCACGAGTGGAGGGTATCCAATTATGGCCGTGGCAGCCGAACAATTAGCGCAGTTTTATTATCCCGTGGAGCAGTCGCCCTTTTTAGCAGCGGTGCGCACCGAAGCCCGAGCTGAAGCCTATGACATTATTGAGCAGCGTCGTGAACAGCTGCGTAACGCCGATTATGCTGCTGTACCGTTACCAGTTGATGCCTTAAGCAGCGCCCAAGCCGTAGTAGAAGCCCAAATATTTTATGGCCCCGCTAGCCCAGAGGCCGCCGACCGCTATCACGGACTGCAGCTCGATTGCCTGCGCTTATTAGCCGAAGCTACTCGTAAAAATACCTACGAATACTTTCCGCCGCTCCAGCAAAAATTAGACGCCGCTACCGGCGACTACCAATCATACGGCTTTTCGATTATGGCTATGACTGAGGCCGGCTTGAGCCCGATTGCCGAACCAGAGGAGTTAGAACGGCGCGTTAATGAACGTGTTGAAGAAGTAACCTACCGCGCCATTGGCCAGCTGGCATTGCTAGGACAGTCATTGCAGCCTGAACAAACTAGCGCCGTTACCCACCCGCAGCGCCGACGGATTAGAACCATTTCGGAGTGTCCCGACTGGGCAATTGAAGCCCAAGCGCGCAGTCCCAAAGCCGGTACTGGTGGCTACGTGCCGGAAATTGAGAAGTTTATGGTTCGAGACGTAAGCTTTGACCCGGTAACTGGTGATCGCTATGAAGAGCAGGTGGGTCTACCCGGCTTGCTTATTACTGGCGACATTATCCGAACGGTCCTGCAAGCCAAAGGCGTCGCTAAGGCCGAGTCACTTTCCAAGACCGAACTACAGGCCTTGCAACTCGAAGCCGATGATAGCTTGTTAGAGTTTGTGGCCTTACTTGACGCTACCGCCAGCCACGAGGCCGAACAACCAGTGTTTATGGGCGAACCGGCCGTAGCGGATCCTGATTACCGCAGTCTTCCGGCTGCTGCCGCTGAGCGCCAAACCCAGCTGGAAAGCTTGGCTACCGAACTAGCCAACGACTTACTGGGCCTGGAGCGATTGGCCACTGATCGCTGGGCGGCCACGGCAATTGTCGAAGCCCGCGTTAAGGCCATCTTATTTAGCTTAGCCGAGGCTGACAACTCACGAGCGGCGACAATGTTTGATGCTGCTACCGCTCGCGGCTTACAAGAGGTTTCGTGGCTGCGGTCACTTGGCGAAGCCGATTTAGCCGCCGACCGTCTGCAACAAGTTGAAACCGCGGCCCCCAGCGTTAGTTACTGTGGTGCTGGCAGCTGTGGCCTGGAAAAAGCTGATGTTACCGGCGGCCAAGCCGATACCATGAAAGAAATGGGCCTCGACAGCAGCTCGAGCCTAAAAGACACTGAACGACGTTGCCCACGCTGTAGTAAAAAAGAGATTGTCTACGATTTGAAGAAAAAGCTAAAAGCCTGCACCGGTTGTAAATCTACCACCGGCTTCGGCTCCAAGTAAAATTCTCACCATCCGCACCCACTTAACTAGCTATACTTAGATGATGACTACGCAACGGATTGGAATTTACGCCGGCACCTTTGACCCGATTCACGCCGGGCATATTGCCTTTGCCTTGCAAGCGCTAGAGCAGGCCAAACTCGACAAGATTTATTTTTTACCGGAACGTCGACCGCGCCACAAACCAAGCGTCGAACACTTTGCGCACCGGGTGGCCATGATTAAACAAGCTAGCTTGCCGTATCAGCAGTTCTACGTGCTGGAATCGGTAGAGGTGTCGTTTACTATTAAGCGCACGCTGCCGATGCTTCAGCAGAAGTTTAAACATGCCCAGTTAGTCTTTTTATTTGGCTCCGATGCGGTGGCTGGCTTGCCCGACTGGCCTTATGCCAAACAGCTTTTAACGACTAGTGAACTGGTGATTGCCGCCCGCCAAGGCGACGATACCACCCAACTGCAGACCGCGATTGCCAGCTGGCCCCACCAACCACAGGCCGCCGTTATGCTGACCAGCTATGCGCCGTCAGTTTCATCGAGTTTAGTGCGCGCCGCCTTGCGGGCTCGACAACCAGCTGCCGGGCTACTGCAGAGCGTCGCTCGTTACAGCGATCACCATTGGCTTTACGTCTCTGTTAGCTAGCAAGATTTATTGACAAACATAAGCAGAATGACTATACTCAGGTTACTTCTAGAGCCAAGCTCTTGAGACAAAAAATAAAATCAAAATGTGTTGTCGACCCTTACGAACGGAAACGTTTATTAGGCGCCGGCATGAGGAGCTACCATGTCCGTTACAATTACTGTTTTGGCCAGTCAAGCCGAAGCTATTCCGGTGCGCGTTAAGCGCCCGGAATGGCGTCAGTTTTTAGAGTACTAGACCTGCAAAAGCGGGTTTAGTTTAGTTAGCTGGGTTAGTTGCAGCTGCACCGTCGGTGCTGCTGGTGGCTGGTGCCATTGAGTCGGTGCTGGCTGAGCTAGGGCTGGTCGTGGTGGTTGTACTGGCCGGATTCTTCTTGCTGATTTCAGTATCGATAGCCTTCTTAAAGGCGGCAACGGTGTTAGCAATGGTGACTTGCTTGCCATCGAGGAAGAAGGTCGGGGTACCGGTAATACCGAGTTTGTTGCCGGCCGCCATATCGGCGTTGATGGCGTCGTTAACGGCACTACTGGCGTAATCAAGCTTAAACTTGGCAACATCTAACTTCAGTAATGAAGCGTATTGTTCGAAGGTTGATTGCGGTGCATTGCTGCTCGACCACTGAGTTTGGCTCTGGTAGAGGGCATCGAACATTTCAAAGAACTTACCTTGTTTACCAGCAGCTTCGGCGGCTCGAGAGGCGGCAAAGGCATTTTGGTGCAGGCTGGTAAGCGGGAAGTGACGGAACTGGAAAGTAATATCGTCTTTGTAAGTGTCGGTGACTTGCTTAACGGTTGGGTAGTACTGGCCACAGAACGGACATTGGAAATCGCCGTATTCAACCAGGGTGACGTGCTTGGCGCCCTTACCGAGCGTGTGAGTGGTGGCGGTGTTAGCGCTAGCGCTGCTAGTGTTGGTGGCAGCATCTTTCTTACTGGTAACGACGCCGATACCAACTAAGGCCAAAATAACTAAAATGATAACTCCCCAAAATTGCTTGGACATCTGAAACTCCCTCTTAAAGTTATTGTTAAGTATACAGGGGTTTTAGCTAATAATGACAAAAATAGCCAATGGTTATATGCTTATGGTAATGACAACGCTTCTAAGTTTGCTCTGTATCTTGATAGCCATTAGTCTGGCGGTGGCCCGAAAAGTTTATGATGCAACCCCGGCTAAGGAAATAAAGCGCCAAGCCGCTCGTAATAAACAGCCAGCTAGCCAACTGTTTGAAGCGGTGGCTTACGGTAGCAGCTTACGGGCCTTGCTCTGGGGCGGCGTAGCCATTTTTGGTGCCGTTGGTTTGGTATTACTAGCGCGCTCCGTGCGGGTAGTTGTCAGTGTGCCGATCATGATTGCCGCTTTATCGTTCTTATTTATTTGGTTGCCAGCCAGCCGAGTTACCAAGCTTGGCATGCGGCTGACATTATTACTAAACCCGGTTATTGTCTGGTTGCTGCGCCACCTTTACCCATTACTAAGCCGCGGTGCTGAGCGGCTAGAAAAGCACTATCCAATAGCTCACACCGGACTGTTTGAGCGCAGCGATGTGGTGCAGCTGATTCAGCAGCAAGCCGATCAGCAGGATAGCCGGCTCAGTATTGAAGAGTTAGCGATTATTCAGCGGGCCTTAGCCTTCGGCGATTACTTAGTCCGCGACATTACCACACCCCGAGCCGAAATTATGACGGTTGCCGAAACCGAGATACTCGGACCAATTTTGATTGACGAGCTCCATAAATCAACAGCGCCGTTTATTTTAGTAACCAATAGCGACGGCGCCACGATTGGCAGTTTAGAAACCCAAAAGTTGGGCCTGAAATCGAGTGGTCCGGTCAGCGATCACTTAAGCCCGGTCTATTTCCTGCACGAAAGTGACACCCTGCGCGAAGCCCTGCACGCCTTTTTCGTCACCAATTATCCACTGTTTGTGGTCGTGAATAGCTTCGAAGAGTACGTTGGCATCGTGACTATTGAGTCGGTGTTACGGCAGTTACTCGGTCATTTACCCGGTGACGAATTTGAGCAGTATAGCGACCTCCAGGCCGTTGCCGCCCGCCATCCTCGCCCCGAGTCGACCAAAAACCGCAAATAGGGTAGAATAACAGATATGAGAATTTTAAGTTCCGCTGTTACTGACTATGTCGGCCAGACTGTTACGGTCAAAGGTTGGGTCCAATCGCGCCGTGATCATGGTGGCCTAATCTTTATTGATGTTCGAGACCACAAAGGCTTAACCCAACTAGTTATTCAGCCAGAAGCCGCCGCTGCTTTTGGTCTAGCCGAACAGCTACGCGATGAGTTTGTTATTAGCGCCAGCGGTGAAATTCAAGAGCGAGCCGAGCACTTAAAGAACCCCAACTTAGCTAGTGGTAGCGTTGAACTGAAAGTGAGCGAGCTGACTATTTTAAACCGTTCCGAGCCGTTACCAATTCAGTTGCACGGTGATGCCACCGTCAGCGAAGAACTACGGCTTAAGTACCGCTACTTAGACCTCCGCCGCCCTAAGATGCAGACTATGCTCGCCAAACGCGCGGAGTACTACCAACAGTTGCGCAGTTACATGGAGCAGAACGAATTTATTGAAGTTACGACGCCCATCCTGGCTAACTCTAGCCCCGAAGGTGCCCGCGATTTTCTGGTACCGTCCCGGGTCCACGACGGTAAATTTTATGCCTTACCACAAGCACCGCAGCAGTTTAAGCAGTTGCTAATGGTTGGTGGCGTGCCGCGCTACTACCAAATTGCGACATGTTTCCGCGATGAAGACCCGCGGGCCGATCGACTGTACGGCGACTTTTATCAGCTCGATTTAGAAATGTCGTTTGTAGAAGACGGCGAAGAAGTCCGCAGCACCATGGAGCCACTAATCAAACAGCTGGTGACTGATTTTGCCGGTAAAAAATTAGTGACTACCGAGATTCCGCGCATTACCTTCGAAGCTGCCATGAACCGCTTCGGCACCGACAAACCCGACCTGCGTTTTGGTATGGAGCTCGTAGAACTATCGGATGAATTAGCCGCCACTGAGTTTGGTGTCTTTGCCGGCGCAATTAAAAACGGCGGTTGTGTGAAGGCCATCTGCGTTAAAGCTGCCGCTGGCTTAAGTCGTTCCCAGATTGATCAGTTTACCGAGATTGCTAAAAGCGAAGGTGCCGGCGGCCTGGCCTACCTGACCTTCGAGAGCGGTGAGGTTAAATCACCAATTGCCAAGTTCTTGCAGCCTGAGGAGCTACAAGTTATTAAAGCTAAACTAGGAGCCGAAGACGGTGACGTTATCTTCTTTGGCGCCGATCAGCGCCTGGTAGTTAATAAAGTCTTAGGCCGCTTACGGAACGAATTTGCTGAGCACTTTGGCCTTAAAAACCCCGACGAAATTGCCCTGGCCTGGATTGTTGATTTTCCATTCTACGAATTCGATGATAAAACTAAGCAGCTCGACTTTGGGCACAACCCCTTCTCCTTACCAAAGGGCGGGGCGGCCGCCTTGGAACGCGACGACAAACTATCAATCGTGGCCGATCAGTACGATATGGTCATGAACGGCTATGAAATCTGCTCCGGTGGCGTTCGGAACTACAACCCAGAAATTTTATATAAAGTCTTTGCCGTGCTTGGCCACGACGCCAGTTACGTTGAAAGCCGCTTTGGGGCGATGCTAAACGCCTTTAAATACGGCGCACCGCCACACGCCGGCTGTGCCTTTGGCGTCGACCGGATGTTTATGGTCCTAATTGGCGAAGACAACATCCGTGAAGTTGTAGCCTTCCCGAAGAACGGCTCCGGCATTGACGCCATGATGAGCTCACCAAGTATCGTTGATGACGCCCAGCTCAAAGAACTGCACATTGCTGTCACTGAAGACGTTAAGTAGACCTTTACAAGGCGGTTCTTAGCTGCACAGCATACTTAACTAGTACCAAGTGCAAAAACATTGTACAATTAGTGTATGTCTATAAAAGTTTATTATGCTGTCTCGGAATCAATTCCCGAGACTGAGAATCAACAGAAGCTACTCGAGCATTTAGCTGGTTTTCCGGTCGAGTTAGTAGCTACTGACGCCGCTACTGATGACGTCGAAGCGGTGGATGGCGTGATTGCCGACATAACCAAAACTAGCGAAGAGCAGGTCGATCGGCTGCAGCAATTAGGCGGCGAACTGGGTATAAAAACACTGCTCTTGATGGACCGTTCCCAAGCTGGAGCGCTCGACGAACGGTTGCAAGGGCTGTCAAAAATAAATGCCGAAGGCGTTCGTTATTCTAGTTTAGCCATTGCCGAAGTAGCGGTAACGGTCTTTTTGCGGGCTCATTTTGGCATTGCTAAAACATCTGAAGCTGACGATCGTCTGGCCCACCCAGTTAGCCAGGACATGGCTGCCAAGGGGCTGGGAGCGGCGGCGATTGCTGAAATTGAACAACAAGAACTGCAAGATCAAACCGAGCAACTCAACTTATTTGAAGGCCAGTAGCTGGTAACAGTATCGTACCCAATTTAGAAAACTTGCAAGCACCTTGTATAATAGGCATATCAGCGGTCTGAGTGCTTACTAATCCCATTGAACAGATACCGGCCTGGCCGGATTCGTCTCTTATAATTCCGTTAGCAAACACTGCCACAGCTGATACCTTTATAAATTAAAAGAAAGGTTGTTTGCTATGGAGCAAGAAACCCTACCAGTTCGTCGGCTTATTTCCGGCCTAGCGCTGGCAGCCATGGGCGGCCTCGCCCTAGTTGGTGAGTCATCACCGCCAACGACTCATTCAGAAATCCAAATGTCGGTGGAGCCATCCGCAAAACCGATTGTAGCCGAAGCGGTACCCGATACCGACCAGTTATTGCTGCGTGCCTTGCAGCACAGCCGGGCTTCACGGTCACGGCCAGCCGTGCCCAAGGTTACAAAGCCGCCACTACCAAAACCAACCGATAGCGTGTTGCCAAGCATCGTCGATGACCCAGATTTTGTCCGCTTGCGCTACTGCGAATCAACCGACACACCCAACATTAATACCGGCAACGGCTTCTTTGGGGCTTACCAGTTTGACCAACTAACCTGGGAAGAATACGGCGGCCGACGCTATGCCAAGCGAGCCGACCTCGCCACCTTACAAGAGCAGACCATTATTGCCGCCGACCTGCGATCGGCGCGCGGCTATCAGCCATGGCCGGATTGCTCCCGTAAACTGCATTTAGTCTACCGGCGCCAATAGGTTGCCGAAAAGCCCCGATTTCTTGACAAGCACAAGGGGAATAGCGTAGTCTCATAAGTAGTAAATTAAAAATAAAAAACCGAAAGAAAATATGAGTTTTTACATCATTCCTCGCCGCCATTTACACGCACTTGCTTTGAGCATGTTGCAACGCTTAGCTTAATTTCACCACAGTTCATAGTCCCGGTTTAACCGTCCGCAGTAACGTATGGCAAGCAAAAAAATACCAATAGGATTAAATCCCGCCGAAGCTGAAGTTGAACAGCGTGTTGAAGCTATGATGGCGCCAGTCAAGATTAAGATTGTCGACCACGATGATAGCCCAGCGTCAGTACCAGCTACCAAGCTTCCGTCAGCCAATGAAGCCACCACGGCCGATGCATCACCAGCGCCAATCGATATTTTTAGTGATCCTAAAACTGCCCCCGCCGTCCCAACCGACTTACTAGCACAGTTAAACGCCACCGTTCCTGACGACCAAGCAGCTGATACTGCGCCAGCCGAGGCCGCTGCCGTTGAGGAGTCAAAAGCAGTCGCTGAACCGCCGGTTAAAACCGCCAAAAAAGTGGTGGTTAGTCATGAAGATGATGAGGTAACCGTTACGCCGACCGTAGTGCCGCCAGTAGAAACGACTGCGCCAGCCGCACCCACCCCCCCGCCAGTCCCGGCTGGACCGCCAGTCCGCGTGCCGCAGCTGATTGCCTCAACCGCTCCTAAGCCTGCGCCACTAGTAGCTGCTAGCTCAAAAGAACTGACGACGCCCGACGCCGCTCCCACCTTTGCCATCGCTAAAGATGACGAAACCGAAGCGACCGACAGTCAGCCAGCCGAAGTATTACCGGTGCCGCCACTCCAGCTAGACGATGCTAAAACTGACGCCGCCATCGCTTCTATAGCCGCTAGCGAAGGTGATGAACTGCTGGCGGCTCAAGATGCCGCCAACCAGCAAGCCGATGTTGTCCCTAAAAAAGCTGCTAACCAACCACGACCACTGGTCAAGCGATTAGCCTGGCTGTTGATTGCCGCTGTGCTTGTCCTGATTGCCTTAGCTGCCATCCCAGCCACCCGCTATAAACTAGCCGGCTTAGTGGTAAAGCAAGATTTGAGCCTGACGATTCGAGACAGTAAGACCAACCGCCCGGTCAGTAAAGCTATCGTGACCATCGACGGCACCATGATGATGACCGATGCCACCGGGGTGGCGCACCTAAACGTTCCGGTTGGCACGCACCAGGTCAGCGTCACTAAGCAATACTATGCTGACGAGTCAGTCAGCACCTTCGTTAGCTTTAAGAAAGGCGCGCCGTTAGCGGTTAGTTTAGTTGCCACCGGCCGCCAAGTGCCCATAAAAATTACTGATAAAATAACCGGTAAGCCATTAGTTGGTGCCGAGGTAAGTGTCTTAAAAACTAGTGCTAAAACCGACAAACTCGGCCGCGCGATTATTGTTCTGCCAACAAAAACCAAGACAGTAGCCGGAACCATTAGCGACGCCAATTTTAATACTGCCCAAGTCACGATTGAAGTCACCGACAGTGAAGTTCCCGCTAATGATTTTACATTGACCGCGGCTGGCAAAATCTACTTTTTATCAAATGAACAGGGAACCATCGACGTCGTTAAAACCAACTTAGACGGAACTGGTCGCCAGACGGTCGTCAAGGGCACTGGCAAAGAGGATCCCAACACGACCGTACTATTAACCGCTCGCGATTGGCATTTTAGCGTCTTAAAAGCTCAACGCGATAGCTCTCAGGCAGCGATGTACTTATTGGATAGCACCAACGATAAGCTCGTCGAATTTGACTCCGGCGACGCTAACTTTACGCCCATTGGTTGGTCAGGCCACTACTTTATGTACGATGCCGTCCGCAACACGGTGGCTACCTCCCAGAACTCTCATGAGCTGTTAAAGAGTTACGATGCTGAGCGCGGCCAACTCAATCAGCTCGACGCCAGCCAGGCTAATTCCGAGGGTAGTGGCTATGTCTATCAAGGCTTCTACAACTTTAATATCCTCGACAATTTGTTGGTCTATAACACCCAGTGGTACAGCAGTGGCGGTGCCAGTTTAGCCGCTAAAACCGATACTATCCGCGGTGTTCTGCCGACCGGTCAAAACAAGAAAGACTACCAAAATATTCCAGCTGCTGGTCTGGGCTATATCCAAGCTGCCCTCACAACCCCGCAGGACATCTACTTCTCGGCCTTTAATTATGTTGATTCTAAAACTAGCTACTACGAATTCCAGAACCAGGCCATGAAGCCAAACAACACGGTTACAGCTGCCAGCTTCAATAAGTTATATCCGGCCTACGTTCTATCACCGAACGGTAAGCAATCGCTTTGGAGCGAACAACGTGATGGTAAGAGCGTCGTTCTGCTAGGTGATGCCACTGCCGCCACCAGTAAAGTCGTGCCTAGTCTTGCCGGTTACGCCGCCTACGGCTGGTACAGCGATAACTACCTACTGGTGACTAAAAAGGGCAGCGAACTGTATATTATTGCCAGCGACGGCTCTGGTGTACCGACGAAATTATCCAACTACTACAAGCCGGCCCAAAATATTGCTGGCTCCGGCTCCGGTTACGGCAGTCTCTAGAGCCGCTATACTACAGCTATGACTCAGGCACGTGATACGGCGTTTCAAGCTACGGTTTTAGACTATTATGCGGCTCATGGTCGGCATGATTTAGCCTGGCGCCAGCCGGACAAGACCGGCTTTGACCCATACAAAATCCTCGTTAGTGAACTAATGCTGCAACAAACCCAAGTGGCGCGGGTTATCCCTAAATATGACTTGTTTTTAAAACAGTTTCCGACCGTAGAGCTGTTAGCGGCAGCACCATTAGGCGCGGTCCTGACGGCCTGGAGCGGGTTGGGCTACAACCGCCGGGCGCAGTATTTGCAGCGAGCCGCTCAAGCTATCGTGGCTGACTTTAATGGTGTCTTTCCACGCATGGCGCCAGATTTAGTAAGGCTGCCTGGGGTAGGCAGTAATACTGCGGGCGCAATTTTGGCCTACAGCTTCAATCAACCGGTTCTGTTTATAGAAACTAACATCCGGTCAGTCTATATTCACCATTTCTTTAACGACGCCAGCCAGGTTACCGACAAAGCGATTATGACGCAGCTAGCAGCTACCTTAGACGCCACCAACCCACGACAATGGTATTGGGCTTTAATGGATTACGGCAGCTACTTAAAACAATCAACTGGCAATGCTGCCCGACGCAGTGCTAGCTATAGCAAGCAGTCAACTTTTGCTGGTTCGCAGCGTCAACTGAGGGGGCAGGTGATTCGAATTCTATCCCAAAAATCTTTAACATTACAGCAGTTGCAATCGCAACTTACCGACGAGCGCCTGCCGGTAGTTTTGGAGACGCTCGTTAACGAGGGGTTAGTCCAAAAAACCGGCCAGCGCTATCAACTTTAAAAAGCTTACGCTTTCTGATAAATATTTGCTAAGATTAGAATAACTATGGAATCAACTCCCGCGCCCACAACCGCTCCACCGACACCGACGCCAGCCGCTCCCACACCCGGACCGGTCATGGATGTGGTAGCCCCGCCAAAAGCCGCACCCGAAGTAGCCGTTGAACCAACTGCCGCCCCAGCCCCAGCAGAAGAAGCCATGGCGACACCCCCACCCGAAGAAGAGGGTGCAGCAGCAGAAGGCGCACCAGCCGAGACAACCACTGAACCGGTAGCTGCTCCCGTACATACCCAAGAGGCTGTAAAGCCTCCTAAGACGCCCAGCGACCGAGCTCCCGGCGTCGATATGGCTATAACTGCCACGGCCATTATTATCATCGTTTTGGCTGGCCTGGCCGTCATTGCCTTTATTAAGCGCTAGGCAACTTGCGTCGCACTGCCGTCTGCGGTAGTATTTGTCAGCATGTTTACCAACGCTCTAACTTTATTACAGCCCGGTGCCGTCGGTGTTATTCCGACCGACACGGTCTATGGCTTAGCGGCCCGGGCCAGCGACCCAGCAGCCGTCGAACGACTCTATAAACTGAAGCACCGCGAGCAGAAACCAGGCACGCTAATTGCGGCCTCGATTGACCAGCTCGTTGAGCTCGGCATCAAGCGCCGCTACCTGACGGCTGTTAGTCAGTACTGGCCCGGCGCCGTTAGTGTGGTGGTGCCCGGTGACCCAAACTTAAACTATCTGCATCAGTCTAAGATGAGCCTGGCTGTGCGCCTGCCGGCTGACGACCAACTCCAAGTCCTCCTCTTAAAAACTGGCCCGTTATTAACGAGCAGCGCCAATCATCCCGGCGCCCCGACCGCGACAACTGTCGCCGAAGCCAAAGCTTATTTTGGTGAGGCCGTCGATTTTTATGATGACGGCGGCGATTTAAGCAATCGGCCACCTTCAACCGTGATTAGAATTGTTGACGATGCTGTGGAAGTCTTGCGAGCTGGTGCGGTCGACATCGATGTCTAGTACAATAGACGCATGACATTCGACGAATACCAAAAAGCCGCTATCACGACCGCCCTTACCACCTACGATGACCCCTTGTTACAAAATAGTGTCTGGGTAATGGGCATTGCCGGTGAAACCGGTGAAGTAGTAGAAAAGTGGAAAAAGGCGCTAGCTTACCGCCAGGGGAAATTTAGCGACGAAGAGTTTGCCGACTTTAAAAAAGAGTTTGCCGACGTTATTTGGTACATTGCCGTCTTAGCCGACAGCCTCGGTCTGTCGCTCGATGAACTAATGCAGGAAAATCTAGCGAAATTAAAGAGTCGCCAAGCTCGTGGCGTTATTAAAGGGACCGGCGATAATCGCTAAGTTTACGAAGCGCTAAAATTCTGGCGCAGCCAATCGTCCAACGACTTGCCGCCGCCGCCAACCATGCCGACCACCATATCGCCGTTAGCTAGGTGCTCAGCAATAATGGTTTTGAGGGCTTCGTTTGGTTCAGCTGGCTCAGCAATTGATGGGTCATCCAGATAGCTAATTAATTCGGCCGGTGGCATAACCCGTTGGGTCGGATCTTCACGGGCTAAATAGCTGGGCAGCCAATAGACTTTAGTGGCGCCCGCAAAACAATCTTTGTACTCGGCTTTTAAGTAGTGCTGACGGCGATTGGTTAGGGGCTCGTAAACGACCACTAAATTCTGGCCGGATTCGGCAGCCATTTCGGTAGCCACACTCATAGCGCCTCGAACTTTTTCGGGGGTGTGGGCGTAATCACTATAGAGGTTAGGGACAATCTGTTCCATGCGGCGAGTCAGGCCAGGGAAGCTATTGATGCTAGCCACTAAGCTGTCGACTGGCGCACCGGTTGCCTGGTGGACGGCAGTAATCGCTAGCCAGGCATCTAAGCGGTTGTAGAAGCCTTTGAGGCTAATCTGGCTAATATGCTCGTCGGCGGGGTCAAGCACGCTAAGACGCTCGCTGGAGCCCAACTGCAGGTAACTGGCATCGTCTTGCCACAGGTAGGTTTGTTGACTCTGCTCGATAAATTCAATAAAGGCCTGCTGATAATCTTCCCGGGTCGGAAAAATCTCGTGGTGATCCCAACTAACGCCGGTAATTAAACTGATGGCCGGTTCATAGGCGAGGAAGTTGCGGTCAAACTCATCGGCTTCGTAAATAAAGTACTTGCTGTCCGGCGTAAACTCACCCATTTCGCCGTAGCTGACTTTGGCAGGTAACAGGTAACTTACCGGTTCCTGCAGCTGCTTGAACAACCAAGTCACCATGGCTGTAGTGGTGGTTTTACCATGCGTACCGGCGATGGCAATCAGTTGCAGGCCGGTATCTTTTAAAATCAGATTTAGTAATTCGTCGCGTTTGCTAGTTTTAATTTCCTGATTAACGCAGAAGCGCAGTTCGGCCGCATCGGGATTTTCTAAGGGCAGGGCCGAAGTGTAAACAAACCAATCAATTGGATTCTCATCATAGACCTTAGAAATGCCATCGTAATCTTGACCAATATGGATGTTAGTAACACCGTGGCTTTTTAAGTACTGAATGTACTGCGAGTCCTGCTTATCGGAGCCTGAAACGGTATAGCCAGCTTGCTGAGCAATTTGGGCTAACGGGCCGATGCCAGCGCCGCCAATGCCTGAAAAATAAATATGCATGGTTACAGTATACCGCTCGAGCCACTGATATGCGTAGCGGCTGGTATATAATCATAAACAAGATGTCAAAACTGCCGCCTCCCCAACTATTGCTCGGCGCCACGCTGGTAAGCTTATCAATTTGCGCCTTTTCGCTGCGGGCTAACAATCAACACATGCTGCAATTACGCCAAGCGGTCTATACGGCCGACGAAAAGGGTAGTGGCGTTGAACCGGCCTTAGTAAGTCTGCAATCGTACGTCACGGCGCATATGAATACTCGACTAGACTCCGGATCGAATGCCGTCTATCCGCCGATTCAGCTAAAATACACCTACGATCGGCTGGTCCAGGCCCGCAGTGATAAGTTGGCTACCACTAACAGCCAAACCTATAGCGCCGCCCAAGGCTACTGTGAACAGCAGAATTCCACCGACTTTTCGGGCCGCAACCGCGTGCCCTGTATTGAGCAGTATGTCCAAAGTCATGGCGTGCAGCTGCCAACAATACCTGATGCGCTCTATAAGTTTAGTTTTGCGTCGCCGGTTTGGTCGCCTGATGTTGCCGGCTGGAGTCTGGTAACAACAATTCTGCTAGCTATCGTTACACTACTGGCCACCGCCCATCGTTTTCTCCGTAAGCGTCGCTAATAAAAAATATTGTCAGCCATTAAAAAAGCCCCTCGAGAGGGGCTTTTTTAATTCCGGTGTACCGATTACTGCTTAGGAGTAGTGGTAGCTGGAGCGCTGTTGGTTGTAGTGTTACTAGAACCTTGAACGTTGTTAGTGGTGCTAGCGTTGGTAGCTGAATCGCTACACTTCTGACCACTTGGGTTTTGCTGCTTGAAGGTCTTAACGGCCTTGGCAACTTGGCCACTGTCCTGTAAGTTTTCCCAGAAGGTAACTTGAGAACGGTTAATGACCATTTGGTCGAATGGTGAGTGTAACTCACAACCCAACTTAACAAGTGAGACACTTGTGTTGGCATTGGCAGCTTGGCCAGTGCTTGAAGTCTGGAGGTAGTAAATGTTGCTAACAACAAAGTACTTGCTGTTAAGATCTTTAATGTTACCAAAGTAGACCTGTCCGGTGCTCAAGAAAACGGCCTGTAGGCGTCCCTTGTCAACGAACTTCTGCTCAGCGTTATCTTTGCCACCAGCGGCTGCAACAGCTGCTAATGCTAGTAAGATAACGGCTGCGCCGACTACTAAGCTTACGAGACCAATTTTGCCCCATTTATTACCTTCTGTTTGGCCCTTACGACCGGCACCAGCTACTGCTGGGTGCGCGCTAGGAGTAACTCCTGGCTGTTGAGTGCTACGGTTAAAATCCATACCTTTTCTTCTCCACCTCTTATACTTTTTATGGTTACCGCATAAGTGTAATACAGGCATTAAGCTTATGCAATATAAAATCATAAGCAATTTCATTAACCTGTGGAAGAATTACACCTTACAGAGGCGCAAACGCTAGCTATAAACAGGGGCTCTAAGAAGGCACGAAATAGCGATTAGGGTTGACAAGCAAAATCGCACCAGAGTATGTTAGGGGTACATCACTAAGTTATAAGAGAGGGAGAGTCAGCAATGGCATACAAGCACACTAACTCAAAAGGTGTCACGTACTACTTAAATTCCAAGGAAGTTACCCTTCGCGGTGGCAAAGTCCAGAGAATCTACTACTTCAGCAAGGATGAGCGCCCAGAAGCTACAGACCTACCTGACGGTTACGAAGTGAATGAAAACCCACGCAACGGGTTCCTGACCATCAAGCGTAAATAATTAGCCTAGTTTTACTAGCAAAAACCACCCGTGCTTATCGCCGGGTGGTTTTTAGTTATCGAGCCAAAGTACTCCTTGTAAAGTAAGCGTAACCGTGTTATAATACAGCTAATGTCTACCTCCCCACAGCAGCCTAACTACGAGCAGCCTGGATTATTCGAGGTTGGTACTACCGTTAGTTTTGGTCTGACGGATCCTTCTGCACAGCCACACATCACTCACACCTTCCTACCGGCCGCAAACGCTCCCAACGTCGCGCCAGCAACAGCTGCCATACCAACGGTAGTAACTGCCGAGCCGGGTGTATCGGTACCTGTTAGCGACCGCGCCCTCGTCCTAGAAGAATTTGTGATACCAGCTATTGCTGGTATCGGTCAGCGTGAAGCTCTGCAAGATGCCATGTTTACTGATGATGCTCCAGAATTGAGCCAACGTAAAGTAGAGCGGGCGGCGGAAAACGCTAAAGATATGGAGCGCTCAGCCTGGAACCTGTTGTACCGGACGCTGGGCTATGAAGCTGCTGCCGCGGCCGGCGTTGGCGACCCGACGAGCGGTAAACGATTAGTTAGTGAAGACCTGCAACGTCTGAAGGCTCAATATGGCCGCGGTAAACCAAAAGAGCGCAGTGCCTTCCTAAAGATTCTAAAAACCCAGCGTCACTAATTGCAGTATCTCTGTAAAAGTTGTATAATCTAGCTCTTGTAAAGAGTTAGAATGATGTCCAGAAAATCCGAAATTATTACCCCCGTAGAATACAGCGAAGTCGTCGGCGCTCAGACGCTAGACGGTATTGATTATGAACGACGTATATCACTCGGTAAGCTAGTAGCGCGGACGGCTGCGGTGCTTGATTTACCGGCTGGCTACGCTAGCGATGATGATCTGTTACGGGCGCGCCCCGATCAACTGCAGACTGGCCTCTATGTGCTGCCCCAAGATGCTCGCTACGAAGACGCTGAGCTACGGATACGGGACACCATATTTCCGAGCCAGGAGTTCAGTGTAGTAGCTCGTAGCCCCGGCGATCTTGTCCGGCATGCTAAAAGCGTGACTCGTAAGGCGCGAGCCGGCAATCCAGACCGTGATGAAACCGAACACGCCACCAATCGCTCAGCGGCCCATGCCCTAGAAGCAAAATTAGTAGGCACTGATGTATTACTACAGCAATGGCAAGAGCGACGCCGCGTGCTGGCTAGTTTGGCAATTGATTTAGGCGGCACCTGGCCGCATTATAAAGCTAAGAACCTCGAGCTGCGCCGCGTGGAAGTCGACCAAGCTATTCACCAAACGGCTGAAGTAGCCGCTGTTAACCGGCCCGATTGGGACAACCAAGTGGTACAGGGTATTCACCGGGCTATTAAAGTGCATTTGTACCGAACCGACACTTCGGCGGAGCACCGCATAGCTCGCTGGCTGGGCTATATGAAGCTAGTTGATCGCCACACCTTTGCTAAATTTCAGGTAGCCAGTACGGCTCGTAAATTCACCGACTGGGAATTCCAGAAATATAAGTCATACTTAGAAGATGTCCTTTTTTAAGCTACAAAATCTACCTCAGCCGTTCTTTGTGCTGGCGCCCATGGACGACGTTACTGATACCGTCTTTCGACGAGTGATTGCTGATTGTGCAGCGCCGGACCTGTATTTTACGGAGTTTGTGAACGTTGATGGGCTACAGAGCCCAGGCCGCCCTAAATTATTGAAAAAGCTCCGGTTTACAGAAGTCGAGCAGCCGTTAATCGCTCAAATCTGGGGTAAAAACCCGGAGAATTTTCAAACTACAGCTGATGAGATTGCCAGTGGTAGTTTAGCGCGCGAACTCGGTTTGCCCGAAGGCGTTAACTTTGCGGGCATCGACCTCAATATGGGCTGTCCCGAAAAAAACGTCGTCAAGAATGGGACGTGCAGTGCATTAATCAACGATCCAGAACTGGCCGTGGCGATGATACAAGCGACTCAGGCTGGCGCGGCGGGACGACTGCCGGTGAGTGTCAAAACGCGGCTTGGTTTTAATGAGGTGACATGGGATTGGCCTACTACCCTGCTCCAGCAGAAACTTAACATGTTAACTATACACGGACGAACTCGGGCCCAAATGAGTAAAGTACCAGCCGACTGGGCGGCGATTGGCCAGGTTCGGGCGTTGCGTGATTCCCTATCGCCAGATACCTTAATTGTTGGCAACGGAGATGTTATGTCGCGCGCCCAGGGTGAAGCCCTAGCTAAAGAGCATGGTCTTGATGGCGTTATGGTTGGCCGTGGTATCTTCCAAGACCCATACTTGTTTGCCGAAGATACTCCATGGCTCAACTTAGAGCGAGCAGAGCGGATTAGCTTGTATCGTAGCCATGTCGAACTGTTTGCCGCCACCTGGCGTAACAATGAACGACCTATCCACACCTTAAATAAATTCTGCAAAATTTACATTAATCACTTTGATGGCGCCAAAGAACTGCGTGAGCTGCTGATGAACGCTACTAGCGCCGACGAACTGTTGGCGATTATGCAGGCTGCCTAAGCCAAGCATCGTATACTACGGGGATGCAAAAAAAGTTAGAAGCATTTTGGCATGGGACGTTACGGCGGCCCTACAGACTAGCTAAAACCTACGACAGTGGTGATGGCCCAGCCGTTGTGTTGCTGCATGGCTTAGGCCGCTCAGCCCGGGTCTGGCAGGAAGTTATCCAACTACTCAGCGACCAGCCAGTGCCGTGCCGAGCGGTGGCTTACGATTTGCTTGGCTTTGGCGCCTCTCCTAAACCGGCGCGTATTAGTTACACGGTTGACGACCACGCGGCGGCCGTCATTGCGCAGCTGCAGCGCCTTGGGCGGTCGAAGCCGGTGGTCTTGGTGGGGCATTCAATGGGCTGCTTAGTGGCCGTTCGGGTCGCCAAACTGCGGCCCGATCTAGTGCAGCACCTGGTGTTATACGAAATGCCGGTCTATGAGGGGTTGCCAGAAAAATGGCGCTATAAAACTCGGCTTAACATTTACTTCCGATTATATGAGTGGATTAGCCGCCAAAACCCGAGTTTTGATGAACTGAACCAGCGCTTTAAAGAACGACTGTCGACTAAAATTGTCGGTACCGAATTAACGGCCGAAACTTGGCAGCCGTTTGTTAAAAGTTTAAAGAATACCATTATGAAGCAAAGTGCTGCCCAAGATTTACCAACCCTACCCATGCCAGCCGATATTATTTATGGATCACGCGACGTTCTGGTTATCCGCGGAAAAGTACATCAAGTGCTAGGGTTAGATTCCAAGTTAGTCACGCTACATACCATTAAAGAGCGGCACGTTATCTCGCGCCAGGCGAGCGCTTTTATCGTTGACCGGATACAGCAAGCCCTAACACCAAATACTTGAACCGCCTATGGTTAATGGGTGTATGATGAAAGTGGAAATAAAAAATGTGAGCGGTAAAATTTTATTAGTTGAATGACCACCTGAAACACTACGTTTAAGGCGGTCTTTTTTATTTTAAGGAGACCCCATGAGTGAGCAAAGCCCTGGTTTAGATAGAGACGAAGTTGGGCAGGCACTGGTGCCGCGGCAACAAATCGAAGAGGTGGTGGAGTCAACGCCGATTGTAGACACTCGTCCAAACTTTAGTGACTTTGCCGGTCTCGACCAAGAGATTAGTCAACTCAAAGAGTTCGGAGCAATTTTTAATAATGCCGAACTGGCGCAGCAATGGGATGTTGAAGTACCGACCGGACTACTGCTCTGTGGGCCAGGCGGGGTTGGGAAAACCGAACTGGTACGGGCTTTTAGTAAAGAGATAGATGCCGAACTGCTGGAAGTCGCTGTTAGCGACGTTCAAAGCATGTGGGTGGGGAAATCGAACGAGCAGTTAAAAGAGGTCTTTCAGGAAGCCCGTTTGGCAGACAGTAAAGTTGTAGTCTTTTTTGATGAGTTGGATGGCCTATTTAGCAAAAATGCTGGTGGCAATAGCGGCGTTAGCACGGCGCTTATAAGCGAACTTAAAACCATTCTGTCGCAGCTGCGGGTTAAACAGCCAAATACTATTGTCGCTGCCTCTACTAACAGCCTATCTGGCTTTGATGAAGCCTTATTACGACCTGGCCGCTTTGATGTGGTACTGCAAATTAGTAAGCCAAATGATTCGGCACGGGCCAGTATATTCGGCAGCTACATCAGTCGTAAATACGACCTTTATAATCTAGGAGAAGTCGGCGTAGATTCCCGGGCTGGCGGCACGATTGATTTGCCATCGTTAGCAGCGGCAACCGAGGGCATGACCGGCGCGGATATTAAAGCTATTTTACATAGCGCTCGAACAAAGCGTCTGATGGCACACATCCAGCGTGGCGTTGAACTCACAGCCGTGACTCAGGATGACATTTTGTTAGCCATCCGACATCATCGGCAGCAACGCCCGAATGCGACCGACTGAGCTGGGCGAATTCTAGCAAATGCCAGCGCACACGGTATTGCGCTAATCGAATCATTGTTAAACGCCAACTTTCTGGCCTAAAAATCAACAGTAAGAGCCCCTTATTTACTTCTACAAACTGCTTACGATATAGCGTTTAAGGTGTGATAAATTTTACTTGTTAGATTTGAAAGCAATGTAGCATAGGCAAATGAACAAAGTTACTTATGACGGTCGCCACACCACAAATTTAATAACCGACATCAAGCCGTCTCGCGCTACCAGTCCAGCACCGGAATCAGATCGAACCGGTAAAGCTAATTTTTTGCCCTTTGAGGAAATCGGAGGCAGTTTAGGGCTTGGGGGACATGCCAGTCAGTCGACTAAGAAGACAGCACGATCGATTCAAGTTAAAGATCGCGATGTTCCAACAAAAGTTGATGTTAGTCGCAATCACGGGGCTGCAGCTAGTGAGTATACGTATGTGCCCCCACTGCGCTCATTAGCACTAAGCGGCGTGGCTTATGCTGGAGCAGCTAGCTCAAACATCATTAGCGATTTTGAAGGATTTCTAAACCAGAAGTTACAGTCACTAACAACGGTAGCGCATACCGTACTGAAGGATTTAACAACTGCAGCCCGTGACTTTTACGAACTGGCTCTGATTAAACGAACGACGGCCATAAAGATTACCGCCGGTCTCGCTGTCGGCGTCCTCAGTATTTTGCTCTTAACTCAAGCAATTAGTGACCCGCACGCCCCAAGCAGTAGCAAAATCATACACCAGCCCACAGCCGCAACAAGTGGTAATCTATCACCGACAGCAGTAAATACTTCAGGAACACCAACCGCGAGTGGTGTCACAACGAGCCCTAACCCGCCGGTTACCACCAACTCTGTCGGCTCTGGCGGCGGTGGCAGTCCAGCCACCTCAAGCGGCGCCTCCCCAACGACAACCGGGTCTGGCTCAACTCCATCACTTCCAGCCGTAACCGACCCAACGCTTGTCCCGAACCCCATCGACGCCGTGCCATACTATCAAGTTACTGCACCTGGCACCTCGGTTCAGGCCGGCGGTAAACAAGTAATTGGCACCTCACCTGTCACCTTAACCACCAACTAATCTGAGTTAAAAAACGGATTATTTCGCCATGCTCACGCATACTATTTTTCGTCACCTATAAAGCCATTAATTTCTAGCCATTACTAAATTTTAGGAGTAAGGTGGAGGTAATGGAACTTGTCTCCAACAGCCCGCCAATAATGGATTTACCAGTTGCCGTACCCGACTTACTGCCGCAACTAACAGAGTTTGCGCGTAACGGTGATACGGCAACGCTTGAACACTCCATCCGGGTATCATTCTTAGCTGTCATGGCTGCCGAATTTGAAGGCCGCTCGGCAGTCGTAAAGTCGCAGGCCAGTGTAGCCGGCCTGGCGCATGACCTGGGTAAGCAGCGTCCGGAAATAGCTGAGGTTGTACACAACGGTCGGCCGCTGACACACAATGAAAGACGCCTGATTAACCAACACGCCCAGATTGGTTTTGAAATGCTATACGAAACTGGTGACGCCGAACAAATAGGTGTTCGTGAACGACTAGGTAGTTTTATGGGCCAAGTCGCCCTTGATACGCTATTTAGCCACGCCAACGCTCAAAATATTCACCACCGGGGTATTAACCAAGGCTACTTAGCAGATTTAGTACATGATGGCGTCATCACGCCGACCGACGCCGAAAGTCATAATCGTCAAATTAGCGTCCAACTAGTAACTATTGCTGATGTCAGCGACGCCTTTTTAAGCCAAGGCTGCGAACGTTCGTACCGCGCCGCCCGGTTGGCTCAAGAAGGCTGCCGCACGACAGTCACGCCCGAGACCATGCCGCAACTAGTGGCAGCGACGGTTCAGGTGCCCGATTTAAACATTGCCAGAATCGTGCCCGAGTTTATACGTTATTATCCAACCGTCACGCGGATTGCAACTTGGCTGGCCGGCGCCATAGCCGAAAAATAAATAGCAAAATATGGTGGGGGTACTTGGACTTGAACCAAGGACCAATCAGTTATGAGCCGACTGCTCTAACCACTGAGCTATACCCCCACGCGCGTTAGCTGGTTAGCTGCTAACAGATGTGAGTATATCAGATTTAGATGCGGTCCGTAAAAACTACCAGGCGTTGGGCAAACTGGTGGGCGGTTTTATCCCAGGCGCCGGTACAGGTAATCAAATTTAAATGAGAGCCAGAGGTACTGCTAAATACTTCTGCTGGTTGATCGTTTTGGCCATAGCTTTTCAGGGCGCGTACCGAAAAGCTGACGGTGGCTCCGGCGTTATCGCGGACGCTCACTACATCGCCGACCTGCAATTGTTTGAGGTTACTAAAGACACCGGGCTCAGCCTTTAGCCCATCGAGGTGACCAGCTATAACGGCGGTGCCAGTATTACCAGGCAGGGCACCATATTTGTACCAGCCGGCGTCGACAACGTTTCCAGGCACCTGCATGTTGCCGGCGGCGGTTTTGCCCATGTAGAGCATCTTGGCGTCAACTTTTAATTTGGGGATTAACAGCCGAACCGGTAAGCCATACCCGTGTATGGCAGCTACTGGGGCAGTGGCTTTAGTAACTGTCGCCGGCTTGGGGTCGGCAAAACTACTACTAAAAGCTGGGGGCGGGACAAAGGCAGGCGGTGCAGTTACGACGTGTATTGCATAGGCAGCCGCGCCAAAGACTAGACTAACAGCTACCGCAGCTACGAACGCGCCCCGCTTCATTTAGGCCGACCCTATGGGTTAAACAGACCGTTTGCGAACAAAGTAGCCAAGTGTCAAAGCGGAGATAGTGGCTAGTGGTGCAACAAGTTGCGTCATGGATGAGCTAGGGAGTGGGGCGCCGCCAGTATTAGGCAAGCCGGGCAATTTAGTTGCAGTCGAAGGAGTGGTGGCAGTTGTTGCAGTTGCACAGCCAGCTGAGCTAACAGTATCGATATCAGTTGAAACTGTGCCGCCAAACGCTAAGGCGCGGCCAGCCCAGTTAACGGTGTTGCCGATAGTTATACCTGAAGCATCAATAATGGTTCCGCCAAAGGTTGAGTTAGCACCAAGGGTAGTAGCTGCGCCTGGTGTCCACCAAACGTTACAGACTGAAGCCCCACCTGCAACGGCCACCTTCGAGTTGGCAGTGCTGGTTAAAGCGCCGGTTGTTCTAAAGATATAGGTGCCAGCACCGGTTAGGGTGATTGTACCACCGCCACCAATTGAGGCAGCGCCGTTAATACAGTAGATGCCAGGTGTGTAAACGCCCACAACACCGTGCGTCGTGTCGGAAGCTAGGTCGACGGCACCGGGTGCAAAGCTAAAGCTACAGGGTTGGTTGTTAAGATTAGTTAAGGCCGTTCCTTGATCGATACCAGCTTGGTTGTAAACGGCATCGGCCACGTGGGTTGAACCATTTACAGTCGGTGAGGTAACCGGTGGTGTGGTATAGCCAAGATCACCAGTTAGTGTGGTGCCAGCCGTTGTGTTGCTGTAAGTGCCAGACAAAACAGTAAAGGTACTAGCTTGTCCAAGGCTAGGGTTACTGGCGGCGTAAACGGGCGCGCCGCTTAAAAGGGTAGCCGCTAGAAAGGTAAACCCGAATAATTTGCTTGTTGTCATTTTTTTGTCCTGTGTTTATTTACGTGTTAACTAACTAATACTTATATTTTACCATAAGCGTCAAATTAAAATAACAAAATTATTTACGAAGTACCATCGTTAATAAGTAGATTTGGGTAAAAGTTATATACTAGTAGTAGCTCATTATGAACATAAACATCCAACCGTACCGTAAACAAATACTCCAGCTGGGTGATCGCCTGCAAGACGTGCGCTTTATTGGGCAGGTGGCTTTTGTAGTAATTGTCTTATTAATAAGCTGGAGCGGGGTGAAATCGATTCAGACTAATTATGCTTTACAAAAGCAGATTACCGGCCTCAGCCAACAAAACGATTTGCAACTGTTGCAAAACGCTAATCTAGAACTCAGCAACAACTATTATAAGAGTAATCAATATTTGGAGCTGTCGGCTCGGCAGAATTTTGGTCTGGCTGCCGCAGGCGAAAAGGAGATTGTGGTACCAAAAGCTGTAGCGTTGTCTAAAACCCAGGACATTCCTGTGCCGGGCGGGGTGGTCATTAAGGCCTCAACGCGCGGCCGCAACAATTTCGAAGCCTGGGTCGATTTTTTCTTACACCGTACTGCTAATTGACTTAAACACCCCTGTTTGCTACAATCTTAGGAGTTAATTTGCCGAAATTAGCAGATACGCGGGATGGAGCAGCGGCAGCTCGCGTGGCTCATAACCACGAGGTCCCAGGTTCGAGTCCTGGTCCCGCAACCAAAACAAAACACCTAGTTCACGCTAGGTGTTTTGTTTTAGTTCACAGCCGGGCTATACGAACGGTACGGTCGTTAGTCTGCTGCCCGGCGAAGCGCGGCGCACAGATTAACCTGCGCTGTCCTGGTCCCGTAACCATAAGTACTATGACCTCTGTTATTACAACAGAGGTTTTTGTTTGCCAAACAATACCGAAAAGCATATGCTTAACTTAATAACGAGGGTCAGTATTATGAAGAGTAATGAAAAAGGATTTAGTTTAGTTGAAGGACTGCTCACAGTCCTAGTGTTAACTGTGATCGGTTTTGTTGGCTGGTATGTATTGAATGCAAACCAGGAGAAATCCGTAGGTACCGCAAATAAGTCAGCGCAGGAATCTCCAGGGCCGGAACAAAAGACAAATGATCCTTATGAGGGCTGGAAGACCTATACTTCAAAAATCGGCAGCGGTCTTACTTTCAAATATCCAGCAGATTGGTACTTTCCCGACGCCGACGCTACGACCGAGCCATTCAAGAATAATTTGGGTGGCCGCGAAGCCGACCACGTTCTTAAAAGCGTTAAACCGACATTTTCTGAGCCAGGACCAGGAGGTGTGTCAACAAATCAGTACCTCTGCCTTAGTATAGATGAATACACCAGCAATGGCTGGCAACACTCCAAGTGGCAAACTAGTAAACCCGTTAAAGATGTCCCCCTGACAATTAACGGGAAGATTGTTAACTTCGGACTTTTCGCAGGCTCTAGTCCTATGATGAGTGAGTTATATATAAACAATCCTAATCATCCCTCTGGTGACCATTTCATAACCACCAAAGAGGGCTATGTTGTTGCTATAAAAGCTGCTTACAATTATTGTCAGCAGTCAGGTGGGGAAGCTGGCATTGCCAACCCCCAAGCAGACTTTATGCAACAACCTGAAGTTAAGACTGTTGAACTGATCATAAGTAGTATTAAGTTCTAGTATTTTAGGACAGGGCTATTGTAGGTGCGTTAACTGGTTGAAGCGCCAACCAGCGAGACACCTCCGATAAGATAAGGCTCCAATTCGACTGCACAAGGGCAACCAAAACAAAACACCTAGTTCACGCTAGGTGTTTTGTTTTGTTATGATTAATCTATGAAAAGAGTAATTATCGTCCATGGCTATACTGGCTACCCCGATAAGAATTGGTTCCCATGGCTAAAATCTGAATTAGAAAAGTTAGGCGTTAAGGTGTATGTACCTGCCATGCCAAACACTGACGCACCTCAGTTAATTGAATGGCTGCCCTATTTGCAGCAGGAAGTAGGTCTGCCAACTACGGAGACATATCTCGTTGGTCATAGCTTAGGCTGCCCTACAATACTGCGTTATTTGGAGTCACTAACAGAAAATGAGCAGGTCGGCGGTGCGCTACTGGTTGCAGGCTTTGCTGAGCCGTTGCCTAATCTACCTGAACTTAACAGCTTTACCGAAAATTATTGGAGTGATGAAAAAGTAAAGGCACACACAAAACAGTTGGCTATTATTAATTCCGATGATGACCCAGCGGTTCCACTTATTAATGGTGAGCATGTGCGCGACCGTTTTGATGCCGAGCTTATTCTCGTACAAAATGCCGGTCATATAAATGAGAAATCTGGCTACTTCCAAGTTCCGTTTGTGCTGGATAAATTGAAACGGATGATGTCGATATGAGAGAGCCTGCTACAAAAGCAATATTATTTGATTGTTTTGGTTGCGGATTAGCACTATCCGAACACTTCCGCCGATTGATTGTAAAGTTACCCGTGTAAGCAAAATTAGGCTATTTGCTATGATGTCTTAATGAAGATATTTATCATTAGTCCTAATACCGGGACACAATTGTCGGAGTATATGAACGCGCTATCAGAAGTAGGTGATTTAGTGCTGATTGATAAAATGCAGCCTTGGAGTGAGATTACTGAACTTTATGAAGGTGATGAACCACGCATCGTTGCTGTTGACCCGGATTTTAGTGATTGGCAGTTTCCTAATGATGTAATTGATAAGATACCAAACCTTAAAGCAATTTGTTTGCAAACGACCTCATTTAGCTGGGTTGATATTGAGTACTGCAAAGAGCTAGGTGTACCAGTAACTAACCTAATTGGGTTTTCTGCTATTGCAGTTGCTGAGTGGGCGACATTAGTTACGCTGTCGTTAGCGCGTAAGCTTCCTATTGTCATTAAGGATAACTGGAAGCTCGATTTTGGTAACCATCGCGGCCATGAACTTCGTGGCAAAACAGCTGGAGTTATTGGGCTGGGGCGTATAGGTTCAGCCTTCGCTGAAAATATGTCTGGCTTGGGTATGCATGTCCAGTACTGGTCTAAGAATAGCCGAGATGACCGATTTTCTGCTGTCGCTCTCGACACGCTGATGAGTTCATCAGATGTAATTATTTTATCAACAGCAAATAACGCGGAAACTAAAATACTCCTCACGGACGAGTTGCTGAAAACTATGAAAGCCACGGCTATTTTTATGACGATTACTGATGCGCTTTATGATCAAGAGCTGGTATTGGATATGGTTAAAACCGGGAAGCTCTATGGCTATGGCTTTGAAGACGAGAAGAATGCCTTTGGCATATATGAGGGGAATGTATGGAACGGTCCTGCTCTCGGATGGTGTACTGATGAGTCTATGAGCAAGAATGCCCAGCTGTGGGTGAACAGCATACTATCGGCTGCCAAAAGCGAGTACCCCACGCAAGTGAATAGCTAGGCAATGAAGGAATTTAATAACTACACACTTCCATTAGTAGCAGAGTTCGAATTACTGCTGCCTCGGTCCTCTCGTGTAGCAGACCTCGGAACGGGTTCAGGAGCCAACGCTCTGTATCTTGCTAGCCGAGGTCATTCAGTGCTGGCGTTAGATCGAGATAAGTCCTATCTCGAAACCCTACGGACCACCGCTAAAGAATTAGGTTGCACCGCACTACAATTTGTTAACAAGGATATTGCAGAGCTAAATACGGTCATTGGAGAACAACAATACGATGCAATGCTGTGCTTACGAGCGTTTCAGCATGTCCGCCCAAAGGAAAAGGTGTACACTGCAATATCCGCCATGCAAAAGGCAACCATAGTTGGTGGTTATAACTTTGTGTTTAGCTATTGTGCAGAGGAGTACGAGCAAGCTATACGGCCCGACCTGTCGTTGCTTTCCCCCACCGAATTAAAGGAACTTTACGCAAATGAAGGGTGGAATATTCGACATTACGAGTATCGTCAGGGCACTGTCGACACAACCGGAGTAGACTCCAGAGCTGTCATGATTGCGCAGAGGATCTAAAATATATGACAGACGATTACTGGTCCAAACTTCACGCGTTATATAGCCAAACTGATTGGGCAGCTAAGCCCTCGCTCTTTGCGGAAACAGTCAAATCGTACTTGCCAAAATCAGGTACCTTACTCGAACTAGGAGCCGGTCTTGGACAGGACAGTGCCTACTTCTCAGATTCAGGCTATAGAGTGACAGCAACTGATCTCAATATTGATAAACTTACAGTTTTAGCTGGCACCAATTTTTCCGTTCAGGCAGTTGATCTACGCCAAGACCTCCCGTTTGAAAATAATAGCTTCGACATTGTGTATGCGCATTTATCTTTGCATTATTTTGACCAGGCTACCACTAATCACCTTTTTGCTGAGATTCATCGTATAGTAACTCGTGGTGGAACTCTGGCATTCTTTACGAATTCTACGGATGACCCAGAATACGACACCGGAGTACAAATCGAGCCAGACTATTTTGAAATCGACGGTACGGCAAAACGCTATCTAAACGTTCAGAGCGCCAGACAGTTTTCGCGCGATTTCAAGCCGATACTCGCAGATAACAAAGGTGAAACATATAAAGATAGTGCGAAAGGCGTCCATAATTTGATCCGCTTTATCGGCACAAAAAAGTAATCGGTTACAATCCAGGAGGGTCAGCAATTGCTGCCGATAAATAGTGTTAAAGTTTGACCCGGATACAGTTGGATTAGAAGCTAAAAGCGATTTGGGGCACTAGGCATTTCTGGAATAGCCTGCTTTGCAGGCACGTCGGTTGATAGCGGCCGTGGCCCCTTAACAGTGATAAGCAGATTATAAGCCGGGAAGATACAAAGCATACTGCAGTCCCGATCTCGGTCATAATTAGTGGTATCGATTTGCAAAAGATTGTTGCTGATGGTGGTTTTTATTTTAGAAATATCCGGGTTATCAAAATAGTGAAACGAGACCGCGTAGTTATCGGCATATTCCCACCGATAATCAACGTCTTTGCCGACAATAGTAACATCCTGGAATGGCTCGACCGTGCGGCTAATCGTGTGCGAGCGGCTCAGGTAACGATCCCGAACACTATGAGCGCTATCGACACTGAGGGCGCCGGCAGTAGCCATACCAATCAAAAATAGTGCGGCTATAATACCTGTCACCCAACCGGGTATAGGCCAACGGCGTTTAAAGACGGTCAATCCGCACAGTATTCCAAATACTGCCACAATACCCGCTAAGCCGAACACCAGATCGGCTAATAGGTGTTCAGTAGTTCCGACTGGGAATAAGTTCTCTTGAAATAGTTGTCCATGATGAGCGGCCATGTATATCCGCGTAGCTACTAAACCGAAGAGAACACCCAAACTTCCAATAATTAGTACAATTCCAATTAACCTCAAGGCGATGCGACTCAGCTTATAAAATAACGGTGCCACAGTATTCCCAGCCCGCACGGCTGCACCCTTGGCGTCGGCGCGTTCAACAACGGTTTTTAAGTTACTCAGCGTAACCGATTCGCCGCGCATGCGCAGCCAGTCACTACCTGATTTAGCTGGCGGGACCAACAACCAAATGGCAATATAAATTAGTATTCCCCAGCCGCCGGTAAGAGCGCCAATTACAAAAATAATACGGATTAGAAGTACATCAACGCCAAAGTAAGCGGCCAGACCGGCTGCAACGCCCGCCACCATACCGTGTTCAGGATCACGAAACAGCTGTTTAGTAGCTGGCAGATTATCAGTTTGGGTACTTTCATCTGAGTTGGTATCGCTAAAATCTTTCGGGTCTCCAAGTTGCTGCTTAAGATAGTCAACATCTTGCTCTAGAATAACTTTATCGCCGCTGAGACCACGCTCTGTTAGTAGTTCTGCCATTCGCAGTTCGACTTCTTCAATAACGTCTTTGTCATCTACTTGATTTTGTATGGCGCTAATATACGCCTCGAGCGCCTTATGAGCCTTTATAGAAGCAGTAAATGGCTGGCGACCAAGATGGATTCGTGTTATTTCGTTCATGACTTCTTTCCTTTCTCGAGCGTATTAATTGAGTTATGTAATTTAGTATAGGTTCGCTTTAATTCAACGAGCAGGGCGTGGCCTTCCTCGGTTAACTGGTAGTATTTACGTGGTGGTCCTTGCTCACTTTCTTGCCACTCGTAACTTAATAAATGGTCTTTCGCTAAACGGCTTAACAACGGGTAGAGTGTGCCTTCAACAATAATCAATTCAGCTTCACGCAGGGACCTAATGATCTCGGAGCTGTAGACTGAGCCGTCTTTAAGTAGCAGTAGGACGCAGTAAACCAGCACGCCCTTACGCATTTGGACTTCAGTTTGATTAGTAACTTCAGTATTATCATTCATATAGTACTATGTTATACAAGGTACTCTGCATTGTCAACTATAAACAGGCTTTGTATGTCACTAGTACTTACCTTAAGAATCTGATTTAATTACAGTTACATGAAGCTAAAAATAAACATCCAACAAATTTCTAAAACTAAGTTGTTATTAGTTAGCGGTTTAATCGCGGTAGTAACAATAGGTGGCGGCATAACGGCAGCTAAGTATTATTCGAACACTCCAGTTAATGGAACCAGGGTAACGGTTGGAGCTCCGGCTAAACAAACGACCCAACCCGCAGTATCAAAACCAGCAACAGTCGCTGCTCCAACCCAGAACAAGCCGGCCACAACTCCGGTAGCAGTAACGCCGAAGGCAGCAACTCCTGCCACCACCACGGCACCTAAACCTACTGCGGCAGCGACAGTAACGCCTGTCTCAAAGCCGGCCGGACCAACACTCGATCAAATTGTCGCTACCATAAACCAGCACCTCCAGCCGTATGGCGTAACAGCCACCCTTTCCCCGGCTAACAATAGTGGCACCTACTCAACTTGGTTAGTGTTGGATAACAATGATGTGAACCAACTCAATACGTTTAGTACCTACCTTATCGACGAGTTTAGTAAATATCCAACTGATTTAGTTGTTAATTCCGGGCTCAAAACAATTGGACTGGTGAAAAGCTTACAAGTTTCTGGAGGCTCCAGAGCCGCCGCGCCCGCACCAAGTATTACCGGGATGCTGTACGACGTTATTGCTATGACAAACGCCGGTAGCGCCTATGCCCGAGAAGTCGTCAGTCATGAATACTGGCACTACCTAGACTATAAGATGAGGGGATCATACTCATACGCCGATTCGCAATGGAACGCCTGTAACCCTTCTGGCTTTAGCTATGGATCGGGTGGGGCGTCGGCTTATGGACCAAACTCTGGGTACACGGCGGCCTTCCATCCGCAAGCCGGTTTCATTACGGCTTATTCAAAGTATGCAATTGAAGAAGATCGGGCCGAAATGTTCGGCTGGCTAATGTACAGTTCATCGAGCGTTAAAAACCTCGCCGATAGCGGCATAAATTGCAAAACCAGTCGGCTGACGACCATTGTTCATCAGCTCAGCCCGGCAATGACATTTTAGGTAGCTATAAACTTCAAAAGATCATGGGTTAGGAAAGCTGGCCAGACTATAGCTTTTAAAAACGCTACTACCACCGACCAAAAACCCTGACTTACTTGAATGTAGTAGACCAGTGACCCAACCAGACCAAAAAAGTATACCGGTTGAGTTGGGTTGCTAGTGACTCGTTCGCGGGCGAATGACTTTTTCATAATCGGTTCCTTTCTGGTTAAGATTTACTAGTCTGAAAATGATTTTTATCTGACGTCGCGACCGTATCGTCAGTGAGTGGAATCGACAACCAGATAATTGCTAGAGCGGTGCCGAGATAGAGCGTTTGCAGCCATGAAAACTGATGGATAAGAATTATCTCGGTGACTATCCAACCCCACATTATCCAGCCGGCTAACATGGCGTACAGGGCGTTCCACTTCACTTTCTTCACCAGCGCAACCGTGGCGAACAATGAGCTACCGCCGACTATGGCCAGCAAAACTAAGCCCGGCACAACGTAGCTGTCGTAGGGAGTAAGGCTCAGCCATTTTAGGGGTGGCTTAATCAGTCCGGTCATGAGACTCAGGCCACCGGCAATGGCCGTTAGGGCATTAAACATGCAGAGCAGTAACACGCTTCTAGTTTTAGCGATCATCTTGTAGCCTCGTTGTCTTTCGGTTGGTTAGGAACTACCTCGGCGGCAATGATATAAGCAATAATGCCGGGGATAACGCCCGTCATGACGGTAAAAATTACCCAAGCCAGTCGTACTAAGGCCGAATCAATTTCAAAGTACTCAGCAATACCGCCACATAAGCCTTTTAATTTTTTATCGTCCGCAGACAGATATAGTCGCTTGGGTGAGGTAGGTGGTGTGGCGCCGGTAGTAGTCATGATTTTTCGCTTTCTTTCAGGGGGGCGGTTGCCAATAGGTACATAATTGGCAGCAAGCCGGCGCTGTTAATGAATAGCAGGGCAATAAACCACTTTGTCTGGTTGCGATGCGCTGCCCGCCATAAAGCTAAACCTTTCCAAGCGAGTTCCCAAACAGCTAATAAAACTAGAGCAATTTCTTGATTGGTTGTAATGTTGTAGGTCATGAGGGTTTCTCCTATCTAAGAGCTATTGTGCGGTTCGTACTAGAAGTTCGCCATAGCTTTAAGCAAGCGGAACGAGTGATTTCAATCAATAGGCTTATTGATACACATCACAGATAGCCGCTGTTAGCAGTCATGGTACAGCCCGGCAGAAAGTCGCACACTATAGCTAGAGTAAGGAGGAGGTAGCTTATGAGTACGATGGAACAGGCAAGAACCCAATAGCAGACTAATCTTAAGGGAGAATATTATGAACAAGATGTTGAGAGATATTATGGCAAGTGCCTTGGTAATTTTCGGTGGAGTGGTTGTATTTGCCAAACTACAATCATACTCATGGTGGTTGATTGGTAGCTGGAAAGGCGCCCTCGGTGTCGTAGCGGTTACCGGCTTGCTAATCGCACTAACCAATATTACCGAACTAGTAAAAGATGATTCGGCTAGTTTATTCGAATCTTTGATATGGATGATTGCCGCTGCCGCAACAGTAGTAAGCTTAGTCCTAGTCACCACGCGAGCCGAGTTTATCGCGTCCTCAGTTTTAGTCGGACTAGCCTGGGGTACGCAGCTTGTTAGGCATCTCTGGGAGACTAACCACCACTCACCAGATCAATTCATACCTGCCCACTAGGTAAGAGCCGTACTTTTGGCACATTATAGCCCTGAGCTTGACAAACAGGGCTATAATAGTGTGTAGGAGTAACCGATGACCTCCCACATTGCCAATAAAATTGAGCAACATTTCTCCCAATTCCCTAAACGCACTTATCCTGCTGGCCAGATACTAGTTTTTGCGGACGAAAATCCGGAGCACATCTTCTATATCGTGAAAGGCAGAGTCCGTAAATACGACGTGTCATACCGGGGCGAAGAGGTCATTTTAAATATCTTTCGGGCACCGTCCTACTTCCCAATGTCGTGGGCGATTAACCGCTTACCCAATGAGTATTTTTACAAAACAGAAACTAGTACGGTACTGCACGTGGTGCCCACGGACGAGGCGCTGCAGTTTGTTAAAGACAACCCCGATGTCATGCTCGACTTACTGAGCCGGATTTACAAGGGAATGGACGGCTTATTAGGCAGGGTGGTTGGCTTAATGTCCGGCTCGGCCCAAAGCCGGTTAGTATACGAACTTATCGTTGATTGTCGCCGCTTTGGCCAGCTAAATACTGACGGTAGTTATACCCTCAGTACAACCGAAGTTGATTTAGCCGCTCGATCAGGTCTATCGCGCGAAACAATTAGCCGAGAAATACATAAATTGAAAACCGATGGCTTAGTTAGCGTTAGCAGCACCGGTATTGTTATAAACGATTTTACCGGCTTGAAAAAAAGGGGTGGAACCAAAGTTTAAACTGCAGTTGGGTGTAGCTCGAACGACTCAATTGACTCAAAGATTTTGCTATAGTCACCGGCATCCGGTCGAGCGTAGGAGGCCATGCGGATTTGGCGCGGCTTGATTCGAAAGGCTGTGTAATCGCCGGCCTGGAGTTTTGCTATCGGCGGCACCCCGCCGTCACTGGTTCTGAGGCTAGTTATGAACACAGCGGCAGCAACCTGATTAATTTCGTAGCCGTCCAGTATCTCGACAGCTTCGCCGGTTATTTGGGCGACTGTTTGGCTTTTCGGCTCGTAGATTACGTAGACCGTATGATTATGCCGAATCAGGTTATCATACTTTTTAGTACCAGTTTTAGTTAGGAACGACACATTAAAGTCAGTATCAACCGTGTGATAAATAACGGCCGCGTGTGGTTCGCCGTTCGGGTCAACACTGGCTAAAACGCCAATCCGATTGGTATTAATAAAGTCATACATTATTTGCTGTCGTTCGGTAAGTGCATGAGCTGATTTT
Organism: Patescibacteria group bacterium; assembly: GCA_030271625.1. Taxonomy (GTDB): domain Bacteria; phylum Patescibacteriota; class Saccharimonadia; order Saccharimonadales; family UBA4665; genus UBA4729. The sequence goes on from JARXKN010000001.1 coordinate 210,475, forward strand.
TTAAACATAGTGCCTCCTCCTGCACTAGGTATTCTGAACCACTTTGGTTGTTAAGAATATGCTGCCCGTCACCGGGCGCCCGTGATACTAGTCAATGTCTATTTTTATACAGTTTGGTGTTACTTAATTAAGAAGCAGCAGTCTCACGTTGCTAGCGTGACCTGCATCATTGCTCGCCCTAAATAAGCCACATACAATACAGATACAATAAGGAGTAAAAGATGAAGAAGCGACAGACACATCCTAGCCGACCGGAAAACAAAGACCTAGATTTTGATGAATTTTATAGAGAAATCAGTTCTGGTTGGCTAGAAAAGTCCCATCAGCTGCAAGCTCGTCGTTGGCGTGCCCGCCGGCGCTCGCTACGAGGAGATTAACATGACCAACTTTCAGAACCGCACCCAGTTACCACACTATGACTCCGCCAAGGACCAGGTATTTGCTGAATTAAGAGTGGCTGGGGCTAATCGTTACGACATGAAGCTTCCGGAGACCTACTACATGCCGACGGTGATTAAGGCTGATGAGCATGTTATGGCCGCAGTCTATGGAAAGTATGAGCTGGGCCGGGGCGTATTGGTGGCGACTGATAGCCGGGTCCTGTTTATTGATAGGAAACCGTTATTTGTGCGCTGCGATGAAATTGGCTTTGGCATGATTGGTGGCGTTAGTCACAGTCGCGTTACACTAGCGGCTATCCTGACTATGCATACTCGTCTCGGTGCCTATAAATTGCGAACTTTTAACCATAAAGCCGTCAAGAACTTCGTGGACTACATCGATCAAGTTTGCCTACAAACCCTGCGGAAGGAAATTCACTATGATTTTACCACTTAGGAATGGCCAGTATAAGCTGATCGAAACCAAACACAATACCAAGGTCCTGTACTTGGATAATAATATTTATGCTTGGGTGGAACCGGCTTCCATCGGCGAAATATTAGTGGTGTCACACAAAATCCATCACACCGACTATGTCTTAAGCATGGGGCAGTATAAATTGTATGACGTTATTGATGAGCCCGAGTTATCCGACCAGATGCATCTGGAACTAGAAGTTGGTGCAAAACAGTGGCAAGGCTACCTATTGTTAACCGGCTTGCCCGATTCGCATCACCTGCGGGCCCGGATTATCCCCACAGCCGAAACAATTACTGGTAACCCACAATATCAACGGGGTCACGGCCTCAACATAAACCTGGCCAAAACCGCTCGTTAAGCAGCTATTGCAATGCGGGTATATAATTTAAACATAACCTAAGGAGATACGCTTTATGGCAAATTACTCTATTACGGACACTAACTTTGGCTACCGACACAAATTCCATAAACGTATCGCCTTAGCTATCGCGGCCTTGACCTTAATTCTGATGATGCTGTTGAGCGTGCATGTCACGGCCTCAGCCGACACGCCACCGACTCGTTTTGATTTTACCCAGGCAGAGCTTACCAACAATTGGGGACCAGAACGGATTGCACCGTCCGGGAGCTTTACTTCAGTATCAGCGTTTGGCCGCGACCACGTGGCTCAAATCAGTATTGTCAGCAGTAAAGCCAGCACTAATGCCAGTTTGGATAACCCCTACTACTGGACGGAAGGCATTAAAACAAAGCCGAGTTCAGCCGATAACTTTGATGCACCCGGCGATTTTGGAACTTCAGTGTCTGTCGATTTGTATCTGGATAAGGCTTGGGACAATAATGCCGTTCGCGCCGGACTTTGGACGGTCGGTAACAATGGCAGCACAGGTACCGATGCCGCTAATTACAATTTTGGTATCCTAGAATTCGCCCACGTTAGCGGCTATGAAGGCTTCAGGTACTACGGGCCTACCGGCTGGGTTCCGGTAAAGGGCTTCCACGGCTATGGTAAATGGACAACCCTTAATATTACCCTCGATACCGAAAATGATCTGTACAAACTGTCGGTTGACGGCACGGTCGTTGGCAATACTTCAGCCCCCGCACCAAGCAACTACTTGTACAGCGTCATGCTAAACCAACGCAATTTTGGCAAAGACCCACAAGCTGGACTCAACAATGTTGACTACTCGGCATATTGGCAGGGCGGAGTTGTGTCTCCGACTGGCCCAAAGTCGAAAGACGAATGTACTAAAGATGGCTGGATGAAGTTCACCGGTATGTTCAAAAACCAGGGTCAATGTGTCAGTTCCACCGTTAAGAATTCCAACAGTAACTAAATAAGCAAAAACAGTAAAATAGCCCGGAATGTTCCGGGCTATTTTTAAAACGTATTGAAGTGAAGCTAAGCAGCCAGCAGCGTTGCTAACTGGTCGAAGGCTTGCTCCAGGCCCGGCTTCATACCGCTCAAGAATTGGTCGGCGTTTGGTCCGGCCGACAAGACTTCGGAGGTAATATCTAAGACGGTGCCGCCCGCAACTTCGCTAAACAATATGGTGTGCTGAATTTCAAACAGCTTTTTTCCTTCGCCATCGAGTGGCGAGTTAGTTAGCACCAATTTAGACGGTTCTTCAACTACTTTGAATTCGCCGGTTAAGGGCATGATGCTGCCGTCGGGGCCTTGCGTACTTATTGATAGTAAGCCGCCGGGACGAAGATCAAACTCGCAGGCTGGCACGCTAAATGGAGCTGGCATGTACCACTGTTTAAACTGTTCTGGTTGGGTCCAGGCATCCCAGACTGCTTGGCGTGGGGCCTCAAAGGTTCGACTAATTTGTAATGGAGCGTATTCACTCATGCTATTATCCTTTCTTTAAATGACGTTCTAAATTATCGAGCCGCTGGTTCCAGTATTGGTGGAAGGAGCCAACCCAATCTTCTAACTGTATAAACGGCTCAGCTTTGAGCGAATATATGCGCTGCTGAGCCACTGGCTTGACGCTTACTAAGCCAGCCTCGGCGAGCACGTGTAGATGCTTAGACGTTTGCGGCTGACGAAGTTTGAGTAATAGGGAGACTTCGTTGACCGAGCTAGGGCGGCCGCGAAGCACCTCGACTATCTTTAAGCGATTAGGTTCAGCTAAAGCATTAAATATTGTCGGACTCATACGCTTAGCATAACGCGATTGTATATTCTTGTCAAGGAATATACAATCAGCTTGCTGTAAGTTAATTCCTATACAGCCACAACAGGGTAGGTGATACTAGCGCTAAAGAACATTAAACTAAGGAGACACATGCAAGCTGTAACTCGTAACCAAAACGGCAAAGTAATAATTAAAGTATTCTGGTTGGCCAGCATACTGATAAGCCTGTTCTTAACACTACTGTTGAACTTGGTTTTGAATCATTAGAAAGCTATAAGCCTAATTGGCTTTGGCTTGCTTCTTTTTGCGAAGCGAACTAAACGTCTTTAGACCTAACAGCACTAAAATTAGTAGCAACACATACAGTTCGTAGTGACGTATCTTGTCATAGACGGCGACAATGTTGTTGCCCGCCAGGAACCCGGCAGTTGACCAGACTGCCACCCATAGTACGGCACCAAGTGAGTTGTATAGTAAGAACTTCGGCCATTTCATTTCAGCAGTACCAGCCACGATGCCATTTAGCTGCCGGAAGCCGGCAACGAAGCGCGCCACCGTCACCACTGGACCGCCATACTTATTAAAGAATTCTTGGGCTTTATGCAGCCGCTCCGGTGTCAGTAGAATGTAACGGCCATATTTTAAGACGACGCGTTCGCCCCCGTAATGGCCGATAGCAAAAGCTATGTTATCACCGATAATACAGGCGATTATGGCAGTAATAGCCACGACAATGATATTGAGCTGACCTAATCCAGCGTAGACCGAAGCGGCAATTAATATTGTCTCTCCGGGCAGGGGTATGCCCATATTTTCTAGCAGCAAGAACCCCGCCACTGCAAAGTAACCGTACTGATCTAAATAGGGTGCGACAGTTTTCAGAATACCCGGTAAAACAACTTGAGTCATAACCCAAGTATACAGTTTGTCTATAGATAGACGGCGGATATCTTCTGAACGCGACTATGCTTTTAAGCATAACTATTTTATGATTAAGGCAGATGACCGAAACTAAACAATCTGGCGTGCAGCGGCTTGAACGCGATGGTATTACTTGGCTATGTGTCGAAAAGCCGTCTAAAGCTATCTTTGAGTCGCTAGAGCAAGACTACAAGCTGCACCCGGTGCATCTAAAAGAGAGCACCCAGACTATTCAGTTGACGCAAGTTGAACGCGAAGACCACTATATCTTTTTGCTGGTGCATTTACCGACCTACGACGCGGCTACTGATAGAATTATGACCAGCCAAGTTGGTGTCTTTTTGGGGCATGATTTTTTAATAACAATTCACGACGGTCGCCAGTCGGCTATAACTGACCTGTTTAAGGCCTGCCTAGCTGATGAGGCCGTAGCTAACGCCTATTGTAAAGACTCGAGCGGCTACTTGCTGTACGGGCTGCTGAAACAACTGCTGGAAGACGTCACCAACACTATCGAAACACTACTAAACGAGCTAGATACCATCGAAATAGTAGTCTTTGACAACAACAAGTCCGACGCCTATCAGATTGGTAAGCTACGCCAAAAAATTATTCGGCTAAAAAGGGTAGTTGATCCCTTAGAGACAGTATTAAATGACTTGGCTCAGCAGATTAATACTTTTAGCCACGAACACTTGGCCAAGTACTACTCTAATAATGCCAAGATGGCTAAGAAGTTAACTGAAGTTGTAGCCGAAGCTCAGGAGACCATCGAAATATTTAAGGACGCTGACTTTACCACCAGCACCGAGCAAACCAACCGAATTTTGGCGATTCTAACCTTGGTCTTTACCTTTACTATTCCGGTTACCGTTATGGGGACTCTCTATGGCATGAATGTACCGTTACCAGGTGGCTTATCCACTCATGCTTGGACCTTTCTCGGACCGTATACAACCGAGGGGCTGATTATTTCCGGTTCGGTCGGTGCCGCCTTAGCTATGTACGCTTTCTTCAAAAATAAACGCTGGTTCTAAAATTAAGGGCTGTTTTACGACCGTCTAAGTTGTATACTTAACGCTAATGGCAACGACACTCCCTACTACAACCGGTACTGGAACTCAGAACTCAACCCAAGATCCTCAAACTGCTGGAACTTCAGCTGGTTCAGGCGCCCCGATTTCTCAAGTCCAACCTGGGGCTGTTAACACTCTAGATACTGGTACTGGCGGCGTACCTTTAACCAGTCAAAACCTGTCAACCGTGGCCCTCAAGCCAACTTCATCGTTGGTGGTAAAGCCGGATGTAGCCCAACAGCACACAAGCGCATCAACCACTGTGGCAGCGAGCCTATTATTTGTCGTGGCGCTAGTCCTTGTCGTTAGTATTTTCATGCCTGCAAAAAACACAACGAATTAGCTTATATCAGCTTGTTGACAACCGCCACTAGCGGTATTATTAGCGTAAGATCACAAAAACTAAACAGAACGCATAGTCGTAACTAACACTAATATTTGACAAATTAACAAATTTATGTATAATAAACAGTGTTAGTGATCACAAACAAACAGTTACAAAACAAAATAACAAAAGGGAATTATTACAATGAAAACAAGCAATGGCCTAGTCTTTGAATTAGCTACAACATCTAATCAAGGCTTACTCCGAATCGACCGCTGGCTTAAAAAGCTATAGTCCTATGACTCGTCTAAAGGTCCGGATTTCTATCCGGACCTTTTCTATTATCTCTGTTACGGCTCGACAATAATCCAAAAAAGGTTTAGTATCTTAAGTATATTCTTATGACAAACTTTGTATCACAAATTCGCCGCTGGCCGCAGGGCATCCGCTTTTATATTGGCCTAACCACAGTTTTAGTAACGGCCGAGATGTACTGGTATACCAAAAGCGTCTACGGTGATTCCAATACAGCCGCCATTAGATTACAGGATATTTATGCCTGGCTATCACTCAGCTTGATTTTGTTGGCGCTGGCAATTGGGCCGTTATGCTCGTTACTACCAAACATACGGGGGAAGAGTTTGCTGCGAGACGCTCGCCGGCTCATAGGGGTGAGCGCGGCCTGGTTTGCAGCTTGGCATGTCGGCATTAGCTACATTAATCAGTTTAAGGCTGCCAACCCGCTGACTTTGCCGGCTGCCTACCAACGAGCTTTTGCGGTGGGAGCCGTAGCTATGCTGATTCTGCTAGCTCTAGCCGGGACTTCGTTTGATGCTGCCTTTAAGCGCTTAGGTGTCTGGTGGTTTCGATTACACCGGCTGATTTATTTGAGTGTGTTACTTATTCTTTTCCATGCTTTTGCGATTGGTGTTCGTTCGGTCAGTTGGCCGTATATCGGGACGCTGACACTCGTTATTGGCCTATTGTTTGCGGCCCATTTATATCTTGGGTTTGGCCCGGGAAAAGAACCAACTATCTTACGTAGCATCGTCTTATGTTACGGTCTGTTAATTACCATTGCTGTCTTTGCCTATGGCTACAGCCAACACCTAGGTTTGAGCGACATAGCCGGCAACTCACAAGGAGGACAGTATGAATCACGCTAAACGTTTTGGGGGGATGCTTACGCTCGCCGTTGTGGTGGCGGCTAGTTTGTTTAATGCCTCAGCCTCGGCTCACGTATTACAATCGGATAATGGGGTATCGGCAATTTTGCACATTAAACCCGACGATAATCCAGTAGCCGGCAAGCCAGTGCCAGTTAACTTTTTGTTTAGTAATGACGTCGGGGGTTTCAGTCTAAACGATTACAAAGTGCAACTTCGACTGATTCAAAACAAGACCGTTAAATTTAGCAGTCCCGTGCCACCACTTTTCTTTGGAGCTTCAACTGAAGGCGAGACAATGGCAACTTTTCCGGAAGTTGGCGTTTATAGCCTCCAAGCCAAAGGCACTCCGGTCGAAAAAGACGCCCCACCATTTACCCTTAATTTTACGGTTAGAGTGGCCAGCGCAGCGGACGGTAAAACAGGCAGCGGCAAGACGGCAGTAATTCTGAGCGGCTTTAGTCTTATCATCCTTGGCATGGTGGCAGCTAAGACGATTCAGACCGGCGGCAAGTACCGCAAGCCAAAGCTAAAATAAATGCTTTAAACGGTCGTGGAGGGTAACTGTTTCGGCGCCGGCACAACTTGCCGGGTCTTTACTAACATCGTATTTAGCCGCGCTACTCGAGACGGCTTTGGCTTCTTTGAGTAGAGTGGCATCATCCTGATTGCCGTAGCTTATTAACAGTCGATCTTTATCTTTAATAACGGTGTTAGCGAGATTGGTTAGATCGGTGTAATCCTGGTTGTTAATAAAAATATGTAACTTGTTAGTGCCATCGGCCCGATACATAGTTGAGTCGGCGGTTTGGATAAAATCACTGCCAATATTCCAGCCTAGGTTGTTGAAGAACTGGCCCCAGGTCACGGCATGGTCATGCACGTGAATTGCGGAATTGTCATTATCGTGCAGATGGACTCGCGCTTCGGGCACAGTAATGCCGCGGCCTTTACTGCAAATAGCAACTTCCTGATAGTAGCGTGGTTCTTTAAACAATTCTTGTTGGCCATTGATGTAGACGGCAAAGTTAGCGTGGTAGTGAATATGCTCAGGCGCATAGGTCGCGAAGCGGATACCAAGGACTAGGATTGCCCCCAGAACAAGGCCGTAAATAAGGCTAGCAACTGGATTTTTACTGACTGCTGAATTGAGTTTTAATGTCATATCTACTTAGCTTACCATAAGCGTGCCGACCTGTGGGCTGTAGTCGTTAAATAACAGATTAGAAGCGGCCCGAGTTCGTTGCAAATAATATGACGATTTCTGCTATAATAAAGCTAAGAATGATAGAAAAAAATACCACTCCTACTGCCACCGAACCAAGGCCGCTATCAGAGCAAGAGTTTGTTGAGGTTTATGGGGAATACCCAGTTGCCTTAGCAGGTTTACCGCGCCCCATAACTATTAATTTTGCCTTAGCGATGGAAGCGGCGGCTTGCCCAGCTGATGCCGAGCAACGGTCTGACGAAGCAAAGCGATTAAAGCAATTAGCTAGCTTTGTTGGTCATGAAGCCTTAAAGCCAGAACATCGTTGGCTGCTAGCTCAATCCGAAAAATAAATACAGGAATAATTTATGCATGAAGCCGGGCCAGTCATTAATCAGGAGCAGCTACTAGAAGCCAAGATTTATGAAGATCACGGTAATGATCTGCTTAATGTAAACGGTCAGCAGATTACTCTTAACGAATATCGAGAGCTAGCTGACATGTTGTGCCCAGTTCCCGCTAGTCAACGGACGGCTGGTCAAAACCTGGAGCGGGTTGCGGGGCTCTTAACTGAAAATAATGTTGTGCTCAGAGAAGAATACACGGCCTATGTTCCCAAGCCGCCTGAGGCTGATCGCCCAGCAACAGATAATAAACACCAGGAAAAAATTAGTCATGTTAAAGCTGACGCTACTGTCCAAACAGAAAAAGCTACCAAGCAACCAAATGTACAGAAAGTCGTATTACCGACCATTGAGCTCGCCGAGGCCGTACTAGAGCCAGCCCGTCTGGCTGAACAGGTGGCTAGGCGGCAGTTGCAGGCCAGACAGCAGGAAATAATTCAGCAGTTAGTAAGCTTAGCAGTTGAAAAACCGTCGGTAGTCGTTCAGGCTGTACTGGCAGCTAAGACACCAGTTACCGGTGCCTTTATTACTGCCGAAAGAGCGCCAAAAGTGGTCGCAGTCCCTGCTGCAACCAAGACCACAGAGGTAAGGGCTGATTCCCCTAAATCGGTAGTCTTTGAGTCCAGTTTAGAGTCGCCGGCTGAATCGACCGCTCTACAAAATTTGGTAAGCGAAATAACCCTTGATGGACTGACTGATAGTTTAGAAGAATTTGCCGTTCCAGTTTCCAATGAGCTTGGCCTCTTAGATTATGGTGAGATGATTGAATCCGACATAGTTACATCACTTCCTGCCACTGTAGAAGCAGTTGACTCCACTACAGTTTTCGTAACCCAAGAGCATACCGCCGAGCTAGTTGAGCAAACACCACAAGTGATTATCGAGACGTTTTTGAGCCAAGTCCTACCCGCCTTAGCTGAAGCATTGCAAGAGCAAATTGCTGACATGGCGCCCGAAGCAGCGGCTGAGATTGTCGCCCAGGTTGAGTTGATTACGGTGGTTGCCGATCGACTGCACGTATTAGTAATAAGTGGTCAGGAAGCCGGTGAAGAGGCACAGCAAATTGAGGTCTTTTTGGCGCGTGAGTACGAACAGCTACTGGTCGCTCTAGGCATAGAACCAACTAAAGAAATGATGACTGATTTTATTCACTACATTTACTCCGAAACATATAATTTACAACCAGAAGTTGTACTCAGCGAAGCCGATATCTTTAGTGAAGGTACTCACGAAAAGAAGTTATTTGATGAACAGAGCGTATTTGCCAAAGCACAACTCGCTTCAGTCCGATTAGGTCAGGGAATTGGCAGTATGATTGGCCGCGTGGCAGTTACTAATCTAGCCGCCTAAAAAGACTAAGGCCGCTTCTTAAAGAGTAATCCGCCAACGCTAATAGTTAAGGCAAGAGCACTTATAACCAGCGGTAAGGTATTATCTGATTTTGGGGCCGGGTTGGAAGCTGCCGGCGTTAGGTCGTCTAAAACCTTAGTTACTGAGTAGGGGCCGCCATCAGCCGTTTCTGTTTCCTTGGTGGTAGGGGCTTGGTCCCAATGAGTAGTGCTGCCGTCTTCGTAGGTTTGGTAGGCTTTCCAGTTAAGGTTGACAGTAGCAGCAGGTGCTTGGGCGTTAAAGGTAAAATCGTCGCGCTGTCCGGCCGGGATGGTGCCGCCAGTCCAGGTAATGACTGTGATGTCGTCACCGCTTTTGTTGGTTGAAATCGTCCAGCCGGTTTTAACCGTTGGCGTGATTTCTTTCAATCCGCTAGGAATCGCTAAACGTACACTAGTGATAGACACTGCTTTTTCGTTCGGCACACTAATACTAAAAGTAGTGAAGGAGCCGATTGTAACTGCTGCTGGGGTGACTGCTACGTGAGCCAAGGCAATGCCTGGTGAAAGTAATACAGCCAACGATAACAACGTTGCACTAAACAGCTTAATCATTAAAACTCCTTAAGTAACTTAACGACTATTGTACCGAATGCCTACTGATTCAGCAATAAGTTTTGGCCGGGTTAATCTAAAACAATTACTCGGAAGTTTTTCCAGACACCCAAGCAATTGCTTCATCCAGGTCGTGGGTAATTTTCATCTTTTTGATTTTGGCATAAGTTAAAGCAAACTGGGCATAATAAACTAGCTTATCGTCTTCAGGGGCAATTACAGCTGCCGTACGTGGTTGCTTATGGATAACCCGTAGAGCTTCTATCGACTCTAGCTTATTAGCAGCGCTCAAATCCTTGTAGCGAATGGCAGTATCGTCTATTAAGACATTTATATTTGGTTTGGTAGCAATTATCTTTTTAGCGGCCTCGCCAGCCTTGGTTATTTCGCCCTTATCCAGCTTGGAGCTGAACTTAACGTAAATGTAACTATCTCGATCTTCGATTTCAAAATTTTCCATGGTGTGTTCCCGACATTTGTTTTTATTTTATAACGCTTAATTCTTGTGTCACCTTGATAATTCACAGTAAGGCGTCAATGTCTTCGGCAAGTGTAGTCGACCGCTAGACTATTTACAATGCCAAGTTAATAATTCTACTTACCACTAGGTTGAGCATTGGTATAGTAAAATCGTATGAGTTAAGAGTAAAGGAATTAGTATGAATCTAGCCCATCAATTTCCCGAATTAAACGAAGCTCAACTCCGTATGTTAGAACGCTTTATTGCCAGTCGTGAGCAGCAAGCGGTGGCACAATCACGGAGTAAATAATAATGGTAGCGACGAGTGGACTTGAACCACCGACCCCAGGCTTATGAGTCCTGTGCTCTAACCAGCTGAGCTACGTCGCCGCGTGTGAACGCAGGGCTTAATATAGCATGTTTGGTATCTGTTGGCCAGTCATCAGTCGGCTTAATATTGGCGTAAGAATAAGTACGAGGCGGTTATTAAGCCGATAGTGATAACGACTATCCGTATGGTATGCGAGGGAATCCGCTGTGCCAGGCGCGATCCGCAGTAGCCACCAATCGTTGTGCCCGCGGCCATAACTAAGCCATGACGCCAATCAATCAGCCGAGCGCTAAACAGGCAAAAAATAGACACTATGGCCATAGTTGAAGCAGCCAGATTCTTAAGGGCGTTCATTTTGTGGACATCATGCAAATTGGTAAAGCCCAAGAAAGCCAGCATGACAAAACCGAAGCCGGCACCAAAGTAGCCACCGTAAACAGCTAAGGGCAGGAGCGCAAGGCCAATGTACAGCAGTGGCCGGTTATCGACTTTTTTAGTTTTAAGTTGCTTATGAACATGAAAGTGTAGCAGTGGCTGGAAGGCAAATAAGACGACCGCAAACAAAATGAGTCCGGGCACCAGCTGTTCGAAATTGTTTGAGGAAGTACGACGTAATATTAAGGCGCCGAAGGCCGCGCCAACTGCACAGGGCGGTAGTAACCATAGATAGACCCGTGGCACTTGGCGTAGGTACTTACGATAGCCATAGGCCGAAGCCAGTTGACCCGGCAGGATAATAATGTTTGAGGTGGCGTTCGCTACCAAGGCGGGTAGACCAACTGCCAGCAATACCGGAAAGCCAACTAACATGCCGCCGCCAGCAATGGCGTTCATGGTGCCGACAACAATGCCTACAACTAGTAATAGTACGTCTGTTAACATATTTGTTTTTTAGTGTCAGTTTCTAGTATAACTTACAGCCGTAAATCGGGTAGGGTGGTTCGTAAATTCTTGAGCGGCAGGAAGATGTTGGCCGGCATGGCGCTATAGGTAAACCATTTAACACTAGAGCATTTTTCTGGCTCACAGATTTTAGGTACGCCCATAGCCCAATCGGCCAGCATAAAAATAGTTACGTAGTGTTTATCGGGACCAAAAATATCATTGGTTGCAGCCAGAAAACGGACATTAGTAATGGCGACACCTGTTTCTTCCTGGGTTTCACGCACCGCACAATCTTCCCAGCTTTCGTTCATTTCTAAATGTCCGCCCGGTAAGCCCCAGTCACCGGCACCATGCGCGCGTTGCCGGAGCATCATAATAAATTTGCCGTTCTTCATTACAAATACACCAATGCCAATTTTAGGTCGATCGGTCATTATATAAGCTTTACTACTTCGGCGTTACCGAAACCTGGTGACGGCTTGAAGGGAATGCTGGGATTGGCGCAGTGACGGAGGGCTCGACCAATCGCGCCGTGACTCACCACCAGAATATTGTCATAGGGAAGTTGCTGTAAGAATTCGTAGCCGGCTTGTGCTCGAGTTAGCAAATCCTCGATAGTTTCAACGCCTTCATGGTCGCCCAAATCTGGTTTGTATTCAGTGCCTTCTAAGGGCCCAAAATCACGTTCAGTTAGTAAGCTGGTCGTGATGAGTTTGTGCTTAGAATAACCAATTTGTTCGGCAATAATTTCGGCGGTTTGCACGGCTCGCTGCATTGGCGATACAACAATACAATCAATGGCAACGTCGCACAGTTGCTGACCAGCTACCACGGCCTGTTGTTCGCCTTCGCTATCTAGAGGCGTTTCGGTGCGACCCGAAAAAATACCCTTTTTATTCATAACACTGAGGCCATGACGTACAAAGTAAAGATGAACCATGGCTTTAGTATACTATTGCTACCATGCAGATAACACTCCCGCCGGGAACTTATGTCGCCGCCATTAGTGGCGGGGTCGATTCGATGGTTTTATTACATTTATTATCGAAGTGTCAGGATGTAACCATCGTGGTGGCTCATTTTGATCATGGCATGCGGCCCGATTCCGATAAAGATCGAGACTTAGTTCATAAAACAGCCACAGCGCTTGGTTTACCGTTTGTGTCCGAAGCTGGCAATTTGAACTCACTGTCCAGCGAAGCTACTGCCAGGACGGCTCGGTACGCTTTCTTACGCCAGGTTCAAAAGCAATACCAGGCCGAAGCAATCATAACTGCCCATCATGAAGATGATGTTATTGAGACGGCCATTATTAACTTGGCGCGCGGCACCGGTCGCCGTGGTTTGAGCTCGCTGGCAAGTACTAGACAGCTACTGCGCCCCTTATTAGACACTCCTAAATCAGAAATTATTGCCTACGCCAACCAGCATCAACTCAGTTGGCGGGAAGATAGCTCGAATGCTGACCAAAAATATCTGCGGAACTATATTCGCCATTCGGTGTTGCCACTTTTTAGCGCTGCCCAAAGGCAACAGTTTGTGTCCTACATTACATCGCTACGCAGTCTGAACCAACAACTAGACAGCGCCCTAGCTGCAGCCGTTGAGGGGATCCAAACTGATAGCCAACTCAATCGTAGCGCCCTGACAGCTGCTTCACCAAGTATTATTAAAGAAATATTAGCTGCTTGGTGGCGCGCTAACGGTTTTACTGGTTACGAAACTAAAACCCTACAGCGAGCATTGCACGATGTTCGCTATGGCCAAACAGGGGCCACCATCCCCTTAAAGGGTAATTATTATATGACGCTGGGGCGTCAGCAACTGGCACTCCATAATCGTGAGCGCTAGCCAAAACAAAAAACGGGCGGTATAATAGACGTCTATGGATAAGAAACCATTCAAGGGAAACCACAGCAACCGCAAGGGAGCAGCCCCAAATCGTAAGGGCATGAAGAACGCTGGCTTTATTGCCATCATTATTCTGTTCGCTTTAATTGCCTTTGCCGCTACCAATCAACCGAGTACTTTAAAGACTATTGATGTCACGCAAGCTGTCGCCCAAGCTAACGAGGGTGATTACGACAAAATTGCGGTCGTCAAACAGAACGAATTACAGATTACTAAGAAGGGTGATTCCCGACCGACGCTCCGATCCTACCTAGAGCCAAACTCAACCTTAAAAGACCAGGGCTTTAACACTAATAAATTTAAGGTTTCAGCCGCACCTGTTTCTGAAGGCAGCTCGCCGTGGGTCAATTTAGCCAGTTCAATCTTGCCCGTCGTCTTTGTAGCCGGTATTTTATACTTTATTTTGCGCAACGCTCAGGGACAGGGTAACCAAGCCATGAGCTTTGGCAAGAGTAAGGCTCGCTTGTACGGTAATGAAAAAGACAAGGCCACCTTTAAAGACATCGCTGGCTCTGATGAAGCCAAACAAGATTTAGAAGAAGTTGTGGAATTCTTAAAGTTTCCCAAAAAGTTTGCCAGCATGGGCGCCCGGATTCCAAAAGGCGTGCTGTTAGTCGGGCCTCCCGGTACCGGTAAAACCATGTTAGCTCGAGCCGTTGCCGGTGAAGCTAATGTGCCATTCTTTAGTATCTCTGGTTCCGAATTCGTTGAAATGTTTGTCGGTGTTGGTGCTTCTCGGGTACGCGACTTGTTCGCTAAAGCCAAGAAGAACGCGCCATGTATTATTTTTGTCGATGAAATTGATGCTGTCGGCCGCAAGCGCGGTAGCGGTATGGGTGGTGGTCATGACGAGCGCGAGCAAACCCTGAACCAAATTTTGGTTGAAATGGACGGCTTTGAACAGGGGCAAAACGTAATCGTACTGGCCGCAACCAACCGCGCCGATGTCCTGGATGCTGCTTTGCTCCGACCTGGTCGTTTTGACCGCCGCGTCAATATTGGCTTGCCAGATCGTAAGGATCGGGAAGCTATTCTAAATGTTCATTTCGAAAAGAAGCCACTGGCTAAAGACGTTGATATTGATGCCTTGGCAGCTAAGGCGGCCGGATCATCAGGTGCTGATTTAGCTAATATCGCTAACGAATCGGCCATTATTGCCGCTCGTAACGCACACACCGAAATTACCCAGCACGATGTTACCGAAGCCTTTGAGCGGGTTGCTATTGGTCCTGAACGCAAGAGCAAGGTTATGACTGAAGCTGACAAGCTTACGACTGCCTACCATGAGGCCGGTCACGCCCTAGTCGGCCACGTGCTACCTGACAGCGACCCCGTCCACAAAGTCACGATTATTCCTCGTGGTGGTACCGGTGGTGTTACCTGGTTCATTCCACCTGAAGACCGGATGTACGTCTCTTTGGTCCAGTTTAAAGACATGTTAGCCCGGGGTATGGGTGGCCGGATTGCCGAAGAAATCACCCTTGGTATCGATAAGATAACTACCGGTGCCGGTAACGATTTGCAAAAGTCATCCGAAATTGCTCGTGACATGGTCGTAAGCCAAGGAATGGGTAAAAATCTCCGTGATCAAGTCTTCCACTCCGAAGACGGCATGATGATGGACCGCATGATGCACGAACGCGAATACTCCGAAGATACTGCTAAGCTTATCGACCAAGAGATCAAGCAGCTGTTAACCGAAGCAGCTGATCGAGCTCGAGCCGTCATAAAGGCTAATATGGGCAAACTAGAAACGCTTAAAGACCGCTTGCTAGAAAAAGAAACGGTTGATGCCGACGAAGTTGCCGAAGTCTTAGCTGGTGCTAAGTTGCCTTCCTCAGCTGCTCTTTACTAAAACAATAAAAGTACCTGTCATCGAGCAGCCGCCTGCTCTATACTGGAGCCAGTAAATATGATGCCCGCATGACGCCTACAACTGCCGAAAAAAAAGAGACCAACCGTCGTATAAACGTTGGTAGTGCCGCCGTGTTGCTGATTGGTATGAGTTTAGTTGGCCAAGTGCTCGGCTTTTTGCGGACCAAGCTGGTTAACGGTAACTTCCCAGCGGTAGGACCACACAGTACTGATGCCTATTTCGCCGCCTTTAGTATCCCTGACTTTTTCTTCTTTACCCTCGCGGCCGGGGCGCTTGGCGTGGCCTTTATGCCAGCGTTATCTGATCACCTGCACAAGAACGATCGCAAGGGCGTCTGGGAACTAGCTACCTGGCTGCTTAATATGCTGGCCGTCATCATGACCGCAGTCGGTGTGATTATGTTTGTCTTTGCGGGCCCCTTAATTCACCATGTGGTGGCACCAAGTCTGCAGGGCGAGCAGTTTAACACGGCGGTGACTATCATGCGACTTATCGCCTTTAACCCGCTGTTATTTACGATTTCCGGTATTATCACCAGTGTCCAGCAAACACTGGGCCGTTTCTTCTTTTATGCCATCGCGCCGCTATTTTATAACCTCTCAATTATCGTCAGTATCTATGCTTTTAAACACAATATTGGGTTGGTTGGTCTGGGCATTGGAGCGGCGGTTGGAGCCGTCCTGCAGCTGATTGTCGTGTTTATTGGTAACTACAAATTAAACTTCCACTATCGTCCACGCATCAATTGGAAGAGCCATGAGTTTAAGAGCATCTTAGCTAACTTACCAGCTCGATCGATTGACCAGGGAATAGATCAAGTTAACAGCGTTGTCGAAACCCACATTGCCAGTTCGCTCAGCCAGGGTAGCATTACCTATTACAACAACGCCTACGTGCTGAGTACGGCGCCTATCTTGCTGATTGGCACGGCTATTTCTACCGCTGCTTTCCCGCGGCTCAATCAGCACCTCAGCCAAGGGCGCCCAGACCTGTTCCGTAAAGACTTTTTAAAGATTCTACGGGTTATGATTTGGCTCAGTGCGCCGTTGGTGGTGGTTTGTTTCTTTGCTCGTGGTTACCTAGCTCGTTTAATTTTTACCCAGGGAAATGGTCAGATTGCGGCTATCTTCGGCTTTTTAACGGCCGCTATCTTCTTCCGAATTCTGTATTCCATTATGTCCCGTTGGTTCTATGCCCAGCGTGATACCCGGACACCACTGCTAGTCTCGGTGTTTACTATCGGGCTTAACATTTTTCTAGCCTACCACTTGGCACGCCGCACTTCATACGACGTTGAAGGCTTAGCTTTGGCGCAATCATTAGTCGCCACTATCGAAGTACTGGTACTGGGGACAATCATGCTCTATAGAGACAGTAAACTGTTTGACCGAGAGTTTGTTAGCGGTATCTGGCGCATCGTATCGGTCACCGGCTTCAGCGTTGTGGCTGGCTTTACGGCAGTGACGTTGTATCCACTAAACCTGAATGATAAGGGTTTCCTGGTGCTTGGCTCAAAGCTAACCGCCATTGCCGTGGCGGTACTGGGAACGCACATTTTAATCTCAGCTTTATTTGATCTCGATGAAGTCCGACCGCTTTTCAAACGGCTAAAAGGCTTCGTTTTTAAGTCGGTCCGGATTGATTAAATCTGTAATCAAGTATCTTGGGTTATAATAGTCGGACATGGAACAGAGTAAAATCCGCAATTTTTGTATAATTGCGCACATTGATCACGGTAAGTCGACGCTAGCTGACCGGCTGTTGGAATTAACCGGCACCGTTTTAAAGCGCGATATGAAAGCCCAGCTTTTAGACCGTATGGATTTGGAGCGGGAAAAAGGCATCACCATTAAATTGGCGCCGGTCCGCATGGACTACAAGGGCTACCAACTTAATTTGATTGATACCCCCGGACATGTCGACTTTAGTTATGAAGTATCTCGGAGTCTAGAAGCTTGCGAGGGTGCTTTGCTGGTGGTGGATGCTTCACAAGGCATTCAGGCGCAAACCCTAGCCAATGTCTACTTGGCGATGGCGGCTGATCTAACCATAATCCCTGTCTTAAATAAAATTGATTTACCGGCCGCTGATGTGGAGCGGGTAGGAGCGGAAATTGTTAGCCTCCTGGGCTGTAAATTTGAGGACATTTTGCAGATTTCAGCCAAGACCGGCATCGGTATTGAATCAGTATTGGAGCGAGTGATTGCTGATATCCCAAACCCGGCAACCTCGGTGCGCGGTAACTCTCAGCATACCGGCCAAACGCGGGCTTTAATTTTTGACAGCTACTACGACGATTACCGCGGCGTTATTTTGTATATCCGAGTCTTTGAGGGTGAAATTAGTAAGAACGCCCAAATAAAAATGATGGCTACCAGCGCCCCCGGCATTGCGTTAGAAGTCGGCGCCCTTAAGCCAGGCATGACAGCCGGTACAAAACTGGGCGACGGTGAAATTGGCTACATTGTGACCAACTTAAAGACGACCCGCGATGCCAAAGTCGGTGATACTGTCACACTGAGTAACAATCCGGCGCTCGAGCCATTACCGGGCTATCGAAACGTCCAGCCATTTGTCTACGCCGGTTTCTTCCCCGAGTCCAATGAGTACTACCAAGAACTCAAAGATGCCATCGAAAAGTTAAGCCTCAGTGATTCGGCTCTGCAATTTGCCCCCGAAAATTCACCGGTGCTTGGCTTTGGCGTCCGCATCGGTTTCTTGGGGCTGCTGCACATGGATATTATTCGTGAACGCTTGGAACGGGAATATAATTTAGAACTGGTTGTTACTAATCCTTCAACTGACTATCAAGTTAAATTACTGAATGGTGACGAACTAGACATCAAAAGCGCCGCCGATTTACCGGATCCGGCTCGGATCGAAAACATCAAGGAGCCGTGGATAAAGGGCGAAATTGTGGTGCCTCAAGAGTACGTTGGGCCAGTTATTCAACTGATTTCTTCCAAGCGTGGGTTGCAAACTAACCTTAGCTTCATGGAACAACGGGCGCTAGTTAGTTTTGAAGCCCCGCTGGCCAACTTACTGACCGATTTTTACGACCAGCTTAAAAGCCTAACCAGCGGCTACGGCTCCTTCAATTACGAGTTAGACGATTACCGAGTAGAAGATTTAGTTAAAGTAGATTTCTATGTGGCCGGTGAACGCGTTGACGCGCTGTCGGTTATGGTACACAAAACCGAAGCCGACCGTCTGGGCAGGGACATCGTCGCCAAGTTAAAAGAAGTAATTCCGAAGCAAAACTTCCAAGTTGCGCTGCAAGCCGCCATTGGTGGTCGCTTTATTGCCCGTGAAGATATCAGTGCCTACAGAAAAGACGTCACGACCGGGTTATATGGTGGTGACGTCTCTCGTAAAAAGAAGGTGCTGGCCAAACAAGCCAAGGGCAAGAAACGAATGAAGCGCTTCGGTAAGGTTGATATTCCCTCCGAAGCCTTCACTGTCATGCTTAAGCGCGACTAATCTAAAGTTACTGTCGCAGTACAGCTGGCAGCAGAACTGACATCACGAAGCGTGTAAACAATTTTTGTTGACGGTGCCAATATCTTCCACTGACCGCCCGCAACAGTGTTCTTAGTAGCGGTTGCGCTGGCAGCAATCTCTTGGAAGCCAAGATCGGCTGTAATGAGCCGAGTAGCAGTCTCACTATTGTCGAAGAATTCGGCTGTTAAGACGGGGTGGGGAGTGTATGCTTTCCCAGTTCCATTAGTAAAGTAAGCAATTACATCGAATCCAGCACCTTCAGCAATTGCATCTGGCGCATCTAAAGTGCAGGTTACTTTATGCCCAACGTTCTGCGATGCCTGAGCTCGCTGGACCAGTTTAAAAGTTCCAAACCCAGCCAGACCTAAGACGATAACCGCTAAGACTGCAAAGTGGGCAATGCCAGAAGTATTTAATTTTTTCATGAGTGCATTCCTTTCTAGAATTAGCTATTTAGCTCTGCCTGCAGAGTAGTCTTAGGTGTTAAAAATGTCGGGTGGAATTGAGCTGGACTTTGCCAGCCGTTAGTACAAGCGCTGCTCAATAGTGTAGTTAAATCAGGACTAAAGCTTGGAGGAGTAGTGCAATGGGTAGTGTCTATGACAGGTGTAACTTTGAGATGGTGATTCTTGTTATCTGCGCGGACGAATTTACAAAGTTGAGGGGTAAGTTTAGCTGTTTGTGGCAAGCTATCTTCATCTACCCACTTACAGGTAACGAATATCGCAACAGCGGATTTACTTGGAGCTTTAGCCTTTGGGGATTCAGCAACTTTAGCAGCACATACATCCTTGTTGGCGACAATTTCATTGATGTGTTTAAAGCCAGTTTTGTCAGTCCAATTACATCGAGTTTGCTTCTTAAGTATAGCCAGGCGCGCAGCTTGAGCTTGGGCCTGTAGTGCGGTGCAGGCACCAAAGGTGGAGGCGGAATTCTTGTTCTTACCGTCTAGCTGAACTATAGAACAGCTAACTGGACGCTTATCTAAATCTGGCTGGTGTTCTACTAACTGCTTACATCGATTTGCTGGTTGAGTTTCGTTAAGGTGATGGTGGAATTTAGCGTCGTAGTACGAACAGTTTATAGGACGCGCCGCTTCATTAGGACTACGACTTCGGAGTACGGCACACTCGGCTTGGCTGTTCTTGATAGTGACTCGAACGTAGTCAGCGTTTATGTAGTTACAGCTTATAAGGACGGCGTTGTCAGTAACGCCCACCACAGTAACATTTGTTTTACAGTAGTAAGTTGTGTTCTGACCACTAACTCCGGCGTGAGTAACCAAAGTAGTTCCCGTAACACAGGTGGGCTTAACGAGTGTAACGCAAGTACCATCAGCGTCTTTAAAGTATCCGCTCCGACAGTTTATGGGTGTAATCGTCGAGGTCGTCGTAGACGGAGAAGTTGTAGTAACTGGTGTTGCTGCTGGCGCAGTAGCCGGGAAGCTGCCTTGCTTACCGCTGGTACCGGTCGTCCAGATAGTCGTTGCGTTACTGCTGCGCATGACGACATTGCCGTCGTTCTGGACAGCGATAACGGCACCGCCCTTACCGTTTGTTTGGCTGCTCCACAGGGTAGTAGTGCCGAGTCGTACCACTAAGTTTCCATCGCCCTGGAAGGTGGCAGTCGCATTTGTACCACGAGTATTTGAGTACCAAACCGCCGCACCCTCTCGGTTACGAAGCGTGAGATTACCGTCGCCTTGCATGGTTAGTTTCATGCCGCCGTCAGTTGAGATTAATTGCTTGCCAGCCGTTAAAGTCTGGTTGAGTTTGAACTGATAGCCGGTCGCGGGGGTGATTGAAGTTGAAGTGGTTGTGGAAGTTGTGCCCGAACTAGTGCCTGTACTGGTGGTTGTAGGGCTTGAGGTCGTCGTGCTTCCCGAAGTAGTAGTCGTGGTTGTGCTAGGGAAGGTACCTTCTTTGCCACTCGTACCAGTAGTCCATACCGATGCACCAGCGCTGTTGCGCATAACTAAGTTGCCATCATTTTGCAGCACAACTAGCACGCCGCCTTTGCCATTAGTCATGCCGTTCCAGATAACGGTAGTGCCGGAACGGACTACTAGGTTGCCGTCACCCTGAAAGGCCAGTTCAGCGTTGGTGCCACGAGAATTTGAGTACCATACAGCGGCGCCATTACGGTTACGGAGCACCAGGTTGCCGTCGCTTTGCATATTAAGCTTCATGCCGCCGTCAGCCGAGACTATGGACTGTCCAACTAGTACTTTCTGGCTGGGAGATAAACGGTCGCCTAAGGAGTCGGCATGGCTAGCCACTAGTTTATACGTACCAAAAACGGCGATGCCAAGTATGACAATCGCCAGAGCTGCAAAATGTGCAGCGCCGCGGACATTTAACTGTTTCATTTTTATTCGAACCTTTTTTGTTTTTAGGAGATCTAAGATGGTTTATATAGGTTCAAAGTGCTTATGTCAACTATTTTACGGTGCCTAGCGATTAATTATTTGCTGAATACTGCTACTTGGGTTTACACTGCCAATTAGGAAACAGTACCTATGACACACAACACAAAAAAATTCTTACTAGTTATTACGCCATCGTGGTTTAGCGGTCTAGCAACCGTCATTATTGCGGTGTTAGTGATTGGCTCGGCTTATTTTCGGTCGCGAGGTGATAGTGGCATTTTCGAGGAAGGTATTCAGGGCTTCCAGACGGTATTCAGCCCGCCGTACCATCAACTTACTGATCGCTTGGCTCAGAATAGTGTCATCAGTAACATACCGTTACTGTTATTTTGGTCCGTGGTTGGCGCCATAGTTTATCTGGTGGCCGTTGAAGTCTTCAGTTCGTTTAATAAGACAGCCTTGCTAGAGCAGACACTATTTTATACCAACGTCCGCCGTGAAAATTTAGTGACGTCATTACTGGCTAGTTTTGCGGTCCGGCTGGCGGCTGTTTTTGCATGGCTCATCTACTGCGCTGTGTTTTTTAAACTGCTATTACCGCAGGCTGTCTTGGCGGGGCAGACGGCGGGCGTTACGAGATTGTCGAGTCACCTAGCTAGTCTTTTCGTGGCACTGATAGTTTTAATTGCCGCAATCCATATACAGATTGTGTTAACGCGGGTGCTACTTTTACGGGTCCGAATATTCTCTGACGGTATAGTCGATTAGCTCGACAGCGGTTGCAACATATCTGTAAACCAGCTATAAATACTAGATGCCAGAACTAAAATATATAGACGACTTTCATGCTGCCCTCAGTAATTACCAGCTGTCTGACCATGCTTTGCAGATTCTAAAACATACGCGCTTGATAGTCCTCACCGCTCCAACGGCTAGTGGCCGCAACACAATTATTAATGAGTTGCTACGCACCAATCAGTACAACTTCATCGTCTCCGATACAACCCGACCACCACGAGAAAATGACGGTATTTTAGAGCAAAATGGCCGTGAGTATTTCTTTCGTAATGAAGCTGATATGCTAGCCGACATTAAAGCTGGTAACTTTCTAGAAGCCGAAGTAATACATAAGCAACAGGTGTCCGGTATTAGTATTCGAGAGCTGGAAAAAGCCAGTCAAGAGCATCGGACGGCTATAACCGACATGGATATTGGCGGCGTATCTAACTTGTTGAGCCTAAAGCCAGATACGATTGCGGTATTAGTTTTACCGCCAAGTTTTGATGTCTGGCATGAGCGTATTTTTAGCCGTGGCACTATGGCAGATGATGAATATGCGCGGCGCTTGCAAACGGCAGCCCGAATTTTGGCCAGCGGTATAGAAGAGAGCAGTGAACTGAAAATCGTAATTAACGATGACCTAACCGACGCCGCCGAAGAAATCCACGAGCTGGTACAAAATAATACGTTTAGTGAGGCCCAACAGGCAGCCGGCGTGGCCCTAGCTCGGCAATTACTGGCCGACACCCAAGCAGCGCTAGCCGCCTTATAACAATTAGCACTCTTGACGGTGGAGTGCCAGACGAGCTATACTGACTCTAGTAAATTAAATTTGTATGACTATCCGCCAACAAAATATTCTTAACGCCATTGTCGAACAATACGCCGAAGTTGCTAGCCCGGTTGGCTCCAGCCTGCTTGCCAAATTATTTAGTGTGTCATCGGCAACTATCCGGGCTGAAATGGCTGCCTTAGAGCGCGGTGGCTACATAGCTCAGCCACACACCAGTGCTGGTCGGGTGCCGACCGACAAAGGCTATCGTCATTACGTTAATGCTGTCGCGGCCGAAGATCCAAGTGAACCTATTGACCGCCGCGTCCAAAAAGCCTTAGCAGCTCGCGTTAAAGTTGGTGGCGTTCCGGAACGCACTATCCGCAACACGGTTGATACGTTAGTAGAACTGACGCATAATCTCGGCCTCGCCACCATCGGCAATCAGCTATATATGAGCGGCCTTAGTAACTTGTTTGGACAGCCAGAATTTATTGACGGTTCACAGGTAAAACAGGTGGCGCAGCTCTTAGATAATTTAGAACCTTGGTTGCGCGAAGCTGCTCCCAATGAACCACTCAGCGTTTACATTGGTGGCGAGAATCCAATCGGGCGGAGTGCCGGCTGCACGCTGATTATTAGCCGTTTCCGGAGTCCATTTTCGGACCGCAGCTACATCGGCACCCTCGGTCCGACGCGACAGAGTTACCGTGATGTTATGACATTAGTAGCCCGAGCCGGCCGGGAATTAGAAGAAGTATTGTATAGCTAGGAGAAACCCATGACTAAAAAGAATGCCCCCCAAGACAACGATAACCCTGATCCAAATCTGCAACCTGCCGCGACAGCCCCAGTCGAAGATCAGTTACTGCAACTTACTGATGCCCTACAGCGTGAACGGGCCGATGCGCTTAACTTACGTCGCCGTCACGAAACTGAACTCAATAGCCTCCGGACACGACTAAAGTCGAGTATTATTTATGATCTGCTACCAGTTATTGATAACTTTGAGCGAGCCCTTAAGCATGTGCCTACAGAGTTGGAAAGCAATGCCTACATTACCGGAGTCCGGGGTGTGGTAAAACAGTTTGAGACCACTTTAGCCGACATGGGCGTCGAACGTATTAACAGCGTTGGTGAGGTGTTTGACCCACATTTCCACGAGGCGGTTAGTATGGAAGAAGGCGAAGGTAGCCAAGAAATAGTCAGCGAAGAACTACAGGCTGGTTTTAAAATTGGCGATGATGTCATTCGACACGCTATGGTCCGCGTTAAGCAACAGTAACGTAATAATTAAAACAACAATTAGCAGTCTTGACACATGAGTGCTAATTTTTTATCATGGATGTAGTTAGCCCACCGTGGCGCATTGATTAACGAAAGGGTACACACATGGCAAAAATTATTGGAATCGATTTAGGAACTACTAACTCGGCAATGGCCGTTATGCAATCTGGTAAACCAGAAATTATCGCTAACTCTGAAGGAGCTCGCACCACGCCCTCGGTTGTGGCTGTTAACAAGAACGGCGAGCGTTTAGTGGGGCAGGTAGCTCGTCGCCAACAAGTTACTAATAGTAAGAACACGATTTACGAAGTAAAGCGCCTGATTGGCCGCAACTTTAACGATGCCGAAGTGCAGCGCGACCTGAAACTGATGGGCTATGAGATTATTAAGAGCGGCAATGCCGTAAAGGTAAAAATGGGTGACAAGGAATACAGTCCTGAAGAAGTCAGTGCCATGATTCTGGGCAAGCTCAAAAGTGACGCCGAAGCTTTCTTAGGCGACAAGGTTACTGAAGCGGTGATTACCGTTCCGGCTTACTTTGACGACTCACAGCGTCAGGCTACCAAAGACGCTGGTAAAATTGCCGGCCTAGAGGTTAAGCGTATTATTAACGAACCAACGGCAGCTGCTTTGGCGTATGGCCTTGATAAAGCCGAAAAATCCGACGAAAAGATTGCCGTTTATGACCTTGGTGGTGGTACCTTTGACGTTTCTATCTTGGAACTTGGTGACGGTGTCTTTGAAGTCAAGAGTACTAATGGTGACACCCACCTTGGCGGTGCTGACTTTGACCGCGTTATCGTTAACTACTTTGCCGCTGAGTTCAAAAAAGAACACGGCATCGACATCAGTGATGACAAGGCGGCCATGCAGCGTCTCCGCGATGAAGCTGAAAAAGCCAAGATCGAACTATCGAGCGCTCAGGAAATTAACATCAACCTGCCATTCTTAACGGCTGATGCTGACGGTCCTAAGCACTTCGAACACAAACTAACTCGCGCCAAGCTCGAGGACCTGGTCGGAGATCTTATTAGTAAGACGGCTGACCCTTGCGAAAAGGCCCTCAAAGACGCCGGCCTAAAAGCTAGTGATATTGACGCTGTGGTACTGGTTGGTGGTATGACCCGTATGCCAGCCGTGCAAGAGAAAGTGAAAGCTATCTTCGGTAAAGACCCAATGAAGGGTGTAAACCCCGATGAAGTAGTAGCCGTCGGTGCTGCCATCCAGGGCGGTGTCTTACAAGGCGACGTTAAAGACGTTCTCCTGCTCGATGTAACACCATTGAGCCTCGGTATAGAAACTATGGGTGGCGTTATGACCAAGCTGATTGAGCGTAACTCAACTATCCCAACCAGTAAGTCTGAAGTCTTTTCGACCGCCGCTGATAACCAGCCGCAAGTTGAAATTCACGTTGGTCAAGGTGAGCGCGATATGATTGACGGCAACAAGAGCCTTGGCCGCTTTGTGCTCGATGGTATCCCATCAGCGCCTCGTGGTGTACCGCAAATTGAAGTCACCTTTAACATTGATGCCAACGGTATTTTAAACGTCACCGCTAAGGACAAGGGCACGGGCAAAGAGCAGAGCATTACCATCTCTGGTTCTGGTAACTTGAGCAAGGACGACGTTGAAAAGATGGCCAAAGAAGCCGAAAGTCACGCCGATGAAGACAAGGCCCGTAAGGAAGCTGTCGAAGCTCGTAACTTACTCGATAGCACTATCTACCAGGCCGAAAAAATGGCTAAAGACAGTAAAGACCAAATTGCCGAAGAGGATATGAAGACGCTGACTGAAGCTGTTGAAGAAGCCAAGAAGACCGTCGCCAAGGAAGATGCTACCAAGGACGAGTTAGAAAAGGCGGCCAGCGAATTAAACGACAAATTAATGCCAATTGGCGCTAAGATGTACGAAAAACAAGCCGGTGAAGCTGGGTCAGAGGCTGGTGAAGAACCAAAAACTGATGCACCAGTTGAGGGTGAAGTAGTAGACGAAGCTGACGCTGACAACAGCGACAAAAAGTAAGTCGGCAGCCACTCATGAGAACATTCATAGATGGTGAAAATTTTCGACATCGTATAGTTGACGTGCTACTGGAAGCCGGCTTAATTGGTACTAGCGAGCAACCGTTTGAATTTGATATTCGTACGCTGCTTGATGGTGCCCTTGGCCGGCCGGTGCAGGAGATTAATTACTACACGTCTCACGTCCAGGTCCCGAGCTTTGATATTCCCGATGAACTGCGCGAGCGAATCGAGTCGATTAAGCGTACAAGTCAGTATTGGACTGAGGGGCTTACGAAGCGCCAAGTCCAAGTTATAGAAGGCGGTAACCTAAAGGTCCACAACAGTGCCCGCTGTATGCACTGTCACAAAAGCACGTTAGTGTTACAGGAAAAAGGCGTTGATGTTCGCTTGGCGACCGACATTGTTTTAGCCGCTACGCTTGAAGAAATGAGCGAAATTGTGGTCGCTAGTTCTGATACTGATATGTTGCCAGCATTAGATGTTGCTAAGCGAGCGGATACCAAGATTGTTTACCTCCACTTTGAAGACGACTTAAACCATGCCATTGCCGCCATGGCCGACGAAACAATTGCCTATACTCGCCAACACATAATTGACTGCTTCAATAGTCAGAACGGATAACTGGTAGACTAGAACTATGGCTAAGCGTGATTATTATGAGGTTTTAGGCGTTAGCAAATCGGCTAGCGCTGATGAGGTTAAGAAAGCCTTCCGCAAGGCTGCTATTGAACACCATCCTGATCGCGGCGGTGATGAAGCCAAGTTCAAAGAAATCAATGAAGCCTATGAAGTTTTAAAAGACCCGGCTAAAAAACAGCGTTATGATCAGTTCGGCCATGCCGGCGTCGGCGGTAGCGGCGGCGGTGGTTACGGGGGCTTTGAAGGCTTTGGTGGTCAAGGGCAGAACGTTAACTTTGATTTTGGTGACCTTGGTCTGGGCGATATTTTCAGCAGTTTCTTCGGTGGTGGTAACGGTGGGGGCGGTCATTCGCAGCGCCAAGCCCGAGGTCGTGATATGGAGGCGCGAGTTGAAATTAGCTTCGAAGAAGCCATCTTTGGTACTGAATCCAAACTAAATTTGCACATGGAAGATAGCTGCGATCACTGTAAGGGCTCAACGGTCGAACCAGGCTATGAGCTTAAAACCTGTGAAACTTGTAAGGGCTCGGGACAGGTCGTGACTGTGGCGCGCACTATTTTTGGTAATATCCAACAGGCAGCCGTCTGTCCAACTTGTCACGGACGAGGCAAGGTGCCAGAAAAAGTCTGTAGCGTTTGTCGCGGTAAGGGAACCCAAGTCAAAAAACAGGATATTGCCCTCAAGATTCCGGCTGGTATCGACGACGGTGCTACTATCCGCTTACGCGAGCACGGTGAAGCCATTGCCAATGGACCGAAGGGTGATTTATATGTCAATATCCGCGTCAAGCCACACAAACAATTTACCCGCGAAGGTGATTTAATCCTTAGCAGCGAGCGTATTAGTATGGTTGAGGCCGCTTTGGGTACGGAAATAGAAGTTGCAACCGTTGATGGCCTAGTGCGCATGAAAGTACCAGCTGGTACGCAAAGTGGTAGTGACTTTAAGTTGAGTAACCACGGTGTACCGCACCTAAAGGGTACGACCCGTGGGGCACAGATTGTAACTATTATTGTCGAGACGCCAACTAAATTAAGTAAGCGACAACAAGAAATCTTAAAGGAGTACGCTGAAGCTAGCGGCAAAAAGCCCTTCTGGAGCTAGCTGACCTTGGCAGCAACGTCGATTATCATGTCGTCAATGTGGACGACGACGTTTTTGCCAGTCTGCTTAGCATTTGCTAGCGCGGCATCAGCAATACTAACGGTCTCTTCTAGTGAGCGAGAATAGTCTACTTCGCCGACACCAATGCTGACGGAAGTAGTGGTTCCCCTACTAATATCCTTGCGGATTTTCTCGGCAATATCGTAGGCTCGTTTTTTTGGCGTCCGGGGCAGTAAAATTACAAACTCATCCCCTCCCCAGCGGGCAACAACGTCGTTGCTCCGGGTGTTAGCCGCCATAAAGGCTCCCACAACCTGCAGCAAGTCGTCACCCGCCTGATGGCCGAGTTGTTCGTTAACCGATTTAAAATCATCAAGATCTAAAACTAGCATTTGGGCGCTAGGGGGTTGTTGGTTACTACGACGCTCGGTTACAACTTTAGCTTGCAGTAGACTTTGATAGGCCCGCTCGGCACCACGCCGGTTAAAGAGCCCGGTTAATGGGTCGGTATTACTCAGCTGCAACATCCGCTCGCTATCGGCCCGCAGGTTGCTCTTATCAGCCTCTTGACTGACTACTACATCAACAAGTGGGTTTTGATCTACCAATAATATCCGGCTAGCATTAATACCGAGCGCGTGGGCGCGCCAGTAGTGCAGATAATGTTCATTGTGGATGTCGTATGACTCCGGATTACTGGCTGGCGGGAACAGATATGAATTAGACATGAAAACTTACTATACAGTTTTTTTAACATAATAGCGAGAGTCTAAATGAGATTTCAATTGCTTTATTCTGCTTATGCCTTAATAATAAACCAATATGAATCAGCGTCCACTTAATCAACAGGGCTTTATCCCAATGATGCTGTCTATCTTAGCGTTGGTTGTATTTGTGATTTATGTGGTCTATAGCCGTGTCGGCCATGCTGTACACTAACTTGAAATAGTACAGAAAAGTAGTATGCTAGTGCGATGACTAACGCCGTCTGCTTTGCTTATCAGCCTGAACATTTACCGCCGGATACTCGTTTACCAGATAGAGCTGAGCTGTTTGCGAAATTACGCGCCCTCGACCTTGATCCATTTGTGTCACTCAATGCCGAGCAAGCTTTTGGGCCCGACACGGTGCAGGCGATTGGACTAGACCCAAAAATTAAGCGTGACCACCGACAAATTGCATTTGAGGGGTTGGGGCTGATAGTTAACCGGCTAAATCGTTCAATTAAAAGTGAGCTGCTAGCCGTTACAGAATTGCCAACGCTGATAAATGAGAATGCTGTCCGAAAAATTGCCTGGCATAAGGAAGTGGCCGCCGAGCAAGTCTTAGCCCCACTCGATCTAGGTATTCCTACGGCGCTGGTAACCGAACCAGAAGATGTCGATCGCTTTCTAGAACAATATACTGCCCCACGCTTTATACTCAAGCCCCGTCATGGAAACTTTGGTGCTGGCACGCATCTGCTCAGTCGTCATAGAACACTCAAATTCTACAGCCAACACCCAGATCTGCTAGCTAAGCATGTCATCCAGCCGGCTTATAACTTTAACCGGCCATTTCCAACCAGTATTAAAGCGCTTAACCGTCAAACTGCTGAAACCTTCGATGCCTGCAATCGGTCCGGTATTACCAAGGAACTGCGCATGTATGCCTTTCTATCACCAACCGGCGTAACGACGCACCCGGCGGCTCGGGCCGTAAAGCCGTCGGCTGACGGCAAGCAACTACACAGTCGGTGGTTTTTTGTCGACCCCGAGTCGATCCCTAACGAACTGGTAACGCAAACCGAGCGGGTAGTGCAAAGAACGGCCCAACTAACGGCTTCACGAGCGGTGTATGCGGCCGTTGACTACGGCTACGGCACTATTAGTGGTGTTTCGCCTAGCTGGCAGATTATCGAGCTCAATGCGCTCTCGCCCGGCATGATTAATTATAAAGATAATCAATTAGTGGCTGACCGGCTTCAAACTATGTTTAGTCAACAGATTAGAGACACTATCGACGCCCGCTAAACGCCTAAGCTTAAAAACCCTAGTAAAATATATAAAAATATGCTATAATAAAACAAATAATTTAGCAAAGGTGGTTATGCAGCATATTCCCAAAATTTCCGTTACGGGCACCAAAGGTAAAACCACCGTTGTTAACGTTGTCGCCAGTGTACTGGAACGACTCAATCACGACGTTTTAAAGGTCGATACCACTGGTCATTATGTTAATGGTGAACAGCGGAGCAGCCTAGAAGACTCTAAAGTTATTTGGAATCTGGTACCCAGTGTCTGTCCGGGCCGCTATTTATATGAATTTAAAACCGATGCACAACTAGCTGCCAGCCAGCACCCCGTCGCAGTGTTGGAGTGTGCTCTCGGTTGCAGCGCCTCGGCTGGCCTTGGTTACCGCGAACATGAAGTTGGCGTGTTTTTAAACGTTTTAGAAGATCATCTCGGATCGAGCCCCCGCCTCAAAACCAAAGCCGATATTGCCACCGCTAAAGATTTTGTCTTCCGCCGCATTAAACAAGCTGGCTATGCTGTCTTCAACGCCGACGATAGCTACGTTACCAGTGTGCTCAATAAAATCCCGGCCGAACGAGCGGCTAGCTTATTGCCGTGTGGCTTAGATTTTAGTGCTTTTGATGTAGCCGGCCATATGGCAGCTGGCGGCAAAGTCTTGACTGTAACCGGAACCGAAGTAGTACTACGAAGTCAGACTGCCGACACGGTCTTGTTTGATTTGGCACAGATTCCGTGGGCCTTTAGCGGCGCCTTCAAGCCCTCAGTCTATAACTTGCTGCTAGCTACTGGCGCGTTATACGGCTATTACAAAGGTGAGCTACCAAGTAATTTCCGCTCGGTCATGGAGGCCACCCGCTTAGATCAGTTTGGTGGGCGCCTCACCTTGTTGCAGGCTGAAAGCGGCACCGTAATTTTAGCTGATTATGCCCATGAAAAGTTTTCACTCAGCCTAGTCGGTGACTTGGCCCGGACCTTGGTTAAGTCAGGCGGCAAAGTAATTGGTGTTGTCCGTCTAGCCTATGACCGGACACCAGAATTAATTGCTGAAACCGGTGCGGCGATTGCTAGTCATTACGACCAGTTTGTTGTCTACGACAAAATTGATGGTTATTTCGTCAAAGGTGAATCTAAGCCAGGCCGCCGCTTTCAGAAAGTGGAAGGTCAGGTCTCGACCGCTTTAACCGCAGCGATTGCTAGCGTCAATCCTCAGGTGGTGCGAATCGTGCGAGAAGATGAAGCCCTGGCTGAAGCTGCCCAGCAGGCTGGCCCTAACGACTGTGTGGTGGTAATCGTTAACGACGACATCAAACAGTCAATTAGTTTTATCCAAGACATGTTTAAGGCGAGGTTTATCTAATGACTGCCCCAATTATCGTTGGCAGCTTCGAGTTGGTTAGCTTCCCAGATCTGGGTATAGCTGAGGTAGTTGCCAAGGTTGATACCGGCGCCTACTCCGGGACGGTTCACGCCACCAATATTACCGAAACAACTGACCCGAGTGGCGACCAGATTTTAGAGTTTTACCCGCTTGGCAAAGCCGAGCTCAAAACACACAGCCGCGACTATACGTCAAAGCAAATTCGAAGCTCCAATGGGCAACTGGAAACGCGCTTTGTTATAAACACGAAAATCATACTGCAAGGCCAAGAGTATCCAATTAGTATCAGCCTAGCCGATCGCAGTGCTATGATGAAGTCTGTATTAATTGGCCGCCAATTTCTTCGTCGTCAACGCATAATAGTTGACGTTCGGCAGGGCACACAGTACGCTTACGCAGTAAAGGAAGCTGAATTATGAACATCGTTATTTTATCTAAAGGACCCGGCAACTACTCAACCCGCCGCTTAAAAGAAGAGGCGCTAGCTCGTGGACATAACGTCCGCGTCGTTAACTATGCCAAATGTTACGTTACGCTTGAGGCTAGCAATCCGGTTATTCACTACCTCGGCGAAGAAGTTCGTGATGTTGATGTCATTATCCCGCGGATTGCTTCTAACTTAACCAAGTATGGCTCAGCGATGGTCCGTCAGTTCGAAATGCAAAACGTCTTTACTACCACCAGTTCGATTGCCATTGTTCGTTCTCGAGACAAGCTGCGCAGTATGCAGCTATTAGCTAAATCTGGCGTTGGCATTCCTAAAACTGTCTTTGCTCGTGAAACGTCTGATTTTGAAGGAGTCTTGGAGCAGGTCGGTGGCGCGCCAGTTATTATTAAGGTGGCGCGCGGCACACACGGTAACGGTGTCGTACTAGCCGAAACCCGCAAAGCCGCCTTGGCGGTAATGCAGGCCTTTTACGTCGAACACGTAAACTTTTTGGTGCAGGAATTTATTCACGAAAGTGCTGGCGTTGATATCAGGGCCTTTGTAGTCAACGGTAAAGTTGTTGCTAGCATGTTGCGACAAAGTCTCGATGATGACTTCCGTTCTAACTTACATCAGGGCGGTGAAGGTATCCCCGTTAAATTAACTGATGAAGAACGAAAGACGGCCCAAAAAGCCGCCAAAGCTATGGGCCTGCCAATTTGTGGCGTTGACCTTATGCGCTCAGCTCGGGGCCCATTGGTACTGGAAGTTAATTCTAGCCCTGGCTTTGGTATCGAGAAAGTTACTAATCACAATGTGGCGGCCAAGATTTTAGATTACATTGAGCAGAACGCCAAAGCCCGACGCAAAAAAGACAAAGTCGGCGCCTAGTAGCTGTTCCGGCCACCCCCTGGTCATCCCGCTCATGCTATAGTAGAGCAGTGACCCCTACGATAATTCTCGGCGCAATTGTTGCTGTTCCGCTCGCCTTACTGATGATTCTCCGCATTAACGCGGCGTTGGTATTCCTGAGCTTGTGCCTAGGCGACGTGTTAGTGCAATTCGTGGCTGATGATGCCAACTCGTTTATAAGTCTGCTCCAGAGCACCCACGCCACGCAAGCCACCGATACAGTTGCCACCGGCAGCAACTTTATTCGGCTAGTACTCCTGCTCCTACCCGTGCTGTTAACGGCCATCTTTATGATTAAAACTGTTAAAGGCGCTAAGCTGTTATTAAACATTTTGCCGGCAGCCGGAGTTGGTCTGCTGGGAGGGTTGCTGGTTGTGCCGCTCTTAAGTCCGGGCTTATCGACTAATATTATTCAGTCTAGCTTGTGGTTACAGGTTACCAAAGCCCAAAACTTAATTGTCGGCAGTAGCGCCATGGTCTGTCTGTTAGTATTGTGGCTGCAACGCCCCAAAGCCGGCGGTGGCTCAGAAAAGCACAGCAAACACCACGGTTGATCTATACTAACGGTATGGATAGCGAGCAAATAGTGTTACTAAATGATAATTGGCAGCCCATTGGGGTAGCGCCAAAGTTAGCTAGTCACCACGCCGATACACCCTTGCATCTGGCATTTTCATGTTACGTTTTTAACGATGAAGGGCAGGTGTTAGTTACCCGTCGCGCCTTATCAAAAAAAGTCTGGCCAGGCATTTGGACCAATAGCTGTTGCGGCCATCCGGCACCGAACGAACCAATGGAAGCAGCGATTGATCGTCGTTTAGACTACGAACTCGGCATGGACGTCATCGACCTTCAGTTAGCCTTGCCGCGCTTCCGGTACTGCTGTGAGTTCGGCGGAATTCTAGAAAATGAGTGTTGCCCCGTCTATGTGGCCAAGGTACGTAGCCAGCCAGTTCCGAACCCAGAGGAAGTTGAGGACTACGTGTGGCTCAGTTGGCAGGATTTTAAAACTGATGCTACTCAGCACCCCAATGAGTATTCAGAATGGTGCCGTTTGCAAATTCCCCTGCTTGAAGCCGCCGGTTTTGCGCCACTAACAGATTGACTTTTCACCGTAAACCCGGATAATGTAGAGGTCGAGGGCCCATAGCTCAGCTGGTTAGAGCACCTGCCTTTTAAGCAGGGTGTCGTGAGTTCAAGTCTCACTGGGCCCTCCAAATGAATCTCCGGTAATACGACTGCACCGCAACTCCCTACAGGAGTTTTTTGTTTGTTATACTCTTAGCATAATATAAGAGGATAAAACGATGTTAGAATTTTCAAGCTTAAGCACCTGGCCAATAGTAGTAGGTGTCTTTATAAATATGTTCATCGGCTCATTCTGGTACTCTCCACTTGGCTTTGGCAAAGTCTGGTCTAAGCTTAGTGGCGTTAACATGATGGACATTCCCAAATCCGAGGCTAATAAATCGATTGCCATAGTTGCCCTCGGTGCTATTATTCAGACAGTAGCTCTAGCAGTCATTATTAACTCAGTTGAGGCTGATACGTTCCTACAGGGACTAGTTGTCGGACTGCTTGTTTGGCTGGGTTTCACGGCTGCTACTACAATTGGTGATACGCTCTACGCTCGTCGCGGCTGGAACCTCTGGTGGATCAACAGCAGCTTCTTCTTAGTCGTTTTTCTTATCGATGCTGCTCTACTCGCCGTTTGGAATTAATTAAGTAATTCTTAACTATACCTACGCTAGGGGAATGCATTGCTAGACTAGTTGTGATGCACAGTACTTTGGCATACCAGTTCCGTCGCACCAGTTTGTTAGTAACTGGTTGCGTCGGCAGCTTACTAGGTCTGAGTCTGGCTCGTCGCGGTATTTCGGCCACTGCGACGGCAGTGGGTATCGGCGTAGTGCTGTGCATCCTCCCAGCAAGATCACGAACTCTAGCCGCAGTTGTCTCAGTTCTGCTCGCGACCACCGTCGTTGGGTTATGGCGCGGCACGGTGGTTCGGGCTGCCCAGGCTCAGTATCAGCCACTGTACGGGCATCAAATTACGGTGCGCGTCAGCGTCTTGAACGATGCTACCTATAGTAAAACTAAACAGTTATCGTTTGATGCCCATAATGTGCAGCTGTTGAGTGGCCAGCCGTTACCCGGTAAGCTGGCCATCAGTGGCTTTGGCTTAAACAGTATCTATTATGGGGATGAATTAGTAGTGCGGGGCAAACTGCAGACAACCCTCGGTACAGCCCAGGGTCGTATCAGTTTTGCGCAGTTACAATTAGTGCGACACCACCCGTCTTTTATTGGCGAGACGCGACGTAGCTTTGCTGTTGGACTGCAGAATGCCTTGCCAGAACCATTAGATGGGTTTGCGCTCGGGTTGTTGGTCGGCCAAAGAGCCACCTTGCCCCAAGCTATCAAAGATTCGTTACTGATGGTTGGTTTAACGCACATCATTGCGGTTTCTGGTTATAACTTAACGATTATTTTACGAGCCAGCAAACGTCTACTGGCCCGGCACTCTAAACGACTATCGACCTGTCTATCACTGGGGCTAATTGTCTGCTTTATTCTCATTACCGGTTTTAGTGCTTCAATTGTTCGGGCGGCGATAGTGAGTAGCTTGAGTCTGTATGCCAGTTACTATGGCCGTTACTTCAAGCCGCTACTACTGTTACTGCTGGTAGCGGCAATGACAGCGCTGGTGAACCCGGTCTATATTTGGAGCGACGCCGGCTGGTACTTGTCATTTCTGGCATTTGGAGGTGTCATGATTATTTCACCGCTGCTAGCCGAGCGCCTGCCAGCTCGATTACAGGCCTCAACTGTCGCCATGATTGCTGTCGAGAGTATAGCGGCCGAGATGACTACAATACCGTACTTATTACACACCTTTGGCCAGATGTCCTTCGTAGGGCTGATTGGGAATACTGTCATCGCGGTCTTTATTCCACTGGCAATGTTACTGAGCGCGACAGCTGGCTTAGTCGGTATGCTGGCTGCAAGTTTTGCTGGGTGGATTGCCTGGCCGGCTGTGTTGCTCCTAACCTACATGCTCGATACGGCTCAGTTATTAAGCCATGGACCACACGTCTTTCAAAAAAACCTCAGTCTGAGCGGTGGTTCAGCGATAGCGATGTATGTCGCCGTTGCTTTTGTGTGGCTAATATTGTACTTTAAAAAACCGCCTAAACCAGCTATACTAACAGATAAGAATGCCAGCATAATACCGCTTCAGGAAAGGATGCACCTTGTATGAGTGGACACTCTAAATGGTCAACTATCAAACGCGAAAAGGGCGCTAAAGATGCCGCTCGCGGCGCTGTTTTTACCAAAATTGGTAACCTGATTGCCATGAGCGCCCGCAGTGGCACCGATCCTGATACCAACTTTTCTTTGCGACTAGCCATCGATAAGGCCAAGGCTGCCAACATGCCATCTGCCAATATCCAGCGGGCCATCGACCGAGTGAAAGATAAGAGCGCCGCCCAACTGACGGAAGTATTGTACGAAGGCTACGGGCCAGGCGGGGTAGCAATTTTAGCTGAGGTAGCGACCGACAATATCAACCGAACCTACCCAGAAGTCCGCTTAGCTTTCAGTAAGCATGGCGGCAGTATGGGCGAAAAGGGATCGGTGGCTTTTCAGTTTGATCACAAGGGCATGATCCGTGTCAGTGGTACTGGTGACGATATAATGTTGCAGGCCCTGGATGCCGGTGCCGAAGACGTCCAGGAAGAGGCTGATGAATCGGTTATCTACACCGAAGCTAAAGAACTTGCCAAAGTCCGCGACACCCTTAAGGCCGCTGGCCTGGCCATTACCGAAGCCGAGCTAACCTATGTTCCTAACACTACTGTCGAAGTCACTGATGCCGCTACTGCCGGTAAAATCATGCGTCTGATGGACGCGCTCGATGCCATCGACGAAGTTAGTAACACGCACGTAAACTTCGACATCCCCGAAGACCTGCTGCAATAATTATGGCGACACTTGAAACTGCATTTTTGACTTGGGAGGCCGATGCTAGGCGTCTCGATTTTACTTGTTTGCCAGACGTTCAGGTTCCATTAATTGCACTTGCCGGTACCTATAGTTGTGTCACTGGTCTCCCAAAAAACGTGCATTCATTTCGCAAGACTGTGACTGCAAATAGTCAGCTATGTGTACTCTTGGCTGAAGTTACTCCTGAAAATATGCGTGATGAATTCGAGGATGATGAAAAAATTCCGATTGCCAGTCTACTTTCTCAATATAGCTCTCATGCCCGCGCCCGTTGTGAGAATTTATTGCTAGAGGATGGCTTACCAGATAACGAAACGATGATAAGTAGCCGGGAATATTTCCTGACACGTTTCTTGGGCCAAGCTGCCTATAATTACACAGTCAATTTACAGCCACTTAGAATTGATTTAAGACATGCACGGCCGCCCTTGCAGCATTTCTTTCCGCGCAGTCTTGATCTTATAGAAAAGCATTTATGAGAATCCTTGGCATAGATCCCGGCACAGGCATACTTGGCTTTGGTGTCATTGACGTCGTAAAAGGAAAACCACAGTTGGTGGATGCGGGCGTTATCCGCACACCGGTTAATGAAGATGACGCCGTGCGTCTGTTAACTATCTACGAAGAATTAACAGAAATTATCAAACTTAATAAACCAGAAGTGATGTCGGTCGAAAAGTTGTTTTTTGCGCGTAATGTTACCACCGCTATGACTGTTTCGCAGGCCCGTGGCGTGGTGCTGTTGTGTGGCATGCAATCAGGCATGAGCATTGCTGAGTATACACCGATGCAAATAAAACAGGCGATAACTGGCTATGGAAAAGCCGACAAAAAACAGATGCAAGAGATGGTGCGGGTTATTCTGCAGCTTAAAGAAATACCCAAGCCAGACGACGCAGCTGACGCGCTTGCCGCCGCCATAACGTACAGTATGACGGTCCGGACTTAAGGTAGACGAATATTCGGTTTAGAGCTACGCAAACTGACCGTTACCAGCTGGCCAAGAGCTAGCTGGCTAGCTGGTTGATAAACATGTACTAGATTTTGACCAAAGAAATCACCACGGGTACTGCTGTATCTATCGATACCGTGCCTGGTGGCGCGCAGCGCTTTTGTTACGCTCCGGTCAGAGTCGCGTTGGCCGGTTTGTTGGTCCACATCCGGAACTGCACAGCGGGCGCAGGCTCTAACAATGTAAGCCCGCAAGTTACCGATAGTTAGGGTACGCCAGCGGTCCTCGGCATAAGGTTCTAGACTATCACCATCAATAACAATGTTGGCTCGGAAACGGTCTATGCCAACCGGCGCTTCTAGATTACTATTTAGTTTCGCTAACGAAGCCTTAGAGGTTAGTAGCATTGGAAAGCCATCAGCAAAACCAAGGCTGGCTGCTGCGCCGTAGCGACGGTATTTTTCGTTGACGGGGCGGGGCTGCTCCGTCCGTAACAGACTGACTTGAATTCCTAGATAATCACTAAAGAAACTATTAGCTTCGGCTGATTGGGTGCGGCCAGTGCCAGCTTTGTTAAAGAATTCAACCGACTGCTCGGCTTGGCCCGTAGAGTGAGAGGACTCTAAAGCAACACTGACTGACCCGAAGCTTGGTATGGTAGCAGTCAGCTCGCTGTCGCTGATGGCTGGCTGCACGACCGCCAGCTCTGGGTAGCGCCGTTGGCTAATAAAGCTGCCTCGGTGATCAACTAACAGCCATTCGCGGTCGTAGGCTAATCCCCGTTCGGTAACGGACACAGATTCATGGGATAGGCTGCCACAGCCCTTAATTGGGTAGCTGTGTAGCTCGGCAACATGTGTACTCATCGATAATCATCATAGCACGCACCTAAAGCGGCCTGTATACTGGGAACATGATCGCTATCTTATCAGGCACCGTCTTAGAAAAAACCGCTACAGAAGTTATCCTTGATGTGCACGGCGTCGGCTACGGTTTATACGTTACAACTGAAGATTATGGACGCCTTAACGCCACTGATACCACCAGGGTCTATGTCTATGAGCACATCCGCGAGCAGTCACACGACCTGTTTGGGTTTTTAACCCGCGATACGAAGAATTTATTTGAGCAGTTGTTGGGCGTAAATGGTGTCGGGCCAAAAATGGCACTCAATATTTTAAGCGTTGGCACCAGCAGTGAGGTGCGCGTCGCCATAGCAGGCGGTGATGTCAAAACTATTCAGCGCGCTAACGGGGTGGGTAAAAAAGTCGCCGAACGGGTAGTTGTAGAACTAAAAGACAAAGTCGGCTTGGTGGGCGTCGACCTGCAGGCCACCGGCTTATTACAAGGTGAAGGTTTGCTATTGCAAGATGAAGCCGTCGAGGCCCTGGTGGCATTAGGCTACACGGCACCAGATGCCGCCAAAGCGCTTCAGTCTATTGACCCATTATTGCCGACTGCGGAGCGTATTACCCAGGCTCTAAAAGGCGGTAACTAGGTGGCCGTACCAACAATTACTTTAGGTAACTATCAGATTCCACAGGTTGGCCTAGGGGTTTGGCAGGTCGAAAATAGCGAGCAGTTTCAGACCGCCTTTACGGCTGCTGTTGGCGCTGGTTATCGTCATTTTGATTCCGCCCAAGTCTATAAAAACGAGCAGATGCTCGGCGACGCCTGGGTAGCTAGTGGCCTTAAACGCGAAGAACTATTCTTAACCACCAAAGTCTGGCTCGATAACTTTCCGGCCAGTCGATTAAAACGTAGCGTCGATGAATCACTCCAAAAATTACAGACGGAATATATCGATTTACTGCTGCTTCACTTTCCAGTAACCGGCCTCCGCAAGGGCGCCTGGAAAGCCCTGGAAGCCGTGAAAGCCAGCGGCAAGGTACGTAACATCGGGGTCAGTAACTACACTATCCGCCATTTAGAAGGTATGAAGAAGTACGCCACAGAAATGCCGGTCATTAACCAGGTCGAGCTGCATGTCTTTCTGCAGCAACCGGAGCTCGTTGATTACTGTCGCGAAAATGGCATTGTGCTGGAGGCTTACTCGCCTTTAGCTCATGGCAAAGATATGAAGAATGAAATTGTTCAGCAGCTGGCAGATAAGTATGGCAAGTCTTACGCGCAGATTATGCTGCGCTGGTGTATAGAAGAGGGAATGGTAGTGTTGCCAAAATCCGTCACGCCCAGCCGCATTGAAGAAAATATCGCCTTATTTGATTTTGCGTTATCGAGTGAAGATTTGCAGACGCTTAAAACTTGCGACCGCAATTTACGGACCTGTTGGAGCCCGGTTCGCGTTCCGTAGTCGTCACAGTAAGTAGTACAACGTAAGCATTTTAGCGTTCTAGGCTATAATGTTATGTAATGATTGATCGCATAGTGAACACCGGTGCCGAGCCAACCGACCCGGTCGAGGTGGAACTAGAAGTTACGCTCCGTCCTCAGGACTTTTCGAGCTACATCGGCCAAGAGCGCCTTAAGCAAAATCTACAGCTAGCCATTAGTGCTGCCAAAAAACGTGATGAGCCGATGGACCACGTACTGTTATACGGGCCACCCGGTCTTGGGAAGACGACCATGGCCAGCGTTATTGCCAATGAAATGGGTGCCCAGATTCGGATTACTAGTGGCCCAGCCATCGAGCGAGCTGGTGATTTGGCTAGTTTGCTGACCAACCTACAGGATGGCGACATCTTGTTCATCGATGAAATTCACCGCCTAAATCGCACCGTTGAAGAGGTGTTATACAGCGCCATGGAAGACTTTAAGCTCGATATCATGCTGGGCAAAGGGCCCAGTGCTCGCAGCCTGCGTTTAGACCTGCCTAAGTTCACAATTATTGGTGCCACCACTCGCGCCGGTGCCCTAGCGGGGCCGTTACGAGACCGCTTTGGTCACATCCATCGTCTAGAATTCTACACACCGAGTGAAGTACAGCAAATTATTGAACGGGCGGCTGGAATTTTAGAAGTTAAAATTGATAGGGCAGCCGCCGGCGAACTAGCCACCAGGGCGCGCTTAACGCCTCGAATCGCTAACCGATTATTAAAACGTGTCCGTGACTACGCCGACGTCAATGGCGATGGCATTATCGATACCGTCATTAGCAGCCAAGCCTTGCAACTACTAGAAATTGACGAACTTGGCCTGGATCCGGCCGATCGGATGTTATTAGCGGCCATTATCGATAGCTATAACGGTGGCCCGGTAGGGGTTGAAACGCTAGCCGCCCTAACAGCCGAAGAGCGCACCACCATCGAAGACTTTATAGAGCCGTATCTGATGCAGATAGGGTTGTTAGAACGCACACCACGGGGCCGACGGGTTACGTCTAAGACATACAAGCACCTTGGTAAGACCATGCCAGCTGCCACTGAAAGCTTGCTATAATAGCTGCATGAATCCTCAAAACCAACCCGTAAACATCAATAACCCCCTTAAAGCCATGCAGACTGGCGAAACTGAAATCTTTGAAGTAAAACGACATCCTTTCGGTATTCTGACGACCTACATTGGTACCGCCTTCATTTTGTTGGTGTTTGCAATTCTAATCTATGGTCTTGGACCGGTCATACTGCCAAGCTATCACGATCAAGTTATCCGCTTCGGTTCGTTACTATTTTTGATAATGCTAATCTTTGCTTTAGTGATTGTCGGTGTGGCCCATATTGTTTACTGGGGTAATCGTTGGATTTTAACATCTGATAGCCTGACCCAAGTGACGCAGTTCAGCCTGTTTAACAAGCAAAGCAGCCAGCTCAGCCTCGCCAATCTAGAAGACGTTACTGCTCAGACCAATGGCATCTTAGCTAAGATGTTTAACTTCGGGATTCTTAAAGCCGAAACTGCCGGTGAGCACAGTAAGTTTACCTTTATTTATTGCCCCAACCCCGAGAAATATGCTCAGCTGATTCTCCTGGCCCGAGAGCAATTTGAGCAGGGACTGCGTAATGAATCTGAGCCGACTCAAGTAGCAGCGCCAGTAGCGCCGCAGCCAGTGCAGCCGCCGGCACAGCAACCACCGGTGCCACCGGCCATGCCTCCCACCGTCTAGCGGTTATTTAGTTTTCTTGGAACGGATTGTCGCGAGCTTCATTAAAGAGAGTTTTAACGCTGACACTATTGTCTTGCAGCTGCTGCAGCTGCAGAATAACTTGCTTATCAATCTTGGTTGACTTAATAGGCCGGCTTTCAGCACTAATCTGATCTGCCGTTGGTTGGGCATTGGCCAGCGAACTGATAGTCAGCACAATATAGCCATAGACACCCGCCACTAGCAGTACAAAGATAATTAACTTGTAGCGTACGAGCACGCTGACGGTCTCGTTTACAGAATTTGAAACTTTAGGTGGTAGTATATTTTTCATGGTTTGATGTAACTGTTTAAGCTTAACGTAAAGGAAAACCGATTGGCAACAGTCGTATCGGGAACGATGTTAACAGCAGTAACCTCGGCAGTTAAGCGATTATTTTCCAGGGTCGATAAGAAATTTATAAATTGGCTATAACCGACTGGTTGGGTGGAGTCGCTCGCCACATTAATCTGTAGGACGTAGACGCCAGGACTACCGGCCACCGGGGTTAATTGCGATAGATCGGCGCTACCGATATTAACTTTTGCTGGCGTGCCCCCAAGCGTCGGTTTAGCGGCTGTAGGGCCAGCCGCGCCAGCTGGACTGGTTCCCAGGGTCGAGGAAGGAAACGAAATTGAACCCAGCATAATTGAATTATCAGTGGCTAACTTAACAATTTGCCGGACCGTTTCGGCCTGGTTTTTATTTTCTGGAACGACAACTTTGGCGATGTCGTATAACGGCGTGTAGGTAGCAATATCTTTTTTAGCCTGCACTAAGCTGGTCTGTTGCATGGTATAGCCCTGTAATTTGGCCTTCAAATCTACGAGTTCGGCTGA
Source organism: Patescibacteria group bacterium (assembly GCA_030271625.1). Taxonomy (GTDB): domain Bacteria; phylum Patescibacteriota; class Saccharimonadia; order Saccharimonadales; family UBA4665; genus UBA4729. Next base: position 253,077 of record JARXKN010000001.1, read on the forward strand.
CTTGGCGGCTAGGACGTTTTTAGAGCTGTAGGCGCCACCGACAATTGCAAGCACTAACAGACTAACAATGCCGAGCATTACGAAGTAAACGCGCTTACTGTTCACGACTTGGCTCCTTGATTAACAAACAAGAACTGGTTGTTGCCGTTAAACAGGGCTCGTAAGGTAACAGTACAGGGGTAAACTACCGCCTTATCTTGTTCTTTGGGCGTCGTACAGCTGATAGTCACAATATCGGCTTTCGCAAAAATCTTGTTAGCTGAACTGCTCAAGTTAACTTGTACCTGCGAGGCGGTGCTGTAGTCTTTGGCATTGGCATTCAAATCAAGGCCGCCAGTGGTACGATTGATGTTTAAACCGGCCAAGATTGAGCCCGGTGGCATGGCGGCGCCAATTTGGGTAATCAGCTTCGAAAACAAAACTTCACTGCCTAACACCTGAGTAGCTAACCGCAGACTGCTACTAATGTCTTTTACCTTCTGTTCGGTTTCGGTCAGTTTATCCTTGTCGAGGGTGGCTTTAGCGTCAGCTACCTGATGATGATAACTGTTAACTTGTTGCTGCAAATCGAGCAGGCCAAAGGTAACTAAGGCTCCAACACCAACTAACACTAAGCTAAGGGCAATTAACCAGCTACGCAAGCTGACGTTACGTCGAGCGTAGCGATAACTAGCTTTGGCTTGCGGCGGCAGCAGGTTAATCATTCTTGGATCACCTTTCGGGGATTAGCCAGGCACAGGCCGGCTACGGTAGCGTACATTGGCTTATCAGCTTCGCTCGGTGGCTGCAGGCCCTTGTAGTTCAAATAGTGCCACGGGTTAGTGTGACGAACAGCCAAACGCAGGATATTTGTTAGATAGTCGCTTAGACCGGGCATATTGGCGCCACCACCAAGGGTAATAATCTGTTGGATAGGTCGTTCAGAGCCATAGCGCTCTTCATGGTAGCGCATCATGCGGCGGATTTCTTTAATTAATTCACCAAGGATTGGCGACAAGGCTTGGGTGATTTCGGCTTGACGACGGCTCACGCCTAGCCCGTAACGGGTTTTTATCAGACCAGCTTCTGGCTGAGTAACATTAAGCTTGTTCTGAATAATATTGGTAAAGGTTTCACCGCCGGCCTGGACCGTACCGGTTACTAAAATATGGCCATCGTAAATACTAATATCGGCTGACCGCGAGCCAAAGTCGATAATTACTGTTGGTACATCGCTTTGATCATCTAACGAGAACAAGCGGCCCGACGAGCTAAGCGTCGGCTCGATTAAGACCGGTTCTAAACCTAATATGTGAGCGAGTTCCATGTACGAATCAACAATAGTTTTCGGCACCGCCACAGCGAACAGTTCGGTGTTTTCAGCCGTCTGCTTGGTGACTTCATAGTCGAGGTACAAATCTTCTAGCGGCATAGATACATATTGCTCGGCCTCTAGTTCAACCGCGTTCACGAGCTCGGTATTTTTTAGCTTCGGCAGCTCGAGTGAACGGGTAAATGTCCGGTAAGCGGGAATCGCTAGGGCGACGCGATGGGTCGTGATGTTACCAATCAGGTGTTGATCAAATAAGTCACGTGCCGCTTTGGCGATAACCTCGTGCTGGATAATCACACCATCTTCAGTAGCAGTGCGGTCAAAGGTCGTAAAGCCGTAACCGATAACCTGCGGCAGCTTATCAACTTTGCCGTTAATTCGCACCGCTGGTTGACTAACCTGCATGACTTTTAACGATGACGGGCCAATATCCAGGCCAAAAACTGGCTTATCACGGAAGAAATTTGGTGTTTTTGTAGTTTTGTTCATGTTGCCCATCGAAACATAAGTGCTTTGACACTAGTATATCAGATAACGCTATAGGCGCTGATAGCGGACTGACCGCCAGGTTAGATTGATCGGGATTTGAGAAACCGGGAAGTTAACGTCCATGTAGAGGTCGAACGGCGAACCGGAGTTGGTGGCGATATAGATGTTTTTACCTGCTATGCCACCAAGCGCCGGCTGGGCGCCAAATTTCGTTTTATCCAAACAGATACCATTGATGGCTAACAGGTACAGGGCAGGAGCTTTGGTGGTACCACTATTAGCAATATAACCTGCGCCACCATAAGGGCAGACCGCTGTTTTTGAAGCTGGGTCGGTACCGTAAATAATAAGCGCAATTGGACCGCTGCCGGCTTTGGTCTGAATTGATCCAAAGTTTACTGCGCCTTCAATAAAGATGTATTTTAGGGTAGCGGTTGGGTTATAGAACGTTGGCGTACACTGAGAAACGGCGCACAAATTGGCCCGCAAATGAACGTTATCGTAAATGTCATATTCATCGCTACCAAGACTGATATCGCCGCTCGTGCCACAGCTAAGGCTGATGTTGCTGCCAGTATCTGGATAGTGAGTTTGCTTACCGGTAGTTAATTGCGGAATCTTATGCGGCGTTGATCCGCTACTCCAGTCGTTACAACCAGTCGGTGAGTTACCATAGGTGTTATCCATATAGTTTGCCCAAGGTAGATAAATTGATTGTACGGTCGAGACATTACCGGTATTGGCTTGAACATTAAAGTTGGCGTTACTGAAGTTACCCGGTGGCGTTAAACAGTTATTGTAGGCCAAGGTAAGGTTGGTTTTGGTCTGACCAGAAGTAGAAAAGCTGCTTGGCTTTAGGAGCGTACCACTGCTGCCGAGCGAGCAGTTGGTGGCCCCGGTGTTCTTACCGGCAACCGTAATATTCTCGGCAGTTAAGTTGGTGGTTGATTTAACCATACTAATATAGCCGTTTACGTAGATGTCTTTGGCATTAACATTCTTTACACTACTGTCGATGGCTAAAATGTTACGACTCACTAACGAGGCGGCGGTGGTAGTAGAACTCTGTTGAGCCGTGACGCGTATCTTTCTGACGAATTTTGGCGTGGCGGCTGAAGCCGGGGTATAGATATTGCCGGTAGCCGTTATCTGGCGCTCAATGCCACTACTGCCTGCCGCCACAGACACGGTGTAGGTAGCTTTAAAATTACTAGCTGTTAAGACGGTAACGGGGCTAGATGTCCCGGTGTAAGCTGAGTTGCCACCGTTAAGGATAGCGACGGCAGCATCAGCTCCAGATTCAGCAGCATACTGGGCTTCGAGGGTAAAGATACGACCGCGGGCCCGGTTTAGATTGGCGGCACCTAAGCTAAAAATTCCGAGCAGGATAACACTCAGAAACACCATGACACTCATGATAGATACCACCAGCATGCCACGGTCGTTTAGTTTTGTAGGAGCTGCTGCTTGTATAGTCATGCTGTTAATTCCTTAAAGCTACCCGGACGATAGTTTGGTTAGTAGTATCAAGTGCATTGTGCAGCTGGGCTTTGCGATAGTACTTGACGGTTAGTTCAACAATCTCGACGGCGGGGAAGTCCGGGCCAATGTAAGTTGCAGTTACTGGGTCAGTAATGGAGGTGTAGTCGACAGCATTACCTGACCGCGAGAAGTAACGCAAGCCGACTGATGAAACATCATCGGAGATTACTGCATCGGCTGGGCAAGAACTAGTAACCTTGTTAGTCGGGCAGGAGGTCCTGGACGCGTTAGCTGCAGCACCAGTATTAGCCAGCGTTCGGACGCGCAGCTGCTTGGTGGTACCGTCCATGTAGATAATTAAATTGTCTTCGTAGGGAATGGCGCCATTAAGAACAATGTTTTTAGAGGTGTTGATGCTCGGCTTGCGTAAATACAAAAGGGCCTTAATAGTGCCAGCAGCGCCCATGGTAGTAGTACCGGGTTTCGCATGGATTGGTACCCAGTAGGTGCCAGCGGCGATAGCCGGATCTGGTGCACCGGCGTTATTATCGGCAATATCGTTTTGGGTCACAAAGCCGTTGCCCTGACTAATCATTTTATTAAGATAGGTGCTGACGTTTAAACGGGAAACTACCGTGGCTTGATCGCCACTAAGGGTAACGGTGTTACCCCAGAAGTTAAGTGCAAAGGCGGTCACCAGAGTCATTAAACTAACGGATACCGACATAACAATTAACAGTTCGACTATGGTCACGCCTGACTGGTTCGTTCCACCAAAACGCTGCATCACTGTTGGCCTATCCCATTTCTAGTAATTAACATCCGAACTCGGAGCGGTGCTAAGGATGCGTTAGGCGCCGGCCAGTTAACAATTTCTTCGACGACCTTAGAATCTGGAATTGACTGGAGTGGGTCAGAAGCGGCTAAGCTGGTGGTGTCGGTAACAGTAAGGCTCGGGGCGTAGCTGATGGTACCTTTGCCGCCATCCTCGGCCGGAAAAGTATTATTAGGGTAACAGTTAGTACTACTGCTGAGGGAGTTAAACTCTAAACCGCGGTCTAACTCCGGGCACGAGCTGAGCACGATGTACATTTCGTTCATTTGGCGGGTAATTTGATAAATATGTCGGGCTGAATTGTAGGAACTTACAATGCCAATCATGAGCAGGGGAAAAATAACGATTGCTACTAGCAACTCGACAATACTAAAACCTTGCTGACTGTTCTTCATGCTTGTGCTTATTATAGTATAAAAGCCCCGGGGAAACCCCAGGGCTTTTATAACACTTAACTTAAACGATTAATCTAAGTTCTTCTTAACGTAGGTCGTCTGGTTGTTGACGGATCCTTCGTAAGTTGCGGTCAGTGTGTACTGTGCACAGTTTGTGTCAGTTGTTTCACAGCTGGCGTTGCTCGCATCAGTTACAGCGTAGCTGTAGATCTTAGCGGCAGGAGCAGCAGCTACACAAGTAGAGACTGCATCTGGGTCACAGTTTGTGCCTGGGTCTACCAAAGCGCCCTTGTCGAGGCTCTTCATGTTGGTAGCGCGCCACGTTTTAGAGTTCAAGTCTGCCAGTGATGGGTAGTAGCCATTCTGGGAGTAGAATCCTTCGAGTTGCGTCTGAACGGCGTTAATGTCGCTCGAGCGCTTTCCATTACGTGCCTTAGCTTGAATACCGCTGTAGGTAGTAATGACTAATGCAGCCAAAATACCGATAACAACGATAACGATCAAAAGTTCTACGATTGTAAAACCTTGGTTGCGTTTCTTAAGTGAGATCATAGGGGCCCACCCTCCTGTATTATGATTATTAATTTTTTATTGATTTTTGAAAGAGACAGCTGTTATAGCTCTTTCAAGCATCTGTTGTGTATTATAAACATAAGTAGCATCAGTGCAATACTATCTGTGGAAAACTGTTGTGACTTTTATTAGCCACCGATGTTCTTGGAGAGATTGGCGATGGGGCCCATGACACTGGCGGCAATCAGTCCCACGGCGCCACCTAAGCCAACAATCATAATCGGCTCAATAATTGCCGCTAGACCATCTATTAGGACGGACACTTCTTCCTCGTAAAAATCGGCAATCTTAACCAGTACGACGTCGATTTGACCCGTCTCTTCGCCAACGAGGAGCATCTGAGCCACAATTGGCGGGAAGTGCTCGCTACGGCTAATCGGGTCGCTTAACGGCTTACCGTTGCGAACTTCGTTGGCGGCATCTTTCAGTTCCTTTTCAATAACCTTGTTGCCGAGGGCGGCACCAGTGACATCTAAGGCATCTAACACACTAACCCCAGCGCTCATGAGGGAGGCAAAGGTTCGCGAAAAGCGGGCCACCGCAATCTTTAAAATCACCACCTTAACGACCGGAATTTTCAGTAGTAAACCATGGAATTGGTATTTACCTTTTTCAGTCTTAATGTAGCGCAAGACGTAGACCGTAATCGCAAATATAAACGCCATTATAAACAGCAGGTTAGGAATCTGATTAACGAGCGGGATGGCGTTCAGTAACGGGATGGCGGAAATAATCGTGTGATGGACACAGAAGTTACTGGCTTGCAGCAGGACTTCGGTATAGATTGGCAGCTTGGCGTTGGGGCCACCAAGATCCAGCAAGATTTTACCAATCTTGGGGACAATCAGCAGCATAATGCCAAAGAAGGCCAGGATGGTAATAACTAAAATTACAATTGGGTACATCATGGCGCTTTTAATCTTCTTACGGATACTGGCGTCCTGTTCAACCTGGGTGGCGAGGCGCTTCAGAATTTCGTCTAAGATACCGCCTTCTTCACCGGCTCGCACCATGTTCACGTAGACGTCACTAAATACATTCGGGAACTTGGCAAAGGCGTCACCAAGCGGCATACCACTTTCGATATCCTTGGTGATGCTGGCTAAAACTTCACGCATGTATAAGTTGGGAGCATCATTTTGGAGGGCCGATAACGATCGAGCCAGCGGCACGCCGGCACTAATCATGGTCGACAACTGCCGGGTAAAGATAACCAAATCGGCCAGCTTAATCTTCTTTTTACGCTTGCCGCCAGTTTTCCCTTTGCCCTTACTTAATTCAATCAGGACTGGTCGCACATTTTGTTTGTGGAGCAGGGTAAGCAGCGCACCGCGATTAATGGCTTCGGCAGTACCAGAGATGGTGCGGCCGTCAGCGGTGGTAGCTTTATAGGTAAATAACATTATTGTTCCTGAGACGTAACACGTAAGATTTCTTCGATGGTGGTTTGACCACGGAGGGCTTTAATAAAGCCGTCGAGCTGCATCGTTAACATGCCTTCGGTAATGGCCGTCTTTTCTAGGTTCTCGGTTGTTGAGCCACTGACAATCAGGCTTTGGATGCCGGTAGAATTACTAAGCACTTCGTAAATGCCAATTCGGCCCTTGAAACCAGTATGATTACAGGCTTCACAGCCCTCGGTGTGTGGCTTAAATAATCGACTGATAGTGCTACTTGTACTGCTAAGGCTGTCAGTAGTGGCGCCTTTTCCGGTGCTAGAACGGCCAATCCCGTCTTCTAAAGCGACGCCTTCAAGTTGATGCATGGTTGCAATGCCGCCGTGCCGACTGAGCCGGAAGGTTTTATCTAGTTGCTTTAGAACCGCGGCGTCAGGTGCATATTGTTCGCGGCAATCAACACACAAGCGGCGGACAAGTCGCTGAGCGACCACCACGCGCACGGTGCTGGCAATTAAGAATGGCTCGACGCCCATATCGAGTAACCGCGGTAGACAGGTGGCAGCGTTATTGGTGTGGAGGGTACTAAACACCAAGTGACCAGTTAAGGCGGCTTGGACGGCTAGGTCGGCAGTTTCGCCATCGCGAATCTCGCCCACCATGATGATGTTCGGGTCTTGTCGTAACAGTGCGCGTAGGCCGTTCGTAAAGGTCATGCCCGCAATGGCGTTCACCTGTGTCTGGTTGGCGCCCACAATGTGATATTCCACCGGGTCTTCAACCGTCGAAATATTGACGTTTGGCGTGTTGAGGGAGCTTAAGACGCTAAACAGCGTCGTCGACTTGCCTGAGCCGGTCGGACCGGTAACCAGCACCATGCCGTGCGGCTGAACAATGGCGTCTTTGAGGTGGATTAGGGCGGTGCCCCAGAAGCCTAAATCGGTAAAATCAGCGGCTTTCGTAGATTCGTTCAAGATACGCATAACGACTTTTTCACCGTCCAAAATTGGCAGCGTTGATACCCGCAGGGCGTACATCAGGCCACTAACTTCTACCTTAAAGCGACCGTCCTGTGGTGCGCGGTGCTCATCAATCTTTAAATTACTGAGGATTTTAATACGACTCACCAAGGCGCCAAGTAATTTACGAGGCAGCTTATTTGCTTCCCGCAATAAGCCGTCGATACGGTAACGGACAACCACAAAATCTTCGCGCGGCTCAATGTGGATATCACTAGCACCGGCTTTAACTCCATATTCAATAATCAGATTTACGGTCTGCGCCACCGGTGAATCTTCGGCTAAATCGTTTTCGTCAACTTCTTCTTCGGCCTCGACTTCTTCGTTGCTGGCAATAACTTTGGTCAGTTCGCTGCTGATGTTACCGCGGTATTGGTCAAGGGCGCCACGCAGCAGGCTAGCGGTGGTGATGTGAATCTTAAGGTTGGTGCCCAGCTGTTTTTGCAGGAAATTAAGCGCTTGGATATCATCCGGATCTTCCATGGCCAGGAACTTGGTTTCGCCTTCGACCGCAAAAACTGCGGCGTTGTACTGACGGGCAATCCGTTCCGGCAAGAGCTTGAGAATGTCGTGATTTATTTCTTTGGCGTTTAGTTCGACAAAGGGAACTTCAATTTCGGCGGCATAGAGCTTAGTAAGTTCTTTTTCTGATAATAAATTGTTGCTGAGCACCAAGTCTTGCAGCGGTTTCTTCTCGATAACTTCTTGCTCACGGAGAGCCGTAATCTGTTCAGCCGAGAATTGCTCGCTATGATGCAGTAATTTTTCAACGAGGGAATCAGGGATACGCATTTAACGGCCACCTCTGGTGACAGCTTGTCTTTTCGTGCACTTGTTTGTATTTATACCTTCGCCCATCCTAGCAAAACTGTAGCAGATTTTGCATTAAAACGTAAGCGTTTAACTAGATAGGCTGCCGAGGCTTATTAAATAGAACTTAATTACTGTAAAAAACTTTGCATTAGCAATTTGTGCACCGCGCTACACTATCTATAGTGCTAAACTAGTAATAAGTGGTGGTTAATGACAGGCACATGCGGCCGGAGGAGTAGATATGGCAAAGAACGGACCTTTAAAGACTATGGGCGATGTTGGCAGTGGCAACAGCGATGGCAAGGCTAAAGCTCTCGGCTTAGCTTTAGACCAGATTGAAAAGCAATTCGGTAAAGGCTCAATTATGAAGATGGGTGACGGCCATACCCAAAACGTCGAAACTATGCCAACCGGTAGCTTGTCGCTAGACATTGCCCTTGGTGGTGGTATCCCGCGTGGCCGAGTGATTGAAGTCTATGGACCGGAAAGTTCGGGTAAAACGACCCTTACTCTGCATGCTATTGCCGAAATGCAAAAGCGCGGCGGTACGTGTGCCTTCATTGATGCCGAGCATGCACTTGATCCAGCCTATGCTAAGCGAATTGGGGTGGACGTTGAAAATCTCTTACTGAGCCAGCCAGATAACGGCGAGCAAGCCTTAGAGATTGTAGAAACCTTAGTGCGCTCTAACGCAGTCGACCTAATTGTTGTCGACTCCGTAGCCGCGCTAGTGCCTCGGGCCGAAATTGAAGGCGATATGGGCGACAGCCTGCCTGGTTTGCAAGCTCGACTGATGAGCCAAGCGCTGCGGAAGCTGACCGGTGTTATTAACCGCTCCAAAGCCACTGTGGTGTTCATTAACCAAATCCGTATGAAGATTGGGGTTATGTTCGGTAATCCAGAAACAACTACCGGTGGTAACGCCTTAAAGTTTTACGCCTCAGTGCGAATGGATATTCGTCGGATTGGTCAAATTAAATCGGGTGAATCGATTATTGGTAACCGGACTAGGGTTAAAGTGGTCAAGAATAAGGTTGCACCGCCATTCCGCGAAGCCGAGTTCGATATTATGTATAACGAAGGCATTTCCCGCTCTGGTGACGTGCTTGATCTAGCGGCGGCCCGCGATATCGTTGAAAAATCTGGTGCTTGGTATGCCTATAATGGCGAAAAAGTCGGCCAAGGCCGTGAAGCTTCTAAGCTCTATCTCCAAGAACACCCAGACGTTATGGAAGAAATTGCTGCCAAAGTGTTAGAGCATGACAAGCCAAAGCCTGTGGCCGAGAAGCCAGCTACTGCTCCTGCGGCTGACAAAATTAGCGCTACCGCCGATACTGCCAGCCCATTGCTAGAATCAGCCACTGCTAAGACGGCCAAAGCCTCAAAAGCTAGCAAGTTCTAATAGCTATTACGCCAGGGGGATTAGCGACCCGGACAGTTAGTCTATGAAAATAACGAAGATTAGCCAACAATTAAAACGGCCAGACCGCTATTCGGTGTTTGTCGATGAAAAGTATTCGTTTTCATTGAGTGAGGGCGCGCTACTAAATAGTGGGATTGCTAGCGGCCGGGAACTAACAGCCAACGAAGTCAACGACTTTAAACAGCTATCTCAGGACGATAAAATTTATGGCCAGGCGCTCCGCTATATTGCCATGCGATCCCACACTACCTGGGAAATGCAGCAGTACCTGGAGCGCAAAGCCGCCCCCCCTGCCCTTATCGAGCAAATACTTAGCAAGTTAACTGATATTGGTTTACTAGACGACTATAAATACGCTGCGTCGTTTGCCCGTGACCGTCGCCTGCTCCGCTCCAGTTCCCGGCGCAAAATAATTGCTGAACTCAAGAAAAAACGTGTTGCCGACGGAGCAATTGAAGCCGCCCTTGGCGAAGAGGGTGATGAAGAGCGAACTGCCCTGGTGGCCATGATAGAGCGCAAGCGCCGCCAAACAAAGTATCAAGACGACACCAAGCTCATGCAGTATTTAGCGCGCCAGGGCTACGGCTATGGTGATATAAAAAGTGCCTTGTCTGGCAGTAACGAAGACTACTAGGCAGCAGCGGCCGGTGCGGGAGCAGGGGCAGTTTTAATAAGCTCATTAATAATAATGCGCTTAGGGGTTATCTCATTAATTTGAGTTCTATCGATACTAAGTGATCCACCGGTTAAACTCTTAAAGATAGATTGCGAAACGTATAGTTTTTGGACATACATTGTCTCGGTTTCGGTCGCGAAATCGCTGACTTTACCAACTTTATGTTTGGCAATAGTCTGGACTGGCTTACCGATTAATTCGTAATTAAGTTCTAACACCGATTTGAGGCGAACTAGCTCATCGGCTTCAACCAAGACCTCATGATCATTAACGACGTAACCTACCGGCAGAACCTCGCGTATATCCTGACATAGTAATACTAATTCGCGCTTGTCGAATCGATCCTGACAGTAAAAGCCCTCAATCTTAAGATTGTTAGGGTTAAAAATGGCGGCGGTTATGGTGGCAATTGGCTGTCCGGTCCGTAAGGACATGACGCTTTTATTGAGTAAGGCCGCGCTAAGTTGCAACATACCTCTAGTATAACTTGAACTGTCGAAGTTCTGTAGACCAGTAAGGCAGCTTCAAATTATTAAGAAGTTAATAATTGCCGCTTTTTCATTACGCTACTGCTTGGGTGCTGTGTGCGACCAGCCTACAATCGCAGCCATGAGGGTCATAAAAGTACTGCGCCACACGGTTTTAGGGTTACTTATCAGCCTGGTATGTCTTTTGCCAACTAACGCTTCCGCCACAGCCGTCTCAGTTAGCACCCCGCCTACACCAGCTGGTCCTGTTGGGCTGAGTATTGCCCAGATAAAGCTGACGGGCGATGAATTTATAGTTTTACAAAACAACACGCCGGCCATCATTAAAGACCTTAGTCAGTACAGTTTAAAAAGTTTTAATAATTACAATCCAACAGCGATAGGTGTGACCTCAAACACCCAGCAATTACCGGCGCTGGCGTTAGGGCAGGGGCAGCAATTACTGCTAAGTGCTAACGTTCGAACTACTTGCGGAGCGGCTGTTGCCGGCAAGCTCAGTTTAAGCTTGATAGATGGCGGTGGCTTTGTAGAAGTGCTGCAAAACGCCACTGGGAGCACTCAGCCCACAATTGTGGACAGTGTGAGCTGGAGCAGTACTGCAGCTGCGGTAATTCCGAGCGTCCCCAGCAGTACGAAAGCGCCACTAACGGTATATTACCGCTATGTCACGACGAATGGCTTTGGCTGGCAGCAGGCTGACCAAGATCTAGGCATCAGCTGTCAGCTTACCATCCAAGCCGTCAGCGGCACTACCTCGCTGTCGGTGGCCCCCTCGCCGCTGTTAGCTAGTGTCGACCAAGCCCCAGCTACTATTGTTACTTCCCAACCGAACACTGAAGCTTCTGCCGCCGGGGCAGTACCAGACAGTGATAAAGGGTTAATAATTCCGGAAATTACTGAACTACTACCCAACCCGAATGGCAGTGGCAATGATCTGACAGATGAATTTATAGAGCTATATAATCCAAATGATGTCGATTTTGACCTCAGCGGCTTCCGGCTACAGTCGGGAATCACCAGCTTGCATGATTTTACGTTTAGCAGCGGTGCCGCCTTACCCGCCAAGAGTTTCGTCACCTACTACTCGGCAGACACCGGCCTAAGCCTAAGTAATAGTAGTGGCCGAGTTCAGTTACTCGACCCCAGCGGCGCTATTTTGATAGCCACCGAACTGTATGGCACGGCTCGAGATGGCCAATCGTGGGCCCTCGCCAATGGCCACTGGTATTGGAGTTTAACTGCAACACCGGGGCTAACAAATGTTGTTAGCTTGCCAGCGCCAGCGGTTAAGGCGTCAAAAGTGGGAGTCGCGGCCAGTCAAGCTAGTAAGTCGACTAAAACATCTACCACCGTTAAAGCGCCAAAGATTCCTGCTATCAAACCCGCAAAAACGATAAAGCCAAAAAAGGTCAAAGCCGCCAAACCAATTGCCAGTACGCCAACCGCCGCATCAGTCACGGCACGACCCATCCGAGCCGGAGTAGTTGCCCTGGTAGCGGCTCTCGCGTTACTATACGGAGCATATGAGTACCGCGCAGACTTGGCAAACGGCATCTACAAGCTTAGAACAAAGCTTAGCGCTGGCCGCGCAGATCGGGGCTAAGCTACAGGGCGGTGAAACTATAGAGCTCATCAGTGATCTCGGCGGCGGCAAAACGGCCTTTGTGCGGGGGCTGGCGGCTGGCTTAGGTTCAACCGACCGTGTTAGTAGCCCTAGTTTTACGTTAACCAATCAGTATACGGCGGGCGACAAGACGCTCCATCACTTTGATTTTTATCGTTTAAGTGAACCGGGCGTACTCAAGGCCGAGCTATCCGAAATATTGACCGACAAACAAAACATTGTAGCAATCGAATGGGCTGATATTATTGCTGACGTATTACCGGCGGATAGACTGCAAATAACCATCCGGGCAACCGGTGAAAATTCGCGGCAGTTTAATTTTAGCTTTCCCAGCTCTCTGGCCTATCTGTTACCGTAACAATAGGCGCTATACTTATTAGTATGTATATCCTGACCCTTCGCACCGACAACCCAGAAGCCGAAATTGGTTTATATAAAGATACCGCCCAGATTAGCTACCAAACATGGCAGGCCCATCGACAATTAGCCGAAACGCTACATCTAAGAATCCAGGAAGTTTTGAACGCCCAGAGCCTTAGCTTAAAAGACTTACGTGGTCTAGTAGTCTACCAAGGTCCGGGAAGCTTTACCGGTCTACGCATTGGCATCACGGTCGCTAATGCCTTAGCCGACAGTTTAACAATTCCTATCTGTGGTCAGCTGGGTGAAGACTGGCGTGAGGCCGGAGCAGCCCGAATTATCGCTGGCGCGTCAGATAAGATTGTACTGCCTGAGTACGGCGCTCTGCCTAATATTACCGCGCCCAAAAAGTAGGTTCACACAGCTAGATTGTAATAAGTTGAAGCGGTTGACTCTCCGTAAATTACGCCTATAGTTAAAGCTACTAGAGTTCCAAATAAAAACCCAAAATAAAACCAAAAGGATCTTTAATGTCTGATCGACTACGACTCGGTCTCGATAACCCAGCTTTCCAGGGGCGGCTACGTCAGCCTCAAGCTCGGTTTGTGACGCCGGTGCGCGGGCCGGTCAGACAGCCTTTTGGTCATCCGGTGGCGCTGCCGGCAATTCCAAAGCCGGTTGCAATTCAGGCTCAGCCTACACCAGCCACCCTGTTGCGACCGATGATGACAGATGTGCGTCCGGTCACTAAGCTCAAGCCAGTAGCAGTAGCAAAACCAGTCGTACACCCAGCTCAACAACTGCCAATAAACGACTTTAAAGTGATTGCGCCGCAGCCGTTTGCTCAGCCGGCCCATCCTAAACAACAGCAGTCGGTAGTATTGCGTCGTCAGGCGGTACGTAATCCGTCCGCACCTTTGTTAGCCCAGGCCCAAGCTCAAGCCCAAGCTCAAGCGTCAGCGCCAGCTAAGCACAGCAAACTCCAATACGCTTTAGTTGGCATGGCCGTGTTTGTGTTCGGCATTGGGGTATTTGTTAGCTTAATTACCCTCAAGACAAACAAGGCCGCCGTCACTCAAGTAGCGGCGATATCAGCTCACGCCCAGCAGGCCGATGGAACTGCTGCTCCCGATTCACCACCAACTGAGACCAAGCCAACTACTAGCACCATGGCCAGCTATACGGTCGCGCCGGACTTGCCACGTCAAATTATTATTCCTAAGTTGTATGTCTATGCTCGGGTACGTCCGATGGGCGTAAATACCAAGAACGAACTCCAAGCTCCTGGCAATATCTTTGATGCCGGCTGGTACAACGCCAGTGCCAAGCCCGGCAGTGGCGCTGGTAGTGGGGCGATGCTGATTGACGGCCATGTTCACGGCCCTAGTTTGCCGGGCGTCTTTGCGAAGATCAAAACATTAGTCGCTGGTGACGCCATGCAGATTGTCCGGGGTGATGGAAAAATATTTAACTACAGCGTGGTAAAGACCCAGAATGTTGAGGCTGCTAACTTAGATATCGGAGCCGCTTTAACCGCAGCTACCCCCGGTAAAGCAGCCCTTAATCTGATTACTTGTGGCGGCCCATACGACAAAGCCAGTGGCGAATACACCCAGCGGACCATTGTCTATGCCGTGCAGTCCGATTTGACCGCCAATTAGCAGACAGCGTATATTTACTTGTAGGTACTTTTGTACCCTAGTTACCGATATATAAATCTATAGATAAATCCTGACCGGCCGAACTAGTGAAGTGATAGCGATTGTTCCGGCGTTCAGTTTTTCCACCACAGAAAGGTCATCAGCATGATTATAAGTGCCGTGCTTGCTGTAATCGGCCTGGTTATTGGCTTTGGTGCCAATGCTGCCGTTACCAAGCAAAAACAGGGCTCCGCCCAAGATAAAGCCGACAAAGAATTGGCCAAAGCTAAGAAAGAAGCCGAACGCTTAGTTGAAAAAGCCCGCGAAGAATCCAACCGCGCCTTAGACGAAAGCCGCCGCGAAGAACAAGCCCGCCGCAATGAAGTTAAAGACCTCGAACAACGCTTAGTTAAGCGTGAGGAAAATTTAGATCGCAAACTCGATGAGCTCGATAAGCGCAACGAAAACCTTCGCAAGGGCGAAGACGAAGTTGAAGCGCTCAAGAACGAAATTCGTGATATCCGGGTTAAACAACAAGAAAAGCTAGAAAAGATTGCCAAATTATCAAGTAAGGAAGCTGCTGAAAAATTAATGCAGATGACCGAGCGTGACATTCGCAATGACCTCACCGGTTTAGTTAACAAACTGCAGAATGAAGCCCGCGAAAATGCTGATGAGCAAGCGGCGCTCATTATTACCACCGCTATGGAGCGCATGGCTAGCGAAGTTACTGCCGAGCGCACCATTACCAGTGTGAAGCTGGAAGAAGAAGAAATGAAGGGTCGCCTGATTGGTAAAGAGGGTCGTAATATCCAAGCCTTACAGCGCGCCACTGGCGTCGACATCATGGTTGACGATACTCCTGGTTACATTGTGCTGTCATGTTTTGACCCGGTTCGTCGCGAGGTAGCTCGTCAGGCGATTGAAATGCTCATTAAAGACGGTCGTATCCACCCCGGTCGTATCGAAGAAATTGTTGAAAAGGCCCAAAAGAACGTCGAAAAAGATGTGGTGCGGGCTGGTGAAGATGCCGCCAGGGAAGTTGGCATTATCGGCATTCCTAAAGAAATCCTGCATTTATTGGGTGAGCTGCGTTACCGTACCAGCTACGGCCAGAACGTTTTAAAGCACTCGACTGAGATGGCTCATATCGCTGGCATGATTGCTGAAGAAGTTGGCGCCAATGTTAAAACTGCCAAATACGCTGCCTTAGTGCACGACCTCGGTAAAGCTTTGACCCACAAGATGGAAGGCAAACACCACCACATTTCTGGTGAGATGTTGCGCAAGTACGGCGCCCCAGAAGAGATTGCTCTGGCAGCCGAACAGCACCATGATGACGTCGAAGCTACTAGTGTCGAAGCTTTAATCATTCGCACGGTTGATGCTATTAGTGCGGCCCGTCCTGGTGCCCGCAATATTAGTGCCGAAAACTTCGGTGACCGTATGCGTGACCTAGAAAATGTCGCTAATAGCTTCCCCGGTATCGAAAAAGCCTACGCCATTAGTGCTGGTCGTGAAGTCCGGGTCTTTGTCCGCCCGCAGCATATTGATGACCTCAGCGCCATCAAGCTTGCTCGCGACATTGCCACCAAGATAGAATCGACCATGCAATACCCCGGTACCATCAAGGTCAACGTCATCCGTGAAACCCGTGCTATTGAGTTCGCTAAGTAGACTATGGCGGCCGAAATTGAAGCCAAGTTCCTAAACATCGATCACGATGTATTACGGCTAAAACTTCAGGAAGTGGGGGCTGAACTCAAGCAGCCCATGCGTTTAATGCGCCGGACGCTATACGACTTTCCTGACAAGCGGCTACATAAAGCTAATGGTGGCCGGCTGCGTATCCGTGATGAAGGAACTAAAATAACTTTTACCTACAAAGCTGGCGGCGATGGCGAGTATGCTGAAGAACATGAAACCGTTGTCAGCTCGTACGAGGACACGGCTCAGATTGTCGAAGCCATCGGCATGGTGCCGTTTACAACGCAGCACACTAAACGCGAAACCTGGCACCTCAATGATGCCGAAGTCGTGCTAGATATCTGGCCATGGCTCAACCCTTACATCGAGATTGAGGGCGCTACTGAAGCAGCTATTCAGGACTGTGCTCGTACTTTAGGTCTTAGCTGGGATGACGCCTTTTTTGGTAGCGCCGACACGGCGTATCGCCAACAGTATCCGGGCATGAGCCTAGCAGACACTATTGGTTCTGTGGAAGAACTGCGATTTGAAGGACCGATGCCAGAGTGGCTGGTCGAGCGGCAATAACTAATTGTTAAAGTCTCATTAAGTTTGGGCTAAATGTTTTGCCCTGCGACTGCGTAGATTCTACGATGAGGCTATGCAACAGCAGCTCAACGAACTAGCTATCCGAATCTTCAGTTACTTTGATCAACGTTTTAGAAGTGTTGATAACCGTTTCCGTAAACAGGACCGTCACATCGACGGGTTATACAGCTTAATAGACAGTTACGCCAAGCAGCTGGAGATTAAGGAACAGCAAAACCGAGCTGACGACGATCGGGTAGCTCGGTTAGAAAATTGGGTAGAACGACTGGCGCTGCAGTCTAGTTCGAAGGTGCAATAAGTGGCTGCTATCGAACCTAATAAAGCGGCGGTGCTGAAAGCAGTTATTGAAGATATTGACCAACTCTTAACCGACGCCAACAAAGATCTTCGACAGCTCAACGGCATCGCCCGCGTTCTGAAAGTTCACAAGGGTGCCGGTAATATTAGCGCCTTACACTATACTGTAGATCAGGAACGGCTACAGCGCACCATCAACAAATGCAAGCTGCTGCTCATAACGCTACTGCAACAACGTCAGCGAGCCGTCGACCTACTTAAGGAGTGACAGTGAAAATTTTATATGTGGGCGATATCATGGGAGAAACCGGTATTGAGGTCGTGGAAAAGCTTTTACCAGCACTTCGAGCCGAAAAAGCGGTCGATGTTGTTATTGCTCAGGCAGAAAACGTCACTGCCGGCCGCGGCATCTCCTTAGCTGACTTGGCACGCCTGCAAGCCGCCGGTGTTGATGCCTTTACTGGCGGGAATCATATCTTTGATGCCAAGGAAATTTACCCGGCTCTAAATGACCCAGCCGTGCCCATCACTCGGCCAGCAAACTATCCAGCCGGGACGCCAGGGCTAGGTCACAAGTATCTTGAAACCACCAAAGGCAAAGTTTTGATAATTAGTTTGCTGGGGCAAATTGTTGGCAAGCAGGCCAGCCAGCCATTAGACAATCCGCTCAAAGTAGTTGATGCAATTTTAGCTGCCGAAGCGGAAACACCTAAAGCGGCGACGATAGTAAACTTTCACGGCGATTTCAGTAGCGAAAAAGTCATTATTGGCCACTATCTAGATGGCCGAGCTACCGCTGTAATTGGCGATCATTGGCATATCCCCACCGCCGACGCTCGACTGCTACCCAAAAAGACCGCTCATATTACCGATGTTGGTATGTGTGGGGCGCTTGATTCCAGCCTCGGGGTGACATTTGCGAGCGTCATACCTCGCTGGCGTGATGGCCTCCAGACACGGAACATCCTTGAAACCAGTGGCCAGCGTCAGTTCAATGCTGTCCTGGTAACGGCGACCGAGCAGGGTGTAGCCAGTACTATCGAGCAGATTCAGCGCACGATTTAGCCAGCGTAGCTTTTGACACTGGCAATTTAAGCTAAGGTTGGGTATAATCACCCCTTGTAGCACACGGCCACGGGGAGTGGCGCAGTCTGGTAGCGCGCGCGGTTTGGGACCGTGAGGTCGCAGGTTCGAATCCTGTCTCCCCGACCAGTGAAAAACGACTAGTCCAAACTAGTCGTTTTTCTTTTTAGATAGTTCCGGTAAGAAAAATAATAAAGCGTACAATAGGTGACAGTATGTCGATTATCCGTTTTCTGCTGGCCGTCGCCGCTGTCTTTAGTTTGCTGGTTGCTAGCGAGCTATATTGGCGAACGCACAAACAACACGGTGAGCTCAGTCGCAAGTTTATCCATATTACGGTTGGCAGTTTTGTGGCCGTCTGGCCCTTCTTCTTAAGCTGGGGCCAAATTCAGATTTTGAGTCTTGCTTTCTTATTGGTGGTCTCGGCTTCAAAGTATCTTAAGATCTTTCAGGCCATTCATAGTGTGCAGCGTCCTACCTGGGGTGAGCTCTTCTTTTCGGCCGCCGTTGGCCTAACCACACTGGCAACCCAAAATAAATACCTATTTGCGGCCGCCTTACTTCAGATGAGCCTGGCTGATGGATTGGCGGCCATTATTGGAACCCGCTATGGCAAGGGCAATCAGTATTTCATAGGAGGGCACGCTAAGAGCTTGGCAGGCACGGCAACATTTGTAGTGGTGTCGCTCGGAATACTATTAATCTATGGCTTAACTGCCGGCGTTACCCTGCAACCCTACGTTTTATTAACAATTGCTTTTAGTACGGCGGCGCTCGAAAATGTCGGCCTATTTGGCTTCGACAATCTGTTAGTGCCGGTATTTGTGGCAGTAGCCCTCAAGGCTTACTAGAGGTTACCGGTACGAGCGCGCAGGGCATTAAAGATCACTATGACGTCGACAACTTCTTGAGCGAGCGCACCGGTTAATGGTGAGAACTTGCCGGTGGCAAATAAGGCCATGAGCAGTAAGCTAAGCCCGATACCAATTAAAATACTCTGACGGGCAATGCCAAAAGTACGCTTGGCGATAGCGTAAGCCGTAGCTACCCGACTAATATCGTCTTGTAGAATGACGATGTCAGCCGACTCACTAGCGGCCGTGCTGCCACCAGCGCCGAGAGCGATACCAACATCGGCCGCGGTCAAAACCGGGGCATCATTGATGCCATCACCAACAAAGACTACTGGGCGAGCGGTAATAGCTTCAATCACCCGCAACTTATCAGCTGGCAGAGCTTCGGCATGCACGGCTTTTATGCCGAGCGTCTTGCCGACAGCAGTAGCGGCAGCCAAATTGTCACCGGTAACTAGTAAGAAGTTTTTAAGACCTAATTGCTTCAAGCGGTTTAGGGTGTTTGCACTGTTATCACGCAGCGCGTCGCTAAAGCTAATAACGCCTGCCAGTTCAGTACCGACTGCTACATAAACAGCAGTTTGCGTTATGGAACTGTGTTTGAATTTAGCAGGGATAGCGATACCGTGATCAATCAATAAGTTATAGCGACCAACCAGTATTTGACGGCCCTTCAAACTAGCCAGTAAACCACGACCGGCTATTTCCTTAACGTGCTTGGCTTTACTGACAGCTAATTTTGATTCAGCGGCGTAGCGGACGATTGCCTTGGCTACGACATGGTTAGAGTTTTGCTCTAAGCTGGCGGCCAGTCCAACAACTTCCGACTTTTCGAAGCTGTTGAAGGTAGTGACGGCAGTAACGGTAAGACGACCACTGGTTAAGGTGCCAGTTTTATCAAAGGCAACAGTTTCAGCTTCGGCTAAGCGTTCTAATGCTGAGCCAGTTTTAACAACAATACCAAATTTACTGGCTCGACTCATGCCACTAATCAGCGCAATCGGGGCGGCTAAGAGCAGCGGGCAGGGCGTGGCAACCACAATAACTTCCAGGAAGCGGATAGCTTGGCCGGTAACTGCCCAGACGGCACCAGCAATTGCAAAGGCGGCAATTGTAAAGGGAATACTGTAGCGCTCAGCTAAACGGACAAAAGGGGCCTGCGAAGCGGCGGCGCTGCGTACCAGCTTGATAATCTGCTGGTATTGGCTGTCGGCGGCGCTGGCCACAGCTTGAGCCGTGAGGACGCCATCGCTGTTGATACTACCGCTCAGTAAGGTATCGCCGACGGTTTTCGCAATCGGCAGGCTTTCGCCCGTTAAGCTTGATTCATCCATACTGGCACTGCCATCAAGGATGACGGCATCGACCGGAACTAACTCGCCAGGTTTGATAATAATTTTGTCACCAATTCGTAGCTGGCTGACGCGGACAGTCACCGTTTTACGATTCTTAAGCAAGTGGGCCTGCTGCGGAGCTTTTCGTAGTAGGCTGTCTAGTTCTCGGCGGGCACGGTGCTCGGCGTAGTTTTCTAAGGCTTCACCACCGGTCAGCATGAGTACAATTACTAAGGCCGCCCAATATTGTCCGAGAATAACCGAGACAATAATGGCTGTCGCTGCCAAGATATCAATGCCATAGCTACCAGTCCGAATATCCTCTACCATGCCGTACAGCAGCGGCATCGTGGCAATTAGCGCGGCGCTGCTAACAAGCCACTTGGCTGCTAGATGGTGACCGAGTATATACAGACCTAAGCCAATCAGAGCGCTAATGACGGCAAAACCGAAAAGTTTGTATTGGCGTAGAAAGCCGCGGATATTTTTCATCTAGTGTTCCTTATTACAGATTACAAATAGTATATCAGTCCACGAGCCCGAACAGTTACATAACACTAGCCGCACTGCTATACTTGAGAAACTAATTACGCATGAAAAATTTATTACCTAGTCTTACGAACTCCGCTAAAGGGCGCTATTTGCTGGTCGGGGGCACGGTGTATGTCATCGAGCTACTGGTAATCGTTATGGCTCAGCATCTGGGAGCCAGTTCAGTGGCGGCCGTGGCGATTAGTTTTTGGGTCGGGCTAGTTATCTCATTTATTCTGCAAAAATTAGTTACCTTTAACGATCGCCGCACCCATCATAAAGTCCTACTGCCACAGGTACTGGCGGTAACGGTACTGGTGCTATGGAACTTTGGCTTTACTATCTTGGTAACAAAGTTACTAACCAGCATCGCCCCCGTTATTACTCGAACCATAGCGCTATTGATAACAACCATTTGGAACTTCTATTTGTATAAGACGCGGATATTTAAGCAACCGTGAAGCTGACCATGACGGCAACCGGTAACGTGCTCAGGCGCCAGGCTCGCTGGTTAGCTGTGATTGGGGGTTCGCTGGTAGTTACGCTCTGGACTGTCATACGGCATATAACCAATGGCGTTAACTTTGACGTTGTGGGGCAGATAGGTTTAGTGCAGCAGTGGTCGCAGGGCTTACATAGTGGTGCCCAATTAGGAGCTACTAACTATGTTTTAAAATTCCCACTGTATTACGCCGCTAATCATTTGAGCTGGCTATCGCCAATGAACCGGCTATTGTTATTAGCCCTGGTATGTAATCTGGTAACCTATTGGTTGTTATTCTTGATCTTTGAAAAATTCCTAAAACTGTACGATGTTCGTAACCGCTCCTGGCTGTACCTGGCAATGGTCTGGCTGGCCACCATTGCCGGTAACGTCTTTTGGGTAGATTATGCTAATTCACGGAATTTAGAAACGGTCGGCGGCCTAGCCATCGTTTACCTGATTGCCCGCTACCTACAGCGCCCAAAACTGGAGTGGTTGCTGGCTATTTCACTATTGGGGAGTATTGTCTTCTTTGCCGACCCGCTACAAGGCTTTATTTGCCTTGCCGGTCTGACTATTTTTGGTAGTGTCCGGCTTTTATTTCGCCGCAGCCAGCACTGCTTATTACAAACCGGCGGCCTACTATTGGCTAGTGTCGGCGGCTTCGGCTTAGCTAAATTACTAGGGCTGGGCGTTCGGCGCTGGTTGCACGTTTCATTCTTGACTGCTCCCACCAGCCCGCTGCAACTAACCAAAGCTACTGGCCTGGCGAGCTTGCATGGCCTAGTCACCAATAGCTTAAGAATATTTGATGCTGACTTTTTAAAGCGGCCCTATAGCGTTAACTCAGTTCGTGAAATTATGAATGCCCTAGTGCTAGCAGTCATAGTGCTGTTTATAGTAAGCCTAATTGCTCGTCGACAGATTAAGCATTTTGGGTTTCTCGTGCTCAGCTTAATAACCGCCAATTATATGCTCTATGTTGCCAGCGGCCAGGTTTTACAATGGCAAACGTCACGTTATTTAGTAATGGTGCCGTTATTGACTACTGGATTAGTGGCAGTCTATGGCGAACGGGTAGCTACGAGCCGTAAACAGTTTTGGCAAGCCGGGTGGTTGGGCGTCATCTTGATTAGCAGTCTACTGCTGCTTGGTGCGTTAGCTGTTAGCTGGCCCAGCCGACACAACAAGGATGCTAGCATCTATGCTACGGTCGCCTTTATGCAGCAAAACGGCTTTACTTATGGTCTTGGATCACGAGAGGTCGGTGTTACTACAACCTACTTTAGTGGTGGTCAGCAGACGGTACTGCCTATGAACTGCGACAGTGGGCACAACCTAGTGCCAACGAACCTGTTTTATGATGATGCCGCTTTTGTTGGTCTGTATAAGTACCACGGCTTAGTGCCAATCTTTTTTGAAAATGGTGTTATCCCAGCCGGTAAGATTAGTTGCAGCCAGGCGGATGTCATGGATCAGTTCGGGCAACCAAACAGCCAAGAAACAGTACCGGGAGTGGGTACAGTGCTGGTCTACCAGGCGAGCCGATTACAGTTACCACAGATAACGATATTGGCCGGTCAGCGGCCGAGCGCCGTCAATCCGTCAGTTAATCCATCGAACAGTTATGAGGGTGTTACCTCTCTCAGTAGAATGCAGGGTTGCGAACGGGGCACGGTTGATGTGCTAGTAGCTCACCCCGATGACGATATTCTATTTATGAACCCGACCTTACAAAAGCAATTAACTACCCACTGTGTCAGGGCCACCTACATCACTGCTGCGGATGATGGCCGACCGACCAGTTACTGGCAACAGCGCGAAAAAGGCATTCAAGCTGCCTATGCGCACATGGTTGGTGTCGAAAATAACTGGCAGACTCTCGATGTTCAGATTAATGGCCAACATTTAGTCGAAAGTCAGTTAATTGGTCATCCGGCAGTCACCTTATTATTTCTGCGTTTGCCGGATGGAAATGTGCGCGGCGAGGGATTTTCGGCAACGGGTCAAGTGTCACTGGCTAAACTGGCGCGATACGACATAAAGACACTTACTGGCCTCGACGGTAATGCTCAATATTCATATGCCAATCTAGTCGGGGTAGTCACCGCGCTGCTGAAGATTGACCAACCTTCGGCAATTTACACGCACCTGCTGAATGGCCCTCAGAGTCAAGGCGACCATAGCGATCATCGGGCTGTCGGGAAGATTGCGCTACTGGCGCGCACTGCCGCCCAGTCTAAGGCCCCGGTTAGTCTATTTGTTGGTTATCCCTCTAACTTCCTACCATCAAATTTGTCGTTAGCCGAAACAGCTCAGAAGCGACTCATCTTTGAAGCCTATGCTACTGGTGATTCGACAGTTTGTATTTTTAGCACAACCTGTTCAGTGGATGACACTTACGGCCGTTATTTTTCGCGTAGTTACAAAATTGATATGCACCAAATGAGTTCGTCGGTTAAGGCTGCACCGCGGCATTATGAACCGTCGGTGTCTGACACCACTCGTGATTTGTTATTTCACTAGTTTTCGAGGTGTTGGTTAAACCAGCTATTTTCTGGTTTAAAGAATTTGAAGTCTTCAATTTCGCTGGTGGTGATAGCTTCACCAGGCAGGTCTAACTGTTGATCGAGATAGGTTATTTGGGTTGGCTCGAAATCGGGGATACAGACCGTACCTAAACCAAACTCGTTGACGACAGCTTGGCTGCAACTAATACGCCCGCCAAAGACCTGCAACTGCGGGTGTTGGGTTGCATAATTAGTCTCTAGTTCAGTAACTGTTTTGGCATAGCTAGTTAAAGCTGCTCGATTCCAGCATTGGCCGCACTGCAAGTCTAGTTCCATATGTAAATTATAACATATTTAAGACTAAAAAGATATAGTTTAGCTAGCTTTGCGCTGCTGCGGGACATGCAAGCGACGATTGTTCAAGCTAGAATGACTTTCCAAACACGAGTATAGCAATACCAACTCATCAGCTCTGGCGGCTTCAGCACTGGCTGGACCGTATTCCGCCGCCAGGCTATCGGCGTCTAAAAAGACTTCCTTGGCAGTTCGATCAATTTCTTCACGATCATGTAAACTCAAGCTACCTAGCCCCTTACACAGTTGCTCAAAACTGCAAACTGGCATTGCTTCGATTGATACGTGACTCATGGTGCTCATATTTTTCCTTTTGTTTGTTAAATCTACCTAGTACTAGTACTACGCCGCTTATGTTTAAACGTCAAGCGAGATTACCCACAACTAAAAAAGTAAAAAATCCAAGCTTGCACTTGGATTTTTTACATTTGGGGCGGACTATGGGAATTGAACCCACGACCTCCGGAACCACAACCCGGCGCTCTAACCAACTGAGCTAAATCCGCCTTAACGGGGGTGATTATAGCTGAAAGGGAGCAGCTTTACAACTGCTTAAGCTTGATTAACAGATTGCTAGGTAAGTTGCACACGACTCCTATAGCGGTAGCAAAATCTGACCAATAGCGTACAATATAACAGATGCAGCTTGATACCGACGACTTAGCCACTATGGATATAACTGCTATCCAGGCTGCGCTCAAAGCGACGACGGATGAGCGGACCAGACAGCAGCTAATTGTTAATGCGCCGTTCGAATACAAAGTCGCGACAGCCTTATTGTTCCTTGGTATAGTGGTGCTCTTAAAAGTTGATGACGACGGCCAAAACATCAGTCGGATCGCCTTATCTAATACTGAACTAGCTCAGAATACGACCGAAGTTTCATACGTGCCGTTTAATGAAATTAAGATTCCCCTGGATCACCCAGAAAATATTATTTCGACGGCAATTCGGACTGGCGAACCACAGGACACCATCGATTGGAAATTCTTATTTGAACCAGCTTTAACACCTGAACAGGCTCGTATTAATCAAGCTAGTGGCGGCATCGCCTATAGCGCCGTGTACCCACTGGTCGGCGTTGGTAAGGGTGCAGCTATGATATTTAGTTACTACCAATACATGCAGCATATCGGCAGCTCACAGCACGAATTTATGAAGCGCTACAGCCAACTGGTGGCCAGCGTTCTGGCTACTGATTAAGACACTTATCGATTAAGGCGGCAGTTGGCCGGAAGCGGGCACAACGGCCACTACTCCAAGTCCCCAAATGAGTCCAGGCTTCCTCGCCATCACTAATTAACTTTGAAAACAAGCGATATTTAGAGGCGGGACCGTAAATATCTTCGGCAAAGATTAGCTTAGTAGAATCGGTCGGATCGATATCAGCAAAATCCTGTACTACCACTAATTTGTCAGTTAATGATTCTAGGGCTTTGGCAGCAATACAAATTTGGTCTTTAGGAATTTCGTACAAGGAGGTTAGGGCTGCGGCGACATCGTATTGCTGGCCCTGATTACGTACTAAGATATCGTCTAGGCTACCTGGACCTTCCGTTAGATCGCCATGCAGGCGTACAAAATCTTCACGACGCTGGTACAAGAACTGTCGGAACTTGTGCTTAGAATGGTTTAGTTGAGTGTCCTCGAGCTCGCTTGGATAATAGGAACAGGCTTCGACCCACTTAGGATCTATGCCAACAATTTTATCAAACCCAATATTATTTGAAATTGCCATCGTGCCAATTAGTCGAGCTCGTAGGAGTTTTCTTATATTTTGTTCGGCTTCAATATGTATTCCATGAAAGGGGATGTTTTCGCCAATTTGAATTTGTCCAAGGCCAGCACTACAGCCAGCATCTACCAGACTAGGCGCATCCGGTAGGGCATTAGCGTGGGCCGCAATGGCTAACTTAACGCCTGCGTAACGGCGGGGCTCATTAGTCTGATTATTGTTAACATCCAACATTTCCATTAATGACCAGCCTTCGGGATTCAACCGGTCCGGCGGGTCAATTAGAATCGTTCTGAAGGCTATTTGCCAGGTCAGTGAGTTGTTGTAGGCGGCCGGATACTCCTTGTCGGCAGTACGTTCTAGTAAAAGGTACTGAAACGCGCGCCAAAACAACTGTACTTTGTAAGGAGCTACCATGTCAGTGCGGCCGCGAACAAAATCTTCTACCAGCTGTTTAAATTGTGGGAAACTTTCATCGTGCAGATCATGCAAAGCTGCCGCACTAAAAGCAACTAGGGTGTCTGACTTGCCGGGTGGATGGAGCGCTAAATCGTGAAGGGCAGCTTCAAAGTCTTGGACGCCACTAGCTACTTCCAACGGCGTCATCTTTTTCTCAAAGCTCGCAACTCCATACATCTCTGGTTGTTCCATAGCCTATAATTACACCATAAATTATCTTAAAAACCAATAGATTTTGACGACTAGTAAATGCATCAAAATAGGACTGTTAATTATGTTACACTTTATAAAAATCATTATCGTTATAATCCTTTTGTTATATAAAAAAGAGACCAGCTATGACTACTGAGTGCGATGCCATTATTCCATTTCAACGTGCACTCCCGGGGCAGGCTGAGCTAGTAGAAAACCAAAAGATTGCGCAAGCCGCCGCCGCAATTATGGCCGGACGCTTAATAATGTGGGAAAACGGCCCCGTCATGGCCTTAGCCGGCGATGCTAACAACCCTGATATGCCCCAAGCTGTCAGCAAGATAAAAGGTGACCGTAGCCCCAACCAACCACTGGGTTGGATTACTCCTTTCGGGGCGGCAATAGAGGCTTTTGACCTATCAGTGGTTACAGACAAACGCCTCTTAGCGTTTCTGGAAAATCCGGATGAAATGACCCGTCGTCTTGGCGCTTTGAGCTTTCTGCGGTCAACTGCAAATATGAATTATAAAACGCAGAACGATATTTCTGACGCCCTGATTCCAAAGACAGTACCTGGTCAGCCAGCCAGCACCGTCCAACTCTATTCCCCAACCACCAACAATCGTTGCAGTCGCCTGGTGCGCTACGCAGCCGCCCATGGTGTCCGCATGGCTATGACGTCTGCCAACTACCATGGTGAAAAAGAAATAGTTACTTATGAAGCGGCCAAACTATTTGCCAAAGAAGCAGGCGATTTAATGTTTTTACCGCAGTATAAGCCAGAGCTCAAGCCGCTGCGTCCGCGTGGTTCATACCCCGTTATTAGCGTCTTACCGGACCGCTTAAAATTGATTCGGTTTGGTTTTGTTGAACCGCAGCTTTTGGCTGATGTTTTGCATGATTTGCCCATCGATATTAGTCCAGGTTTGCCAAGCCAGGAACCGAAACATCCCGAGCATGTATTACGAAAAATCGATCTCAGTCCGGCCGATCGCCAGCTTAAAGGGACCGATTTACACGATGTTATCGTCGATAGTTTTATGCGTCCACCCGTAATCACTTTGTAGTAGGCATTTTTTAATTAGGCTGCCCCGGACTGGATAGCGCACCTTAATCCAGCCGCCCGCTAGCGCTGGGGGCTGTGACTAACGACCGAACCGTTCTGTTAATCCAATTCGCGAAACCAAATAAAAAACTCAGCTTTGCTGAGCGTTTTATTTGGTGCCCCGGACTGGATTCGAACCAGTGACCTTAGGCTTAGAAGTCCTCTGCTCTATCCAGCTGAGCTACCAGGGCGCACCGCGTGCCATAAAGCACGCTGTTATCATACAAGTATTAAGCTAGCGACGCCAGTTTTAGATAGAGCGCGGGGTAGGGATGTTGGTCCTGTCGGCTGTTGTTAATTTGCTTACTCCCTAATTACTGAAGAACAGTTAGACTTAAGGTATGAGCAGTTTTGGGAAAATTAGTATTATTGTTGGCTTCTGTATAACGACGACGTTACTGCCGGGAACCGTAGCCGCCGATACGCTGGCTGTACCGGCCTCGCAAATTCAAATAGCAGCTACCGTACTGCCAAATAACACTGTCATCATTGATTCTGCCGGCGCGGTCCTGCAGATTACTAGTAATACTTCGTTGCCTAACGTCGAGCCGACGGTCTACCTAAACACTATAGCGGCCGCTAATCTGGTGCTGCCGACACCACAAGTAAAAGATCAAATTAATTTATTGTTGAAGAATAAAACTATGAAGCCAGGCGTGCTATATCGCCGGCCCTTGTTGGTGGTTAGTCTGCCTAATAACCCTGTGTTGACTCTTTTGCAGCCAGTAGCTAAAACGTAAAAAACTAAATAAATGGTGCGGGTGCGGAGAGTCGAACTCCGATCACCAGTTTGGAAAACTGGGATAATAACCGCTATACGACACCCGCGAACAGGGGCAATTATATCACAGCCACCATGACTAACTACATTTCATGGAGGACAGTAATGGAAGCGCCCAACGAGTTGAGCCGCTCGGCTAAGTCTTCATAACCACGCTGAATGGTATAGATGTTACGCAGCATGCTGATGCCATTGGCGGCCATCATGCCAATTAATAGCAACGAAGCCGGACGCAGGGCGGGTGGGCAGACCACGTCGGCGGCGCTGAACTTTGTAGCGCCTGTAACATAGACGCGGTGCGGATCGGCTAGCTCAATTTGGGAGCCAATCTTAGTCATCTCGGTGTAATAAATAGCCCGATTCTCGTACATCCAGTCATGGATGAGGGTGCGGCCTTTTGCGACGCTGGCAATCGGCACGAAGTAGGGCAGATTATCGGCATTTAGACCGGGAAATGGCAGGGAGTGGATCTTGTCGGTCAGTGCTTTGAGCTTGCCGTTGTGTTTATGAATAGTGAGGTCGACTAAGTCGGTTTGACCATTAACGGCTTTAAAGCGAGGGGTGGTGTCATAACTGAGGCCCATCTTGCGGAGCTTTAATAATTCCATCGACATAAACTCGATTGGTACCCGCTTAATCGTAATTTCCGAGTTAGTCGTTACAGCCGCGGCCGTGAAAAACATTGCCTCGATTGGGTCTTCGCTCGGCGCGTAGGTAATGTTCTTCTTTATAAACGGTACGCCGCGGACGGCTAGTTTGGTGGTGCCAACACCATCAATTTTGACGCCCAGTTTTTGCAAGAAGAAACACATTTCCTGAACCATGTAGTTGGCGCTAGCAAATTCTATAAAGACCTCGCCGTCGGTGCGAGCCGCTGCCATCAGGACGTTTTCGGTCACGGTGTCGCCGGGTTCATAGAGTGTAATGCGGTCGGCAACTTTAGGGTCAGAAGTAATATCATAAAAGCCAGTCGTGGCAACAATACTGACACCCAATTCTTCTAGGGCGTAAAAGTGCGGCGCTACAGTACGGGTGCCGAGTTTACAACCGCCAGCGTAGGGAATTTTAAATGACGCAAAGTCATGCATCAAGGGGCCAATCAACATGAGCACTGAGCGGGTTTTGCGAGCCGCTACGGCATCAAGTTTTTCGAGCTGTAATTTTTCGGGCCGGCGGATCTCTAGGTCGTTACCAGGTAACCACTTTACTGACACACCAATGCTCTCTAAGACTTCGATAATACGGTAGACCTCTTCAATGCGAGGGAAAGCTTTGAAGTGAGTGACGCCATAATTTAGTAAGCTGGCGCAGAGCAGGGAAACGGCGGCATTTTTGCTAGTTTTCAGTGTTATGTCGCCGCTTAGCTCATGACCACCTTCGACGCGCAAATTAACAGCGCCGCTACTAACAGTGATCAGTTGTTTGTTTAAAACATCACTAATGCGACCCAGTGTTTCCAGACTTAAATTTTGGCGGCCGTGTTCCATGCGGTTAACTGCCGACTGGCTAGTACTGAGACGACGTGCGAACTCAGCTTGTGTCAGCCCGCGTTCCTGGCGGATTTGGGCAATCAGGTGGCCAATTTTTTCGTTAGTATCGTTCATAAAGTAGGATAATTATACCATTTATGATGTTAGAGGCCAGTCTAAAATACTAATCTACAACGAAGTAATCAAAGGCAAATGAGGCACCTGCCGGCGGAGCAGTCGAGTCACAAATGCTAAAGCCACTAGTAGTCCGAGTGACGTAATAGTCAATCGCCCCGCCATCGGCGCCGACTGGTGTAATCGTGACATGCGGCACGCTATTAAACTTTTGAGCAAAATTGATGTTGGCAAAACAGCCAGCCGGCGCGCCACTGCCGGTGTTGATTGTAACGGTGCCGCTAGTATCAGAACCGCTGACGCTGGCCGACCCACCACTGCCGAGAGACGGACCATTAGTGCGGTTGGGGGTAGGTCCACCGGCAGTTATGTGATGCGTCAACACTAAGTCACCATTAAGCTGCAAAGTCGAGACGGTAATTTGGGGTGCTGACAAGGGTCCGCTAAAAGTACCACCACCATTAACTTGGAGGCTCTTCTGAATTGTCAGGCCGCCTTGGACGGCGGTATCACCGGCAATTGCCAAGTTTTTGCTAACCTGGACATCGCTTAAATTTGTCTTACCGGTCACGGTCAAACCAGATAAGGTCACCGGGCCACTGACTTGGATGCCACCAGCTACTTCTAAGGTGTCGCGCACCAGGACTTTGCCGGCAAATACCGCGTTTGATTGGACGCTCAAAACTTGCTTCGGATCACCAACCGTGGCGTCGGTATTAGCTAGCTGGTCAAGGGCTTTTTTATCCAAAGTTTGCGAGGAAATTGTCGTCGTTTGGGCGGCTTTCTTGCTGGCAAAGTAGGTTATGACCGTAACGCCGACGGCTATCAAAATAATAAAAACGAACAATAAGAGGTATAAATTAAAGCGAGCTATTCGGTCGCGAAAGGTCTTCTTGGGCAGCTTATAGGGTTGCGCCGGAGCACCACCACCAAGTTTGGCGCCACCGGTAGCATCAATGACATTTGTTTCAGGGGTTTCTAGGGTCTCTAGAGAATCAATGTCTTCGTCTGAATCGGCGGGGCTGCTACCCGGAGGTTTGTTTGTGTCCATAGTGCTTTGTCTTATAGTACTAGAAATTGGCGATAAGCGTAAACAGATTGCCATTTAGGCCCGCGTGCTTCAAAATGATAGCTGTAATGCGTGCCTGGAAACAAACATGGAACATTAGTTTAGTGAGTCTTATAGTCGGGCTGTTAGTGCCGGCCACAGTTCTAGCCGCCCAATCGGCTTCACCAACCTACCAAGTTAACGAAGTCTTCTTTGGTAGTGGAGGTGAGCTTAATGCCTGTTCGACTAGCTACTGTACTAAGCAGTCTGCCGGAGAATCGGTCGTCGGGCGCGCCGCTAGCTCAAATTTTCAGGCCCAAGGCGGTTTTAATACCGAACGTCAGCCGTACATTGAATTTACGGTCGGCACGACTAATCTCGACCTAGGTACGCTGACGCCGACTTCTACCAAAGTGGCAACGGCCAACTTTACGGTTAAGGCGTACTTAGCTCATGGGTACGTCGTAGTAAATGCTTCCGATCCACCAACTAACGGTGCCTATCTTATGAAAAACTTGACCATTCCTTCGGCGCCCCAGGTGGGAGTCGAGCAATTTGGCATCAACTTGGTGGCCAATACCCAACCGCAGCTCTTCGGCGCTAATCCAACCCAAAGTCCCGATAGTACTTTTGGTTATGGGCAGGTGACCGCTGATTACAGTAGTCCAAACCTCTATAAATACGTTAAGGGTGACGTTATTGCGCAGTCATACCTAAGTAGTAGCTTCACTAACTACACAATTTCGTATCTTTTTAACATTAGCAATGTCACGCCAGGCGGCACGTATCTCCTGCAACATGACCTAGTTGCGACGGCGACATTTTAGCTGTGGATAACAGGCTTGACAGCTATTGCACAGGTCAGCATAAGCGTGATAAGATGAGCGCACTAACCTTAAATAAACACAAACAAATACGAAATACTCAAGGTATAAATAACAATGGTAACTAAGTTTCGCCTGCTACAGCGAATTGCCTATACGATGGCAGCTATTGCTGTATTGGTAGGTGTTGTCTACCCGGCGTTTAAGCCAAAGCTGGCTTCGGCTGCACAGCTGACGACGCGCAGCATTACGCTTAGTGACTCTGGACAGAGTGGGGGCACCATTACGACTGGCGTAGGTAGCGGTACTAACGTGGTCTATAAATTTGCCTTTACAACCACTCAGGCGGCTCAAAGTCTGGTTATCGATTTTTGTAACACCAGTCCATTAATCGGCGACACTTGCACGGCTCCAGTTGGTATGGATGCCAGCGCGGCCGTACTTGCTGGCATAACGGGTAACATCACAAATGCCGGCTGGACGGTTACCGCTACTGCCTCGCAAATAAAACTGGCTAAGGGCAGCGGTTCGGCAGCTACTTCTGGCGTACAAAGCTTTACGCTTTCTGGTATCACCAACCCGGCTTCGGTGGTGTATGGCGGCAGTCCTAAGCCGGTCGGTACTTTTTACGGTCGTATTTACACCTACGCCGATAGCACCTATGGCAGTTCATCGACAGCCTATGTAAGCCCGGCAAGTCCCGGTAATTTTATGGACTATGGTGGCATTGCGCTCAGCACTAACCAGATAATTACCATTACCGCCAAAGTTCAGGAGCAACTAACCTTCTGTGTGTCGGGAGCAGCCCAAGCAACCTGGACGACTACTAATGATTGTAGTGATAGTCAAGCGGCCGTGGCGCCAGCCCTGATACTGGGGCACGGAGCACCGACGGCAATCTTAGATAACAGTGCCACCGATACCGGAACGGTCTACTCCCAAATCTCTACCAATGCCGCTTACGGAGCGGCTATTGCCATGAGAAACAGTAATACCACTTGTGGTGGTTTAAGTGCTGATGGCGGTACTACCTGTGGGATACCTGCTAACAATACTGGTGCTGCAACACCGGCGCCAATTACCACTGGTACGGCCGCTTTCGGGTTGTATGTCACCGATGGCGCGCTAGGAACGGGGGGTATCGGTGCTGTCTTGGCCGACCTCAATTACAACGACGGCACCCCGACTCATTACGGCATGGATACCGAGACGACGACCGACACGGGAAGTGTTACGGGCACCTACGGTGACCGAGTCGCCTACACCACCGCGCCGTGTTACCGAATTAATAACTCGTATACCTTCGCAGCTACCGCCTCTCTCACCACCCCGGCTGGTATTTACACGGCTAACATGGACCTAATTGCGACCGGCACTTTTTAACGGCTGCAAATGAATGAGTCGACAATTTGCCTTCTTGCTCCGCCACCGCTGGCAATCAGTTGCGACCATTGGCGTCGCCCTACTCCTTAGTTGGCAACTAATATCTCCGGCCGCCTACGGGGCCCAATTAGGCAACCGTGTCCTACAGATAAGTAGTAGTGACAAGAGTGCAAAAACAACCTATCGGCTCAGCTTCGATCTGAGTACCGCTGGCCTGTTAGGCTCTATGCGCATTCAGTTTTGTAGTAATTCACCAATATTCCCGGATCCGTGTACTGCCCCGAGTGGCTTTTCGGTTACCGGAGCGGCTTTGTCAGATCAGTCTGGCCAAATCGGCTTTTCAAAAAGTGGTTCGTCGACAGCTAACGCAATCGTTCTAACTCGACCAGCTCTGCCAAATACGGTGGGTCCGGTCAGCTACACCTTTACTAATGTTACGAATCCAGATGTTATAGGGTCGTACTATGTGCGGGCGCAAACCTATGCCTCTACCGATGCCAGCGGTCCAGCTAGTGATTACGGAGGCATTGGTTTTGCGATTAATAACAATCTTACTATCAGTGCCGAAGTTCCACCCTATTTAATATTTTGTACTGGCATTACTATCCCGACACTGAACTGTAATAGTGCCACTGGCGATTACATAAATTTTGGTGAGCTCAGCTCAGCTCGGCCCAGTGTTGGCACCTCACAGATTTTGTCTTCAACCAATGCGAAAAATGGCTACAATGTGACGCTTACCGGTACCACTTTAACGAGTGGTAATAACGCCATTGATCCAATTGTTACTGGTGACGTATCACGTCCAGGTACACCACAGTTTGGACTTAACTTACGGGCTAACGCTTCACCCAGCAGTGGCGATGAACCAAATGGGCCAGGCAGTGGCACGGCCCTGATTGGCTATAACACACCTAACTTCTTCCGTTTTGTGCCAGGTGACAAAATCATTGCTTCACCCAAACCGGATGAGATGCGTCGTTTTACTACCAGTTACTTAGTTAATATTCCAAAAACTCAGTCGCCTGGCGTCTATGTTAGTACGGTCACCTATATTTGCCTCGGAAACTTCTAGGGTGCTGCCCCTGTTTTGGAATAAGCCGCAAATTTGTTACTATGTAAGAAATAATCATAAGAGGAAACAGACATGTTTAAAATAAAATCCGGTCGGCTGGCAATCGTGCTAGCAGCAGTTGCCGGATTACTTATTTTGAACGTACCTGGAGTAGCCTTAGCGGCCGGCGGTAACGGCCTACGCGTAACGCCAGTCCGAACGCCCGATGATCTGACTATTAAGCCCGGTGCCTCAAAAACCATTTACGTAACGGTCACTAACATCACGACTACGCCAGCGAACTTACGGGTTATCATTAATGACTTTACAGCCAGCAGTGACGAGAGTGGCCAACCAGCCCTACTGCTAACGCCGGGGCAGTTTGCTCCCAAGCACAGCTTAAAACGCTTTGTTAAAGATATTCCGAATTTTACCTTACAGCCCGGACAGCAAAAAACAATCTCAATCCCAATTGCCATTCCAGCTGATGCCTCAGGTGGCGGTTACTACGGTACGGTCCGCTTTGCGCCAGCTGGCAGTGGCGGCCAAGACAAGACCGTCACGCTCGCCGGTAGTGTCGGTTCGCTTATTTTGGTTCGGGTGCCAGGAGACGTTAAAGATCAGCTGAGTATCGCCAGCTTTGACGCCCGACAGAATGGAACCACCAAGAGCTTATTTTTTAGCAATAAGAAAATAAGTTCGGTTATTCGATTCCAAAATGAGGGTAATATCCAGGAACAACCGTTTGGTAAGATTTTGCTCAAAGACCGCTCTAATAAGATTCTTGGTGAGTATGAGATTAACGATGTAGAGCCAAGAGGCAACGTCTTGCCAGATACCATCCGTAAATTTGAAACGCCAATTGATAAGATTGGCAAATTTGGAATTTATAAGCTGGTTGGTAACTTTGGTTATGGTAGTAACGGCCAGCTATTAAGTGCCAGTACGACTATCTACGTAATTCCGTTCATCTTTATTATTGGCTTCGTGGTGTTGGTAGCGTTACTGCTGTTCCTGATATTTGGCTTACCAAAATTAATTCGAGCCTACAACCAACGTATCATCAATCAAGCCGGGCGACGGCGCTAGCGAGCCCTAGTCGTTAAGCGGCGCGATGAACAGGCGACACAGCTTATGAAACAAAAAAAGATTCTTAGCACCACACTAGCAGTGCTGCTCTGTCTGGGTATTAGTATGGTTGCCAGTAGTAGGGCCCAGGCTGCTATTACGCCGCCGGGTCCAGCTTCTGGCTCGGTTGGTCTTGAAGGGACAATTTCCTCACCGCCGCCCAAGCAGGGGGCAACCATCAGTTCCCCGGGAAATGGCTCGAATTTTACGGCCGTTCCGATTACCGTCAACGGCATCTGTCCGACCGGTCTGCTCGTTAAGCTGTTTTCGAATAATGTCTTTGTCGGCTCGGTCCAATGTACCAACGGCAGTTACTCAATTCAGGTCGACCTGTTCAGTGGCCAAAACCAGTTGGTAGCTCGGGTGTACGATGCACTCGATCAAGCCGGCCCTGATTCCAATACCGTAACGGTGACCTACACCGATGCTAAGTTCTTGCAGTTCGGGACCTCGGTATCGTTGTCTAGTGTCTATGCTCGGCGGGGCGCAAATCCGGGCGAAGTTTTGGAATGGCCAATTGTACTTAGTGGCGGCACCGGGCCCTACGCCATCAGCGTTGACTGGGGCGATGGCTCGCCCACCGACCTAACCAGTCAGACCTTTGCCGGTAACTTTACCATTAAGCATACCTACAAAGCCGCAGGTGTCTATAAGATTATTATTAAAGCCACCGACAAAAATGGCAGCGAGGCCTTCTTACAGTTAGTGGGCGTGGCTAATGGCAAAGTTGGCCAAACAGGGGTTGGCACTAATTCCAAGTCATCAACGACCCGCATAATTATCATCTGGTGGCCTATGTTGCTGTTGCTGCCGTTAATTCCAGCCGCCTTTTGGGCGGGCCAACGCAATGAACTGTATGTACTTCGCAAAAAGTTAGAGCGTACCCGCGATGGTTCGATAGTGCCCTCGGCTATATCGAAAACTACTGACACCACGGTAATAGATACTACAACTACCACGACACCTACGGCCGCCTAGGCCAAAGTGCTAAATTTTGCTAAAATGAGTAAATATGTCTAAAAAAGTATTTGTTGGAATGTCCGGTGGTGTCGATAGCTCGGTAACTGCCGCCTTATTAGTGCGCGAGGGCTATGACGTAACCGGCGTCTATATGAAAAACTGGAGTAAAGATCTGCCTGGTTTTACCTGCCCTTGGCAAGAGGACTACCAAGATGCTAAACGAGTAGCCGTGCAGCTAGGTATAGATTTCAAAATGTACGATTTTGAAGCTGAGTATCGCTCACGAGTCGTCGATTACATGGTAGCCGGCTATCAGGCTGGGATTACCCCCAACCCTGACATTATGTGTAATCAAGAGGTTAAGTTTAAGCTCTTTTTAGAGGCGGCTTTAGCTGACGGCGCTGATATGATTGCAACTGGCCATTACGCCCGTAGCCAGGATGGGCAGCTCTTAACTGGCATTGATGCTAACAAAGATCAGTCCTACTTCTTATATCGCGTTACTAGTGACGCTCTCAGTAAGAGCCTTATGCCAATTGGTGGTTACGAAAAACCACGTGTCCGCGAGCTAGCCCAAGAAATGAAACTGTCGACGGCCACCAAAAAGGACAGCCAAGGCATCTGTTTTGTCGGCAAAGTCGGGATTAAAGATTTCTTGCTGGCCGAACTCGGCCCCCAGCCCTTTGGCGCGATTGTCGATCAGAATGGGGTAACGATTGGCGAGCATGACGGCGCTTTGTTTTATACCATCGGCCAACGCCACGGGCTGGACGTCGGTGGTGGCTTGCCGTATTACGTGGTCGGCAAAGACATGACCAAAAACGAAGTCTATGTTACGACCGATCTTCAGGACACCAGATTGTGGCGCCGCGAGTTACAGCTCGGCGTGCTGCACTGGATTAACGATGCACCGGCTGATGGCCAAAAACTGCAAGTCCGCACCCGCTACCGCGCTCCCTTAGTGACCTGTCAGCTATCGTTTAATCAGGATCAGCTGACGCTACAGTTGAGTGAAGAAGTGCGGGCTATTACACCCGGCCAGTCAGCGGTGCTGTATGACGGCGACCGGGTGGTCGGTGGTGGTATCGTTCTTTAGCTACTAGTTAACGATGTGCAAGTCGGGGCTTTCGCCTTGGCGCGGAATGAATTCTTTTTGAACTTCTGGCGAAACAGCTACGGCGCCAATAATACTAGCTGAGGAGCCACCACTTTGACGGATCATTTCGCCGATAGTTTCAGATGCCGGCGATAAGTTTAATTTGGAGAGCGCACAGCCGTAATACAGCAAATCTTCACTGCAGACCGCTTCCAGACCGGCAAATAAGACCTGGTCATCTTCTAACCATTGTCGCGTCATGTTGCTAGTAACCTTGCGTAGTCCGTTCATGCAGATACCAGTAACGTTGTCGGTAAGCTCGTGGAGATTTTCGGCTCGGTACATAGCCCGCCATGGATAATCTTTTTCCTCACGGACGTTCCAAACGATCGATGAGTCTAATTTTACTTGACGCTCTTCGCAGTTGAATTGGAGCTGCGGTAAATTGCTGGTCCGGTTACGGACGTGAATCGTCTTGTAGGAATGCATGAAGGGAATGACTGGGTAAATACCAGGACCTTTAATGCCGTATGGTTGGCCTTTTTTGCGTCCTTTGGTGTAATGAGTGCCGTCTTTTTTATGACGCACCCCCATTTCACCCATCGATACTTTATTGAAGGCTTTGAAGGCAGTAGTACCGGCGGCGATGCCGGCACTCAGCATGGTTGTAATGCCACCACCACTGTGGACTCCACTTTCAACTGCGTTACGCATAAAGCTCATTTGTATAGGTACAATACGCCTGCTACCCCTGGATAGCAATGGTTATGACCAAACATCTGTAGTTTTTTCGTATACGTTTATACCAGACATAGACAGGCCATAATAAATTTAGGGCATCTGGTACAATTAACAGATATGAATGCACAGCAAATTCGCCAAGCCTATCTAGATTTTTTTGCAACCCGGGGACACACGGTGATTCCGCGCGCTTTATTGGTGCCCCAAAATGACCCGACCACGTTGTTTACTGGCTCCGGTATGCAACCACTTATTCCTTTTTTACTCGGCGAAGCTCACCCGAGCGGTAACCGGCTAGTTGATAGTCAAACCTGCTTGCGGGCTCAGGATATTGAGGAAGTCGGCGATAACCGTCACACGACCTTTTTTGAAATGCTCGGCAACTGG
Organism: Patescibacteria group bacterium; assembly: GCA_030271625.1. Taxonomy (GTDB): domain Bacteria; phylum Patescibacteriota; class Saccharimonadia; order Saccharimonadales; family UBA4665; genus UBA4729. The sequence continues at coordinate 291,842 of JARXKN010000001.1, forward strand.
TCGCTGGGTGATTACTTTAAAAACGAGCAAATCGATTGGATGTTCGAATTTTTAGTTGATGTCGTTGGCCTCGACATTAATAAGTTATACGTCACCTGCTTTATTGGTGACCCAAAGTTCTCGATACCGAAAGATGAGCAGGCGGCTGTAAACTGGCAGCAGCTATTTGCCAGCAAAGGCGTGTCTTCGGGAATTGCCGAAATTGGTTCCGAGGCCGACGGCTATCAGCGCGGCATGCAGGCTGGTGAGCGGATCTTTTATTACGACGGCTCCAAAAACTGGTGGAACCGTGGCAAGACGGGCCCCGAGACGACACCGGTGGGCGACCCCTGTGGCCCGGACTCAGAAATGTTTTATGACTTCGGTACGCCGCACGACCCCAAGTGGGGAGAATTCTGTCACCCCAACTGTGACTGTGGCCGCTTTATGGAAATTGGCAATAATGTCTTTATGGCCTATCGCAAAGTTTCTGACGATACGTTTGAAGCTTTAGATAAGCCAAACATCGATCACGGCTCTGGCCTGGAACGCATTGCCGCCGCCGCTATCAACAGCCCCGACGCTTTTCGCATTAGCTTGTTATGGCCGGTCATTGAGAAGATTGAAAAACTGTCCGGCAAGGGTTATGACAGTAACGCTGGTCCGATGCGGGTAATCGCCGACCACCTCCGGGCCGCTACGTTCTTGGCTGTCGACGGCATCGTCCCCAGCAATAAAGAGCAGGGTTATGTCATGCGCCGTTTGATGCGCCGGGCCATGGTAAAAGCTTTTGATTTGGGGATTGAGCAGAATTTTATCGAGGATGTGGTACCGGTTATAGCCGACTTATACGCTGCTGACTACCCAGAAGTTGCCGCCAACCGCTCGAAGGTCGTTGAAATACTGGCCAAGGAAGAGAAGGCCTTCCGCCAGACGCTGCGTAAAGGTCTCCAAGAATTTAACAAGCTGACTGGTCAAACCTTAACTGGCGATGTGGTCTTCAAACTGTACGACACCTACGGCTTTCCTACCGAACTAACCTACGAAGAAGCTTTTAAGCATGACGTCGCTGTCGCCGATGATTGTCAGTCTGAGTTCACCAGGCTAATGGCCGAACAAAAAGCTCGCTCGCAAACCGCCAGCAAAGGTGTCTTTAAGGGTGGCCTAGGTGGTCAAACATTACAGCACAAAAAATATCACACTGCGACACACCTGATGTACCAAGCGCTACGTGATGTTTTAGGTGACCATGTAATTCAACGAGGTAGTAATATAACCGAAGAGCGCCTCCGATTCGATTTTAGTCACCCAGAAAAAGTTACAGCCGAACAGTTAGCTCAGGTGGAAGCGATAGTAAACGAGCAAATTGCCAAAGATTTAAAAGTTTCATTTCAGGAATACCCAACCAAAGTTGCTATCGAAGAGAAGGGTGCCTTAGGTCAGTTTGGTGACCGCTATGGCGAAACCGTCAAAGTCTACCAAATGATTGCCGATGGCGCCAACAAGCCGTTTAGTTTTGAAATCTGCGGTGGTCCCCACGTTGACCATAGCTTGCAATTATACGAAGACAACAAGCGCTTTAAGATACTAAAAGAAGAATCTAGCTCGGCTGGTATCCGACGCATTAAAGCTATCTTAGGCTAGTTAACTGTCTTTACGGGGTAGGTAAAAAAGTTGATTGGCCCTGGTGAAGGCGGCCCGTAAACGGCCGCAGGAGCGTAACACAACTCTACCGAGCTCGGCTTCAAGCAAGCGGGGGTCAGTTTCGGCGTTAGCACTCAGCTCTACCCGAAAAGATTCGGTGTCATCGTGCACCGGGTGCGGCCGCATATTGTTCGTTGGGCTGTATTCGGCATAGGTCCGGCGGACAATTGGCGTGCCTTTTAGAACGCGCAAAATGGGGTTATGTTTCTCGACTAGCCAGGCGCTGTGCATGACGTGGGTTGGCTCATGAAATAAGCTTTCGGGAGACGAGAATCCGGCCACCGACTGGGTGTGTAGGAGAGCCGTTCGACGACTACTGAAACGGATTTGTTGTCCGGAGGTGATAGAAATTACTTTCGATTTGGCATGCGCGGTTAACAAACTGGCTGCCGCTGTTAGCGATTGCGGGCCGTGCGTGAGCGTAAAGTCTCGCGCTTCGCCGGGATCGCGTAAGGCCTGCAAAGCCAAATACAGGGCTACTTCCGCCCGCTCAACATAGGGGTTCAAGCTAACGCCGCGGGCTTTAATCAGTTCAGCATGACTGTCGCTAACTTCCATGTAGTCTTCATTTTCGCTTTTAGACAAGGTAATGATTCGGTTCGTTTCATTGAGGCGACGCGAGAAAAGCTTCAGATTAACGTCTTGGCGGGCTGGATCGATGCCTGTGATGCTGACATCAAGTCGACCAAAATCGACGCCGCGCAGATCTTCACGCATGTGAGGCGGCACAAAACCAGAGTGTAGCTGAACATCATTAATCTGAGCTTCGTATTCCGTGGCGCTGGCTGGACTCTTGGGGAGGGTAGTGACCAGTCCACTAACAGCACTAAAAACGTCCATTCGCTGAGCATCGTCCATCGCCATTTCTTGTTCAACCCGAATTTCGGGTGAGTGATAAGGGTCGCGAGGTGCAGTTGTCATAATTTAAGTAATATTATAACACATAAGTCAATAGATACTACTATCAAAAATATGGTATGATACCCTGACAAACTCCAAAAATAAACATGAAGCATACTACTAAAAAGCGTTCGTCGTCGTCCCGGCAGCAAGCTGTTGCCAAAGGCCGCCTGACTATCATCCATCACCGACATACCGGACACTTAGTTCATAAACGGCATAGCTCATACCCAGTATTGGCGATGCTGCTGCTTTGTATTGGCGTTTTGATCAGTAGTAGCACCCATTCCGCCTTAGCCGTCACGCTAACGGATTCGGCTAGCTATGTTGTCACTGCCAGTTTGCCAGGACCAGCGCCAGCCACGGCGGCTACCATTTCGGCGCCGACTAACAATGCTCATTTTAAGACGGCTACTATTACCGTTAGCGGTAGCTGTCCGCTTAACACCTATGTAGAAATCAGCCGTAACGGCGTGGCCAGTGGCGTGGCACTGTGTTCCGCGGCCGGTGATTACAGCCTCCAGATTAGCCTGTTTAATGGCGCCAATGCCTTGCAGGCCCAGGTCTATAGCCAAACTGATGTGCCGGGTCCTGCCTCCCCGGTTGTAACGGTTTATTTTGACCCGCCGCTAACGACTAATCCGAACCCGACTGGCAACCCCGCCACTACTGGTAGTGGCGCCACGACGCCGGCCGGCAATGCCGCTAATACCAGCCCAGCCGTCTCCAATGGAACAGTTTCAGGAGCGCCGGCTGAGCCCTTAGTTTTAAAAAGTCAGTTTCGCTACTTGGGCCATTACACTGGACAAACAACTAACTACCAGTTTGTAGTAGAGGGCGGCACCGCACCGTATGCCTTATCGATTGACTGGGGTGATGGCACCCAAAAACAAATCACTGTCACCGCTAACGGCGCTTTTGCTGTCAGCCACACCTACCAAAAGGCTGGTGGTTATCACGGCAGTTATCGGATTAAAGCTACCGTCGTTGACGGGGCTGGCAATCAAGCCATCTTGCAGTTACTGGCAATTATTAACGATCCACCAACGGTGCCATTTCCTGGCTCGACTGGTAGCACGGGGGGAGGAACCTACACCGACACTATCGGGCAGTATATCCAAGGCTTACTAAAATACATTTGGCCCACCTATGGTGTAACGGTTCTGATGCTGGCCTCGTTTTGGCTCGGTGAATGGCGCGAGCTGAAAATATTGCGTCCTAGAACCCGCCGTATCAGACACGTTTAAGCGAACGGCTATGGTAAAATAATGCATATGCTTGAAAAACTAAAAAGTGCCGGTGCGCTGGCTGCTACGCAGGCTCGCAAAGGTGCCCGCAAAGCCACCGCTACGGTTAAAGCCAAAACTGCTAAATCAGATGAGCAATACATTGTAGCGCTTGATATTGGTACTGAATTTGTTAAGGCGCTGGTTGGCAAAGTCTCCAAGGACAGTGGTGAGATTACGGTAATTGGCGTTGGCCGAGCCCACCAATCACTGTCGGATATGCAAGCTGGCGCGATAGCCGACATCGCCAGTGTGGTCAGTAACTGCGATAAAGCCTTAAACGACGCCGAAACCCAGGCTGGGGTGAGTGCACGCACCGCCATCCTCGGTATTGCCGGAGAACTAGTAAAAGGCACTACCACCACAGTGCGCGTGGCCCGTAAAACGCCGACCAAACCACTTGATATTGCTGAAATGGAAAAGATTATCGCCCTGGTGCAAGAACGGGCTGAAGGCAAAGCCAAACAACAGTTAGCCTGGGAGCTTGGTGGTAAGAGTGTGGAAGTCCGGCTCGTGAACAGCGCCCTGGTTAGTATCGAGATAGACGGCTATCCAGTGACTAATCCAATTGGTTTTCAAGGTAAAGACGTGGTTATCCAGCTCTATACGGCTTTTGCGCCATTAATACATATTGGAGCCTTGGAAAAGACCGCCCAGGAGCTCGACCTCGATCTGCTAGCGGTGGCCGCTGAACCATTTGCCGTTGCCCGAGCTGTTATTGGCAACAATCCTAATCAAAACCTCAGTGCTATCTTGATGGACGTCGGTGGCGGTACAACTGATATTGCCGTCGTGAATGATGGTGGGGTGCAGGGAACCAAGATGTTTGGCATTGGTGGCCGTGCTTATACTCGAGCTATCGAACGTGACTTGAGTGTCGAGTTTGAGCAAGCCGAACTATTAAAGATTGGTCTCAGCACTAATAAAGTTCCCAGCCAAAAGCGCCCGGCTATCGAAGCCGCGCTTGGAAAGACAGCTGATACCTGGTTGAGCGGCATTGAATTAGCGCTGGGGGAGTTTACCAAATTAGATCATCTACCACACCGCCTATTTTTATGCGGCGGTGGGTCGTCACTTGACCTGTTGATGGACCGCCTGGAGCAAACTGATTGGTATAAAGCCTTGCCTTTTACTCGTAAACCGAGTGTGCACTACATCCGTCCGGAGCAAATTGCTGGTATTACTGACATTACCGGCTTAGTCGAGGACCACACCTATATTACGGCGCTCGGTCTACTGCGCGTCGGCATGGATACATTGCAATTTACCGGTACCGGTAATGGTGGTATAAAAGAAAAAATTGATAAGATGTTAAGCGTATGACCACCGCCAACAAAGACACTATTTATATCGACATTGATGAAGAAATAACCGGCATTATTGATAAGGTTCGGTCGAGCGATGCCAAAATTGTGGCCCTGGTCTTACCAAAGCGAGCTAGTGTCCTGCAAAGCATCGTCAATATGAAGCTGTTAAAGCGCAGCGCTGACGAAGCTAAAAAACACTTAGTCTTAATTACTAGCGAAGCCGGTCTTTTACCCCTAGCCGGCGCGGTCGGACTGCATGTCGCCAAAACGCCCCAGTCGAAGCCAGAGGTGCCCGTACCGCCAGTAACTGACGACAACGCTGAAGAAACGATTGACGAAGCCAACCCTGATGAGTTTTCGACGGCTGTGGCCGCGACGCGCCCAATTGGCGAGTTGGCCGGCTTAACAGCTGCTCCTATAGATGGGGATGAATTAGAAACCCTTCAGCTAGATGATGATGAAGAGGCCGCCCTAGCGGCTAGCAGTCCAGTAGTGGCGGCTGATACAGCCAAAGCCAAGAAAGTTAAGAAAAACAGCAAACTAGCGGTGCCAAACTTTGAACGTTTCCGCTTGCTCTTGGTCTTAGGAGTTTTAGGGGTTATCGCCCTCGTTGTTGGACTAATCTTTGCGTTGTCAGTCTTGCCGAAAGCTGAGATTGCCATAACCACGAATGCTAGCGATGTTAACGTCGGGCTTGATCTCAATTTAAGCACGGCCGCCAAAGCTGTTGACCCAGCCACTAACACTTTGCCGGCTAAACTGACCCAGCAGCAAAAAAGTTACACCCAGACCGCCCCCGCAACTGGCACTAAAAACAACGGCCAAAAAGCTACCGGCTCAGTTACGCTGTCACTTACCAATTGTGACCATGACACGGTTAACATACCAAGCGGAACAGGAATCAGCGCCAACGGCAACACATACATAACACAAGAGACGGTTACTTTGTCGAGTGTTAAAGTTGGCGGTAAGTGTAATCCTGGCGCGTTTAGCAATGTCTATAGCCAAGATACCAAAGCGATTGCCTCAAAAGGTGGCGCTGTCTTTAACGTACCTTCGGGCACTACCATGGCCGTTGCAGCTGGTGCGGGCTATGTGTCATCGGATGTCAAAGGTGTATCAAGCACTGAGTTTAGTGGCGGCACTGACGACAATGTCAAAATCGTCACGCAATCCGATATTGATAGCGCCAAGGCTAAAATATCGGCTGGTGACACGACCGTTAAGTCAGATCTGCGCAAGCAGCTAGAACAAGATGGCTTATATGCGGTCACCGGGACGTACAGCACGGGGACGCCAAGCATCGTGAACAGCGCCGAAGCCAATGCGGTCGCCGATGCAGTAACCGTTACCGAGACCATTAATTACAGTATGTTCGGTGTTAAGCAAGCTGACCTTAAGTCATTTATTGAAAATAGCGTTAAAACCCAGATTGATACCGCCAAACAAAGCATTCTCAGTGACGGCTTAGACACCGCCACCTTTAAGGTTACCAATAGCACCGATACGGCCGCAGCCGTGACGCTCCAAGCCGTTGCAACCGCCGGTCCAGATTTAAAGGTCGATGATTTGAAGCGCCAAGTTGCTGGCAAGAAGGGTGGCGACATTAAGCGCCTGCTGCAGTCTAATCCTGGCGTGACCGATGTTCAGACTAAGCTTAGTCCCTTCTGGGTGAGTTCGGTACCAAAGAAAACAACTAAGATTACGGTGATAATCGCTAAGCCAACGACTACAACTAATAGTAATGCTACCAAACCCTAGCTCGATACTAGCTTTGGATGTGGGCACAGTCCGGATTGGCATTGCCATTGCCTCAATCATGACCCGTCTGCCGCGGCCGTTGCAAACGCTGCCAAATGATGAAAATTTTACTGAGCAATTACAGCAGATTATAGATACTGAGGCAGTCGGTACAATTGTTATCGGGCTGCCGAGAGGCTTAAATGGCCAAGAGACCAATCAAACCAAGCTCGTCCGCGATTTTGTTGTCGGATTAAACTCTAAAATTGACCGACCGTTACCATTCCAAGATGAAGCATTAAGCTCCAGTCGGGCTAAGCAAGAGCTCGAGGCGCGCGGCCGCAGCTATCAAAAAGGTGATGTCGATGCGTTGGCGGCAACCTACATATTAGAAGACTATTTAGCAACTAACGAGGTATAAGATGGCAAAATACAGTGCACAGCCGACTCGCGGCGATAATTTTAGGCGGCTATGGACGGGCCTAGTAGCCATGCTATTCCTGCTGGTGTTGCTTGGCTTAGCCGGTCGGCAAATCTACAATCAAAATCTTGGACCAGTCAGTAGTAGCCAGACGTCGACGGTGGTTACTATTGCACCGGGTAGTAGTGTGCGGCAGATTGCTCAACAGCTGGCGCAAGCCCATCTGATAAAAAGTGCTTGGGCGCTGGAACTGTATGCCCACGGCAAACAGGCTGCCACGAAGTTTCAAGCTGGCTCGTATGCGCTCGCGCCTAACGCTGGCACGCCGCAAATTGTTGACACCCTAACCAAGGGCCAGGTAACCACTCGCTTAGTAACTATCTTGCCGGGTCGGCGTATCGACCAAGTGCGCGCTGATCTAATAAATGATGGCTTTAGCCCGGTGGCGGTTGATGCGGCGCTGCAGCCGCAGCAATACGCTGATCTAGCAGTAGTTGGCTACCGGCCAAATGCCGCCAGTAGCTTAGAAGGGTTATTGTGGCCCGATTCCTACCAAAAAGACGCCACGACGAACCCGAGTTTTATAGTCAGGGAAGCCCTAGCCGCCACAGCTACCCATTTGACTACCGACCTGCAGACCGCTTTAGCTGCTCAAGGGCTGTCGCCCTACCAAGGGCTGACGTTGGCCTCAATTGTGGAACAGGAAGTGTCTAAGCCAACCGACCGGGCTCAGGCTGCCCAGGTGTTCCTCTCCCGACTGAAAGCCAATACTATGCTCGGCTCCGACGTAACTGCCAATTATGGAGCCATTGTGGCGGGACGAGCCCCTAGTTTGAGTTTTGATTCACCTTACAACACTTTACTTCACCCCGGTTTGCCATTAGGGCCGATTGGTTCTGTCAGTACCGGCTCTTTACAAGCGGTAGCTCACCCGGCTTCGACTGATTGGCTCTACTTTGTAGCCGGTGATGATGGGGTGACCTATTTCTCGAAAACCTTAGCCGAACATGAAGCTTTATCGGCTAAATACTGCCACAAATTGTGCGGCCGTTAAGTTTGTATTTTACAGAGACAAAAGATTAGTCCAACAGGGGTCATAAAAGCACGGGGAATTGGACAGTCGGTCACTTTTTGGTATAATTGACCGGTAACCCCTGTATTTTATTGCCTAAACAAGCAGTATGTCGAGTTACCTTACTGGCAGTCTTTACTACAATTAACCCTGTCAATAAGTGAAGTGTCTTTTGACACCGGAGTCTGTATTAGTAATTCAACCGTTTCTAACATTTTTGACCGCTTAGCTATTCCTTCTTCCTCCCAATCCGCTAAGTGGTATCGCCGTCTCTATAGTAAATCTCGTCGCAAGTCAGTGCGTCGTCAGTTCGTGCGAGCCGCTTTCCTGACCGTTAACTTGATCATCCTGGGGAGTATTGGCTACTTTGTAACCCAGAATCCCCAAACGCCGCGCAGTACAGCTATGGCCCCAGCCTTAGCCAGCAGTAAGACAGTTTCGGCCGTCTCAAATCCACTTGATCAATTGTCTTCTGCCGATATCGCCCTGACAATTGCCAAGCTGAATAATTTGCCAGAGACTACCGCTATTACGAACCAAGCTGACTCGCAAGCCAGTGAACTACGCTCTAGTTTAGCGAGTGACACCGTAGTCGATAAGCCACAAGTTGTCCTAACGGCCTTAAAATCAAAGGCTGACATTAAGGCCTATAAGGCTGTCGATGGCGATACCATTAGCAGTATTGCCACGAAATTTGGCGTCACTAGTGACAGCATTCGCTGGTCAAACAACCTGACTGGTGACGCTGTTACCGTTGGCGCCAGCTTAACGATTCCGCCTGTTAACGGCATAGTGCACACCGTTGTGGCCGGTGATACCGCCGACAGCCTAGCTACCACCTTTAAAGCTAATAAAGATCAGATTGTGGCTTATAACGACGCTGAGATAAACGGCCTAAAGCCCGGTGAAAAGATCATTGTCCCCAACGGCACGATTACGCCAGTTGTACCGGTAACCGCTCGCACAATTGCCCGGGTTGCCTCAGTCCCAACAGCTATCGGCTACGCCTTCGGCAGTACAGCTATGTATGGCTCAAACGGCTATGACTACGGTTACTGTACCTGGTATGTTGCTAACCGTATCTCAGTTCCTAGTAACTGGGGTAATGCTAACACCTGGGATAACCTAGCGCCGCTCAGTGGTTGGACTGTTAGCAGCGTGCCGCGGGCTGGAGCTATTGGTCAATCCAATCGTGGTGCCGAAGGTCATGTTGCGGTTATTGAGGCCGTGTCAGACGACGCTACAATGATCAAATACTCGGATATGAATGGTTTAGCGGGTTATGGCCGAGTTGGCTATAGCGAATGGGTTTCGGCCGCCAAATTCGAAAACTATATCTACCGTTAAAATTAATCGCTGCTCAGCTGTAACAACTTGATAAAAAGAAAGAAATATTTTACTATAATAGTATGAGTTTTATTGATAAAGTCCGTGTAACGGCTATTGCCGGCAAGGGCGGTGATGGCAAGATGAGCTTCCGTAAGGAGAAGTTTATTGATAAAGGCGGCCCTGATGGCGGCGATGGCGGCGATGGTGGTCATATTATTCTCTGTGCCAGCCGAAATCAAAATACCTTAGCAGCGTTCCGTTACTCGAAGGAGCTGAAAGCTGACGATGGACGTCCCGGTGGTAAGACCCGCATGCATGGTCGCCGAGCTAAAAGTCTGATGGTGCAAGTTCCGGTTGGTACGATTGCTACCACCAATGAAGGTGTTGTCTTAGCCGACTTAACAGAGGACGGCCAAGAAGTCATTATCGCTAAAGGTGGTCGCGGTGGCTTCGGCAATGCTCACTTTGTGTCTTCACGACGCCAGGCCCCAAAGTTCGCCGAAAAAGGCGAAATCGGCGAAGAACATGACCTTACTTTGGAACTAAAAGTAATTGCCGATGTGGGTTTGGTTGGATTACCTAATGCCGGTAAATCAACCTTGCTGAGCAAGATTAGTAATGCTCGCCCAGAAATTGCTGACTATGCCTTTACCACCCTCAAACCTAATCTGGGAGTAGTTGATATCGACAAGGGTACCAGCATCCTGTTTGCCGACATCCCGGGCTTAATCGAAGGTGCGGCTGAAGGCAAAGGCCTAGGCCACGCCTTCCTCCGTCACATTGAACGTACTGCAGTTATCATGCACCTGGTAGATTGTTACCAAGACGACATTGCCAATACCTACCTAACTGTTAAAGCCGAGTTGGCAGCCTACAAAGTTGATCTAACTGATCGACCGGAAATAATCGTCCTTAATAAAATTGATGGCTTAGATGATGAAATGATTGCCGACTTTACGGCTCAGTTGCAGGCAGTAGCCCCGGCTAATGCCAAAATCTATGCCATATCAGCCTTATCGGGTACCGGTTTGAAGGAGTTGCTGTACGCCGTCAAAGACACCGTTATGGCGGTTCGGAAAGCGGCTGCCGAGAAAGTGGAAGAAGTTGACACTAGTTTGCCAGTGTTACGAATTGTTGATACATCTGACGAGTGGCAGGTAACGCGCGAAGATCGATTGTTTATTGTTCGTGGTCAAAAAATCGAAGCCTTCGCCCGCCGTACGCGGTTCGATAATGAAGAAGGTGTTCAGCGATTGCGCGACATTATGCGCAAGATGGGTATTATGCACCAATTAATTAGAAGCGGCATCGAAGCTGACGATATTATTCAGGTCGGTACCGCTACCGAGCAGCAATTCGGTTATTAATGAAGCGTTAATGAACTGACGGTCGGCTGGCCGCCGCCATGCTACACTGAGTATCGATATGGCAGCTAGTTTTTTCTTTTACGATTTAGAAACGTCTGGTTTACACCCCAGTGAAGCCCGGGTTATGCAATTTGCCGGCCAACGCACAGATGAAAACCTTAATCCGGTTGGCGACCCGGTTAACGTCCTGATTAAGCTGGCCAGTGATGTGCTGCCTAGCCCCGAAGCAGTTCTGCTAACTGGCATTACCCCGCAGCAAACCCTCCAAGATGGTTTAACCGAAGCCGAATTCTTGCAATTCTTTTATGAAGAAGTTGTCCAGCCTCAGACCGTCTTTTTGGGCTTTAACAGTGTCCGCTTTGATGATGAGTTTATGCGCTACCTGCATTACCGCAACTTCTACGATCCCTATGAGTGGCAGTGGTACAATGATTGCTCGCGCTGGGATATCTTAGATTTGGTGCGCATGACACGAGCCTTGCGACCAGAGGGTATAACCTGGCCCTTTACAGACGACGGTAAACCAACCAACCGTCTGGAATTACTGACTAAGCTAAATGGTCTAGAGCATGAACACGCTCACGACGCCCTGAGTGATGTCTATGCGACAATCAACGTCACTAAGTTAATCCGTGATAAGCAGCCCGACCTTTTTAAGTATTTATTTGAGTGTCGTAATAAGAAAAAGGTAGCCAAACTGGTACTAGCCGGCCAGCCCTTTGTCTATACCAGTGGTCGCTATCCCTCCGATACGCTCAATACTAGTGTGGCGGTGTTGCTGGCCAAGCACCCCGAAGAGCACAGCGGTATCGTCTTTGACCTTCGGTTTGATCCGCAAGTGTACGCTAATATGTCAGTCGATGAAATTGTTGCCGCCTGGCGCTATGATCCCGAGGCCAAACCGGCTCGCAAACCAGTCAAGACCCTTAAATATAATCGCTGTCCAGCGGTAGCACCCTTGGGTGTCATGAATAAGTCAGAGATAGAAGCGCGCCTGCAGCTTACGCTAGCAACTGTACGCCAACATTTTAAGACGCTAAAAGCAGTGCAGGGAGTGTTGGCCGAAAAAGTTTTAGCCGCTCAAAAAGTCCTCGATGCCGAGCGGGCGGCTGATTATAAACAACATCCTCGTAGTGTCGATGCGCTGATGTATGACGGCTTCTTAGCTGCTGGTGATAAAGCTATGCTAGCAACAGTTCGGCGGACCAAGCCAACGGAACTGGAGACAATTGCGCCACGTTTACAGGACGACCGGTTAAAACAGCTCCTCCCCTTGTATAAGGCGCGTAACTACCCACGTAGCTTATCGACTGACGAGCGGGCTGAGTGGGACGCTCATTGCGCAGTGGCTTTGTTTAACGGCGGCAATAATAGCCGTTTGGCACAGTATTTTGAGCGTCTCAAGGAGTTAAAGGCTCAAAAGGATCTTACTGATAATCAGCGCTTCCTGGTAGAAGAACTGCAGTTATACGGAGAATCAATTATGCCTAGCGATGCAGACGAGTCGCAGGCAGAATAGCGCGCAGGTCGGCTGACTCTAGGAGGCCTTTACGACCAACTTTTACATAGCGCATGCCTAAATTTGTTAAGAGGCTGGCCGCCGCTAACGCCTCTAGACATTGAAGCCAGAATTCAAACGTAATCTGAAAATTGGTGCCTGGAACTAAGCCCAAGACGAGTAGGGTGTACATTGGTGCCTCTTATTTCTCCTGCCTGCGCAGTTGATTTAATCAGCATTATACACTTTATTGAAAGAATGTCAACAACATGACTAAGTAAGCTTATGCGCTATAAGGCTGTCATCAGTTAAGCTTTTAGTTGTAACTGTTAAGTAGCTGTTAATTTGACTATATAAATAACTACGCTGCATATGGTGTTTATTGCTTATGATGATTACACTATGAATAGGGATTAAAAACCAAGAGGGGTAACACAAATGTCAGTGATTTTGACGGGTGAACTGGGCGTAGCATTTGATCAACAGATGGCGCGACCAGCCGTCGAGGTCATGCCGACAAGTTTTGCAGAATTAGGAAATCGGGGCTTGCCGATTTATGACCGCAAAGCAGAAATTATTGATACTATACGGGGAAATGCAATTACCGTGCTGGTGGCGGAAACGGGTGCCGGTAAGAGTACACAGGTACCACAATACGCGTTAGAAGCTGGCTTTCAGACAGTTTTTCTGACCCAACCGCGCCGCCGCGCCGCCGCCAATGTAGCTGAGCGCATCGAATTAGAGCTGAGTGAGGTTGTTGGCCAAGAAACGGCTGCGCAACTCGTCAGCTTTCAAACTGGCGCCGGGCTGGAAGGGCCGCGTGATGCTCGCATAAAAGTTGTCACCGATGGACTGCATCTCAACCGCGATGGTCGGGCTGATAGTGATCGTGACAATGAGTTGTGGATTATTGATGAAGTCCACGAATGGAACGAAAACCTAGAAATGTTAGTCCTGCTTGGTAAGCAACGCCGGGCTAGCAATCCTAATTTTAAAATGATCTTAATGAGCGCTACCTTAGATGCTCATGAACTGGCCGACTATTTAACTGATGACCAGGGGCAGGTTCCGCCAGTTGTAGAAGTCGCTGGTAGGACGTTCAATGTCGAGTATAAAGAAAAGCCAGACTCCACGGTTGCCAAAGAAACCGTAGCCGCTGCTGTAGACATTTTTGAAAACCCCGAAAGCTATGACTCCGCAAATACGATTCAAGTTTTTGCCGAAGGTAAAGCCGAGATTAAAGATATTATCGATAAGATTCGTACCTTATTACCATTTGAAGTCCTGAAACAAACTACGCTGATACCACTTGATGCTAAAATGACGCCCGATCGACAAGCGCCAGCTTACGAAGATATGCCCGGTGTAAAGATTGTGGTCCAAACCAAAATGGGTCAGACCAGTATGACCATCCCCCGCACGCGCTATGTCATTAGTACCGGCATGGAGCGTCGCATAGAACTAGATGGTGAGGACAGCCAAGGTCTGCTGCGGCTACCAATTTCACAAGATGATCTTGAACAACAGATGGGCCGCGCCGGGCGAACTTGTGACGGTATCGGTATCTTAACCCGACTAGATGAGCGCACAACTTTCTTGTCGAAAGCTGACCGTGATCGCCACCCAGTGCCTGAAATTTTGCGGTCCGATATCGATCGGTTGACGCTATTCTGGGCATCGCTTGGCAAAGATATTGCCGAGCAGGGTTTTTATCACCCGCTGGCACAAGCCCGCTTTGACCGCTCAAAGCAAAGAGTCCAAACACTTGGTGGCTTAGATGCTGACGGCAACATAACCACTATGGGTAAACGCATGAGTGAGTTACCATTGCGCTTGCCGATGGGCCGAGCCTTGATTCACGCCGAACGATTATACCCGCAAGTTGCCAGCTATATGGCGGCCATTGCCGCCTCTAAAGAAGTCGGCGGCCTACGTTTATTTGAACGCGATGGAACCCGGCGCTGGCAAAGCCTAACCGACGAAGTTACCTCCGATCATTTAGCGCAGCTAGATATCTTTATTGCCATCCAAAATATGTCGTTAGAAGAAATGCACGATTACGACCTCGATACTAATAATGTCATTCGGGCTCGTGAGCATTATGCCAAAGTTGCCCGTCATGTCAGCGTCGACGGCTACAAGCCGCTGGCACTCCCAACCATTGAAGAACGAACCCAGTTACGAGAGTGTATTGCTGCCGGCTTAGTAAACTCAATTTACTTACCGGTTGGCGAAGGTCGCTACCGACTGTTAGGCGAATCGGTGGTCCTCCGCGAAGTCAGTAATCGTAGCGTCACACTTGGTACGATAAGTGCGGTCGTGGGTGATCCGCGCCGCGTCCAGATAGTCCGGGCTGGCGTATCAGAGATGAAGCACATTATTGAAGACGCTACTGAAATAACAGTGGCCGAAATTGGCAAGATTGCTACCCACTTAACCCGCTGGAAGCCGACAGGCTTCACGATGCGCGGCGGAAAGTTTATGCAAGTTGAGCAGCAGTTATTAGACACCATTGTCCTGCAATCCAGGGAGGTGGCGGCTACGCCTTCGCCACTACTGCGAGCGGCCGTCATTGAACACGCTAAGGTGAGTCCCGGACAACATCTAACCGAACTGTATAAGATTAAACGAGCTATTGAACGCTTAGCCCACAAATCCAAAGTGCCGATTATGCGTTTAACCGAAGATGCTATCAACGACCTGATTAACCTAGCCGCCCCAGCGACCGTCAATGATCCCGGATTAATCGATAACAATTTACGAATTTTAATAGAAGAGCAGGCAATATCGCTTGATAAATATGTCAGCCGGGAACAGCGCGAACAGATAGTTGCCGACGCCCCGCCCATCGTCACGATTGACGACGTTACGCTCGGTATTAAGTATGTCCAGGGCCGGGCCATTGTGAAGCGGTTTAGTCTTGAAGCTATCCAAAAATTAACTAATCACGACGCTTTATACCTACAGGATGGCCGCGAAATTTCATTTATTTACGGCGAGAAACGCTGCAGTCTGCAGCAATTAAAAAAGCGTTTAGAAAATGATAATCTGTTGTAAGTCTTTGCGCATGTGCTTATTGCCCCAACCCCATGCTATACTTTGCCAACTACCTAAGGAGTAGAGACCGATGAGTTCTCCCAATACCGAAAGACTGTCTGGCCTCCGAGCTGTACGAAAAGTTGTAACCCCCAGCCCCTCACTTCGGGATCTCTTAGCAAATGCCAAAAAAATGGCTGAGGAAATTGACCAGCCGAGCCATGAACTCGACCCCCTAGTCTATGCGGCTGAGGGTCTGCGAGTAACTATCTTTGAGCGTCGCATTCAAGCTAGTGCCGAGGCTAATGACCTGTTACGAAAACTGCATGCCCGCATGGAGTCACCGGTCTTGTACTATACGCCGCGCAAGGTACGTCAAAACTCTGGCAAAGTCCAAACTACCAGTAAAAAACGTGATAATCCGTTGCCGGCGGCGCTACATGAAGTAGAAGATTTATACGCTGCAACTGATGGTCCGATTGTGGTTCGAGCTAATAAAATTGTTATTGCTAATAAGTCTATGGATCCTCGAATTGGGCAAGAATTAGCCCTTGTCGTCGATGAAGGTTCCGGCGCCTCCATCCTGCAAGCCCAACAGGATGTCCTGTTGGATGCCGAAATGCGCATGGTTTCGGGACGAAAATTACGTAAGTTAGCCGGCACTGCCATCCAAGCTTTGGAAATGCCATTTATGCGCTTGCCATCCATGCCGGAGTCGGAGAGCCAAGATATTGTTAATTTACTGAGCGCCGATTTACCGGTTCATGATATCGAGATTGGCCCGATTGAGTGGAAATTGAACACGGTAGCTTTTATTCAAAGTTAAAACCGCCTAGAACAAGGTTCGTTGTGGCCAAGCTACTAGATAAAAAGCCCATTTAACTGTATAATCATGGGCCTTGATGGAGGTTAGTTTTGGCAGATCAGATTGTCGTAAAAGGTGCGCGTGAACACAACTTACAGAACATAGACGTTACGATTCCTCGTAACCAACTTGTTGTTATTACCGGCCTCAGTGGTTCCGGCAAATCAAGCCTGGCGTTCGATACCATTTACGCCGAAGGGCAGCGCCGCTACGTCGAAAGTCTCAGCTCCTATGCTCGTCAGTTCTTAGGCTTGATGGAAAAACCGGATGTTGACCAGATTGATGGCCTTAGCCCGGCTATTTCAATTGACCAAAAGTCGACCAGCCGTAATCCACGCAGTACCGTGGCGACGGTTACAGAAATTTATGATTATCTCCGTTTGCTGTATGCCCGGATTGGCACGCCGCACTGTCCGATTGATGGCGAGCCGGTACTACGACAAACCACGACAGCTATTATTGACCAAATTGTCGCTACTACAACCGGTAAACGGCTGATGATTCTAGCGCCGGTAGTGATTGATAAAAAAGGCTCCTTTGAGCACATCCCCGAGCAGTACCAACGGGCTGGTTTTGCGCGGGCTCGAGTCGACGGCGTTGTCTATGCGCTCGATGAATTCCCTAAACTTGAAAAGAGCTATCGTCACCGGATTGAAATTGTCGCCGACCGAATTGTTAACGACGAAGACAGTCGCTCCCGGCTGGTCCAATCGGTTGAGCAAGCTTTAGAAGTTGCTGAAGGCAAAGTAGTAATTTTAGATGCCGACGATAAATCGGACAATAACACTACCACTTATAGCTTGCAGTACGCCTGTCCTAATCACCCAGAAATAAGTATCCCCGAGCTTGAGCCGCGAACATTTAGCTTTAACAGCCCGCAAGGTGCTTGCCCGGTATGTACCGGGCTGGGTAACCGGTTAGAAGTTGATCCAGAGATGGTGATTCCTAATGGCCGCCTAACAATTGCTGAAGGTGCCATCCGACCGTACAACCGTATCAATGTCGATAACTGGTACATGAAGAAGCTGCAGGCGGTCGCTGAGCGTTACAAGTTTAGTTTGCACGTACCAACCGCCGATCTAACTGCCGAACAAATGAACCTGGTGATGTACGGTACTGGCAATGAAAAGTTTCGTGTTTCGCTCGGTATGGGGCGATCATTTGAAACAACTTACGAAGGGGTGGTAACTAATTTAGAGCGCCGTCATAAAGAAACTGACAGTGATTTTATCCGTCGTGACATTGAAAAATTCATGCAAGAACGGCCTTGCCACACCTGTAAGGGTATGCGGCTTAAGCCAGAAGTATTGGCGATTACGGTTGGTGGCCAGTCGATTATGGACGTCTGTACACTGTCTATTGACGATGCGCTCGATTGGTTCAATAGCATTAAGCTTAACACCACCGAGGCCAAGATAGCCGAGATGATTCTAAAAGAAATTGGCGCGCGCTTAAAATTCTTGCAAGACGTTGGCCTGAACTATCTGACTTTGCTACGAAGCGCCACCACCTTATCTGGCGGTGAAGCGCAGCGTATCCGTTTGGCGACTCAAATTGGTTCTGGCTTGCAGGGAGTATTGTACGTCCTAGACGAGCCAAGTATCGGTCTGCATCAACGCGATAACGAACGTTTAATTCGAACTCTTAAATTCTTGAAAGAACTTGGTAACACGGTGATTGTGGTGGAGCATGATGAGGATACGATTCGAACTGCTGATTATCTGTTGGATATTGGTCCTGGTGCCGGTATCCATGGTGGTACGGTTGTTGCCGCTGGCACGCCCGAGGAAGTTATGAAAGTTACTAAAAGCATCACCGCCCAGTACTTATCAGGACGAAAAGAGATTGCCACCCCCAAGAAGCGCCGAGCAGGCAACGGCAAAGCTATTACCATTAAAGGAGCTCGCGAAAATAACTTACGTGATGTAACAGTCGATATCCCGCTTGGTAAATTAGTTGTGGTTAGTGGTGTTTCCGGGTCTGGTAAATCTAGTCTTATTAACGACATTCTGGCTAAAGAGTTACTGGCTCGTTTGCACCGGGCCAGTACGGTTCCGGGTAAGCACGAAGATATTATTGGCATTAAAGAACTCGATAAAGCTATCATCATCGATCAGAGTCCAATTGGTCGCACGCCACGCTCTAACCCAGCCACCTACACCGGTTTGTTTACACCCATCCGTGAACTATTTGCCAGCGTGCCCGAAGCTAAATTACGTGGTTATAGTGCCGGTCGCTTTAGTTTTAATGTTCGTGGTGGTCGCTGTGAAAACTGTTCCGGCGATGGCATTATAAAAATCGAAATGCACTTCCTGCCTGATGTCTATGTGCCTTGTGAAGTCTGTCACGGCAAGCGCTACAACCGTGAAGCCTTGGAAATTCACTTTAAGGGCAAGACTATTAGTGATGTCTTGGAACTGACCTGTGAAGCTGCCCTAGAATTCTTTAACAATATTCCTAGCATTGCCCGCAAACTACAAACCATGGTAGATGTGGGCTTAGGTTATATTTCATTAGGGCAACCAGCCACCACGCTGTCCGGTGGTGAAGCTCAGCGTATCAAGCTATCGACCGAACTTAGTCGTCGGCCAACCGGTCGAACCTTATACATTCTTGACGAACCAACAACCGGGTTACATATTGCTGATGTCGACCGGTTACTGCACATGCTGCACGCGCTGGTCGATACCGGCAATAGTATGGTCGTGATTGAGCACAACTTAGATGTCATCAAGAATGCCGACTGGCTAATTGATATGGGCCCAGAGGGTGGTAGCGCTGGCGGTCAAGTGGTTGCCGAAGGTACGCCTGAGCAAGTTGCTAAAATCGCTGCCAGCTACACCGGACAATTTTTGAAGAAGATGCTACGTTAACAAATCGAAGCGACTAATCTTTTTTAGGGGTAGAAGAGCGTTGCTTTAATTTCATTTTTATAACGTGAAGTATGGTCGGCGCGGCGGCCAGCAGGATAACCGCTACCAGTACAATCTGAATGTATTTATCAATTCCGGGGATACGGCTGCCGACGTAGTAGCCTAACAACGGCACTGAAATTGCCCACGCAATATCGCCGATGACATCATAAATTACGAAGCGCTTATACGGCATGCGGCTGACGCCAGTTAGTAGCGGCTGAAAGGTGCGAATGAAGGGTAGAAAGTGCGATATCAGGAGCGTTTTAGCGCCATATTTTTCATAAAAGGCCTCGGCCTTGTCGATGTGGTCTTTGCGGAATATTAGTCCATCTGGTTTATTAAACACCCGGGGACCTAACTTACGACCGATGTAATAGCCGGTGCTATCACCTACAATTGCCGCCACTGCCACTACTGCTATGACACTCACAATCGAAAGATGTCCGGCGTGGGCGTAGATACCAGCCGCAATCAACAGCGTGTCGCCGGGTAGGAAAAAGCCAAGTAATAAACCGACTTCAGCAAAGACAATAATTGCTAATAGTAATAAGCCGCCGGACTGAATTAAGGTATTAACATCAAACATGTACTGCTAGCTTATACGGAATCGTAGAGGCCGTCCAGTTTAGTAAAAGCGTATAAAACCCAAATTCCGTCAAAAAACTGCTATAATAGACGGAACTGTTAAGGAGTCCCTACCGATATGAGCCAAGATACTATTAGTCTGCAAGTAACCAATCGTGATGTTACCGGCAAAGCCGTCAAGCACCTGCGCAAAGCTGGAACTGTTCCAGCCGTCATCCATGACCACGGCAAACCGTCTATAAACATCCAGGGTGATTTTGTAGCTATGACCAAAGTTTGGCGCCAAGCTGGCAAGCACCACCCGGTTAGTCTAACGAACGAAGGCAAGAACTACACCGCACTGATTAAGACTGCTACCTTCGATCCGCGGAAGCATTTATTAACCCACATTGTTTTTAACGCCGTAAGTGCTACCGAAAAAGTTGAAGCTGAAATCCCGGTTCGGGCCCGCTACGATGAAGGCAACGAATCTAGCCCGGCTGAGCGTTCAGGCCTGTTAGTCCTGAGCCAGTTAGAAGCCGTAATGGTTTCGGCTATCGCCAGTAAATTACCTGATTTCTTGGAATACGATGCTGAAAAACTTGTAGCCATTGGTGACCACGTGACCGTCGCTGATTTAATTGTGCCGACTGGCGTTGAACTTAAGGTAGAAGCCGAACACACCCTAGCAACTGTCTTTGAACCAAGTGCCTTAGCGGCTGCTAACGAAGCTGCTGGTGGCGATGCACCTGAAGATGCTCCAGCTCCTGAGAGCGAGCAGGGAACTGAAGCCGATGAGTCTGGTAATGCTGCTGAAGATAAGCCTGGTGGTAAAGAGCAGGCTCAGCCAAAAGGCGAGTAAATTCTCCCATGCCTGATGAACCTATCACGACATTTGACGGGGTAGCTGGCAGTTTTTCTAAATATGACACTACCTTGCGGGGACATGTTCGTTACCAAGTGGTCCGTCGTAACTTAACGCCCTATCTGGGCAAGGCACCGCTTAAGGTGCTTGATGTTGGTGGCGGTAGTGGACCTGATGCGGCTTGGCTGGTTAGTCTTGGCCACCAAGTGACAATTGTTGAAATTTCTAAAGAACAACGGCTGTATGCCGAACGACGCTTCAATTTTTTTCTACGACCGGAAGAACGAGCCCTAATTACCATGGTAGAAGGCGAGCTCTCAAGCTTACCGGCCCCGGCTGCTAGTTTTGATGTCGTACTCTGTCACGGCGTAGCTATGTATCAACCGGCGCCACGAAAATTTATAGCCGAAGTCATTAGCTGGGCTAAGCCGGGTGGCTTAGTATCGTTGCTCGAAAAAGGTTATTACGGTGCTGAAGCGCGAGCGATTTATAAGCAAGATTTTGAACAACTGGAAAGCCTGCACGCCAGTCAAAAAATTATTAATAATCTTGGGCTGCGGGTTCATGCTTTTACGCCCGATGCGTTAGAGACTATCATTGAAATGACAGGAGCCAAAATTGAACAGTGGTCTGGCGTTCGCGTCATCACCGATCGGCTACCGATGCGGGTTGCTGACATGTCAAAGCCGGCTCTAGAAACAGTTATTGAAGCTGAGTATTCCCAAGGTAATAACTCTGGTATTCGTGCCCAGGGCCAAATGCTGCACTTCATAATACGTCGCTAAATATTTTCCAGCAGAATGATGAAACCGTAATTACTAGGGGTAGCACGCTTTGCAAAATGTTGACTACCATAGTATACTATGGTGTTTGTGACTGCGAACTGCGCAGTTAGATAAAAGACTTATTATATGTCAGAGAACTTATCACCATTTACAGCCGAAACGTCTACTAACGAAGACGACACTGACCGCTCTAAAAGCAAATCTAAAAAAAAGGCCATTGGGGCTTTTGTTGTCGAAGTTGAACCACCTAACGAAGCGGCCGCACGTGCCGACCGTCGCAAGGAACGAGCGACAGACGCAGCTGTAGCCGACAAGAAACTGAAGATTGTTGAGAGCGAGCCCGAAGCCGAATCTAAAAGCCTGGCTGTTGAAAGTTTAGAGCCGGAAGAAATTAGTTACGTCACTAAGCAACTTGCCGCTGCTCGTTTGGCGGAAATAGCCGAACAATCGCCGGTAACTGCCGAAGAGCAGGCGGAGCATGATGCCGTTGCTGCCTATTTAGTGGCTGTTGAGGCGTCGGGAAATATTGCTAGCAATGCTGACACTTCTGCTCCTGCCGAACAGACTATCGATACCTACGTTCCCAATGAGGGTGAAATTAATCTCCACGATGCTAGCCAACATAAGGCAATCGAGACGACAAAAACCTCAGAAGAGCAGGCTGAACCAACAGCCAGCGAACCCGTCACGTCAGCTCCGGCGGGCGGCGGTAGCGGTGGACGCCCACCTCGTAATCCTGGCGCTAGCGGCGAAACCGCGCCTGACCCAAATGAGCCACCGCGCTCCACCCCAACCGCTGAGCAGGTTATTTCGGTTGATGAAGCCGGCCGTAATGAGCGCCAAGCCGAAGCCGATGGTTTATTGGTCGGCGCGATTATTGGCTACTTGTTTGGGCGCCGTCGCGGCCGTATTAAAACTGAAAAGCGCTTGGCACCTGTCCAACGCAAGTTGGAAAAACAGGTCAAAAACCTGCAGGCTGAATTACTTACTAATGAAACACTAGTGCGCCGCAGCGTTCGCCAACAATCGGTTGAACGACTTACGCAACCACGGGCTCAAAAAGTTGAAGCTGACGGGACGACGGTACCGCCGGAGCGGATTGGCCATGTCTTGGTAGCGGCCAGCGCCGAACGCGTCGTACGCCGACCCGAACTAACAGCTAAAAAGGTTTCTAAAACTGAGATTCTAACGGCTAAAAAACAAGCGGAAACCATGAGCCGTAACGAGCTACTCGCACTGAGCGAGAAAGTCCTCGTTGATGGAACAAATTTACGACAAATTTACGAAACTCAGTTAGTGAGTGAACGAGGCCTTCGCCGCTTAGTCGCCGAGCATCTGCGGGGTGGCAATGTCTCAAGGGCGTTACGTCGTGAGCTTATCGAACGCCAGATAGATTTTGAACGTGACCCAATTTTGCGTGATAAAGCCCATGGCGAGGCGGTAGTTAGCAGTGGTAAAGCCGTGTTCTCCAAGCTCTTAGCACAGGCCGGTGTGTCCGCTGATGCTGATACCGGGTCGTCCTTTCAAGTAATTTCTAAGCAGCCAACTAAGACACAAGACGGCAGTGCTCAGGCCAAGAAACGGCAGCAAGTTGTGATTGATTCAGCCCTGGTGACGCTTATCACCGTCTTAACACTATTAATCATTCTCGTCTTACTGAGAAATCGCTAACCCAGCCGTATCAAGAAGCGGCGTCTATTGCTACAATAGAGCTATGATTTAGTACCCATCACTACTAACACCTAATACCGATTAATACGAGGAGTGTGTGATGATAGATACCGTTGTTGCTAAATTGATTGCTCAAGAAGAGCAGCGCCAACGCGAGGGCTTAGAGTTAATCCCCAGCGAAAATTATGTCAGCCGTGACGTGCTGGACGCCATGGGTAGTATTTTTACTAACAAATATTCGGAAGGTTATCCAGGCAAGCGTTACTACGGCGGCCAAGAAAACACCGACTTGGTGGAGCAGCTAGCAATCGACCGAGCCAAGCAACTATTTAAAGCCGATCATGCCAACGTGCAATCACACAGTGGTGCGCCGGCTAACGAAGCCGTCTACAGCGCTTGGCTAGAGCCCGGTGACACGGTGTTGGCAATGGACCTTAGTCATGGTGGCCACTTAACTCACGGTGCGCCAGTTACGCGGTCGGCGAAACTCTATAACTTTGTGCGTTACAAAATGAAAGATCCAGCTACTGGTGAAATTGATTACGACGAGATGCGCCGCTTAGCGCTTGAACATCAGCCAAAACTTATTATCGCTGGCTTTAGTGCCTACCCCCGCGAGCTTGATTACGCCAAGTTTGCAGCCATCGGTAACGAAGTTGGTGCCTTACTAATGGCTGATATGGCGCACATCGCTGGTTTAATTGTTGGCGGCGTGTCGGCCAATCCATTCGATTTTGGTTTTCATGTCATTACTACTACGACGCACAAAACCTTACGCGGGCCACGCGGTGGACTCATCCTTAGCCGCGGTACCGTTAGTAGCCCATTGAAAGCCCCAGAAAAAACGCTCGAAAACATCCCGACTTTAATTGACCGCGCTATTTTCCCCGGCATGCAGGGTGGACCGCACATGCATATCATTGCCGCCAAGGCGATTGCCTTTGGTGAAGCTCTGAAACCTGAGTTTAAACAGTATGCCCAGCAAATCGTCGATAACGCCAAAGCCCTGGCTAGCGCTATGACCGACCGTGGTTTTAGTCTGTTAACCGGTGGAACCAGCAATCACCTGATTTTAGCTGATGTCTATTCTAGCTTTGGGCTGGATGGCAAAATTGTCGAGGAAGCGTTCGATAAGATTAACTTAACGCTTAACAAAAACGCCATTGCTAACGACACACTGCCGCCGTTCCGTCCGAGTGGTATTCGCTTAGGAACGCCCGCCATAACGACGCGCGGCCTCAAGGTAGCCAATATGGAGCAACTGGCAGAATGGATGAAGCAAGCCGTTGATGCTCACGATGACGACCAAAAACTAGCAGCTATCCAACAAGAGGTGAAAGCCTTTGCGTTGCAGTTTCCGCTTCCTAGTGACGCTAAGAATTAGGGTAGGAGTTCGGGTTCTTGTTCTAGTTGAACCCCAAATTTTGCTGCCACGGCATTTACAATCTGCTGTTTAAAAGCTAGTAGATCGGCCGTACTTTTGGCATGCTCGTTGACTAAAACCAGCGGTTGACTATACCAGGTTGCCATGCCGGTTGCAGTGTCATGAAAGTCTTTAAATCCGGCTTGTTCAATCAGCCAGGCGCCGGATAGTTTCACGCCTTCGCTCACTTCCCAATGAGGTATTTGACCGTGGCCAGCCTCTAGTTGCGTATAATCGCCGGTGCTAATGATGGGGTTGGCAAAGAAAGAGCCGTTATTGCCAATAATGCTCGGGTCGGGTAATTTACTGCTCCGGACCGATATGACCGCTTCACGGATTGTGGCCGGGTTAGCGGCCTTATGCATGTCGGTAAGGTAGTGCTCAACGGCTGGGTAGTAGGGAGGCAAGGGGTTGGAACGCACTAAGTGAAAGGTGACGGAGGTGATAATAAACCGTCCACGATCTGAAGTGTTAAATCGACTGGTCCGATAGCCAAAGCCACAATCGAATCCAGGGATCGTAACGTAGGCTTGTTGGCTGGTGTCGTAGGCCTCAATGGTGGCCACGGTCTGAGAAACGTCTTGACCATAGGCACCAACATTTTGAATCGGCGTCGCGCCGGCAGTACCAGGGATTAAGCTGAGGGCCTCAATACCAGATAATCCAGCCGCTACGCTTCGCTCAACGACACTATCCCATGGTTCGCCCGCTCCAACCGTTAGGTAGCTATTCTGCTCGTCTTCGTCATAGAGCTCAAAGCCTTTAATGGCGTTAATAATTAGTAAGCCTTGAAAGCCCTCGTCGGCCCAAATTATATTACTACCACTACCAATAACTCGATACGGCAGTTGCTGGCTGCTGGCCCAGCCAAGTGCTTCTACCAGCTCAGCCCGACTGGCAATTTCGCAGCTGTACGCAGCAATCCCGCCCAAGCGCATTGTAGAGTGGTCAGCCAAACTGACGTTTTGGAGAATCTGCATATCTGTCAGTATAGCTTATCGTGACTGTACTTGTAACGCTTGCACCCGTTATAACCAAGCGGTACTATGGAAGCATGAGAGAACCAGAAAATAAGCCATTTCAACCGCTCGGTGGACACCTGAAGTATCTGCGTGAGCAGTCGCATCAAAGTCTGGCTGAGGTTTCCGGGGCCGTCGAAATTGATGAAGCGGTTTTAGAACGTATTGAAGCTGGTTTAGAACGACCGGCCGAAGACGTCTTGCTGCTGCTCATCAGCTACTTCGATATGAAGGACCAAGAAGCGGTTCAGCTCTGGGAAATGGCTGGTTACAACGGGGAAATACCTGAACAAATTCGACCTAATGATGACGTTACCTTTAACCATAAAAATGTGGTTATGTTACTAGCCATGGATATGCGCACTGTCTATACCGATGGTGTAGAAGTAGTCACCAACAACGCTGGCGTAACTATAAATTTTGCCCAAACTACCGGCCACAATAAAACTGCGCCAGTTGCTCGCGTAGGTATGAGCTTTGAACAGGCTAAACAAGTTGCTCAGGCTATCGAACAAGCCTTACTAAAAGCTAAGTATCAAACTGGACCTCGGTTATTGCCGCCGCAGGGATCTAACGGCTCGGCAGCAAATTAAGCCTGTATGACTGGTCGCACCCATGATTTGGCGGCCTTTACTAGCTTGGTTGCCGTCGTTTGTCTAAACCCTCCGGCTACCATTTCCTTATCAACCCTCCTGCTCAGCTTGCTAGCAAATCAAATAGGCGGCGTGCTTCCTGACATCGACCAGCCGACGGCGCCGTTTTGGCGGAACCTGCCAATCGGCAACATCTTTGGTAGAACGTTTGGTAAATTAGCTGGTGGTCATCGATTTATAACGCACTCTGTATTAGGGCTGGCTATAACCGGCTTTGGCTTCCAGGCTCTACTAACCTTTCTCGGCCCAATTTTAGGACACGCTGACACCGGTTTTATATGGTGGGCATTTATTATCGGTTTAATCTCACATTTACTTATGGATAGTTTCACGAAAGAGGGCGTCCCTTTGTTGTTGCCAATTCCTTGGCACTTCGGCATTCCACCGCTGAAAGCCCTTCGCATTACTACCGGTAAAAAAGTGGAAGGTCTGATTGTGTTTCCGTTACTATTTATAGCTGCAACAACACTGTTTATTAGTCATCACGGCCGCTTTATAACCTTACTGCACAGCATTCGATAACAAGACATAGATCACAAACGTATTGTAAGAAATTTAACAGTATGATTTATGGAATAAGCTTATGCTTTATAGACCAAAGAATAGGAGAAACAAAAAATGACAACTGAACAATACTTAAGCGGCTTACACGCTTTAACCATAAAAAATGCCCTTACTAAAATTCAGCCTAAAGCAAAATAGGCTAGTCTGAAAAGTAAGAAATCTTATTTCAGACCTACTGCTTAACCCGTAGACTAAGGGTAGCAATCAAGGAGCTTAGTATGAAAAAAAATTGGGACAAAATCGCCGAGGAACAATTTAACTCGTTAGACACTGATATGCAGCAAGAGTGGAGCGATTTACATAATCGCACCAGTGGTCATGCTCGCTAATTAACCGGTCTTAGATAGTTATATTTTTGCCCAATAGCGTATACTTTTACTAGTATAGGTATACGTTATGAAAAAAAATATCGGTACTGCTTCTGTAGTCCAAACCCCCAGTCATAGCTTGCAAGCTGTCCGTAGCGACATCAATGATTTCCTTAATCAACATTATGAACAACAGCGAATGCGCGCCGGTCTACTGCATGCTGATTATGGGTTCTTATGGGATGCCATAGCCACTCAGCACCGGGCTGGTGGCAAGCGTTTCCGCCCCTATCTTTGCTTACTGGCCTATGAGGCCTTAGGCGGCACAAATTATACGTCGGCTGTACCGATTGCGGCGGCGCTTGAATTACTGCACGCTGCTATGTTAATGCACGATGACATTATCGATCGTGACTTTGTTCGTCATAACGAACTGAATGTGGCTGGTACGTATCAGCAACATTACGGCATGCTGCTGACTGACGAGAACGAGGTCAAGCATTTCGCGAACAGCGCGGCTATTTTAAGTGGTGACCTGCTTCTGTCGGATGCCTACCAATTAATCATTGGTAGCCAGATTCCTGCCGGCCAACGCTTGCGGGCTGCTGAATTGTTGGGCGAGGCGATTTACGCCGTTTCTGCCGGCGAACTGCTTGATACCGAAGCCGCTCTGTATCCGCCGGATTATGCCGATAGCCTTAAGATTGCCGAACTGAAGACGGCGCTCTATTCATGCTCCATTCCACTAGCCTTGGGCGGAATGCTGGCCGGCGCCAACCGGGAAACCGAACTGGCCTTACGTCAGATAGGTAGTGGCCTCGGTATTGCCTTCCAGCTGGCCGATGATTTATTGGGCGTGTTTGGCTCCGAGCAGTTAACCGGCAAGACAGTTATTGGCGACCTACGCGAAGGCAAGCGGACTTATTTACTGCAGCGCACATTGCACTTAGCTTCTCCGGAGCAGTTAACCGTACTAGAAACAATCATCGGTAATAGTGATTGTACCGAGGCTATGGCTGACGAGGCGCGAGCTATTATGATAGCCTGCGGCGCCAAAGCCGAGCTAGAGCAGTTAATGCGGACCTATGCGGATACAGCGACTAAATTAGTTGCTGAGCTGCCCGTCGATGCTGCTGCCCAGGCACGATTAACCGACTTCATTGACCAAGCCATCTGGAGAACTAGTTAACAGTGGACCAATATGACGCTGTTGCGACCCAGACCGCCCGCTTAGTGACTAATAGTTACTCTAGTTCATTTGGGCTGGCGACGCGCTTGTTTCCGCTCAGTATACGGGCTGATATCTATAACATTTATGGTTTAGTGCGCCTGGCCGATGAAATTGTTGACACCTATTTAGGTACTGACACGAGGCAGCAACTCGATGCGCTTGAAGCAGAGGTCTATCTTGCGCTTAAACAGCACTATAGTACCAATTTAATCGTCCATGCTTTTCAGCTGACGGCTAATAAGTATCGTATCGGTAAAGATTTAATTGCCCCGTTCTTTTACAGTATGCGTCTTGATACTAGTCTTCAGCAGTACACACCAGCCCTCTATAAACGCTATATCGACGGATCGGCAGAAGTCGTCGGACTGATGTGTTTAAAAGTGTTTGTCGACAATGAGACTGAGTACAAGCATCTCGAACCAGGCGCTCGAGCCCTCGGTTCGGCCTTCCAGAAAGTAAACTTCTTACGTGATTTAGCGGCTGATCAAACCGAATTACAGCGCTTTTATTTCCCGCATACCAGCTTTAAGACCTTTGATGATAACGCCAAAGCGGTAATCATTGCTGACATTGAAGCTGATTTTATGGCTGCTAAACAAGCAATTCCGCAGTTGCCGGTCAGCGCCCGAGCTGCTGTCAGTGCCGCCTATACCTATTATTTCCGGCTGCTTTGGAAGCTTAAAGTTGCTTCCGCCAAAGATTTATTACAAAAGCGAGTCCGCATAAATAATGCCACAAAGTTAGGCCTGCTCGGTAAGACAGTTATCCGAGCCAAGTTTGCCAAAGGTAAATCATGAATGCACCTAAAACTGTTGCTATTATTGGCGGTGGTATCGGCGGCCTAGCAACGGCAAACTTACTGGCTAAAGCCGGCTACAAAGTTACTATTTACGAATCGCGCCACCAATTGGGCGGCCGCATGGGGTTATTAGAGCGCGACGGTTTTCGGTTCGATACTGGCCCATCGTGGTATTTGATGCCGGAAGTCTATGATAACTACTTAAAGCTACTAGGCACCTCAGCCGCCGAACAATTACAGCTAACCAAGTTAACACCGGCGTACCAAGTGTTCTTACAAGATGAACCCGAACCGATAGTAATTACCGGTAACGAAACCACAGACGCTGCTACTTTTGAAGCCAGGGAAGTCGGTGCCGGCCGAGCGCTCACGCGGTATTTAGACAGCGCCGAACGCACCTATCATTTGTCCCAGAAGCACTTTTTATACACTACTTTCGAACGTCCGCTGTCGTTAGCTAGGCCGGATATACTTCGTAACGGCCCCGCCATGCTACGAGCCGCGCTGCAACCTATCGATAAATTTGTTAGTAAATACGTCAAGGAACTTGGCCTGCGTCAAATTTTAGAGTATCCGGCGGTCTTTCTTGGCTCCTCACCGTTCACCGCTCCCGCTCTCTACCATCTTATGAGCTACTTAGATTTCCGACAGGGGGTCTTTTATCCGCAGGGGGGGCTGTACAGCGTCACCGAAGCCTTTACGAAGCTGGGTCGTGAACTAGGCGTAACCTATCAACTTAATACGGCGGTGACCGCTATCGAAATTGCGGACGGCGTAGCGACGGGCGTTCGTTTGGCGAGTGGTGAAGTTGCTGTAGCAGACATTGTAATCTCAAACGCTGACATGCATTTTACTCAGACCAAGTTACTACCGGCAGCTGCTCAAGATTATCCAGCTAGCTACTGGCAAAAGCGCCAAGCCGGCCCGTCGGCTTTATTGATGTATCTAGGCGTCAAGGGCCAGCTGCCACAATTGCAGCATCACAACTTATTCTTCGTAAAAGCTTGGCGCCAAAATTTTAGTGATATTTTTACAGCCAAGGATTGGCCAACCCCAGCTTCGATTTACGTTAGCAAGCCGAGTGCAACTGATACTAGCGTGGCGCCGACCGGACACGAAAACGTCTTTGTACTAGTGCCGTTACCAGCTAACCCTGGACTACATGCTAAAGACCTAGTAAGCTATGCCGACCGTTATCTAAATCAGATAGCCGAGCAAGCTGGTATTCCAGATTTAATGCAGCGGATAGTGACGCGCCAATTATTTGGCCCCAACGATTTCGTTACCCAGTACAACGCTTGGAATGGCACGGCCTTGGGACTGTCACATGAATTAAAACAGAGCGCCTTATTCCGGCCAAAGACGCGCAGCAAAAAAGTTCGAAACCTGTATTATGTGGGAGCGAATGTCCAGCCCGGTATTGGTGTACCGATGTGCCTGATTAGCGCTGAGCTGGTGTACAAACAGATTACTGGCGATCGTTCCAGTGGTCGTTTACTGAAACCTATAACAAACCGTCTGGAGCCTGCCTAATGTGGTGGCAGCATGCGGTGTATGCAGTCGGGTTACTCGGGGCACTAGGTTGTATGGGGCTAATTGATTACCGTCACAAGTACGCTTGGTTTGCCAATCGCCGCCGCACCCTCCGTACTTTATTGCCAGCAATTTTATTTTTCACTGTCTGGGATAGTGCCGGTATAGTTGCCAAGATATTTTCGGATGGTGATGGAAAATACCGGACCGGGCTTGAACTGGGACCACACTTTCCTATCGAAGAGATTTTGTTTTTAGCGTTGCTAACGTACACGGCGCTGATAATCTGGTTAAGTCTAGCGACTACTGTAAAGACAGGCAAACATGACTAGGTATCTATTACTCAACTTGGGATTTATGCTGTTGGCAGGCAGCTATTTCATGGCTGTTTGGGCTCGTCATTCAGAAGTTAAGCGGTTGTTTGTCGTCATGGCTGCACTGGTAACCATGACAGCTGTTTTTGACAGTCTTATCATAGGCCTCAACTTAGTGAACTATAATCCAGCCCATATACTGAGAGTCTTTATTGGCAAGGCTCCAATTGAAGATTTCAGTTACACCATAATTGCTGCCATACTAGTACCAATACTGTGGGAGCAGGGAGCAAAACATGAAAAATAAGACTATACCAACAACACTCTTACAAAAATTACGTTACATAACGTTATCGTCGCGACCAGTATCGTGGCTCAATACGGCTTATCCATTTGCGGCTGGTTACATTATCGTTTCGCACCATTTTTCATGGCTACTCGTCCTGGGGACAGTGTATTTTCTAATTCCGTATAACTTGATGATGTACGGTGTAAACGACGTCTTCGATTACGAATCGGACATCTTAAATCCCCGCAAAGGTGGTCTGGAGGGCGCCAAGCTAGCCAAGTCGCAACATCGCAATATTCTTATCGCAGTAGCTATCACTAACCTGCCGTTTTTAGCTGTCTTATTCACGGTTGGTAGCGCGGCCGCTAAGCTAACGTTGGCGTTGGTGATTTTCATGGTCTTGGCCTATAGCGTGCCGAAGCTGCGCTTTAAAGAGCGACCATTTCTTGACTCAATTACGTCAAGCTGTCATTTTGTTGGGCCATTAGTCTATGCTTTAGTCTTACTCGGCTGGCACCGAGCTTACCTGCCATACGTTGTAGCATTTTTCCTGTGGGGTATGGCTAGTCACGCCTTCGGGGCGGTGCAGGATATTCCGTCTGATAGAGCAGGTAAGCTAGCTTCGATTGGTACCGTTTTAGGCGCCCGTTCTACGACCTGGTTTTCGCTGGTGCTGTATGTAGCCAGTGTGCTAGTGCTCGCTACGCGCGGTTTGGCCGGATTAGTGATTGCCATGGCTGGGCTGTTGTACATTGCTAATATTGCACCTTACTGGAAGATTACCGACAAAACAGCCGAGACAGCTAATGTCGCTTGGCGCCGCTTCATCTGGCTTAATCTGGTTACTGGATTTGTAGTAACCATGGTGCTGATTCAAGTCTATTTACGCCATGTGCCAGCCTGCCAACTGCTGTTAACGGCTTAAAACAGAGCGAGCCGACAAGGCACCAAGTGTAATCGGGAACCAGTACGATACAAATCGGAAGAGAATACTACCGGTAATAATTGGCGCCACGGCAAAACCGTAGGAACTAAATAGTAGGGCTGAAGTGGCTTCAATTTCACCCACACCACCTGGAAAGATCGGAATAAAGCGGAACATTTTAACGAAAGTATAGGCATAAAACGATAGTAAGATAGGCGCTTGGACGCCAAAGGCCTTCAGGCAGGCTACGTAGCCGCAACCTTCCAGTAGCCAAGTGAAGAGCAAGGGTGAAACTAATAATAAATTTTTATGGATTGGTCGATGAGAAAATTCTAAAACACTAAACGGTGAATCCAGTTTACTTCCCAGGTATTTTTGAAAGAAGGCCTGAGTCCGGCGGGTTAGTTGAGGCGAGCGTCGCAGTAAGTAAAGCGCTACTAAAATGCCAGTTAAGACTAACGGGATAAAGACGAATTTGCCCGCAAAACTTGTGCTGACTTTATTAGGGTAGAATATGAAAACCAGGGCCTGAAATCCTAAAAAGAGCGTAATCAAACCGAGCAGGCCAAAACTATATAGCACCGTTATGTAGCGCAGCGGCGCCCTAATGGGTAACTTGTGGCGGTCAAAATAAAATCGTTGGGCAAAGTAATCACCAAACGGCACTAGGTGCGAAAAACTTTCTGACGCTAACAATAGCGTAAAGGCTCGATAATACGTAAAAGGGACCTTTTCACGGGCATAAAAACTGCGGGCAAAGGGAGTCAAAACGGCAAACGCTAAAAATTCAAACAACAACGCTAACAAAATATAGCCAAGTTCTAAAGGCGCTTTTAATTTAGGAATTAGAATGGCGCTGGCAATAATTTGGATGGCCAGACTAACAAGCGATAGTCCAATTATTACTTTACTGACGTTAAGTTTATTGTTCATGAACGTAGGCTAATACGGCGGAGCAGACTAATTAATTTGCGCCGTGGACCCGATTCAAAAGTCCTAAGTGACAGCCCGCTGGCAAAAACTTTAAGGCCGAAGGCATATGTCGGATAGGCATGTAAGCTACCGCCCAGCTCGCTGAACTTCATGCCTTTTTGTTTAGCTAAAACCAATAACCCCAATAACTCAGCGGCTGGTCCACCGATAATTGTGGCCCCTAAGATATGTCCTTTTTTATCAGTCA
This sequence comes from Patescibacteria group bacterium, assembly GCA_030271625.1. Taxonomy (GTDB): domain Bacteria; phylum Patescibacteriota; class Saccharimonadia; order Saccharimonadales; family UBA4665; genus UBA4729. Next base: position 325,384 of record JARXKN010000001.1, read on the forward strand.
ATACTTTAATCAGTCCGGTTTCTTGATCGGCCACAGCTTTATCAATGGTATTAAAATCAATGACTTCTTTACGGTAAGCAGTTTTGCTAGCGATTAAGCTGGCTTCGTCCGCCCCAAGATGAGCAATTTCTGGGTAGGTAAATGTTGCCCAGGCTAGTTCGTTCAGGTTGCGTTTACGGCGGCCTAAACCAAGGAGCGAATTTTGAGTGGCACTAACTGCTTGATCAACGGCTACATGCGTAAAATTAGGGCCACCCATCACGTCACCGACAGCGTACACATGCTTATTGGTGGTTTGGAATTTGGCGTTCGTGACTATTAATCGATCGGTGTACTCGATGCCGGCAACTTCTAAATTCATGCCGGTACTGGCGGCTCGGCCGGTAGCAACTAATAATCGTTCAGCGCTTACCTGTTGGGACTGTTCGCCGACAGCGTAGTGGACAGTGCTACCATTATCGGCAGTGACCTTGGATATTTTGGCGTTAAAGACTAAACGTACATTGGCGTATTGTTCCAAGCTGGCTTGAAGGGCGGCCGAGGCTTCCGGCTCGTCACGGGGTAGAAGCCGCTCGTCCTGACTGATAATAGTGACTTGGCAGCCAAACATCGCGAGCGCTTGCCCTAGTTCACAGCCAATTGGACCACCACCAATAACTACTAGGCTGGCTGGTAATTTTGCTAGCTTAAAAATATTTTCGTTAGTTAAGAAATCAGTGTCAGTCAGGCCTTCGATGGCCGGAATCAGCGGCTTGCTGCCGGTGGCAATCATAAAGCGCTTGGCGGTCAAAACCGTACCGTCGGCTAGGGTTATCTGGCGTTTACCACTAAATTCGGCTCGGCTATGAAAAACAGTTACGCCTTTGACTTCATAGAATCCATCATTATCGTGTTCGGCTTCTACGGCATCGATACTGGCGTTAACAGCTTGCATGGCTTTTACAAAACTGTCGTTGGTTAGCTCGTCCCACGGCTTCAGCTGCTCTCGGATAGTTTGAAAGCGACGGGCAGCATGGATAAGCGCTTTGCTGGGCACACAACCAGCATGCAGGCACTCACCCCCTAAGCGGGCATCGGCTTCGACTAAGGCCACCTTGGCCCCTAAAGCAGCACCAAATTCGGCGGCGGTAAGACCTCCGGAGCCGCCACCAATTACTATCAAATCAAATGCTTGGGATGTGGGAGAGGTCGTAGTCATGGCAACAGTATAGCAACAGCGTTGAGCTTATGTTAGTCCGTAAAACTTTTGAACTTGCGTTTGCTACGATAATTTTGGGCTTCCCAGACGGTCCCAATTATTAGCTGGGAAATAAGGATGGTAGCAGTAGTATGGTTAAGTAGGTTGTTATGGTTGCGAGCGGCACTGAACTGAATAGGCGCTAGGATTGTGAACACCGACCAGAAAGCAATGTGGCGGTTAAACTGTTTCGCTAGCAACGTACTGACTGCAACGTACAAGTAGGTCACTGCCCAAATCATATACCCCACGGTCGTAAACTTTAGTCCAGCAGGATAGTGCAGGGGCGAAAGTATCAATCGACCCAAACTGTTTATAAATATTCCAATTAAGAAGAAGGTTGGAACTATCGGATGAAATTTCATAGACGCAGTATAACAGTCTGCTAGTATTACCTAATAACGAAGGCGACAAGCCGAACACAGCGGCTATTACTGACCTCATCTGTGCTGCAATCGGCGCTTAATCGATACGGTAAAAGTGGCTATCGATTAGCTTTTTGTAAGGGTCCCACATTTGGCGAGCTTTTTTATGGGTTAAGGTCGACATTTTTACTAGAATTACTAATAACATAGATAAGCCGGTGCAGAGCAGTGCGGCTAATAACTGGTATATAAATCCGCTACCGGCATCCAAGAACAGTACAAAAGTCAGTGTGACGCTAAACAGAACCAGCATAATCATCCACTCGTTACTAAATACTTTGTTACTCATCTGCATGGTGAAATTGGTCCGGTTTTGTTGGTTGGCAACAAGCTTATCAAGCAATTTATCAATTTCTGTTTGGTGTTCCCCAGTATAGTTCAAGCAGTAGCTAATTAAGCCTTCATAGTTTGCTTCACCGCCGCCTGCCTTTTTGGAACGGACAATTTTCTTTAAGTAGGTAATAAACATGGTTTGGATCTCGTTACGCAACTCGGGCGGTAGCTTCTTAAGACTTAAGACCATAGCAAAAATAGCATTCGACTCGGAACGGACAATTCTGTGTAGTTCTTCTATCCGGGCTTTTTGAGCGCTTAAAATGGGGGCAATGTAAAAACCATATAAGAACGAATTTACCGAAAAAAGAGTTAAGGCACCACTTTCAAATTTCATACCTGGCGTTAGAAAAACAATAAAACAGAAGATGACGAACAGAAACACAAAGTACTGCGTTAAGCGAATTTTGTTAAGAAGTAGATTTTGCATTTTTATCCTTATAGATTATGGGCATATAGTACCATAACTTATTGCTGATACTGTAGCTAGTCCAGGTTTGCTATAGTTGCTGTATGACCTATATCGCACTGCTTCGAGGCATTAATGTTGGTGGTAATAACAAAGTTCCCATGACCGACTTAAAAGCCGCCCTGGTGGCAGTTGGCTGTAGCTCAGTTGTGAGCTACATTAATTCGGGCAATTTGGTGTTTACTGATAATCGTTCAGTTGCGGAGTTACAGAACATTATCGAAGCTAAGATTCTAGCTACCTTCGGTTTTGCAGTGAAGCTGTTAATTATTCCTGGCAACATCTTTATGGCAATTGCAGCTGCCTTGCCTACGGAGTGGCGCAATGACGCCACCATGAAGTGTGATGTCATGTTCCTATGGAACGATAAAGATAACGAGCAGGTTTTAGAAGCACTAAGCCTTAAACCCGGCATTGATACTGTCCGTTACGTGCCGGGGGCTATCCTGTGGTTAGTTGATCGTCGTCACACCGCTAAGAGCGGCATGCAGCAACTACCGGGCACTGAACTTTATCGTAAAATGACAATCCGTAACTGTAACACCGTCCGCAAACTAGCACAATTAGCGGGAGAGAATCAATAACAAACCAAAGTTAGCGTGCTACTCGGTACACGCTACAAATGATGTAAGTTTCCATGAGCCATCGCCAGCGCTGCGTCGTATGCCGAAATTAAATGATTTAAGATCACCAACAAACGATTGTTGATTCTGGTCTGAAAAGGTCTCATAACCTGTCGCACTGGTATTGGTATAAGTGTGCAGATATGTCGTGGTATTGCCAGCAGGCATATCTGGAATGACGGTGCCAAGCGCTGGACTCATTGATTCTTCATATCGTAGCTTATCGTCCGCCTGAACCGTTTGATCTAACGCCGTATTGCGGCTTAAGCAAATTGGTTTTTTGCCGACCGACAACTCACGCACTCTGGCAAAATATGTGCCTTGTGGAATTTGCTGAGCATATTGTTGAGAAAGCTTAGTGCTTTTGATTCTGGTAGCGTGCGCTTCAATGCCTATTGCTCCAGTAACTAATACCGCTACTACGAGAGCCGTTATCAGAGACAATTTTTTATGATTCATGAGGCAAGCATAAGCTTGAATAAAATAAATTGCAACTATTACATGTCTGTTGTGGTACACCCGATAGGATTTGAACCTACGACCTTTGGTACCGGAAACCAACGCTCTATCCAGCTGAGCTACGGGTGCACGCCAGATTAGTTTACCATCTGATAGTGCGAACGAGAATGTGCAGAGCTGTTACTATAAGATAATGAGCGCATTCACTAAGGCCTTTGTAATTTTTAACCCCAACAGCACCGGGGACAGCAAAACTATTGCTGAAACATTCTGCCAGCAGCTGCGTGAACTGCAGCCAGCTTGCAACGTAACGCTCACCGAAACGACCCACGCCGGTCACGGTGAGGAACTAGGTTATGAGCTCGCCAAAAAAGGCAAGGATACCTTACTAGTGTCGGTGAGTGGCGACGGTGGCTACAACGAACTGGTGAACGGAGTTATGAAAGCCGTTGACGAAGGCAGCGAGGCACCAATCTGTGCCGTACTACCGGGTGGCAACGCCAACGACCACTATAGTTTTATCGCTAAACGTCCTTTGATTGACGCAATTGCTGCCGAAGGCCTAACGCGGCTGGACCTGCTCAAAGTTGAAGCCAGCGCGACGCGGTATGCGCACTCGTATGTCGGTCTGGGCCTAACGCCGTTAGTAGCCGTAGAGTTAAACAAACACAAACTGTCGGCTATAAAGGAACTCTGGCTGTCATTAAAAACCTTCTGGCAGTTTAAGCCGTTCAAAATTGTAGAATCTGGAAAACAGCGAACCTTCGACAGCTTAATCATGGCCAATATTGGCGTTATGGCTAAGCACCTAACGCTCGACCCGGATGCTGGCCCGCCAAAAGACGGCCTGTTTGAAGTTTTGCGCTGGCCGCATAATCACAAACTACGATTAGTGCAGCAATTAGCTAAAGCAGCTATTGGTAAAACTAATTCCCCGAAATCGGTTGAAAAGTTTGAGTTTACGACTGTTTTGCCAATGCCGATGCAGTTAGACGGTGAGTTACAAAAGTTGAAAGCCGATCAGCCAGTAACCGTGACTTCGGCAGCCGGTACGTTACGAACCTACCGATAAAATATACAAATTTGGTGCACCCGGCAGGATTCGAACCTACGACCCCTTGGTTCGAAGCCAAGTACTCTATCCAGCTGAGCTACGGGTGCGCAGTAACGTCTACCATCGTACCAGAGAAGAGCGCATAATAACAGGGATGCCCGTAATTAAAACCTTTAGCGAAGTCCAAGCCGTACTGGAGCCGTACATCCAAGAACTGCCGACGGTCCACCAGGCTTACTCTTTGTCGCGTATGCTAGAGCTACTGTTGGCACTGGGAAATCCCCAAGATAAGCTCCGGATTGTCCATGTCGCCGGTACATCTGGCAAGACCTCAACCTGCTACTACCTTGCAGCCATGCTGGGACAAGCGGGGCAGAAAGTTGGGCTAACCGTCTCGCCGCACATCATGGAAGTTAATGAACGGCTACAAATAAACCTTGAGCCGCTCGCCGAGCCTGCCTACTGCGCGGCTTTGACTGAATTTATTGCAATCGTTGAAACGCTAGCGGTACGACCTACCTACTTCGAATTATTAATTGCCATGGCCTATTGGTACTTTGCAAAGGAGGGTGTGGACTATGCGGTGGTAGAGGTCGGGCTCGGCGGCCTGCTGGACAGCACTAATGTCTGTAGCCGCCCCGATAAAGTCTGCATTATTACCGATATCGGCCTTGATCACCAAGCTGTACTGGGCGATACCTTGGCGGCTATCAGCAGCCAAAAAGCCGGCATCATCCAAGCCGGAAATGCTGTCTTCTGCTATCGCCAGGCACCAGTGGTTTTAGCGGCTATAGAAGCGAGAGCCATTAGTAAAAACGCTCGCCTAACGCTCTATGATTTTCTGCCCAATCCACAGGATAATTTGAAGCTGCCCTCCTTCCAACAACGAAACTGGCAGCTAGCCGCCAAGGTGTACGACTACATCCGAATTCGGGATGGCCTGGCTGAACTGAGCGCTGGAGCTTGGACGGGCACCAAACAAATTTACATTCCAGGCCGTATGGAAGTCGTCCAGTATGAAGGTAAAACACTCATCTTGGACGGGGCTCACAATCCGCAAAAAATGCAGGCCTTCTTGACTAGCGTGTCTCAAATGTATGCCAGTGAATCAATTGCCGCGCTAGCAGCTTTTAAAGCTACAAAAGACGCAACTGGTTGCTTACAGAGCCTGACTGCTATTGCCAATCGAGTTATTCTGACGCAATTAGCGGCCGGGAACGAAATTCCAGCAACACTTCCAACCGGTAACGTCGAAAATGTAACGGATATTCCGGCCGCCCTAAAGCAGTTAATAGCCGGCGACGAAACGCTGCTATTAGTAACGGGGTCGTTCATGCTCGTACAATCAATTAAGCAATTAATTGCAACTGAGTAATCTATGCAATGTCGGTTGCTTCGCGTTCGTAGTATTCAATAGTAAAGTTATCGGCCGGCTTTCGGATGTTAAGTAAGCGGCGATTTCGCAGTTTAGAGGTTCGTAATTTAACCGTTAAGGCTGTGGTATTCTCTGGTGTGGTATTCATATGGCAGGCCTCCAATAATGGTTACTAATTAATACTCAATTATAGTAACCAATACGCTGATATGCAGTTAAATTGCTCACTATTATTGTGTTAGAAAATTCATAGTAGACAACAGCTATTAAGCCTATGCTGTGACTGTTAACTTAAACAGGAGGCCAACAAGATGCCATCGCAATTAGACCGTTGCAAGCCCGTAGAACACTCGTACTACGACTTCAACCGACAATTTGGACACGTCTTGACAGTCAATCGACTGACTACTGTTTAGGTTTGTTAATAATATTATTTTAGAAGGGAGCTTACATATGAGCTTAATAATCTACATTATTTTAGGTGGAATCGTCGGTTACGTAGCAGCTCGCCTGCTTGGTCGTGACGAAGGAATTTTAGCAAGTATCATTATCGGTATTGTCGGATCATTTATTGGTGGCTTTGTTTCACGCCTCTTCACCGGTGGTGACCAATCTTTGCTAGCCTTCAGTATGACTGGTTTGTTCTGGTCAGTCATTGGTTCACTAATTCTAGTGGCTATTCTGAATGCGGTCCGCCGCCCACGACACAACACTATCTAATCAAATTTAGTTACTGTATAAAAGTCCCCTCCTCGTGAGGGGACTTTTGTTTGCTCTGGAACGTTATAATAGTAAGGATGAGCAATTTGAGAGCAGCAATTTTTAGTACGCCGTTGGTTTTTGTAGATATTGAAACTAACGGTTTGAATCATATTCGGGGACGGGTCATAGAAGTGGCCGCTATACGGGTAGAAAACGGCAAAGTCACCCAGACATTTCGATCACTGATAGATCCGGAAACTGAGTTGCCATATTACATTACTAAGCTTACCGGCATTACCACGAACGATTTGAAGGGCGCGCCGACATTCGACCAGATTGCCGAAGAACTTAAGGCTGTGCTCCAAGACGCTATCTTTGTAGCTCATAACGTCCGGTTTGATTACTCCTTTCTCAAGCAGGAGTTTGGGCGACTGGGACTTACCTTCTTGCCAAAACAACTCTGTACCGTCAAGCTTTCGCGGGCTTTGTATCCGCATGTCAAAGGTCATAAGCTGGCTGATATTATCCAACGCCATAACTTCAGTTTTAGCGCCCGGCACCGGGCCTACGACGACGCGGCTATCCTCTGGCAGTTCTTGCAATATATCGACAAGAATTTCACTCCCGAGCAGATACAAATGGCAATCGGCCGCCAATTACAACAGCCGGCAATTCCCAAAAGCCTGCAGCCGGAATTAGTGCGGAACTTACCAGAGACTGCCGGGGTCTATATTTTTGAAGATGCTGAGGGTCGTCCGCTGTATGTCGGGAAGAGCATCAATATTAAAAAGCGCGTTATGAGCCATTTCGGTCGTGACCATGCTGAAAGTAAAGAGTTTAAAATTGCTCAGGCCATAGAGAACATTACGACTCATGAAACGGGCGGTGAACTGGCGGCCTTGCTGCTAGAGTCGAAGTTGGTTAAAGAACTACAGCCGCTATATAACCGGCAGCTACGCCGAACCGCAAAGTTAACGCTCGCCAAACATGTTCGTAACGTGGACGGCTATCTAACGGTAGTGATTGAAGAAGCCAGTCAAATTGACGCTGGCCTGGCTGGACAGGTACTTGGCGTCTATCCACGGCGCGGTAAAGCCAAAGATGCTGTTATGGAACTCACTAAGCAACATGAATTATGTCCTAAGCTAATGGGGCTTGAGAAATCAGCGGGCAGCTGCTTTTGGCGACAATTAGACAAGTGTCGCGGAGCCTGTGTTGGTCAAGAAGATTCCGATGCTTATAACGCTCGTTTGCTCATGGCCTTTGAGCGTCAGCGAATCCATGCCTGGCCCTACAAAGGCCCAATCTTATTACAAGAAAAAGTACTCGGTAGTAACGATGTGAAAGCCCTCGTAGTTGACCAATGGTGTGTCTTGGGTGAAGTAACGCAGGAAGAGTATTGCGACCCGGTGCTGGAAGCTCGGCCACGGCATTTTGACCTCGATACCTATAAGATTTTGCAGTCATTTTTAGCTAGTAAAATCGACCGCTTACGTATCCAACGCATGACGGCCGAACAGCTGACAGCTCTAGGAGCTTAGCTATCTGTTATCTGGCTGGCGCTAGCTTCTCGATAACGATCTAAAGCGGCTACTCGTGCTAGCTTATGATCAACAATAGGCGCCGGATAATCCCGCCCGATTAGACAGTTACTAGACTGCTGAATAGCAGCTGGCGTGGTCCACGGTTCGGCTAAGTATTTATCAGGAACATCATTCAACTCAGGCACAAATTTACGGACATAGCTGCCGTCAGGGTCGTAATTTAGTTGTTGTAAAGTGGGGTTGTAGAGACGGCGAAAAACCGGCGCTGGATCGACGCCAACGCTCGCTATCCATTGCCAGTTGCCATTGTTATTGGCTTCATCGCCGTCGATGAGCCAACGCATAAAGTGTTGCTCGCCCAATCGCCAATCAAGTCCAAGATCTTTGGTAAGAAATGACCCCACAATAAGGCGAGATCGGTTATGCATCCAACCTTCCTGTAGTAACTGTCGCATCGCTGCATCAACCACTGGATAACCGGTTTTCCCAAGTGCCCAAGCAACAAAGGCTGTTTCATTCTTTTCCCATTTTAGGCTTCGGAAGCGTTCTTGAAATTCCTGTTGGGCGTTATTCGGAAAGAAGAACAGAATATAGTGATAAAATTCGCGCCAGGCTAATTGTCGACGCCAGGCTTCTGCGCCGGTTGATTGCGGCAATAATGTTTCGATTTCCAAGGGGCTTAAACAGCCAAAGTGTAAATAACTGCTCAGTCGTGAGGTCCCCGCCATACTCATGTTATTATTCGTTTCTTGGTACGTGTTGATGCCAGTGTCTAGGAACTCAGTTAAGCGCTTTCGGGCTGCCGTCTCGCCGCCTTTTAATACGTCTGGCGATAGTAATTTGGTGTCGATGGAATCTTCAATTACTTCAAAGTTACCAACATCGATGTGAGTCGCAAGAGGTGTTAATGAATCGGGCAGGACTGCCAGCTGCCGGCGTTCTATCTGCAGCCAATTCTTATAAAAAGGCGTAAAGACTTTGTGTAGTGTCCCGGCTTTTGTTTTTAGATTCTCCAGACTGCTGACTGCCAGTCGGCCTGGGAAACCGCGAAATTTTAGCCCGGCGCTTTCTAAGGCAGCTTTAACGGCTTTATCGCGTTTTATAGCGTGGGGGGTGTAATCGGCAGAATAGTAAATTTCGTCCGCCTCAAGCTCGTTTGCTAGAGCGACTAATATTTCTTCGGCCTGGCCGGAGCGGACAAGTAAATCACTGCCTTTGGCTTGTAAATTATGCTTTAGATCGCTCAGACATTCTAGCAGGAAGCGATTGCGATTAGCGCTGCTATGGTGGCCCGTAAGTAAGCTGTCATTAAAAATAAAGACTGGCACAACGACATCAGCAGCCTCAACCGCCGTGATGAGGGCGGGGTGGTCAGACAGACGGAGGTCATTTCGGTACCAGACAATGATGGTTTTCATAGGTTAATTGTAAGTGATTTAGCAGTAATCAATAGTAACTATTTAACAAATAGCAGAATGATGATTCCCAACACAATCCGGTAATAGGCAAACGGTCGGAAATTATGGCGTGAGACGTAGCGTAATAACCAAGAAATGCTCAATAGTGCCGTTATGAAGGCGCCAATTAGCCCAATAATTAAGGTAGCGGCACCGCCTGAAATCTGGCTGACGGCCTCCGGATGCTTAACAAGCTTTAAGGCGCTTGCTAAAACTAGGATTGGAATGCCGAGGTAAAACGAAAAGGCCGTGGCGGTTGGGCGATCTAGACCTAAGCTTAAGCCGGTCACAATCGTAGCGCCAGAGCGCGAGACGCCGGGAATAACGGCCACAGCTTGACCCAATCCTACCAGCACAGCTTGCTTAAAGGTTAACTTTTCAATTTGAGGTTCTAGGGTGCGGCGACCACGTACTACCGGGTGCCGATCGACGACCCACAAAATGACTCCGCCAATAATCAAGGACCAGGCAATAACCGTTGGTGTACCAAACTTATTAAGTGTCTTATCGAGGGCTAAGCCTATCAAGCCGGCCGGAATTGTGGCAATAATAAGTAATTTCCAGAAGTGCAGGGCAGCTTCATCGCGCGCTAGTAAGCCACAGACTTTACTTAATAAATCTATCCGGTAAAACCAGACCACCGCGGCAATGGCGCCCAGTTGAATAATCACCGTAAACACGTCTTGAACGTCTTTAAAATGGGTCAGGCGCTCGGCAATTAACAAATGGCCGGTGCTACTGATTGGTAAAAATTCGGTGACCCCTTCGAGAAGGCCCAGGATAATCGCAATTAAAAATATAGGCATATAGCTAGTGTAACGTACTCTATATTGTTCTAAGTAAAATTATTTACCAAAGCGACGATGGCGCTGACCATAATGGTCCATGGCTGCACGTAAATCGGTTTCGTTAAACTCTGGCCAATTTTTGTCGTTGAAACTTAGCTCGCTGTAGGCTGCTTCCCAGGTCATGAAATTACTAAGGCGCTGTTCGCCGGAGGTGCGAATAATAAGATCCAGCGGCGGGACGTCGGGCGCATACATATTGTCAGCAATTAAGTCGGCAGTAATATCGGCTGGTGCAACGCCGGTGGCTGCAATTCGCTTCACGGCATCAACAATCTCTTGCTGACCACCATAATCTAGGCACAGTAAAATCGTGCCGGCCGTATTATTCTCGGTCAGTTTCTCGGCATCATGGATAGCCGTTAATAAGGCGGCACCAAGTTTGGCTTTAGAGCCAATGACTCGGAGGCGGATGTTCTCTTTATTGAATTGCTTAACCTCATGACGCAGCACCCATTTTAGAATGCTCATAATGTCACGCACCTCTTGTTGGTCGCGTTGCCAGTTTTCGGTTGAAAATACGTAGGCTGAAACATAGCGTACCCCGTACTTTATGGCCGCTCGCGCAACGGTTTTAAGGTTTTGGTAGCCTTGGCGGTGACCCTGAGCCACGCTAACGCCATTGGCCTTAGCCCAACGACGATTACCATCGAGAATCAGACCTAAATGAGTTGGAATTTCCGCAGAATTTGACATAACCTCAGTATGACAGTGTTTAAAACAAAATACGAGCTATCGGGAGAAGTATTATACAATTGTGCATATGCTTACGTCAGCTTTGTTTTTTATGAGTGGAATACTAGGATTATTTGCGGCTACACCAGCCAGCACTAACTTTACCTTAAAGGATTACGACTTTGGTAATGGCGGCGCCACCAGTACCAGTAGTTCCTATAACTTAAACGGTACGGTGGGCAGTCAAAGCGGGGCTAGTCCGGCTAACGGCGTGACCATCTTAAATCCTGGTGAAAAGTCGACTCAAAATGCCAACGTCCCCCCGGCCGCAACACTGACTAACCCCAACAATACCTATAATAAGCTGCATCTAGTAATCAGTACGGGTGGTAATCCATCCGATACTCGTTACGCCATAGCGATTAGTAGTGACGGTTTTAGTACTACGAAATACATCCAAGCTGATAACAGTCCAGGGAGCAGTCTAACCATCAGTAACTATCAGACCTACGTACAGTGGGGCAGTGGTAGCGGTTTTGATATTCTAGGTTTACTGCCGAGCACTACCTATGCCGTTAAAGTCAGTGCCTATCAAGGTGCCTTTACCGCCAGCGGCTTCGGTCCGGCGTCGACGGCAGTAGCTACGCAAGCACCGTCCGTGAGTTTTTCGGTTGCAACCACTTCCAATAATACGCCGCCCTTTAATGTAAATTTCTCCAGTCTGGCGGCCGGATCGGTCTTTACCGCTAGTTCTAATGCGCTCGTAACGCTGACAACTAATGCCGTATTTGGCGGTGGTGTCTATATTCAAGATAATAACGCCGGCCTAAAAAGTACGACCGCCAACTACACTATCACCTCCGCTACAGCAGATCTTGGTGTTGCCGCTAGCGGCTATGGCGGCCAAGTCTCGACACTCGGTCAAACCAGTGGTGGGCCGTTCACAGCCGTTGCCCCATACAGTGGTGCGGGCAATAATGTCGGCCAGCTTAGTACCAGTCTGCAGCAGATTTTGGGCTTAACTAGTCCAATCACCGTTGGAACTGCTCAAATTAAATTTATGGCTAAGACCGCGACCACTACACCAGCAGCGACCGATTACACCGATACGGAGACAATTGTCGCAGCTATGACATTTTAGGCTTGCAATACCCAAAGTGGTTATGCATAATAGCGTGTAAGTATTGCGCAAAAATACCAACAATGTAATTACAAAAAATAAACCTCCCAGGAGAACACCATGTACAAATCCCGTAAGATAGCCATCCGGACAGCCCTCGCTGCTCTCGCGGTAGCTATCGTGTCCCCGGCTATTCTAGCTAGCATGGCCAGCGCCGCCTCACTATCCTCAGTAACGGTACGGTTTGACCGTATGAAAGTTAGTACACCAACCACTGGTACTGTTTGTGCTAAGCCAGCCAGTACCGCTACCGAAGCCTTTGTTAAGGTTACCTTCCCAACTGGTTACGCATTAGGTGCCTTTGGTACCTTTACAGTCAGCACAACCAACTTAGCCTGGCCGTCTGGTGCTGCTGCCTGGCCGAGCATTGCCACAGCCACGAATGTTACCGGACAAGTCGTAACTTTCCCTAGTGGTGACTTAACGGCCGCTACGCTGTACTGTTTCAACTGGACTAACTCCGCCGCCGTCCAAGTGTCGGCTGCCGCCACCTCAAATAATGCTGGTGCGGTCGAAACCGACGCTGCCGGCCCGACTTTAATCGACTCAGCTCCTTATAGCACAGCTAGTATTGCCGACGACCAGATTGTTGTTACCGCTACCGTCCCGCAAGCTTTTAGTTTTGCGCTCAGTGGCACTACAGATGCGCTTGGAACGTTAAGTAGCGGCACAGTGTCCGCCAGTCCTACACCACGAACGGTGACCATTAACACTAACGCCGCTGGCGGCTGGAGTGTCTGGGCTCAAGACAATAATGCTGGACTTAAGTCTATTACGGCCAATAAGACCATAGCCGCGATAGCTGGCAATACGACTCTGGTCGCGGGAACCGAGGGCTACAACACTGGTGTTACCTCTACCAATGGTGGCGGCTCGGGTACGATTACCGTTGCTCCAACCTTTGTTGGCGGCGTGCTCGGTAAGGGTGGTGGCTTGGCTACCGCGTTTAATACTTTGGCAACTGCTAACGGAACAGCTACTAACCACGTTTTAACCTTAACTAACAACGCGGCAGTTGCTGGATCAACCCCGGCAGCTACCGACTACACCGACACGATTACAATCGTCGGTGCAGCAACCTTCTAACTAGTAAACACAAGCGGTCTGGGATAGCTCGGCCGCTTTTGTTATACTTCGTGCAGATGCAGATAAAAAAAGTAGGAGTTTGGTCTAGCTTAGGGGTGCTTATCATTAGTTTGCTGCTGCCAGCTGTTACTAGCGCTGCCAGCACGACCAGCCTGCCCGACGCTGGTCTATCCTTGGAAGTAAGTCCGTCGCCGATTGTACTGACTATAAAACCTGGTGAAAGTAAGTCAGTTGATGTCAAAATCTTTAATGCCGGTAGTGCGGCTGAGAATCTTAAAATTGGACTCCAGAATTTTTCTATAAACAAGTCCAATAGCACTGTTACACTTCAGAAAGGTGTGCCGCCAGAAGTCAGTGACTGGGTAAAATTTTCACTGGCTAACTTTTCTATTAAGTCCGGCGAAAGAATTACCGAAACCGTAACTATCAAGGTGCCAGCGTCGGCTGGCTTTAGCTACAACTTTGCGATGGTCATTAGTCGACAGACGCCGCCAAAGGCTGTGGCAGGGCAGTCGGCTGTAGTCGGATCAGTAGCCATCTTTACCCTGTTAAATATCGATCGGCCAGACGCGGTGAGAAAACTAGTTGTTGATTCGCTTACCACTGATAAGCACTACTATGAATACCTGCCTGCGACCTTAAAGTTAAAGTTAAGGAATGACGGTAATTCACTACTACTACCGGGCGGTAATGCCTATATCCAACGCAAGGGTACCAGTGCCACGCCGATTTCAGTACTGGCGGTAAACCCTGGTAATTTGTACTTACTACCTGGTATAACCCGCGAGTATCAGTTTACTTGGAAAGATGGTTTACCAGCTTACGTGACCTCTCAAACCGCCATCAATGTGGCCCCGGAACGGCACCTGGAATGGAACTGGCGCAACTCACATTTTAGAATCGGCAAATATGTAGCCAAAGTGGTGATAGTGTACGACAATGGCCGACGGGATGTTCCTGTCGAAACAGAAGTCAGCTTTTGGGTTTTGCCATGGAAATTGCTGCTCGGAATAACAGTTGGTTTTATAACGCTGCTGGTGGGCGTTGGTGCGATTTTACGGTTAGTGTTTATGACCCTCAAACGTAATCGCTTTAAGTATCGTGCCAAGTAAGCGCCACCTGCTTGCGTTGGGCGCTATCGTCGGCGTGTTGCTAGCTCCGGCCGTCACAAATCACCAGGTTGCAGCCGCTATACCCGAGCCAGCAACTATGACCGTTTCACCGGCGCTTTTGACTGCCCAAGTTGGGACTAAACAAAGCCAAACTACAATTGCTGTCAGCGTTCGTAACGGCTACGATACACCGATTACGGTGAAGGCAAATTTGAACGGTTTTGACATTCGTAATAATGCGCTGGTGCCGGCTAAAACTGCCGAAGCAGCACTGACGAAAGTGGTTACCATTAATCCGTCAGAAATAACCATTCCGGCTCACAGTTCAAAGAATATTACTGTCCAAATTAACGACGATGCTAGTTTGTCGCCAGGTGGACATTATTTATCACTTTTGATTTCTCAACTAACCGCAACGAGCGATACCAGCACACCGCAGTTGTCGCTTAAAACGGCCGTTAGCGCCACTATCTACGTCATAAAAGAAGATGGTGCTATCCGCAGTTTGCAAGTTACTAACCTTCATGCCAAGCACAGTATTTTTAGCTTGCCAACGACGGCTGATATTACCTTTTTTAATAACGGTAATGTGGTGGTAGTGCCACGGAGTGTGGTGCAGATTGGAACGGCAGCTACTGGTAGTATTGCAGCCCAAGCAGTGCTGAATCAAGACTCCGTACCCCTGTATCCCGGTTCACGGGTTACGCTGCAGGCACCACTGCAACGTATCGATAAAATCTCAGGCATTGGCCGCGTGTCACTAGTTGCCCATTACCGGGCCGATGGTCAGGAGCTCACTAAATCAGCTCAAATCTCATTCTGGTATATTCCCAAAAAAATTGTCGTCGCGGGCATATTTTTGCTAGCCATTGTGGCAGTTTTGGGCGCGCCGACTAGCCGCCAATGGATACTGACGTGGCATCGCCAGCGGCATCGCCGCCGACCGAGCGCTTTTGTGGCGCCGACTGCGGATGATATTGCAAAAAGCAAGCTCGCTGCCACCTCTGTAAGAAAGAAATCTTCGCGACGTATTTCGTTGTAACGCTGTTTTTAAATTTTTGATAGCAGCCTACGCTGGTAACCCTGTGGATAAGCTTGAGCATTATAGGGAAATTTAGTATAATAATAGGTAAATGAAACCGTGGAAAATAAAAAGCAGTCTCGGGTTAGTCTTTGCTTTGTTTTTTGTATTTATTACAACCGTTTCCACGAGTGCTGCCATTAACCCCCAAATCAATTTTCAGGGTAAGATAACAAACCCTGATGGCACTAATCTTACCAACGGCAGTTACAGTATACGATTTCGCCTTTACAGCGACCCCAGCCTCGATGGTGCTAACGCCTGTTCGGCCAATACCTGTATGTGGGAGGAGACCAAATCAGTCACTCTGAACGATGGTATCTTCCAGACTTCGCTCGGTGACACTACTACCTTACCGGGCAGTGTAGATTTTAATAATTCAGCAATTTACCTCGGTATTAAGGTAGCGACTGATTCCGAAATGACACCCCGAGTACGCTTTACTGCCAGCCCCTATGCCTTCAACTCTGACAAGGTCGGAGGTTTTACGGCCGCTCAGCTAGTGCAGCTAACTCCTGCCAGCCAACAGTCCGGAACCATTAACGTCAGCGGATCGATTACGACGGCCGCCGCCGCTTTCATTCAGGGCGCAGCCACACTTGGCTCAACTACAGGAAACGGTCAACTGAAATTCTTGGATGGCACGGCCGACGGCTTTAGTGGCACGATTCAGCTCGGCGGCACACTGAGTGCCAGCCAAACCTTTACCTTGCCAACCAGCGGCGGTGCAATCTGCGTGAGCACACCAAACAACTGTAACTACCAAACTGCTGGCTCCTACGAAACCACCACCGGCACCGATTTTGTTCGTAACCAAAATGGTAGTGCTCAAACCACTGCCAACTTCTGGATTTCCGGTTCGGGCCGAGCTGACACTAGCTTGTTAGCGCCCAGTCTTGATGCCGCAGCTATCGGCACGCTCAGCATTGGTACTGGCACTGCAAATGCACTGAGTATTTCAAAAACGGGCGTAACAACGACGATAAACGGTAGCTTGACAGTCACCCAAGCCAGTACCTTCAACGGCAGTGTAAGCATTTCTGGAACCAACACCCTAACGGTCGGCACCGGAGCCACGAGCCTCGGCGGCACCTTAGCGGTAACAGGAACAACAACCCTGACTGGAGCATTAACCGCCGACGGTGGAATAACTGATACGGGTGCCTTCAGCCAAACCGGAACCGGTACCTTTGGAACGGGAACTGGTGCAGTATCACTCAACGGTGCAACCGCCATAACAGGGACTAACACGCTTACGGTTGGCACCGGGGCTACATCATTTGGCGGGTCATTGACTGTGACCGGCATAACCACGCTGAGCGGCGGTTCCAGCATCACCGGCGCTACTACCATCAACACTACTGGTACAGCCACCACAGCTATTGGCAATGCCACCGGAACGTTTGCCTTAGCCTCTTCAGCTTTAAATGTTTCTACTACCGGAGCTGTGAGTGGCGTAACGACGCTATCAGCTTCCAGTACTATCACTGGCTTAACTCTCAACGGTACGTCAGGTATTAACACCGGCGCAGTTGCCGGCACGCAGCGTATTGATGCCTCTGGTAATTTAGTAAACATTGGTAATCTAACCACCAGTGGCGCTTCGACGTTTACCACCACTGGTGCAACCGGTATCACTATCAAGCCAGGGTCTGAAGCTGCTGCCGCTTTCCTGTTGCAAAATGCGGCTGGCGTTAGCTTCATTGCTTTCAACTCCACAACCAGCACTTTAAACGTCGGGCCGACTACAGCGAATGCCGGTACGCTTAATGTGGCTACCGGGGCCGCTGTACAGGCCGTTACTATCGGCTCCACAAACACTACTAGCAGTACGACGATTCAAGGTGGAGCAACCGGTTCTATTAACATTGGATCAACCGGCAGCTCAACACTTTCAAGCACGGTAAACATCGGTTCGACGAGTAACGCAACAGGTACGCAGATAGTTGTAATAGGTTCAAACGCCAATGCTGCCAACTCGGTCGATATCGATGCTGGTAATACCGGCTTAGTCCAAATTGGCGACTCTACCACCGCCCACACCATTAAAATTGGTACGGCTGGAACGGCTGCCGGTAGCGCTCAAAATATTACCATTGGCTCCAACACTACTACTACTGCCAGCCTACTGACGTTGCAGGGCAGTACAATCAGCACCACAAATGGCAATACTGGCGTAGTGATTGGTGGTGGCTTTTCTACTTCCGACACTAACTTAACAGCATTAACCCTCGACAGTACTTCAACCCTCTCAGAAGTCGCTAATACCTGTTCGGCAACGGTAAATAACGGCGCCTTGTATTACAACTCCAACGCTGGTTCAAACGCTATCCGCGCCTGTGTGGCCGGCGGCTGGGAAGATCTGATATCAACAGCTGGTGCTTTCTTTACGTTCTTTGGGGTCGTGCCCGATAGTGGTACCGTACCCGGTGATACCCAAGCATTATCAACCGCTGCTGTCAGCGGACCTTGTCGAGTTTATTGGGCAACCGCAACAACCGTCGGTGTCCAAGCCTGTACGGCTTATTCGGGTGGACGCAAGGTTTCAGTGACGGCGAATACTTCAATAACAATTACCACTACCAACAATGCCTTTACCCACATTTGTTTAAGTGGTACCAACAACCAACCGGTTGCCTCAACGGCTTCCACTACTGAATCTGCTAACCTTACTACCTCCTCGTTCCCGAATGCCAACTCGCCAATTGTTTGTTTAGCCGATGTTAAAACTAGCGCCAGTGCCATTAACGCTATTTACGACACCAGGGTATTTACAACCACAACTAAAGAATTTGGCTATGCCGCCGCCGCCTTGCCGCTTGGGGTTATGGTCAAGCCAGATACCGTTAACGCCAATAGATTAGCACTGCCAGGTACGGTAGCTACCGGCTTTATGCGTGGCGTGGTCGTCGCCAGTAACGGTGCGGCCTGGGCCTCGGGTGGTCCAAACGTTATTATTGCCACTGGCGGTCTGGCGTCTATCAAAGCCACTGCCGGTACCATGGCGGCCGCTAGTACAGTACAGAACAGTACTACCACTAGCGGCTATGCAATTACTGTAGCCGCCGCCAGTGCCATGGCCTATGGCAACCTTGGTATTGCCCAGAACTCATTCTTTACCACCTGTACGACAGCGGCTACCTGTACTGGCAGTCTGCTGACTGATTTGCGCTTGCGATAAACCTATGGCCGGGCGACAAAAATATACGATTCAAAAAAAGTACGGCCAGGGGAGTAACTCTCGCTATCTCCTAAGCCTCGGATTAATAATCGTCTTAGTTTGCGCTATTGGCGGCTTTGCAGTTTATAAGAGTAATCAACCAAAAGGGCCAATTCCCCGCGCCATCAAACAGCAGATTGCTTTTGTTATTTTCTATCCTAGCATTACAACTGGGGCCGCTGTTAATGCAGCCAGTTTCAAGTATGACACCCAAAGTAAGTTGCTTAGTTACGTCGTTAGCTATAGCGGAAGGTCGATAACGGTGGCCGAACAAGCGACGCCCCAAAACTTTATTGATATTCCCCAAGCCTACGATAAACTGACCGAAAGTTTAAACGAATTTGCTAGTTTTGATTCTTATTACGACAAAGTATCACTTGTCCATCCCAAAGAGTTTAATGGGCAACAATCAGCGGTTATGAATAGCAAGGGAACACTTATCTTTGCGCATCCAACCAATGGCGATCTCACAGTCGATCAATGGAAAAAGTTGTTCAACGGCTTTGAAATTATCCGCTAAACTCCTTACTTTAAATACAGGAGTAGTTGTAGTCTAGACGATTGGCAACATACTGAGTAAGGGTAACTTTGCCGCCAGTGGTGAGGGCGGGTAGTGAACAGTTGGCCTGAGCACCTTTTTGGGAAGTAGCACCCGCCAACCAGCTGGAAAGGTAGTTGAGGTTGCTAGTTGCAGTAGTTTGACCGACAATTTCGCCCCACTGGTAGCCAGTAGAATAGAGGCCAACAGCTTTGACGTTAATTGACTTAAAGTAAGCGACCATACCTTCCAAATCGGCTGCATTAGCGACCTTGTTAGTTTCCCAGCTGTTGGTAGTCTCGACATCTAACCACCAGGTATAGCTTGACGGGCTTATGACATCGCGGATGGTGGCATCATCGTTGGCTTTTGCATAGCCGTAAATGTAGGCGCAAGCTGCCGTGTCGTCATGATGACAAGTGCCATAGGGGTTAGTGATAGCTGTGCCATTGTAGCTGTTAGAATCAGGCCAAAAGGTTCCGGCTAGCCCCGGGTTAGCAGTATTAACGTAAATGGCTGCCTTGTCCTGCACGGTGGTACCCTTAGACTGCTGGGCCCACGATAGCTCGCTAGTAAAACAAGGGTTGCTATTGTTTGCTAGGCCGTTGTTTAAGCCGACAATACCAAAAGCCTGGCCAGTAGGGTAGGGCTTGTTACATTGGGGCCACGAGATGTCATTACCGAGTGGAATGGTGGGCCCAGAACCGGGTTTAGCGGCAAAGACGTTGCCTAATCCGGCCAGCCCAAATACACCTATTACAGCACTTATAACTAATAGTCGGGACAGAGGCTTCTGCATAGCTTAATTATAGCATGCGGGCCCGAAGTCGGCGGTCGCTCATGAGCGGGTCGGACGGTTTGGCAGCGGTATTAAGACGCTAGTTTGTTGCTTGTAGGTCTCGTATTCTGGCTTGGTGGCATACTTCTTCTCCAGCAATGGGATTCCAGAGATTTTGATGATTAGTAGCGACAACACGGCTGGACCAATCAGTCCAACCCAGCCATATGAACAGCTGAGAGCAATCAGGCCAATACCCCACCATTGCGTCAGCTCACCGAAGTAATTAGGATGCCGACTGTAGCGCCACAAGCCGCTCATCATCAGGTGACCTTTGTTAGCCGGGTTACGCATAAATGTTTGCAGTTGGGCATCACTAATACTTTCGAAAATAAAGCCAAACAGCCAGACCGCTGCACCAACAATAGTGAGCCCGGGCAATCCGATAGGAGCCTGCGAGTTAACTAGAATAACTGGCGTTACAACGATGCCTATCAAGAAGCCTTGAAATAGAAAAACTTGGAAGAATGATCGGATTCGAAACCACTTACCCCAGCTATCGCGCCACGCTTTGTAGCGATAATCTTCTGATTTTTTACTATTCCTGACAGCAATATGAAAGCTGAGCCGTAAGCCCCAGATTACAACCAGCGTGTTTATGAGCAGAACCGTCGCGGTGTAATGATGGACATATAGCAAACTAGCTAGAGCAGCGACTACAAAGCCGGTTCCCCAAGCCACGTCAGCCACATCATTGCGATTAATAATCTGAGCTACGATAAACCAGCAGGATATGTAGGCTAATAGTGCCAGTGCCACGACCGGTAAAAGCTGAAAAAAGGTATGCAGCATATTATTTAATCAGTGCGCTGAGGATACTGACCGAAACTACCGAGGTAGCGGTCGTAATGACAGCGCCCCAGGTCATGTCAACAATTGTCACAATCTTCGGCCAGTTTTTTAAGGTGGCGTGATTGGTTAGGTCGTAGGTACCGTAGGTTACTAGTCCAAACAAGGCGCCCTTACCGGCGACGGCTAGTAAGCTTCGGTGCTCAATCCAACCGGGGTAAATTACGAAGGCGGCAATACCCAATATAAAGACTAAATAAAATATGACGGCCGCCGTACGGTTAGCTTTTGGGGCCATTAAATGTCCAAGATGTTTCTTGTAGAAAGCCGGTGCCACTAAACCTAACCAGGCGGCATCTAGGATGGTCATAGTGCCTAGGGATATCAAGTAAGCGTATAGGAAGTTCATGCTAGTAACAGTATAGCAAATTTGCTTAACAAACTTAATCGAAAAGCTAGGAAATATCGCGGTGGCGGAATCCCAGCCACGATACAATTGTGCAGACCACAAGTAGGCCAAGTAGGTATAGATTTAGTCCAAGGCCGACCTTGCCTTGGAGGATATCGGTAGGCACGTAATAGTGGTAGGGCAGTAATTTTGCTGGCAGCCGTATTGCCGAACTAAGGCCACTTAATGTTGCTAGCAAATAGCCGCCAAAACTGACGGCGGCAGCGACCGCCATACTGCTGCGGCGGGTGGCAGCACTGGCCGCGCTGAGTGTAAACGCAATCGCTCCAAAACTAAGCGCCAGCAAACTACTGTACGTGCTGGCTAGTAACAAATAGCCCGCAGAAATTTGCATGTCGACGACTTTGGCTAGCCAAACAGTTACCAAAGCAGAGATGAATCCCACGCCGAGTACCAGCAGCACACCGCTGCCAGCTTTAGCAAACAATAACTTACCACGGCTGATGGGACGCGCTAGCAACAATTCCAGCGTACGGTTTTGTTCTTCTCGAGCTAATAATGAGCTCCCCAGCCCAATCGCCATACTAATCTGCACTAGCGGCAGTGTTAAGTAGTAGAGCTGCGAATTGAGGTAGCCAACGGGTGACGAAATGTCGACCGTGCTGCCGCCGGTTTTTAGGTCACGCAGTGCCACTGGTAGCTGGTTGAGAACTTTATTAAGTTGGGTCGCTTGGCTATGAATCGACGGATACAGCAACAGCAGTAGAGTAATCAAACCAATCGTGACTATGGTCCACCAAAAGAAATAGCTTTTGCGTTGCCGTAACTCCCATAGTAGTACCGGCTTCATGATTTATCTCCGTAAAACTCTAAGAACTCATCTTCGAGGTCGAGCGTCTCGGTACTAAATTCCTCTATTGCAAATCGGCCAAAGGTCTGCAGAGCAGCCGACAGGGTACTGGTTGGTTTAAAAATCGCCGTCTGAGGATCGAGCTGAGAAACAAATTTTAGGCCGGCGGCGGCTTTGCTTAATTTTAAATCAGACGCTGTACTAAACTTAACCTTGAAGGTAGTAGCACCAAGTCGGGCGTCGCTGCCAATTGACTCTTCACGAATCAGTCGACCGCGTTTAATGATGCCTATCCGGTCACAAATCCGTTGAGCTTCCGTCAAATTATGACTACTCATAAGTATGGCGGCACCTTGTTGCTTGCTTTCTAGCACGGTTTCGTAAAAGGCTTCTTGCATCAACGGGTCAAGACCGCTAGTTGGTTCATCGAGAATGAGCACCGCCGGTTGATGCATAAAGGCTTGAATGATACCGATTTTTTGCCGGTTACCCTTAGATAGGTCGCTCATAGGTTTGTCTAAATCAGCCTTAAAGCGTTTTTCTAGTACGGCCCGATACTTAGTAGCTTTTTGTAGGCTATCAAGGTAGTCAAGTACTTGCCGACCAGTTGGTTTTTGAAAGATGGCGATATCACCGGCTAAATAACCGACCTGTTTTTTTACCGCCACCGTGTCTTTCACGATGTCCAAACCCATAATCGCGGCTGATCCACTGCTGGGCGATAAGAAGTTCATTAGTAAGCGGATAGCCGTAGATTTTCCGGCACCATTAGCGCCTAAAAAGCCGTAAATTTCACCCGGCTGTACCTGGAGCGACAGGGCATCTAAAGCTGGTAGTTTGTCTTTGCCGTAGTATTTCGTCAGTTTGTCGGTAACTATACTGTTGCTCATAACCATCAGTATACCTTTTAAATCTATATAGCCGCTAACCTTTAACGTACGATAGTTTTTCGGATACTTTGTTGTCTCGTACCGTAATAATATCTACGCCCCGCACATGTCCTGGTCGGCCCGGTAGGTCATCGGCCCAACGATATAGCCAGCGCACTACGGCGCGGTCTCCGGCTACAAATAATTCCTCGGCGGTAAAATCTTGGGCCCCGCTTTTAAACATTTTCTGCCAGTAGGCTCTGACATCAGTTTGGCCAACTAATCTCGTTCCGTCGGGAGCTGGTTCCGTGTCTTCAAACACGCAGTCGTCGGTCATGAGTTGCATGACTGCCTCGACATCACCACGTCCGAATGCCTCATTAAACTTATCAACGATAACTTTGGTATTTGCGTCCATAGCGCCTCCTGTAGTTACCCTTTAATTATACTCTTTGGGGTACAGTGGCGGCACTATGGTACTGGTGTTAATCTGTACGCAAAGACAGTTTAGTGAATATCAAATTTAGCTTCGACTTGTTCCTTATTGATACCGTTAGTGATATCGGTGAATCCTAAAGACTTCAGAATATTCATGGCTACATTACTTCTACTGCCGGTTCGACAGTACACGATGATAGCGCTATCTTTGGGCACGCCATCTAACTTAGCTGCGCCCTTCATCAGTTGATCGGGCGGGATGTTGAGGGCACCAGCTACATGGCTGCTTTGATATTCCTCCGGTTCACGAACATCGATAACGGTATATTGCATAACACCATCATAGCAAATACCATCGCAGCCGTTATATGAATCTACCGTCGGTATTGCTAAGCTTGGTTTATGGCTCCTACAAAATCGAATCTAATAGACTTAAGACAGATATCCAATATAGCTGATGTCTTGACTGCCCTTAAAGAGCTCGACACCCGACTCAACAGCCTCAATATGGGTCAATTCAAACTTTTCAACCAAGCCTACCAAGTCCTGACGAACTACATCCTACAAGCTATCGAAGCAGATTATTTCAAAAACCCACACTTTATAGAAGAATTTATTGTCAGTTTTTCAAGCTATTACTTTCAGGCCGTCAATGACGCCGCAAGTAAGGAACCTAATCTATCGCTGCCGTGGGCAAAACTGAATCAGTACGCCACACATAAGTCGGCGCCAGTTTTTATTTCATTGCTGCTGGGTGCCAATGCTCACATTAATAATGACTTACCGCAAGTTCTATATAAACTTATGCAGCAAGAGAAAACCGAAGAACTTCTGGGAGATATTGTCAAAATAGATAAACTTGTAATGAGAAGTGGTAAAGATATCATCGGCTTATTTACGGAGCCAAACAAATCCCTAAATTTCCTAAAACAGCGATTTCAGTTTACGTATTATCGACCTGCCATGTATACGATCTTATATTGGCGCATCAGTGCGTGGAAAAACTACCGCCGACTTAAAAATGACAGTTCCGCGATGCGAGACATTTCGACCAGGAGTGTGAAGATTGCCAATCATCTATTGTATTTATCAAATGTTTTAGCGTAGGCCGCTTTTTTGGGTTCCAATAATTGCCAAGCTTAAGCCCACTAGTAGACCAATCGCTACACTCGAAAGCTATCCAGCCGGTGACCTACCTGTTTTTAATGCCATCCAATCGTAATGTGTCACTTTCATCGCTATGTGTTCCGCCACTGTTTACGTGCTTCACGCCAATCTTTGGACCATTTTTAATAACGTGCACTAGAGCCATGGCGTGCCCATGGCCTAAGTCAAAGTCTTGCTTCAGCCAAGTTATAATTTCGCCAGCTTTAGTATCTGGTCCAAAACCTTTGGCTGTAGCTAGTTCGATAAATTCATTTGGCGTTTTGCCGGTTTTGGTTTCGATATTGTCTAGATAAGCTTGAAATGACATGCGTGAGCTCCTGAGTTATATGTTTATCATACAAAATTAGGCCCGGGAGGGATAGCGCACCTTAATCCAGCCGCCCGCTAGCGCTGGGGGCTGTGACTAACGACCGAACCTCGTTCTGTTAGCCATCTAGCTCGCCAAATTAAAAGCCTCGCTGGCGCGAGGCGTTTAATTTGGAGGGCCAGGAGGGACTCGAACCCTCGACACCCTGCTTAAGAGGCAGGTGCTCTAACCAGCTGAGCTACTGGCCCTTGTTGTTTTACCGATTGGCGGTCAATGCAACCTCACGATTTTAGCAAAGTACCCCTGTTTTTTCAAGTCCAACCGTTTGTCGCTATACTGGGGGTATGCAATATTTTCTGAATGGCGGTCGTGATGAGCGGGGCGTAGTCAAAAATAGCCAAGCTTTAGCTTATTACCAGTCGCTCGGCATTCAGCGTTTGTTAATCATCCCTTATGCCATTATGGAAGACTTTTGGCAGCAGCTGTGGCACGACAAGCAGGACTTATTTGGCGTTCCGGGCATCGAAACCAGAGCGCTTACTAGCCTCGACGTTGATCCGCAGATAATTCGCGATTATTTAGAATGGGCTGACTTTATTTATTTGCCCGGCGGCGCTCAAAAAACTTTACTGCGGCGTATGGAACAACTGGGTACTGCTAAGGTACTACGTGAAGTTATTCAAAACGGTAGCTGCAAGTTGCTCGGTGGCGGTAGTGCTGGGGCGATGGTGATGGGTACGCAGTGCATTGTTGGTCGGAGTAACGTCGAGACGGTGGTGCCTGGTTTAAACCTGGTGCCGGGCTACATCATCGACTCCCATTTTGCGAATCGTAACCGCGAAAGTCGCTTACTGTCGGTACTGGCAGATCACCCCGAACTTAGCGGCCTGGGTATCGACGAAGACACCGGTCTAGTGCTTGGCGAGGACTTCGCTTTACAGGCTGTCTACGGAGCTGGTACAGTTAGTATCTACACTAAAAACAAAAAAGAAATCTATGATTCAAACAGCCGCTTCAACTAATGACCTGATAGCCCACTTATGTGCTGATTTTATCAAGGATAAAGATCCGTTAATAACCTCGGCTGGATTTGCCGATAGCTCGCCGTATGCGGGCCAACCACGCCAGACATTTTCGCTGGTGCTATCGGCGGCTACAATTCAGGCCATCCGGGACCAAGTGCAAGGCCTGTACGACGAAATAATTCGTGACTGCTGGCCGAAAGGCGAGGTACTGCCGTTTGATATGATCCGCTTTGATGCTTTTTTAGAGCCGACCACGAATGATATTAAAATCCTGGAAATAAATACTCGCAATGTTGGATTGCACGAAGTAGTCGAGTGGCTCGACGAAACCGTTGCTGATGAGATTGGCGTCACCAAAAACGGTTCTATTAATCAACGCTTTGTCCAAAACCAAAAAGTCCTGCATGCCAGCTTATTTGGTGAGGATGAGCCGTTGCTATATATGAGTCCGGCCTTTTTGCCGCGCTGGATATATTTAGCAGAATTAGAAAAAGCTTATAGCAAAGTGGCGCATATTACGGCTGCTGAACAGGGAGAGTATACCGATAATGGTGTGGTCGTCGATGGTGTTTGCTATCGGGCCATTACCAAGAAGATGGCCTGGCCGGCAACCGAGACACTTAAAGAACTCGACGCTAAAAGCGAAGTCCGGATACTGCAACCGCGGTGGATGCGTCAATTCGGTTTCAAGGATTATTTGCAGCGGCTAGCCAGCCCAACAGTGCTACGAACTGAAACCTACAGCGATGAGCATCTTCCAAGTTATCTAGCCAGTAAAGATCAGCTGGTACTAAAGATTATTGATGGCGGCAACTCCAAGGCTGTTTTCTTGGGTGGATTATTGACCGATGATGATTGGCGCCAGAAGCTGGAAGCAGCTAGTGAACGCCCGGAAAAATGGATTATCCAAGACTACTGTGCGCCGCCACGCCTCAATATAATGGCTCATGGGGTAGGCGCTAGAGAACTCCCGAGTCAGCTGGGAATCTTCCTACTGCCATGCCCCGATGACCCAACAAAGTTCGATATGGACCTAACAGTAAAATCCTATGCCGGTACGGATCAACACTTTACCTTCGACCCGTCCGGACTGAACCCGGACATCTGGTTTGGGCACGTTATCAAATCTACCGCTGCCATCCTCTGATACAATAGAAACTGATGAAAATACTAAACGGTAAAGAACTAGCTGAGTTTATTGCGGAGCGACAGGCCCACCAGGTGAGGGCGCTAATTCAGGCGCACGACATCCAACCCAAGCTAGCGATTATCGTTACTGTCGATAATCCAGTTATTAATCTGTATATGCGCTTAAAGACTGAGTATGGCGCAAGTCTGCAAATTGAAGTTGAAATTCACAAAGTAGACCAAGCCGAGGTGCCAGAATTAATCGAACGCCTCAATGCTGATGACGGCGTCCACGGGATTATTATTCAGTTACCTCTCAGTGACCCAACGCAAACCGATGACCTAGTTAATTTAGTAGCTCCTAATAAAGATGTTGATGCCCTCGGCGTTAATGCTAGTTTTGATCCGGCCACACCGATGGCTATTTTGTGGCTGTTAGCTGGCTATAACGTTGAGCTGCGCGGCAAGCACATCTTGTTAGTTGGTCGTGGCAAATTGGTTGGGGCGCCACTGGAGCGCATGCTGGCCGCCTCCGACCTCGATGTGGAAGTAGCCGATCGCTCCACGAAGAACCTGACGAAAGTTGTAAACGGCGCCGATATTATTATTACTGCCACTGGCAGCCCAGCGATTTTATTTGCCGACATGATTAAACCCGGAGCCGTTGTGGTAGACGCCGGTGTCGCTAGCGAAGATGGCAAAACGGTTGGCGATGTGGCACC
The DNA here is from genome assembly GCA_030271625.1 of Patescibacteria group bacterium. Classification (GTDB taxonomy): domain Bacteria; phylum Patescibacteriota; class Saccharimonadia; order Saccharimonadales; family UBA4665; genus UBA4729. The sequence goes on from JARXKN010000001.1 coordinate 353,341, forward strand.
CGATGTCTTCACCCGCGACGACCTGACGATTACACCGGTTAAAGGCGGTGTTGGTCCGTTAACTGTTTGCGCTTTGTTTGATAATGTTATCCGCGCCGCGCGCTTGGTTGTTGACCAACGCGAAACCAATCCGGCTGAAGCTGATGCCTAAGCCACGCACGATAGGTGTCTTTGATTCAGGAGTGGGCGGCTTATCGGTAGCCCAAGCAATTGAAAAAGCCTTGCCGTTGGATCGGGTAATCTTTAAAAATGACGCCGAACACGTACCGTATGGCAGTCGCACCGCGGCCGAAATCCTGCCCTTAATTTTGCCAATCTTTGAAGCCTTTATTGCTGATGGTTGTGAGGCGATTGTTGTTGCCTGCAATACGGTCTCGACCACCTTGATAGACGAGCTTCGTGCACGATTTGACGTGCCGTTAATTGCTATGGAACCAATGATTAAACCGGCCGTGCAACTAACAAGTACGAAAGTCATTGCCGTGTGCGCTACGCCCACCACGCTTACCAGCCCGCGCTATGCGGCGCTGAAACAGCAGTACGCCAATGGCATTACGGTTATCGAACCAGATTGCAGCGATTGGTCGGCCCTAATCGAAAATAGCCAGCTCAATAAGGCCCAGATTGCCCAACAGCTCGAGCCAGCTTTGGCAGCCGGTGCTGACGTAATTGTGCTTGGTTGCACCCATTACCACTGGATAGAGCAGGACATCCTGGCCTTAATTGGCGATAAAGCCACGGTATTGCAGCCGGAGCCAGCAGTCATTAGTCAGCTTATACGAGTGCTTGGACAGCAGTCTTAAACTGAGCACCACGATCTTTGTAATTCTGGAACATCCCAAAGCTGGCGCAGCCGGTCGACAATAACACCACATCCCCAGCCTGGGCCAGTTCGCGCGCGGCTGTCACAATGGCCGGCATGGTAGCGCCACCCGGCATAAACTGCGAGTAGCCAACTGCTTCTAGTGACGTCTGAATGGCCGCGGCCTGGTCCCCAATTAGTAGCACTTGGCGGACATTATTAGCAGCTACCGCCGCCGCTAAATCGTCGTAGCTAGCGCCCTTATCGGAACCACCAAGGATGACAATTTTGGGTTGTTCGAATGCTTCCATAGCTACGATGGCTGTTTCTGGCGTCGTACCAAAACTGTCATCGTAATACAGCACGTCATTAAACGTCCGGACCAGTTCCAAACGGTGCTCTAACCCACTAAAGCTGGTCAGTACACTGCGTAAAGCTTCAACATTTTGTGTAATTTGCCAGACGGCAGTAATAGCGGCGCAGGCGTTCTGCCAGTTATGAGCCCCGAGGAGTTTTAACTCGTCTGTCTTACAAATAATCTGTCCGTCGATTGTAATGGAACCATCTATAACTACTGCACCGGGCGGCGAGTAATAAGAGAGCTTCTGGCCATCACCATGACTAGCTATAGCCCTTGAAGTTTCGTTTTCGGCAAAGTAAATAGCCAAGTCTGAAGCTGTTTGGTGCATAAATAGTTGGCTCTTGGCGGCTACGTATTCGGCCATGTCAGCGTGCCAGTTAAGGTGTTCGGGCACTACCATCAAGCAAACGGCAACGTTAGGCGAGGCTTTTAAGTCAATCAGCTGAAAACTCGACAGCTCTAATACTACCCAAGATTCTGGGGTTAGAGTAGGGAGGATATCGAGGGCCGGCACGCCAATATTACCCGCCAACTGTACGTCTAATCTAGCGGCTCGCAGCATCTGCGTAATTAGGGTGCTGGTCGTGCCTTTACCTTTCGTACCGGTTACGCCAATGGTGTTGCTAGTAGGACAGGCTTTAAAGAACTCATTAATCTGCGTGGTTACTTTGGCTGGATCCAGCTGCGGGTTAGGTTCGAAAATGACGTGGGGCGGTAAGCCGGCGGTACGAACAATGAGGTCAAATCGGTCTAGGGCATCTAGATAATGAGCACCTAATACGGTATCAGCGCCGGTTGGAGCCACCAATTCCTCATTCTGGTCTAAGATAGTCAGCTCATGTCCAAGTGCTAAAAAATACTCGTAGGACGAGCGGCCTTCAGTGTCAAAACCAGCAATAGCTATCTTCATATAGGGCAGTATACAACGGTTAAGGGCTAAGCTTAAGCACTAAGCTGGGTTCGGACTAAGTCAGCCACCTGGCGCGGCGTCATATCAGCTTTTAGTACAACTGCCGAAACACCGAGGTCTCGGACCTTTTGGGGAATCTCTTGCTCACCCATATTGGTCAGAATAATAACTTTAACGGTCTTGCCCCAAGGTGTGGCCCGCAGTTTTTCGAGCATGACATCACCGGTCATAATCGGCATCATCAGGTCGAGGAGAATGATGTCTGGCTTCATGGTCTCGACAAGTTCCAGACCAATCTGCCCGTTCTCGGCAGTCTCGACATCGAAGTTTTCGGCTTCGAACTTAAAACGGTACATTTGGCTAATAGCCTGGTCGTCTTCAACAATCGCAATTTTTGGCATATTTATATCGTACGTAATCTATAACGTTCTGGCAATGACTATTGTATTTATGCTTAAACGGCGTTAATTATCATATACATCGGCAAATTAACATTGTAATATCAACCATAGTATTGACGATTTCCTCAAGACTTGTTATAATATGTTGTAATGAGCAATGAAGCGTCACCGTTGCCTTCGTCTAATAATCCTGCTACCGCTGTGGGCGCAAATAATCTCGAAATCTCAGCCCTAGCCGACCAAGCCTTAGCGCAACTGGAGCGCTCAGACAACAGAGAAGTTCGACTTCGCAAAACAGTAGCTGGCTTATTTTTAGCCGGTGGCGCTGTTGCTGCCTGGGGCGTTGGTAGCGGCGAAGCCTCTCACTTAAAGTTTGATAAGCCGATGCCCTACATTGAAACACTGCAGCGCGATATCAATAATATCGATAACATTTTAGAAGGCGTCGGCATCGCCGCCTTTATCGGTGGGTTAACTGGCATTGCTGCCTTAAAGTTAGGTGCTCAAAAAGATACTCGTTTGCAAGTTATTGACCAGTGGTCATCTCGTAACATGTCGGAAGATCGCTTAAATCCCAATCGTTCGGTTGCTAAGCGCACGCTGGAAGCTACTTTTGCTGGCCGTATTCCCGTCATGACCTGTATTGGCGCTGGATTAGCAGTCTTTGCCGGTGCCATTGGTGGCGAAGTTGGTAATGGTCCACAACGTCCAATCGAGAAAGCTTTAGCAACTTTTGCTCCTGGGGAAACCATGGTAGTTAATTACGCCGGCGCTATGCCGATGGTGGAGAGCTACGTGCCGCGAAGTATTGCTGACAGCATCATAGCTACTGCTGCTAAAAGAGGCATCAAAGCTAACATTATGGATGAAGACTTAGGCATCTTATCCAAAGGTCAGCAAAACCTGTCTGATCTGTCTATCGGTGTGCAGATGCCATTAAATTCACCCCTTAGCTGGGGAGTTAAAGACGGCTGTTACAACGTGCCAGTAGCTGTTGATAAAAGCGCCGGCATGAAACTCGGCGAGACCATTCGCCTGAATGGCGTGAGTGCAGTAGTTCGCCAGCAACTTGAGGGTATATCTGCTACCAACCGAGTTGGCGTAGTCATGGAGCAAGAAGCAATGGCTGCTTGTTTGCGTGGCGGAGTTGAGGCGCCAGTGCATTCTGTTGTTGTTGATGCGGCACCGTCGGTAGTGCAAGAAATTGTAGACACCGCGAACCCTACTCGTTTTAACGTAGCAGTAATTACAAAAAATCAGTACTTAGATAATAGTAAGAAGTTTTGGGAATCTAACGTCAAGCCGATTACGAGCGTGCTCGCCCTGTTCGCTGGTGTGTTTGCATCGGCAGTTGCTGGCTCAAGAATGCGTGAAAGCCTTGTCCGCGACCGTCGGGAGTGGGCTGCTAAATTAGTAAATGGCAATAGTCAGGCTATGATCCGCGCAACTGAGTTTACACGCGTTATTAAGGACGGCGTACTAGCTTCGATTATTGGCGGTGGGATAGCAGCGTTTGCAACACCAGTAGTCGTTAACACCTTAGAATCTGGTTTTCAAGCGACCGTTGGCCTTAAGGAATTCGCCGTTGGTTCAGCAATTGCTATTGCCGGTTCGATTGCCGGTGCCTTTAAAAGCTTAATCAATCCAAAGAAAATAATTCGCCCCGAAGAAAGCTTGAGAAGCTAACATGAGCATCTTTAGCCGTCACGAACAGTCCACTGTATTGCAAAATGAAAGTGTTATTGCCGAAGTTCGTAATGCCAGCAAAACCTACGCTGGGGCTTTGGCTGTTAATAATGTCAGCTTAGACGTACACTTAGGCGAATTTATTATCTTAACCGGCCACAGTGGCTCCGGTAAATCTACCGTACTCGGTATGCTAGAAGGCGTGGTAGTGCCAGATGCTGGTGATGTGGTACTGTTCGGCCAATCGCTTAATCATATAAAAGACAAGCAACTGAAAAAAATCAAAGAAGCCCACATTGGCATTGGTTTTCAGGCAGCGTTGTTAGATAGAGGTCACACGGTCGCCAATGTCGTGAAGCAGACGGCCAACGCTAACCACATCAAAGTCGACAATAAACGGGTTGTTGAGCTAGCGGCTCGGTTCCGTATGTTAGATAAACTCAGCTCCCAGACCGGTGGTTTATCTGGCGGCGAACAAATGCGCGTTTCCATGATGCGAGCCTTGGCAACTCGACCCGACTTAATTTTGCTGGATGAGCCGACGGGTGCAATTGAAACCAAAGGCAAAGCCGATGCCTTGCAGGTCCTGCGCGAAATTGTTACCGAGGAGCAAGCAACAGTAGTTATGGTTACCCATGACCCGGATATCGCCCGTGCTTATGCTGATCGAGAATATGTCCTAGAAAGCGGAGAACTGATAGATACTGTTGTCTATAGCCAGTTTCAACCCCCCACCGATAGCCGCCTGAACCATCAGGTACCGGCGCCACGGTATCAATCGCCTAACGTCTCCTGAATCATCTCGACAATTTGAGACGGTGTATGGTGGGCTTTTATTACATAACGATCAACTTGCAATATGCGTAACGAGGCCGGGGCTTCTGATTTACTGATATTGGTTAAAATAAAAACTCGCATCGCTGCTCCCCAGTCCTCTGCCCGTAATTTATGCAGTAACTCATCACCAGACATAATCGGCATTCGAATATCTAACAAAACCAAATCCGGCGCAAAATGCCGCAGTAATTCTAGTCCAGCTTGACCGTTATCGGCAGTTTTAACTATATAACCAGCCAGTTCTAAACGGTATTTATACATCTGTTGAATGGTTAAATCATCTTCAACAATCGCAATTTTAGCAGGCATACCGGTATTGTAGTCGATAGTCATCATTTTGTCTGCCGTAGGGAGCATGTTTAAATAGGTGCATCGATACAACACCAACACATAAAACTACTATTCTCTTTGTACACGGTGCCTGGCATGGTGCGTGGTGCTGGGATGATTGGCTAGCGTATTTTAATGGGCTGGGCTACGATGCGGTGGCCGTTGATTTACGCGGTCATGGTTACAAGACCGGGTCATACAATAAAGCGCGACTAAAAAATTACATTGCTGATGTCGAGACCATAATTAATGAGTACGAGACTAAGCCAATTCTAGTCGGGCATTCCTTAGGGTGTTCGATTATTCGGCATATTGCTGCCAAAGATACCTACCCAGCCACTATCCTCATAGCGCCCATACCACCAGCAGCAATCTTTAGAAAAATCTTTATAAAACTAATACTTAAGCACCCGGTCTTATCACTTAAGTCGTTTTTAACATTAAATATGCGCCCTTGGATAACCAGTCGGATAAGTCCCCGCTTGTTTTTTAGCGCAATCCTAAGTCGGGAACGCGCCCATAAATATTTGCAACAAATGCAAGGTGAATCCTTTAATCTTTTTCTCTACGATTTATTACGTGACAAAACTTTGACCTCGAGGGCCGCCGCCACTTTAGTTGTGGCTGCCGAAGTTGATTCATTTTTTAACCTCAAGGCCCAAAAGCGGACGGCCCAGCTTTTAGAGGCTGATTTTATGACCGCCGCACAGGTTGGTCACGACGTTATGCTAGATGTTGATAACACCCGGATTGCCAGTGAAATACAGGCTTGGATTAAACAGTTAAGATAAAGCTTCAAAATGCTTGCATTTAACAATATAATATGTTAACATAATCTTAATCTTTTACAAGATTGATCCTTTGCAGCACCAGCGACATGAAACAGTTTTGGCTGCTTCATGTCGCTATATTTTTTTAAATCTGTAATTAAGAGTAAAAATTTATGACTGTATCAGTCAGCCCCGAAAATTTTGAATCCAGTCCAGAGCTTTACCGGCTCGGTGAAGTCACGGAAAATCGTGTAATTCAGCCTCAGGAATTTGGAATTGCCGAGCCGCATGCACCCTTAAAAATTATCGAAACTATTGTGTCTGACCCCTACGTTGAGGAATATAACTTTATCGATGCGGCAGAGGTTAAGCAGATAGAGTCTGATGTCAGCTTAGCGGCGCAAGAGCGACGCCTGCAGGGCCTTTGGGAGCGTAAACAGGGAACTGTTTATTTTGATGAAAATGGCGTTGAACAAGAAAAGAAGGGCTGGGGCGATCCTGTCTCCCGCGATAATTTCTTCAATAAAATCCTAAAGAGTCCGGCTATCAATGCTTGGCGTTCTAAAATACCATCGGCGAACGCTTTAGCCGACTTATCTGATCCGCAGACAAAAACCGAGGTTACCGATAACCGCGGTAATATTGTCGATATGGACGAGACGGCCCACAAATGGTTAACGCTGTGTACGGATGCCGTAGCTATACGCAGTCGTGGAAGTATTATGGCTAATGTTGTGAAGCAGTTTATCGACGAGCAAAAGCTGGCTACTGACAGCGACGAGGGGCAGTCCCTAAAATGGATGAGTATTGCTTGTGGAACAGCGCTGCCTGCCATGAAAGCCGCTCTGCACGCTGGGATTCAGCCACAGATGTTACTGGTTGACCTTGATAGTAAAGCGCTTCAGGCGACACGCGACTTGGCGGACGAAATTGGTTTTGAAGGTGCTATGAGCCAACGCAGTGATGTTAATATCTTCGTACCGGCTGAGATGGCAAAACTACGTGACGAGCTGGGCAGCAATGGTGATCGCCCGATGCTGATTGATCTAATGGGAATTTTTGAGTACACCGGCAATAATCTTGGTGTTGACCCAGTCCACTTCTTGCGCTCGGTATACGATATGCTCCACCCCGGTGGTCGGTTGGTATTTGGCCAAATGCGTGATGATCGTCCAGTGGCAGACTTTACTATGGGTGTAGTTAGTTGGCCGTATGTAGAAATGCGCAGCCCTAAAGAGTTCATGGAAATTATTGAGGCTGCCGGTATTCCGGTTAAAGCGACAACACTGTATTTACCGACGGATAATGTCTATACAGTCGGTGTTATTGATAAGCCACTCGATAACGAATCTTTCTCAGTTCCAGCCTAATTTAAAGCATAAGCGTATAAGTGCTAAAATGGGGACATGAAATGGCTTCCACTGATACTGCTAGTGCTAGCCGCCCTACTGAGCTTGATTATTGGTCTGGTGGTACTGGCACGTGATAATCGCAAGGTTGAGAATCTGGCGTTTTTTGGCATTTCACTCGGTATTACTGGCTGGGCTGTCGGTATTGCCGGCTTCTTACAGACGCGTGATACGGAAAGCGCCTTATTGTGGGCTAAATTTTACTACTTTGCCCCGATATTGATAGTGTTCTGCTCAGTTATATTTGCACAGCGGTTTCTGTACAACAAAACTTTAGGTAAATACACCATCGGCATCCTATTTGTTTTGGCCAGTGCACTTTCGATTGTTCTGTTGAGCGATAAGCATTTTATTACCGATCACATTGTTCTGAAAGATTACGGTAAGCAAGTTATTCTAAACCCGAGAGACTATTTGCTATACTCAGCTCTTTTACTGAGTTGTTTTATCGCAACTATCGTCCTTACTTTCCTGAAGGCTAATAAAAGCAAGTATAGCTTGGACCGGCAACAGGCTAAGATATTCTTGATTGGTTACAGTGCTTCATGTTTATTGGGAGTCTACTTTAATTTATTACTACCTGGCTTTGGTAACTATGGATATATCGCCCTGGGCCCAGTGTTTACGGTAATTTTTGTGTCGGCAGTGGCCTACGCGATTGCCCGTCACAAATTATTTGATGTTCGGCTGGTAGTAGCTCGAACTTTGGGCTACGCATCTTCCATACTTCTCTTGTCAGTGGCCTATGGCGTCCTCGTATTTGGTACTGCCAATAGAATCTTTGATCTGCATTTTACATTGTCGGCCCAAGCCTTTTTATCGATTGCGACTAGCTTTTTAGCCTTAACTTTTGGACAGTTCAGACGACAGTTCGACAAGCTAACGAACAAAGTTTTCTATCGAGATGCGTATGAGCCACAGGAACTGTTCGACAATCTTAATAAGGTTTTAGTATCGACCGTTGACCTTAACCATCTTCTTAAGCAAAGCTCCCACGTGCTAGCTGAAAGCTTGAAATCGGCTTTCTGTATGGTTGGCCTCCGCGAGACCGAAACGAGTTCACGGCGTTTGGTTGGTACAACACAATTGAAGTTTAGTGAAGCCGATATTGCAGCCGTTAGAAAACTGACACCGCATGTTCATGACACAGTGATTATTGCCGACTACCTCGAACCAAAATATGGCAGTTTAAAAGAACTCATGCAACGAAATGGTGTGGCCGTTATTGTTCGCATGGCTGCCAATGTGCATCGTACCGATGAAGGAATTGGCTACATATTGTTAGGGCCGAAGCGGAGCGGTAACCCTTACACGAACATTGATAGTAATGTGCTTAATACGGTTTCCAAGGAGCTGATTATAGCTATCCAAAATGCCGTTAGATTCGAAGAGATTCAGAACTTCAACATCACCCTCCAAGAAAAGGTCAACGACGCTACCCGTAAGCTGCGTCGCAGCAACGAGAAGCTGAAGCAAATGGACGAGACCAAGGACGACTTTATTAGTATGGCCAGTCACCAGTTGCGAACACCACTGACCAGTGTCAAGGGCTATATCTCGATGGTGCTCGAAGAAGACGCCGGTAAGATTACCGCCACCCAACGTGACATGCTAGGGCAGGCCTTCTTTAGCTCGCAGCGGATGGTCTACTTAATTGCTGACTTGCTAAACGTGTCGCGGCTGAAGACCGGCAAATTTATTATTGAGCGAGCACCAGTGCAGTTAGACCAGATAGTCCAGCAAGAACTGCGCCAGTTGCAGGAAACAGCGGCGGCTCGGAGCTTGACCTTGCAATACGACCAACCAGACAACTTCCCAAGCATGATGCTCGACGAGACCAAGACCCGTCAGATTATCATGAACTTTATTGACAACGCCATTTACTACACCCCGGCCGGCGGGCATATTGTCGTCCGCTTAGTAGATAACCCAGGTTCGGTGGAGCTGCGCGTTGAAGACAATGGTATTGGCGTACCAAAGGCCGAGCAGCAACACCTGTTTACCAAGTTCTACCGGGCTGGCAATGCCCGCCAGGCTCGACCCGACGGTACCGGTCTTGGTTTGTACATGGCCAAGAAGGTAATCGTAGCTCAAGGCGGCTCACTGTTATTCGAGAGTGAAGAAGGCAAGGGCAGTACCTTTGGCTTTATCTTTAGTAAGAGCTGGGCGGCCGATGCTAGTGCTGCTCCACCAGTGGCAACCGTACCTGTTACGGCGCCCGCCGAAACCCCAAAAGTACCTGCGTCTGTAAAATAACCAACTCTGTCATATAATTGACTTAAAAGTATAATCATGATATTATCGTGATTAGAAAAGAGACGCTATGGCCCAGACGTACGAAACTATTATCGAAGCAGTCCAACACGTCCCCACCGACGTACATAACCCGATCGCTACGGGTCTGGCCGTTGCAGCTGTAGCCGGTGTCGGCTTTCTTACCAAGCAGTATCATACCGCCACCAACGAGCGCGGCGCTTACGATGCCCGTGGCAATGGCGATCAGATTCGGGCCAGCCTGATTGGCTACGAGGCTAAGAATAACAAATACCGGTTTGCGCCGGTTAAAAAGATTGCTGCTGGCTTAGGATTAGTAGCCGTACAGTATATCGCCCAGCCCGGCTACCAATCCAGTTATGCCGATGCCGGTGCCGAAGCCATGGTAGTGGCCGATGCTTCTAGTAGCATGATTTTTACCCATGATCTTGGTCAGGCTAAGCTGTCTCGCTACGACGCCGCCGTCAAGGCTATTGAGCAGGCGGACTTTAAGGGTAAACTCGGCTTTATCGAACCGGCAATCGATGCCAAAAGCCCGGCCACCGTTATTAGTAAGCCGGCTCAAAACTGGCGGGCGCTGGCACCTAAGCTACAAAAACCTGTGGTTAGTCCAAACGGTGCCCAGCTAGTACCAGCTATGGAACAGGCAGCAGCCTTGTTGACTGAGGATCCTAAAACCCATAAACGAGATGGTACGCTAGTCGTTATCTCGGATGGCACCGTTAACGAGTCGGCCAGTGACATTAGTGAGGAAATTACCAAACTCCGCCGCAGTGGCGTAACGGTTCGGGTGGTGGTGCCGGGTACAACGAGCGGCACCTACCGCTTGCCGCAAACCGTCAAACAATCAAAAGCCGGCGTTACGCCGGGCGTCTTTGCGGCTGCCAGCGACAATTTGCGGCTGGCAACCGACAGCCAAGCCGTTACGGCAGCAGTGCAGGCCGAGATTAAGACCGCCGGCACTGGTCACGAACACCACGACTGGCCAATCCCTGGTGCCTTAGGCGTCCTGGCTTTAGCGCTCGGCGGCGGTCAATTTATAGAGCGAACCCTACGGAAGAAATAACGAGTTTAAGGAGAATATGATGAACTTATCGAATGCTGAATTACAACATCAACGCGTCGAGGCCTACCAGACCATCGAGGCTTTAACTGCCGAACTTACCCGTTCCGTCGAACTGAGTGACATGGACACCCGGGCCCTCGTGGGCGCGGCAGCCGTCGGCTCTGTCTTACTGGAAGGTCAGCCAGGCACTGGTAAAACCTTAATCGCCCGCTCCCTGGCGACGGCCATGAACGGTAGTTTCCAACGTATTCAAGGTGCTCCAGACAAGCAGCCCGGTGATATCGTTGGTTATGAGTACTGGCGTGATGGTGCCATGGTGTTCCAGCCAGGCCCAGCTTTAGTGGCCAACGTTTTGTTAGCCGATGAGCTCAACCGTAACACCGAAAAAACTCAAGCTGCTTTCCTAGAAGTTATGGGCGAAGGCCAAGCTACCGTCGGTACGATTACCCACAAAGCTTTAAGTCCGCTCACCGTCATTGCGACCCAGAACCCCTTAGAAGAGCCCGGCACTAACGAATTGCCCCGAGCCGAACTCGACCGTTTTGCCTTGTCGATGCAAACGGTGCAAGACGTCTTTGCCGAAGACAAAATTCTTGACCGTTACTTACACAGCAATTACGAGGCTCAGCCAGTCGTAGAACTATTTGCGGTCCAAAGTTTACGCCGGGCCATTAAGACCGTCGAAATCTCTCGTGAAATGGCAAGTAAGATCATGCTCGTTAAAGAAAATTACGCTAATCACCCAGCAGTCGATAAAGACTACTCAATCCTAGATGGTCGCGCCAAATTGCGGATGGCTGATTTAGCTCGCTACCACGCCTTGGCGCGCGGTAAGGGAGCGGCGAACGTCACTACCGAAGATGTTTTGTTTGCCGCTCAGTATGTGCTGCCACACCGGGTGGCCATTACTGACGAAGCCATTGGCAAAGACTACACCCACAGCTACGTAATTGGCCAGGCGTTCGCGTCTGCCAGCAGTAGTGTGAACTAGTAAGTAAGGCTAACCATGGAAACTGCACCAAGTATCCAACCAACCTTCGATCCCACTAATGTGGGAACCGTCTCCGACTACCTGAAAGGCCGACTGCCAATCCATGGCACGATTATGTCCGGCCACGTGCAAGGTGACATTTCAATGCGGGCGCGCGGTGAAGGTACTGACCCGCGGGCTGTGCGCGACTACGCCATTGGCGACAATCCGCGCCATATTGATTGGAAAGCGACTGCTCGCCAGCCGCTCGGAAAGTTGCAAGTGCAAGAATTTAACCGCGACATCAAACCAAACTTTTTCGTGGTGACCGATGTTTTGCAATCGCGCTTCCAAAGCATGGCCGGTGTGCAGGATTACTTTTCGGAACAGAATTTAGCGCTCGGTGCTTGTATTGGCCTGGTCCAGCTGGCATCGCGCAATGGCTTACCGGCTTCTAGCCTAGCTATTAATGATGACCGGACACTGCGCTTTGGCCGTCCTGGCCGTGGCCAGCGCCACGTTGTTGGCCAGGCGCGCCAGTACGCTGACGGCATTTCGACCAACCATCAATTGGAGACGTTACTGACCGCTGGCCCAGATACCGCCATCCAGCGCCCTCGCTTAGTCGATGTTTTAGAGTACGCCGGTCAGCGCTTAAGCCACAGCGTGGTAGCGGTTGTCTCCGATTTCCGCGACGCTGCTCCGCAAGACCCACAGTACGGCTGGCAACCGGCGCTGGCCGCCTTGAAGGCTCGCAAGAACGACATCATCAGTGTTACCGTTACTAACCCAGGCGACTTTGCGTTGCCAGCCGCGCGTGATCGCTTTGCTACTGAGCAGGGTGTAATCTACGTTCCAAAGGGCGCCGCTGGCCGCGAACAACGCGATCAGTATGCGGCCGATGCGGTAGCCCAAACTGAGGCCATCCGAGCCGCCTTGCAGTCCGTAAAGGCGGCTCAAATTGAGCTTTCGACCGCCGATCCGCGCTGGGTCGACAGTTTTAAACTTCAGTTACAAAGCAAGAAAGCATAAGCATTTAAGATGATATATTTGTATAAAAAGACAAAAAATAGAATAGTATTGTTTTTGTTAACCTATAGTGCTATCATTTCAACATAATTGAGAACAGTTTAGAGAGACTGGAAGGAGATCATATGTCAGAGGTTTTACAACAGATCCGAGAAGCGCAAAGTCGCACAGTCATTCGAGTAGCAGAAATGGGCCTAACCGCGCTCCTAGCGGCCGGCTGTAGCAGCGGCAACACCGCCAAGCACAACAGCACTAGCAATAACGAAGCGGCCGCAGCTACCGTATCAGTTGCCAACACTTGTGGCGATATCGATTTCAGCAAGAACTACGCCGATACGCACTTTGGTGCTCCAACCGCTATCTTCCCTAATCTCTACGCTGAAAAAGATGGTAAAAAGGCCGTCTACGACACTGATACTACCAGCAAAACTCTCAAAACGACGGTTGCTAACGATTACCGCGCTTTAGCCTACGTTAAAGCCTTTGTCTTCGACACCCGTTCGGCTGTTACCCCTGCTGATTTAGCAGCCAGTAACATCGTCAACAACGCTCAGAACTTGATTGCCAAGTACGAGAAAAATCCAGACAGCATTAAAGCCGATGTAGCTGAAGTCTGTGACGGCTTAGCTCCTAGCTTAATCTCTAAGAACAATAAGTTCCGCGTTGCCCGAAACCTGACCAGCGAAGCTGACTTTGAGCGCACCAACGGTAAAGTAGTTAAGACCGGTATTATCCCAGCTTCAACACCTGGTGTTTTGGAAGTCTTCCAGATTAACCCGAACTTTGACGACGGTGCCGACGCTAGCCGCCGCGATAGCCTCGAAGAATTAGCCAGCAGTATTGGCGTTACAATTGACGGTAAGCTTATCATTAAGCTCACCACCGGACCACTGATGTTCGATATTTCTAAGAACAGCAACGCTACTCCAGTAAATATTAAGATTGGTGGTAACCAAACTATTACTGTTAAGCCAAACACCAAGACCGGCCAAGTTCAGGCTGGCGGCAGTAACAGCACTAGCAATGGCGGCGTAACTGGCGGTACAAATGGTACCTCTGGCAAAACCGGCACCAGCGTTGGTAACACCCCAGAGAAAAACACTGGCCCAGCCGGTGGCAACACACCAGGTAGTGGTTCGAACCCAGAAGCCTCACCTGGTGGCACCGACAACACGCCTGGTGGTGGCACTGGTCCACGACCAACAGCTGGCCCTGGCGGCACCGCACCAACACCGGCTCCAACCCATGAAGCCACTCAGCCACCAGCCACCCAACCGCCCGCCACTCAGCCACCGGCTACCCACCCACCCACCGCTCAGCCGAGCCCAAGCCCAACTTCTGGGTCTAAGGGCGCTGAGCCAACCCCGAGCTGTACACCAAGTGAATATAAGCCCTGCTAACGATTAAGGAAAAGAGGAAATACCCATGAAAGCATCGACATTTTTCAAGAAAGCATCTTTAGCCGTTAGCGGTTTAGTCGCTGGTCTCTTACTATCAACAGCTGTCGTTGGCGCCATCCCATACGACGGCGCGCAGACCAACGCCTCACCAGTGCCAGCCTTCAACGTCTTTACCGGCGTGCCAAGCTACGGTGACGAAAGCGACTTCTTACGAGCTCGTGTTCCAGCCAACGGCAACCTACACGATGGCAGCACTCCATACACCGACCCCATCGCTACCACTTGTACCGACAAGCAGTTCTTGCAACTTCGCGTCTACGTACACAATGGTGCCAGTAAAGACGGCAACAACAATGGTGCCGGCCCAAGCGTTATCCACGGCGCCAAAGTCAAAGTTACGCTGCCTACCGATGAAGCAACTAGCTTCACACCAAGTGCTACCCTAAGCGCCAGCAATGCCGCAACCGTCAACGACAGCGCTACCATTAACTGTAATGGCCAAAAAGTTAAGCTGCACTACGTTGCTGGTTCTGCCAGTCAGTTCAGCGATGGCACTAACACTGCCTCAGCTTTAGACGATTCAATTGTTACTACCGGTGCTCCAATTCAAAGCCAAGCTACTCCTGGCGATGTCTGGGGTTGTTGGGAACAACGTGTTTATGTCATCCTCACTGTCCAAGTTGAAGTTGCGCCACCAACACTGCCAGTCACTGCAACTTGCGATCTGTTCAAAATCGAAACTGCCGATGACCGCACCGTCAAAGTTAGCGCCTTCAAGTACACCGCTACTAACGCGACCTACAAGAACACTGTCATAAACTGGGATGCTGGTAAAACTAATGACAGCACCGCAGCTATCACCGACGCAACTAAGGTAGTCGGTCAGACCCACCAGTACAGTGCCGATGGTACCTACCTGATTACCGCTACGGTTCACTTCAGCACCGCTGATAACGCTGACCTCGCTGCCAGCACCGAGAACTGTCAGCAACAGGTTGTCTTTACAACCAAGAAGCCACCAGTCGTTACCACTACCACAACTGAAACACCCGCTACGCCAGTCGTTGCTAAGCCAACCGCTTTGGTTAACACCGGTGCCGGTAGCGTGATGGCTCTATTCGGCGCCACTACCGTCTTAGCCGCCACCGCTTACCGCTGGTTCCTCGGTCGCCGCCTCGAAGCCTAAACAGTTCTACCTCTGTTGAATAGTTAACAGTACAGGGAACAGTAAACAACTATAATAGCCCCCAGAATGCATAGGGGGCTATTATATTGACAAATAATACAGCTTGTGCTATTATAAATAAATCATCGCGAGCAATCGTGTGTGGGAGTGAGTTACGAAATTTAATTGGAGGCCTGATATGAGTTATCTATCGAGCATGAAAAAGAGTCTAAAAGCTGGTATTCTTGCCGCTTTAGTTATTGGTACTGGTGCCTTTGCCCTCGGCAACGCTAGTGCACTTAGTTTAAGCGGTCCGACCGACTGTGATGACAACGCTGTTATCTACTGTGGTGCGCAGAGCACTGACAGTCTTATTAGCAAGTACACTAACGGTACAAGCCATAACACTGCCAAAAGTATCCACGATATTTACAGCAAGTTCGGTATTAGTGCCGCTGAAGTAAAGGCTATGAATGCTACAGCAGTTGCTGGTAGCGTTACCGCTAACGGTGATGTCTTGGTTGGCAACAAAGTTGTTGCTAAGAACGCCTTAACCGCTGGTCGCCAAGCTATTGGTAACAGCACCCAAGTTACCTACAACGGTACAACTTTCTACACCCGCTCACCTCGTGTTTCTTTCCGAAGCGCTAGCATTCCTGCCTACGTTGTCCTAAAAGACGGTGTCTTCCAATTCGCCGTTATCGAAAGCTGTGCTAACCCAGTTACAGCTACACCCGTTACTCCTCCTGCAACTCCTAACTACACCATCGTCAAGAGCGTCGCCATTAAGGGCAGCACCGACTTTAAAGATTCAATTGCTAACCTGGCACCTGGAACCCACGTTGTCTACCAGATCAACGTTGCCAGCACCGGTAAAACTGCTGTCGAGAACTTGACCGTCAAAGACGTCCTGCCAGCCCACGTTACTTATGTAGCTCACACCTTACACATGGGTGCCACCGAAATTAACAGCGCTCCATTCTTCGGTACTGGTTACCCCGTAACTAGCTTGGCCGCTGGTAGCAGCCTGAGCTTTACGTACGAAGCTGTTGTTGGCACTGCCGACAGTGGTACGCCTTGTACTAAGGAAACCTTAACCAACACTGGTACCATTACGGCTACCAGCTTACCGACTACTAGCGATACCGCTACCGTCGCTACCGTCTGTTCGACCGTGAAGATTGTAAATGCTCCTACCTGTAACAACTTCGAGATCGCCGCTGGCGACAACCGTACCATCAATGTTACCAAGTTTGACTTTACCGCTAACGACGCCAAGTTTGTCAGCGCTGTCATTAACTGGGACATTAACAAAACTAATGTCAGCACCGCTGCCATTACCGATAGCAACGCTGTTGTTGGCCAAAGCCACCAGTACGCTGCCGACGGTACCTACGTTGTTGGTGTAACAATTACGTTTACACTTGATGGTAAGACCGTGACTGCTACTGGTCTGCAGTGTGAGAAGCAAGTTGCTTTCACCACTCAGCCACCAGTGGTCACCCCTCCAACCGCTCCGGTCGCTCTTGTTAACACGGGTGCCGGAAGCACCGCTGCAATGTTTGCCGGTGTCAGTGCTGTCGCAGCTGTAGGTTACTACCTCAACCTGCGCCGCCGCTTGAGCCTCTAGGGTTCATGTGCTACAGTAGCACTCAGTAACCTTGGGCTCGTGACTGACCGCTCTCGGGTAGCAATACTCGGAAATCCCTCTGACTTTAGTGGCAGAGGGATTTCCATTTCTTATCTGTTGTGGTATAATTTTTCGAGCCGAAAGGCTACCCAAACGTTTGAAAGTTTTTGGTCCCATATGCTTCGCATAGCGGACCAAATGCTCGGAATGAAATTTTATGTAAACACAAAATTTCATTCCTGCGCTTTGGTCCCATCGTCTATCGGTTAGGACACCGGGTTTTCATCCCGGCAAGAGGAGTTCGACTCTCCTTGGGATCACCAAGTATTGCAATAATTATAAAAGCATGCTATATTATAGTTATCAAGACGAAAAGAGTTCCGAACGGTTAATTACCTAAGGAGCTCTTTTCTTATTTTAGTCAGTTTTTGAATCAATCCATTGAATCTTTTTCTTAACATCTTGGTCGTCAAGGTACGCAAAATTAGGAGCTCCAATTTTCTTATAGAGCGATGACCGATACTTTCTGTTTGGAAACAGAATCTTCTCGAAACGATCTTCTTCAATTAAAAAATCAACAAGCATCTTGTAGTCACCATCGCCTGAAACAAGGACTATTTTGTCGAACTCCTCTTGCTTGTAAAGTCTTCTCATCGCACTGAAAATAATATCGGAATCAACGTTCCCCTTTTTAGTGCCAACCATAGCAGAGTTGTGTTGCCTAAATACGAGAATGAAACCGGCATTTTGTATTCTTTCGTATAACTGTTCAATCTTTTGCCCTTCTTGAACGTATCCAAGATAGTAGTAGGCCTTTTGAACAGCATATTTTTCCCTTAGGTATACACGAATTTCGCGAGGTCTATATGCCAAGCACCCTCTGTAAGCCCTTTGGTTCCAAGGTGAAGATTTTGGCCGTCTATATACGCGATGTTATTCATTGTGATCAACTATACTCCATTGAACATC
The DNA here is from genome assembly GCA_030271625.1 of Patescibacteria group bacterium. Taxonomy (GTDB): domain Bacteria; phylum Patescibacteriota; class Saccharimonadia; order Saccharimonadales; family UBA4665; genus UBA4729. The sequence continues at coordinate 371,350 of JARXKN010000001.1, forward strand.
GAATGGATGCAACCTATGCAGCTTAACTTCAGCATAGAACAAGTTAAGATAATTTAAGTTACTGTTTAATCCCGCTGGCGTAAGTGCGCCCGCAGTACGTAAAACATAGCGGGTAATTTTATAATGGCTACGACAAAAAACGCTAAGGCTATCGAGCTTGAAGAAATAAATCCAGCAAACACGATAATTAGTGCTCCAGCTCCATTTCTAATAACACTTCCTAGCGAAAGAACCGCAGCCCGGTTACTGGTAATCATCTCATTTAAGACGGTTGACATATAAATTCTGAAATAGTTTTCGCTAAAAAGATACATACACAGGGCAATTAGGCTAACTACGGTTATTGAAGTGCCAAATGATATAAACGATACCAGCATTATTAAAAACGTAATTGCAATATCGCGCTTATGAAATGAACGATACCGAGCCATAATTGATCCAGCCAGAGAGGCAAGTTTTAACCCAGCAAATATCAACCCAAAGCTGGCAATATCTATTCCAATACTTTGCATGTGTGGCTGCCATAGAGGTCTCAGGCCTTCGTAAACTACAGCAAATGCTAACATTACAAAGATTATTGGCAGGTCTACTTTATTCCGTAAAAACCCTAAGGTGACTAAACGGGTTGCCTTAGTAACGCGCGTAGCCAAAAGTAGTTTGCTACTTGGAAGGAAGATTGCCGCATACAGGAAGTGTACGAATAAAAGCCCACTTGCAATTATAAAGAGGATACGTAGGTTAAGTCCTAGGTATATCAGTAAACTGGCTGATACCATGCCTATGATAGTAAATAATTCATCAATGATAACGGAACTCGAAAACACTTTTTTATATTCGTCTGAGTTTTCAATGTAATCGTCGTGGATGTAGGCTTCGTCGGCTCCTGACACAAATGCCCAAGCAGCACCTGTGAAGATGGCCGCGATAAAGAATACAGAAAATGAACTACCAGCTGCTAGCAATATCATCCCGAGCAAATGGAGTAAGGCACCGAGCACTAACGAACGCTTGTTGTTAATTACATTCGCAATGAGGCCCGCGGGCAGGTCGACAATAGCTGTTACTAACAGAACGATTGCTTCAGTAAAAACTGCCTGAGGAAGTGTTAAGCCATTTTGAAGCTTCCATATGATTGCAATAGGTATAATTAAACCCATTGCATAATGCTGTAGTGCTATCTTAATGTAGTATTTCATATTGAAGATTATAGTTGCGTAATTAACAATAGTATGTTATATATTAATCAATTAGGATGACTATGTCGGAAACTGAAATGAATTTACATACTCCTGCCAAACTCTTTGAGTATGACCTGGCTTCCTCGTTAGACTATACCAGAATTACTGACTCACTTACATCAACAGTCAACAAATATGGAACAGCAAACAAAACTTTTGCGAGTTTGGGCCAAATTGGTTTGATAAATATCTTATCGACTGTTTCGCCATCGTCAATAGAATTGCTTAAAGATGCTAAGTATCAGGTAAAAAATGGGCTCGGAGCAGTCGTACTTCATAATACCTGTGTAGAACTAGTGCCTGATCAAACCGCACAACTTATATCAATTACTTTAAGCTCTACTTTTGGTGAGCCTACAAAAACAGACCGCCAGCTTGAGCAGATCAGCTGGCCCATAAAGTACGTGCCAGATCTCAAAATAACCCCAACATTTTCGCAATCATTAGGTGAGGCTGCATACCATACAGATACACAGTACTTTCCTGAACCAGAAGCATATTTTGGATTGTTTTGTAGACAGGCTGATATCATAGGTAAAGGCACGAATCGTCTACTGCCACTAGCAAAAGTTGTTGATAGTTTAGTCAAAATTTATGGTCATGATATCACCGACAAACTGTCCACTTCATATCCCTTTAAAGTTCCAAGTGTTTTTACGGAATCAGTTCAGGATAGTGACACAGAAATAATATGGGAACCTATCTTAACTAATAATGCTACGAGCATACGATACCGAAAAGATACAATTGATGCAGCTTTGGCAATTCCAGGAATCAAAATTGATAATTCTAAGTATGTAGCTCTCAATCGGCTCAATCTTGTCTTAGACGAGTTAGAACCTATTGAATACCATCTTCAGCCGGGCGATGCTTTATTCGTAAATAACTATCGGTTACTTCATGCGCGTACAGCGTTTGATAGTATGGACAGGTGGCTTTATAGAGTGCGTATGAAGGAAATCCTGTAATGAATAACTATCAGACTGCAATTGTTACCGGTGCTAGCTCTGGTATTGGTAGAGCACTTACGCAACAGTTGTGCGCTCAAGGCGTCACGGTCTATGCACTGGCACGTAGTAAGCGTAATCTTGAGCTAGCTAAGAATAGTCTACCTAAAGTATACAGAAATCTGTTAATACCTGTGGTATGTGATATTTCAAAGACCGAGGAAACGCAAGTTAAAATTAAAGAGATATTCTCATGTAGTCAGATTTACCTCGTAATTAATAATGCGGGCATAGGCTATAGTCGCAACTTTGTTGATTATTCAGATAACGAAATAGATACAGTGATAGCAACTAATTTGCGAGGTACAATTACAGTTATTCAGGCATGCCTTAAACTGCGGGATAAGCAGCGCCCTATACATTTTGTTAATACAACTTCTTTAGCTGGTAAAATGGGCTTTCCTGAATTGAGCGTGTACGCGGCTACTAAATTTGCTATAGAGGGGCTGACAGAATCCCTACGGCATGAGTATATGAACAAAGACGTTACATTTACCATCGTGCGGCCTGGCATAACCGATACGGCATTTTTTAGTAAGGCTGGTATGCAGCTATACAAAGAGGGTGTAAAAGAATTGAAGAGTTTTTATTCAGCAGAGCAGGTTGCTACTATACTGCTTGCAAAACTCCATTCTCGAAAATCGGTGATAATAGTTGGAAACGACAAATTTTATATACCGCTACTACCATTCGTACCATTTAAGTATCGTTTTAAAGTATTAGATATTGTCAATAAACTATAAAAGGAAGGATACGCATGCCTAAACAATATAAAGATCCAGTAAATTACTCATTAACCGAGAACGATTTTGCAAGCCCAAATTATGATAATTTTCTAGACGGACTTACTGACGTACCAGCATCGATTCCTCTTCAGCCTTATTCAATTGATCGTGCTGGAATTAAAGAACAGTTTGCCTACATAAAACTCAGATCACTATATGAGACAAACGAATGGGTTACTGTACTCGCTAATATTACAATGCAAGTTGGTTTAACGGGTCATCGTGGTATTCATATGTCACGTTGTGAGGAAGCGCTTTTTAGTTTACTTGAAACCGAACACGACTCTCTTGATATGTTCGCGGTCGCTCTTGCAGAAAAAATACTCGTCTTGCAAGATAGTGAATCAGCGTTTGTGAATGTAGAAGGGACGTACATTCACAAACGCAGCACCATTAAAAGTCACAAACAGTCTTACGACAGAATGACAATGTTTGCATATGCACAGGCTGAAAAGAACCACATTAGTAAAGTACAAATAGGACTAGCAGCTTTTAATATGACGGGCTGCCCATGTACGGAAACCTTTACAAAATTTGCAGTCGTACCTCAGCTTAAATCGGCAGGATTCAACCTTAAGGAAATTACTAAAATACTTGATATAACGAATTCCGGCACGCATACTCAGCGAGGTTTAGCTACCATTAGAATCGACAAAACAGATGAAGCTGTCACGTATGAAAAAATCTATGATGTTCTCAGCAAGAGCTGTCATTTGGTATATGAGTTATTAAAACGTCCAGATGAACACGAACTAGTGGTTCGGGTTCTTAAGAATCCGCAATTTACGGAAGATGTTGTGCGAGATATTATTCATCACACAATAAAGATTCTAGGAGTAAATTTACGTCAAGAAACACGAATATTTGCTTCCTCTCAGCTGTATGACAGCATTCACATACATGACGTATATACCGAAATCGAAAAGACCTACAGCGAATTAATTTCAGAACATGAGTAGAATTGTGACTGCACCGGCAGAAACCTATCAACTTAACACTTTAGGAAGTGTTTTGGGGCGGTACGCAATTCCCAACCTAAGTGAAAAATCGCTTAAGCAGGTCAACTACATGATGGATGTGACCTTAACTGAAATATCTGAATCGACAGTACCGCCAGTGCCACATAATAATCCTTCGTTATTAGATGAGGCACTCTCATTTAATAATAAATTATTAAGCCAAGTTGAATCAGGACCAGCTAGCGGTCTTCTTCCTGTAAATATACGTAACGAGGTGATTGCGCGTTTATTGGCACACACTGCGGTGTGTGAAGAGCTAAAGATTAAATCGAGCATCTGGCAACGATTCGTTGAGCCTACAGATATTGCTATCGCTTATGGCTTACCCAACCTCTGGAAAGATTCTAGTCAAGTAATACTTGAAGAAGTCTCGCGCTGGGGGTATCAGATGCAACATCCTGCAGTACCTGAAGTGCTTCGTCGTAAAGTAGCGCTCGATGAAACGCGTCAGTTAATGAGCCTTATGTGGCGTAAAGTAATTGGTGTAACCACAGAGCCTAAAGTAAATACATACCTCACTAAGGATACCCAAAATTACCATGTATACTGGTCGCCAACAGCTGAAACACTGGACTATGCGACTCCGGTTACTTATGACCGCGCAACGCAGTTGTCATTTGACTTACCTCATAATGCTACTCATTTAGTTCACCTTGATACATTGAATTCTTCAGATGGTGCAGCTAGGTATAACGATAATATGGCGCAGCGAGCCTATTTTGAGGCTGTGACAGTTTTCTCTGAAGCTCAAACGATTAAGGTGGCTAGTAATGTTGAATTTAAAGACGAATTAGCGTCTATTTTCGGTTTGGATGACGAAATAATGCCCGATAATCTATCGGAGTGGGTTATTGCTGATAGAAAATATGAATTTAAACTTAGGGCGGCCAGATACGCAGCTGATGTACTTATGTTAGAAGGCGCTTCTCTGGAAGAATGTGTTGACGAAATTTATCAGACTTTTGGGGTTAGCCGGAAGGATGCTGCTCAGGAGACAAAAAAATACCTGCCATGGACGGGACTTGGTGCGGTCTATACTGCCGGGTATCGTCAGTTAGAAAGTCTAGGTATAAACACGGTTATGTCGGCTATTAAAACGCCGCAGGGTAAAGTTATAGACAGTTGGCATTGTTTAGGTGCTAGTGATATTGATACTGAGTTATAGTCTCAAGAGATTGTAGGCCCTACCCCTGATAAATGCCTTGACATTTCATCATGGTTATGCTAATATATGTAGTATGACAAAGTCTAATGATAGCTTTGAACAGTTTCCACTCCTCCACGAGGAGGCAGTTAGTGATATCCGGGCTACGGCCGAACAGATGCGCAAACTGGGGAACATCTCTAGTCAGTACGCCCAAGAGTGGCACGAAGACCAGTTAGCTGACAAAGTAGCCGCAGCTACCAACGTGCAAGCCGAACAAAATTATCAGCTTACCATCGAGGCAGAGCAGGCTAAGCGTGAAGCGGAAGCCACCACAACCTTTGAAGCCGTTGCCAGCTTTGCTGATGCGCTGCCAAAAACAACCAAAGAATTTAAATCAAAATCACGATGGGAGGGACGCGGTCGCGAACTCGGTACCAAACATTTTGAAGCTACCGACCTGGCAGAATTACGGCTAATAGAAGCCACAGTTTGGTGGCGCCCTAGTAAATTACTACGCGATCGGTCGATGGGAACTGACAATTCAGACGTAAACATGGAGTCTTTGTTAGCTTATTATAAGTACCCCGAATCGGATGTTTCCGATGCGGTGCCATTATATGTCATTGGTGAACGTGTGGTGAAGACCGAAGCCGACAAGTCTGACGGCGTGGTTGAGTTATTGCTGGCCTCGGCTATGTTCGACACGACAGAAGTAGGACTCTTTACCGCCAAAACATCATCAGTTACCAGAGACCGCATTGAAGAGTTGTCACTTGAGCGCCTAGTAACTCCAGTAACCTCTGGCGAAGCTGAAGCTCGCTACAATGCAGTCTTCGACGATGGCGATAATCCTCAGGTGCACTATCGCCTTAATGAGTCAGCGCCGCGAATCTTAAATACTTCTGTCTTTGGCCCTAAACTGATTGGTCTTCCGGCCGATGAAGCTAAAGCCGATGCGTTCTTAGCTAAACTGGATGAATCGCTTATGGAGCGCGGCGCTCGCTCTTCGGACCTGAAGCAGATTGCCATGACCCCCGAAGTTTTCCGCGACTTTGATGTTGCAGCTGGTACACTTCGTTTAGCGACGCTCTTCAATCTAGAAGACCAGCATGCTGCCATGCTGCAAGCCGTTAAACCAGTTTTCGAATCTTAATTATTTCTTAATCTTATTGACGGGTTTTTGAATTCAGAAGGCTTATGTGGTATTATCCCAGCATAACCTAAGCGTAAGCAGTATGACCTCAATACCTGATGCAGTAAATACCGATACAGCGCACTACTCAACTGAAAATAATAAGAGTGGCTGGTATCGGTCGGCACTGTTTGTAATCATAGTGTTGGCAGTGGCCGCCCTCGGTACCGCTTTGCAGCTCCGGAGTCACGCGACAACGGCGCGAGCCCTGCTTATAAAGACCGGCCAGGATATCCCATCGCCGGCGATTGTAAATACTAATAAAGCCTGGATTGATGGGCTGCCATTTGACGGCATTATTGTTACGCTGCCGGGCCTTGATGGCGGCACCTTCTCGACCACGAGCCACACCCTTGCGGAATATCAGAGCGCTTTAAGTAGTATGCCAACTATGACGCATTCGGTGCACAACTTTGCGCGCGTTACGTTCCAGCAACCAGCTACGGCCTATGCCTGGGATACGACCGCTAACTGGGACATTATGGCCGCCAATATGGGTAACTTGGCCAAAGCCTTAGCTGCCAAAGGCCAGTTTGACGGAATTATGATTGATCCTGAGTTTTATGGGACCGGTGGTAGCCCCTGGAACTACGGCACCAGCAGCAGTCCGGCCTGGACCTTCTCAACGACCGCTGGCGCTACACCTGGCATGCAACCAGCCGAGGCAATTGCCGCCGCCCAAGACCGGGGTCACCGGGTTATGGAGGCCGTGAAAGCTAATTGGCCGAGCGCTAATGTTTTGACCTTCCATGGACCGTACGTCAGCGAACCGAAAACCGGCGCGGCCTTAGCTGGGTTTTACAATGATGTTGCCTTTGTAAACGAGATGATGGGGCCATTTGAAGTCGGGATGATGCAGTCGGCTGCCGGCAGTAGTATTACCTATCACGATGGTGGCGAGCTGTACGGTGCGCGCACGGCCGCAGATTTCCAAGCGGCCTATAACTGGCAGAAAACTGGTTTGGCTGACTCCGGCACCAATATCATGCCTAGCAGCTTTGCATCTACGTATAAGAGTACGGTTCACGCTTCAATTGGTGTGTATGATAAAGATATCTTAGCGACAGGCTATCCCTTATTAAGTACTAGCACCTGGCAAAATTTGCTGACGTTGGCCATGGAGCGCGAGGACAACTATGTTTGGACCTACACCGAAACCTATGACTGGATGCGTTCGGGCAGCGGCAAACCGGCAGTACCGCAGGCCTATATTGATGCCACCCGGGCGGCGGTCACTGCCGCCACTCCAACCAGCCCAATTGATAGTTCGGCGCCAACGGTAACTGTCAGTGCGCCACTAAACGGCACAACAGTATCTGGTACCACCACGGTCCAAGCCAACGTCTCGGATAATGTTGGCGTAACAAAGACTGAGTTTTACGTCGATGGCGCCCTAGCCCAAAGTGGTACAGCGACCGCCTTCAGTTGGAACACCACCACTAAATCAAACGGTAGCCATACCGTCCAAGCTAAGGCCTACGACGCCGCCAACAATGTTGGTACCTCTGCCGCCGATACCGTGACCGTTTCTAACGCTACGCCACCCCCCACTGGCGATACCACCGTACCGGTTGTCAGTTTGACGGGTGTTAGTAATGGCCAGGCGTTGAGTGGCTCGGTGGTAATTGGCGCTAACGCTTCCGACAATGTTGGGGTTACTAAGGTCGTTTTTTACCTAGATGGAGCGCTAACCAGCACCGAAACTACGAAGCCGTACTGTCTGGCTAATGATAACGGAACCACTTGTTACGCTTGGAACTCTACAACTGTCGCTAACGGCTCCCATAGCTTCCAAGCCAAAGCTTATGATGCGGCCGGAAATATTGGCTCATCGGCCACGCTGACGGTAAACATTAATAACAGCACAACGGCTACGGCCGACACTTTGGCACCACAAGTCAGTATCAGCGCCCCCAATGATGGCAGCACCGTCACGCGCAACGTGGCCATATCGGCCCAAGCCTCTGATAACATTGCCGCTACCTACATCGAAATCGACATCGATGGCGTGCTATTTGCTTCCTCTAACAGCGACACGATAGCAACTACCTGGAGCACACAGTCTAAGCGAGTTGGTAGCGGTCTGCACACCATAACCGTCATTGCCCGCGACGACGCCCGCAACACCGGCACGAAAAGCATTAAAGTTTACAAGTAACTACTTAGCTAATTTCTTCTGGCGCTTGGGCTTAAATAGGTAGCCATCGACCGCCCAGATATCGGGTTTGTGTAAGAAGATACCAATACCAAGGGCAATGAGTAAGTAGTGGGGCCAGACGCTCTCTTTAAAGAAGAAGAGCGATAAGGTCATGAACACTAAGAAAATTACGGTCGTAAAGCGTTGCAGCAGGCCGGCCATGTAGAGCACAGACACTAGCAATTCAATTAGTCCGGCACCGAGGACCACAAATAAGGGGTCGAAGGGGAAGAAACGGGTCAGGTGATAGTGATTGACAACGTCGAGCGAGATAGCCGAATCCAAAAACTTGACGCTGACGGCAGTGTAGACCAAGGAAAAGCCAAACAATATCCGGGCGGCCGGCATGCTGTAACGGGCATTGACCATTAGTCGCTTGGCCTTGTCTTTGCCGGTTATCAGATAATCTACCGTCATGCGCTGCAGTGGTAGCAAAATAATGGCCAGGGCTTCGCCGAGGTAATTAGCGTAGGTGAGTAAGTAGGTGCCTTTGGTTACGAGGGCCCACAGCCAGACGACCGCCATTAAGGCTGCCCAAACGCGGCTCCACAGGCCAATAATGATGGCGGTGCCGCTGACCCACAGTAGGGCTTGGATAAACTTGCCGCCCAGCAGCGAGTGCAGGGGTAGCTCCGGGCCATACAAGGCGGCGTGCGACGCCGAAAATAGCAGTGAGGCACCAAAGGCAATCCGAATAATGTCGGGTGCAAAGATAGACGCCTTATCAATCTGTAGTCCCAGCTTTTGGAAGAACGGCCGCGATTTTAGGTAGATGGCAAAGCCAAACAAGCCGCCAATCACGACAGCAAACAGCATGAAGAGCGCTAGATTGTGGCCACTATTAAGGGCCTGCCAGACATTAACGCCGTGGTTATGTTGATCCGTGGCAATATCGTTATGATTTAAGACGTAGACTTCGTGGGCGAATCGGGCTAAGTGCATGTTTACTCCTTAAAGTAGTGTAGACCAGTAGTACCAAAAATGTTGAATAATGATGGCAAAAATACAGAGGTACCAAAAGATCAGGATGTCGGCGTGGTGCTGTAATATAAAGCTCCTTAGACGCTTCAGGCGGGCCGGAAATGCGAGGTTACCTTGGCGCAGATTGTATTGGGTGATGTACCAAAACACTGGGATGGTTATCATCCAAACCGTGAAGCACCAGGGGCAAATGGCATGAATCCGAAACACACCTTGAAAAAACAAGTACTGCATAAATATAACCCCAATGGTGCTCAGCAGCTGAGCCATTAACCAGATCCGGCGTTTGACAACTGCACCGCTGGCCAGCAGGAAACCAAAGGTCAGTAGGGCAGTAAAGGCGATCAATCCAAAGATGGTGTTTGGGACGCCCAGCAGACTAGCTTGTTCAGTTTTCATGACCGAACCGCAACTTAAAATCGGGTTAATATTACAGCCCGGGCTGTAGTTGGGATCTTGCAAGACGTGTATTTTGTCGTAGGTTAAAGCGAATGAGGCCACCATACCCATGATGCCGGCGGCGACTAACAGGTACGGCAGCGCTTTGGTGAGGCTAAGCTTCATCTATTTCAGCTTCGCTAAATGTTGCATTCCTAGCAAAACCAGTACGGCCATAATGCCCGCACCAACAAAGGCGGCTATAGCCGCCAGTTTGGCAATCATGCCGAAGGTCCAGTAAGCGTACCCGCTACCGAGTAACAGGCCACGAAGCGTCTCGCCTTGGAATAAGACAGCTTTTTGGGCTTGTAATTTAGGATTGGTAGGATCCTTCTGAGCGGCGGTGCTTACCTCGGCATACGTTTGACCGGCGGCGACTTTTTGTAGGTGGACGTTAATAAAATTGTTAGCATAAACTTTAGCTTGTTGCCCATCGAGGAGCTGCTGGCCGGCGTACTTATTAACTTGGATTTGGTCGGCGGCTGGCAGGGCAGCTATGGCCGGACTATTCTTGGGAGGAAAATAAACTTTTTGCTGAGCTAATTCAGTGCGGACACTCTCGGTCGCAAAGTGATAGCCGTACCACGCCAGCCCTCCGGCAATTAGTAAAATGGCCGTCAGGGCGGTCCCAAGCAATATAAAGACTCTATCGATGGCTTTGCGTTCTATTTTTGACATTGAATACCCTTTAATTTTTTAGTGATTATCAATATGGTAGCCCGAAAGGTAAACTATTACTGTGACGGTAATCATCTTTTAGTGTTTAAAGAATAGAGTTCTATGAATCAGCCCATTACCGATAAGATTTTAGCGTTTTTTAGTGATTATCGTGAAAGCGACTACGCCAAAGGCGAGGTGCTCGTCCAGGCTGCCCAAGACCCCGAAGGCGTGTCGCTGTTACTAGAGGGCGCCATTGAACAGTATGATATTACGCCCGAAGGCAACAAAGTAACGGTTAATACCTTCCGACCACTATCGTTTTTTCCGATGTCGTGGGCTATAAACGGCACACCAAATCAATACTTTTACGCGGCCATGAGTCCAGTTAAATTAAAGCGGGTTGAAGCTGATAAGGCCGTTGTCTTTTTGCACGACAATCCGGATGTAACGTTTGATTTGCTGAGTCGCGTTTATAAAGGCACCGACGCGCTGTTACAACGATTAGTTATTACGGCCAGCGGCATTGCCTCGCGGCGTTTACTATTTGAACTACTGTTAGAATCGTACCGGTTTGGAGAAATGATTGACGATACCACCCGGGTAATTACTATTAAACAACACGTGCTGGCGGCGCGCAGCGGCCTGGCCCGCGAAACCGTCAGCCGCGAAATTCATAAACTAGCTAATGAAGGCTTGATAACCCTGCAGGGGCACACCATACAGTTAGACACCCAGAAACTGGCTAGCAAGTTAGACATGACGATTTAGTGGATTATATATCCTAATGCTTGCGTTTAAGGCGGGCTACTTGTAGCTTAGAATGATGACTAAAGAGCTTTCACCACTGGAACGTCAAAGCAAATGGCTATTTGGCTCGGTATACGTTGTGCCAGTTTGGTCCCATATTGGCGGCCTGGCCGTTGGTGAACAGTTTTTGACCCGCGACCTAGCCCGTGATTTTCAGCTTAGTGATAGTATTGTCAGGTCCGTGTTACATCGTTTAGCGGCAATTGATTTGATCCAACCGACAGAAACACCAAGACCAACCAGGCCAAACCCCTGGGAAAAACTGGAGTCGCCATTATGGGTGCCGCTAACAACTTTCTTCAACGAGCTTAGCAACCCTCAGGATTAAGCTTCCGCCGCTTTACGTAGCCCTGTATGATAGAGCTATGAACCCGGAGTTTACGACCTATTTGCTGGCGCTAGAAGTGGCGCCTATGACCGTTGGGCAGGCCTATGAGCAGCTGCCGATGCACTGTACGGTCATGCATCGGTTTCACTCCGTCTTAACGCCTACTGAACTCGTAGCGGCATTGCAGCCGATTTTTAGCGCTACGGCGCCTATTGAGCTACTTCCAGCAGAACATGTAGCCTTTGGTCCTAAAAAGCAGTTGGTAACGCTAGTTGAGCAAACGCCGCACTTGTTGGCATTACATGCCGAACTATTTGCCGCCTTGAATAAGTTAGGCGTGCAGTACACCGAGGCCGATTGGGTTGGTGATGGCTATGTGCCGCATGTAACCGACAAGCAGGGTAAGCGGCTTCCGGCGCGTTCTAGTACTCTTAGCTCAGCTGCCTACCTGATTTCCGTGCAGCACCCACTGCAAGGGCACGCGCGCTTTATTGAACATAAGTTTGAGCTGTTATGAGATTTGAAACTGACCAAACCATTGTTACTGTTGCCGAGGCCAATTTCTTGGAGGAGCTGTGTAAATATCAGCCAGCCGGTTCACCCACCGAGGCGATTCGAAGCAAGATTGGTCACGCCGTACTTGATTGGGCGATAGTTGTCATGCCGACAGTAGTCGACAAGGTCCAAAACCAAGAATTTGCCTACACCTACATAAAAGGCATGGCCTTAAGGGATTTAGGTGACTCGACCGACGAAGTTATAGCCCTGCCACTTACCAATTTCGAATTAGCGGTCTTGCACCACCACGCCGCCGCAGACGTTGACGCTACCCTGCAAACCGCCGGCAATTTTGGCCACGCCCAGCCAATCTATGACACGATTGGTTTCGGTATTCTAACCGAACACGACGAATTGCCAGTGCCCGCCGAAGCCCAAGAAAAGATCAAACAAGCCCTGTTCGAAATAGACCTCCGCCGACTGAGCGTGGGGCAGGCGGTTGTGGCGGCTTTGGCCGGCCGGAACAGCTAGCTCTAAGCATAGTTAACTGCCATCGCTTACTTCTTGAAAAGTGTTAAAATAATCGTATATGGCAACTGAACTAACACTAGCCAACCTGCAGCAACGAATTAGTAATCTTGTTTCTGAACGAGACTGGGATCAATTCCATTCGCCCAAAAATTTAGCAATTGCCTTATCTAACGAAGTCGCTGAGCTCCTAGAATTGTATATGTGGTCTGACGAACCGCGTAAGCCAGAGGAGGTAGATAAAGAACTCGCCGATGTCCTTTATTATGTATTATTGTTTGCTTCCAAAACTAAAATAGACGTGCTTCAAGCTTTGTCAGAAAAACTTGCCGAAACAGAAGTAAAATACCCAGTCGAAAAATTTAAAGGCAACGCTAAAAAATATAGTGATTTATAGCCATGGCTACGATTACCAAAATTAAATATCACGAATCTGAATTTAATAGATTAAAGAATATTAAACATGGTCGAAACTGGCCAGTAGTTTATATGCTTGAAAATAAAAGAGAAGTGTATATTGGCGAGACTACCAATGCGTATATCAGGTTCAAGCAGCATAATGAAAATGCTATACGTCGTACCTTGGACGCTGCCTATGTAATAGCTGATGATGAATATAACAAATCTGCAACTCTTGATACAGAATCATTACTCATTCAGTATATGGCGGCAGACGGAGTCTATCAATTACAAAACGGCAATGGCGGTTTAGCCAACCACAATTATTTTCAAAGAGAGAATTACCGGAAAAAATTTGATAGTTTATGGAAACAGCTTCAAGACTTGAAGTTAGTAAAACATGACCTGGTGCAGCTGCAAAATTCGGATCTTTTTAAATATTCACCATATAAAGCACTGACCGATGAACAGCTATTGCTTGTTGACAATATTATTGAAACGATACGGACTTCTAGCTCCCAAAGTTTTATCATCAATGGAGAACCAGGGACTGGGAAGACTATTGTCGGTGTCTTCTTGATGAAATATCTTCAAGAAATCCCCGATTTAAACCTAAAGGTTGCTCTGGTTGTACCTGTAACTGCACTCAGAAAAACCTTGAAAAGAGTTTTCGCGAATGTGAAAGGGCTCAGTCCGAATATGGTGATAGGACCTAACGAAGTTGTAGGTAAGAACTATGATCTTTTAGTGGTAGACGAGGCTCATCGTCTCAAACGGAGGGTGAATCTAACTAATTATGTAACGCACGACATTTCGAATAAAACACTTGGTCTTGGAAACGAAGGTACACAGTTTGACTGGATAATGAGGTCATCTAAATACCAAATATTTTTATATGACGAAAACCAAAGCGTAATGCCTACGGACATACGACCGCAACAAGTGAAAAGCATTCATGCAAAGAGCTATTCTTTAAGCATTCAAATGCGCGTGGAAGGTGGTGAAGATTATATTAAATTTGTGAATGATTTTCTGGCCCTTAAAGCTCAGTACGCATTCGAAACTGATCAATACAAATTTGTCATCTGCGACACAATCGACCAACTCAAAACGTCAATATTGGCTCGCGAAAAGGAAGCAGGGTTGAGTAGATTGGTTGCGGGCTACGCGTGGAAATGGCAGACAAAAGGAAATAACCCAGCCGCTCAATTCGATATAGAAATCGAGGATACAAAACTGAAGTGGAATAGTGTAAATATTGATTGGGTAAATTCTAAAAATGCAATTAATGAGGTAGGTTGTATCCATACTATTCAAGGATACGACCTGAACTATGTAGGAGTAATTATAGGGCCAGAATTAAAATATGATCCCATCAAAAAACTCCTAAATGTCGATAAATCAAAGTACGTTGATTTTAATGGTAAGCGTTCAATTACCGACCCAACTGACCTCGATAACTATATTCGTAATATCTATAAGACTTTGCTAACAAGGGGAATTAAAGGTACGTATGTGTATGCAGTTGATCCTGATCTCAGGGCTTATATGAGTACCTTAAATCAAAAAACAACTTAACTAAGTATTGACATAATTATACCATTTTGATACTATTTTAGTATTATGACAGTCAAACTCCAAGTACCCATAGAATCAGCCGTTCGTGATGCTTTAGAGCAGCGTGCCCGTAGTTTAGGTTTCGACTCGGCGCAGGCTTATATTCGTGTTTGGGCAAAAGCTGAGGCTGAAGGCCGCACGCTCGATTTTGATAGCAAGCCCGTTACCCTCAGCCCGGAAGCTGACGCTCGTTACCAGCGCCTAGTGGCTGAACTTGAGACTCAAAAGATGACGAGTAACGAAGTATTTCATACCGTTGATGAATTTATGCAGGACTTGAAAGTGTGAAGCCCATCCGGCGTCACCGAGAATTTGAAAAGAACTTCCGTAGCAGAATTGCACCTAACGAAAAACTAGTTAAAAAATTTAGAGCCCACCTATGGTTATTTATGAAGGGCATACGAGACTACCCGTTGAATGACCATGCGCTGATTGGTACGCGCAAGGATCTTCGAGCCTTCTCCGTCGGCGGTGATATCCGTGTTATTTACCGCGAGCAGCCTGATTATTATGAGTTCCTAGATATTGGTTCGCACAACCAAGTGTACTGAGTAAGTATTCTTACGCAATAAACTTAATAAAGTGTTATAATGATGGTCAAGTAAGTTTTTAAGTACCTTTACGGAGACCGGAGTTATTATGAAGCGCAGGATTTTATCTATCATTACTATCGTTATAGCCCTTATCTTATTGTTCCTTCTCGTTCGTACGTTGGTGCACGCCATTGGCGGCAAACCAAAGGTCACTGCTCCAGCTAAGCCACACGTCAGCATTACGCAACCGACTACTCCAGCCGCTCCGACTAACACTACAGCCACTAAACCTGCCAATGGCAGCACCAGCACCGGTACTACCAGCACGTCCAAGCTCACCAACACCGGTCCTGGCGATGTTGCTATGGTCACGCTGGCCACCACTGCCACCATCGGCACAATGGTCGTTGTTCGCCGCAAACAGCTTGCAAATCTGTAATTACCATAAGCGTTACTGTATAGTTAGGCGTAATGAACGCCACGCCTTCGCAGGAATCGTTAGCTAAGCAGTTACTTGTGGCTAGTGGCGGCGATGTGTCGGCTGCTACCAATACCTTACAACGGGTGGCTCGCCTGCAAAAAAAACGAGCAAATGCCACGGCGCCAACGGGCGAAGTGATTGTGGCGGTAGAGCAGGTAACCAAGGCCTACAAAGTCGGTCGCACTAAAGTTGACGCTCTTAAAGACGTTAGTCTTACTATCCACAAGGGTGAGTTCGTGGCTATTACGGGCACTAGTGGTAGCGGTAAAAGCACCTTGTTGCAACTGTTAGGCGGGCTCGATAAGCCGAGCACCGGTGTTATCGCAATCCAAGGACAAAACTTAGCCAAGCTCCGTGATGGCAAATTATCTACTTTCCGTAATAAAACTATCGGCTTTGTGTTTCAATTCTTTTATTTGCAACCATTCTTAAACCTCCAGACCAATATTGCTGTTCCTGGCATGTTTGCCCGTACACCACGAAAAGTCCGCAATAACCGGAGCTTCGCGCTGGCCGAGCAAGTAGGTCTCGGTGACCGCGTGAAGCACTTACCGCGAGAATTATCGGGTGGCCAAATGCAACGAGCCGCTATTGCCCGGGCACTGCAAAACAATCCAAGCATCATTTTGGCCGATGAACCTACCGGGAACCTCGACCGGGCCAACGCGCTCGCTATCTTTGAACTGTTTAAAAGCATCCGGGACAAGAACGGCACGACGGTGGTTGTAGTAACCCACGATGTTGAACTGGCCGATATTGCCGACCGAACCATAATGATGAGTGATGGGAAGATTGTATGATTTGGCCTAGCGAAGCCTTACTATTAGCCGGCACTAAGCTGAAGACACGCAAAGTGCGGCTTATAATTACCGTCGTCATTACCTCGCTGCTGTTCAGCGTGTTGGCGTTTGTTGCCAGCCTTACCGAGGGGACTATTAACAGCCTGCATGCCTTCAGTCGCGAAGGCTATGGTACGAAGTTGTATGTTCAAGCCACGCCGCTGTACTACCCCAACTTCCAAGCTCCGGGCCAAACTATTGACCCCGATTTGCTGGCAATGCAAAAAGACTTAATTACTCGTAAAAAAGCTTTAGCCAAGCGGCTCGATATTCCGTACGATGAAAAGACCGATCAAACGCTGCCGTTGCAGAGCTACCAAAATGGACCCGGCAATCTGGAGCAATTCCCTAACGGTGGGTCGCCAATTATTCAGCAACGAGCAGAAGCTAAAAATGTTTCAATTCCGGGCACCAGTTACGCCGAGTTTGGCACTTTGGCACGACGCGCCGGCGCTATCACAACCTACCGTGGCACTCAGGCTGGCAGTAAGTTTGAAGCTTCTGCTAGCGGTCCAAGCCAAGTAACAGTTTTGAAAGACGGCAAGGAACCCCTCGACCAACTAACCAACACTAAATCACAGCCGCCAAGTACTTCTGGGGTAGCGAGTATCACCACCATCGGCTGGCGCAGTGCTGACACTGCTCTTCTAAAGCCTTTTATTCTGCCAGGCCAGACTATGGTAACCGGCAAAGATGGCAGTGTGCCGGTCATTGCACCGTTTAGTGCCGCCGAAGAGATTTTAGGCCTTAAGCCCTTACCGCAAACAGCCACCACCGAACAAAAACTGGCCCGTCTTACTGCCGTTCGGAGTGGTATTGCCGGCAAAACCGCCCAACTTTGCTACCGCAATCCAGCTTCGGCTAATTTGCTCAACCAGGTGCTGCAGCAGCAAAAAGACATCGCCAACAATAAGAATAATAAGGATTATGTAACCCCAGCATTGCTGTACGCCTTGCCGGAAGCTGCCTGTGGCCCAACGACTATTAAGAGTGATACGCGCACAGCCGATGAAAAGACCGTGGCCGACCATCAAAAGCAATTCGACGATACGTTTGGACTAACTAAAGAGCCAGCGCAGGGCATAGTGACAATCCGATTGATTGGCATAAACTCCGATGTTAATTATGGGCCGAGCATTAGCCCGGCAGCCGTGTTATCAAGCCTATTTACTTCCAGCGTTGGGAGTGGCTGGGTATCGCCTAGTCCAGCAGTTGAGCAGAGCAGTTTAGCGAGCACTATCCAGGGGGGCACAGCTGCCACTGCCAGTCGCTCGCTGGTTGTCTATTACGCCGAGTTTAAAGATTTAGCCACCATGGAAACCTTTATTAAAAACCAGACCTGTAAGGGCCTGATGGGAGTTCAAGGACCTGGCGGTAATACTATCGCCGTTGATACTAGCAGTAATGGCGACAATACTACTGCCTGTATTAAAGAAGCCAAAGTCTACACGGTCACGCCCTATGGTAACAGTGCCGGTGCTGTAGAGCAGTTCAAGAAAATTATCTGGAAGGTGGCTCGGATTGCGATTTTAGTAGTCGTCTTAATTGCCGCCCTGATAATGATGGGCAACGTCGGCAAGATTATTGCTGATAGTCGCCGCGAAACCGCCGTTTTCCGGGCACTGGGAGCTAAGCGTTTCGATATCGCTGAAATTTATCTGACCTACACCGCCTTAGTAAGTGTGCTGGTGGCTATTTGTGCTGTTATCTTGGGCTCGATTGCCGCTGCCATCCTCAGCAGTAAATTATCACCCGATCTTTCGGTGTCAGCCGTCCTGGCCTACAACGCGCAAGATGTGCACAAGCAGTTTGTTCTGGCCGGTTTTAACTTCGGCTACGTTCTATCGCTAGTAGGCTTAACAATTCTTGCTGGTATTCTTAGCGCCATCTTGCCACTACTCGGAAACACCCGTCGCAATCCAATCCGCGATATGCGCGACGACACGTAGCCCTAATTGGTATATAGTTAGAGGTAACAATCTAACGACGTTCTAGAGGCAATCAACTATGGAAACTACAAATACGGCACCCAATGTGTCGCTCAATAAATTTAAGCGCGCCAAAATCATTGCCACTGTTGGTCCGTCGACTAATTCGTACGAAGCGATTGAGCAGCTGATTAAAGATGGTGCCAATGGCATCCGGCTTAACTTTAGCCACGGCTCACATGAAGAGAGGAGCCAGCAAATCTCTTGGATCCGCCAAGCTGCCGAAGGTTATGGCAAACCAGTGGCGATTATTCAAGACTTACAGGGGCCAAAAATCCGCCTTGGCGATTTTGATGGTGAGTACAAAGTTGAAACTGGCCAGGAATTAATCTTCGAATTCGGGGCTGATCTGGCCGCAACCGGCCATCTACCAACCCAGTACGACTTAGCCTTAAAGGTAAAGGTGGGCGAGCGCGTTTATTTGTTTGATGGCAAAGTTAAAACTATTGTTACGGCCGTCGAGGGCAACCTAGTGCACGCCACCGCCCAGAACGCCGGCACGCTGCTAAAGCGCAAAGGCATGAACTTACCCGACACCGACTTTGGTGGTGACATTATTACTCCCAAAGACGAGATTGACCTGATTTATGGCGCCACCCAAGACATTGATTACGTGGCCCTCAGCTTTGTCCAGAGCGCTCAAGATATCACTAATTTGCGCTACCTGTTAAACAAGGTGAAAAGCACCGCTAAGGTAATTGCTAAAATTGAGACCAAAGCTGCCGTCGACAATCTGGAATCAATTGTTAAAGCCTCCGACGCTGTGATGATTGCCCGGGGCGACTTAGCCGTGGAGACGCCAGCTGAAAGCGTGCCAACCGTGCAGCGCCAAATTATCGGTCTCGGCCTGCGGTACGCCAAGCCAACAATTGTTGCCACCCAAATGTTGGCCAGCATGACCGAATCACCGGAACCAACTCGTGCCGAAGTCTCGGATGTAGCTACGGCCGTTATTATTGGCGCCGATTGTGTCATGCTCAGCGACGAAACTGCCAATGGCAAGTATCCGTTTGAAGCCGTTCAGACCATGAAGCGAGTGATTCTGTACACCGAATCACACCAGCAGCTTAAAGTTGTCTTCCCAGAGTATGAAGATCACAGCAGCGCTGCCAGTATTACGCGGGCCGTTATTAGTTTGGCCGAAAACATTGCTGCCGTGGCCATCGTCGCCGAAACTAAGTCGGGGGCCACGGCCTTGCAGATTGCGGCTCGCCGCACCACCACGCCAATCATTGCCGTTGTGAGCGAGGAGCGGACCTCCAACCAGTTAGCCATTGCCTACGGTATTAAAAGCTATGTTCGACCAGTGGACGCCTACGCTGCTACCAAGTTAACCGATTGGCTGCGCCAAGAAGAAGTGTTAGCCGCCGGCGACATCGTGGTCAGCGCTTCTGGCCGCTACCCGGGCGTGGTTGGCACCACCGACACCATAAAAGTTCGCGTCCTAGAATAGCCAAACAGCTGGCCCACCAATGATGCTTATGGTATATTAACGGTAAGTACAATTATATTCTTGGGGTGGGAATGTTTACGAAACAAACAATTCGGGACGTTAGTTTAAAAGGTAAAACCGTCCTCTTGCGGGCCGATTACAACGTGCCGCTCAGTAGTGACGGTACGATTACCGATGACTACCGTATTAAACAATCCTTGCCGACGGTCCAGTACATCCTATCTAAGGGCGCTAAGCTGATTATCTGTTCGCACCTTGGTCGTCCAGCTGGTCCGAATGATCTAGCTAACAGTTTATTCCCCGTTGCCAAGCGCTTACAGCAACTGCTGGGCAGCGACGTCGGTTTTGCCACTAACTGTATCGGTGAACCGGCCACCAAAGCTGCCAAAAGCCTGAAAGCGGGGCAGGTACTACTGCTCGAAAACTTACGCTTTCACCCCGAAGAAGAAGCCAACGACGTGGCGTTTGCCAAACAGCTGGCTAGCCTGGCTGACGTCTTTGTCCAAGATGGTTTTGGCGTTGTCCATCGGGCGCACGCCAGTACCTCGGCGATCACCAAATTCCTACCCAGTGTCGCCGGCTTATTACTAGAAACCGAAGTCGACACCATTACTAAAGTGATGCTACAACCGGAGCGGCCGTTAATGGCCATAGTCGGCGGCGCTAAAATTGCCGATAAAATCGATGTCTTACACCGCTTTATAGAGATTGCCGACTTTGTGGCTGTTGGTGGCGCGATGGCTAACACCTTTTTAGCAGCTAAGGGCATTAACATCGGTGGCAGCTTGTTCGATAAGCACGATTTGCCGGTGGCCCGCGATATTATGCGCAAGGCTGCCCTAGAAGCCAAAAAGCGACCGTTTGTGTTTGCCATACCGCACGATGGCGTCGTGGCTAGTAAGATTGATCCGGCCGCTGAGACGCGGATTGTTGACTGGAGCGCCCACGTAATTGCTGATATCGAAAACTACCCCCGCCGGGCACCGGTTAGCGCCCGCCAGTTACACGGCCATGAACTTATCCTCGACATTGGACCATTCAGCGGTTCGTTTATTGCCGGCGGCATCCAGCTGGCTAATACCGTTATCTGGAACGGCACTATGGGCGTGACCGAAACTAACAGTTTGCGTGGTCCAGTTGGCCCATTTGCCCACGGCACCGAACTAATTGTCGATGCCTTGCTGGGCGAGTTTGGTCACAAGCCATTTACCGTTGTTGGCGGTGGCGATACCGTTGGTTTTGTAGAATCCAAAGGGCTAGTGAAGGCTTTTGGCCATGTCAGTACTGGCGGTGGTGCTAGCTTAGAATTAATGGGTGGCCGTAGCCTCCCCGGCGTGGAAGCGCTGTTAACCAAGAAATAGCGTATACTAAAAGGCATAAGCATTATGAAAAAAACCCTCATCGTCGCCAACTGGAAAATGAACCTCAGCACTCATGAAGCGAGTGTCTTAGTGCATCGCTTGCATCAGACTATTCCCACCCACCGCAGCGTCGAAGTTGTCTTAGCTCCCAATCTGTTAGTATTACAACCGATTAGCGTGGAAATTGATCGCCACAAATTTGGTTTAGCCGCTCAGAACGCCTACCACCGTGACAGCGGCGCCTTTACCGGCGAAGTGAGCTATACAATGCTCCAAGACCTGGTGCATTACTGCATTGTTGGACACTCCGAACGCCGCATTTATTTTAACGAAACGCTAGAAGTCGTCCGCGACAAAGTAGCTGCCAGCGTCCGCAACGGCATAACACCAATTCTCTGCGTCGGCGAAACCAAACAGGAACGGACCGAAAACCAGACGAAACAAGTTATCCACGACCAAATTGTAACCGCGCTTTTCCGCTTAACGAGCGAAGAGGTCAGTGAAGTAGTCATTGCCTATGAACCGGTCTGGGCGATTAGTACGTTTGGTGGCGAAGTTGCCAAGCCCCACGACATTAAGCTCGTCATAGATTACATCCGTAAACAAATTGCCGACCTCTACGGCCAGCGCGTATCCGAAGAAGTGCGTGTGCTGTATGGTGGCAGCGTCGACGACCAATCAGCTCAGGCCTACCTCAGCATTGACGGTTGTGACGGCGCCTTAGTTGGCAGCGCCAGTCTCAATTACCAAAAGTTCGCCAACATTGTCGACACGGCTTATCGCCTGCAACATGAAGAATCAGAACACCATGGCTAAAGCAAAACCAAAAGCTGCTGCTAAGCCAATTGTCGACGTTACACACCCCAATGATTCTCTGCCAGCTGCCAATTCTAAATCAGTAATTATTACTAGTCGGCCGTTGATGCGTGACCCAATGATTGCCCCGCCCGCCACTTCCGAAACAGCGGCTGCAAGTGGTGCGCCAGCCGCCAAGCCGGGTTTGGCTAGCGTCTCGCATGAACGGACCATTGCGCCGCCGAGTAGCTCAGCCGCTGTGACCGAAGCTAAGCCAGCTGACGATGTTACACCCCCAACCGATGCTAGCCCCGAACCGGCCGTGGCTCCAGCCACCGAACCAGCAGCAACCAACGTAACCACCGAGGAAGCCGACGCCGAAAACACCGACACAACAGTCAACCCAGATGCCGTCGAAGCCCAGGAGGTAGACGAAGATTTGGAGCGCCAAGCTGCCATTCAAAAGCTGGTTGATAGCCAAGCGTACTTCTTGCCGGTTAACAATTTGGAACTCAAGCGGACCCGATTGCTGACGGCGCTGGGGGTAATTGTCATCCTACTGCTTGGTGTTGCCTGGACCGATATGGCGCTGGATGCTGGTCTAGTTAAGGTTGCCAACGTGCCACACAGCCACTTCTTTACAGCTGCCGTTCCGGCGCCAGCTACGGCCGTAACCCCCGCGGCCTTCAAGCAATTTACTGCTCCGCAGAGCAAAATCAGCTTTAAGTATCCTGCTAGTTGGCAGCTGACCGACAATACCGCTGCCGCTAAACTGGATAGCTTTAGTCTGCGACCGATTAAAAAAGATGCCGCCACGACCGTGAGTGCTCAGTTTACTGCCTTCGATAGCCAACTAGCTGCAAGCGCTGACAATATCGATAGCAGTCGGGTAAAAATCCTCGATGTGAGCTATCAGTTCTTTAAGGTGCCCAACACCCCACCGTATATTCAAGATATTATCTACACCGACGCTGCCGGCCACATTGGTATTGCCTCGTCAGTCGCTAACGATCAGACCGTAAAAACAGGTGATAGCTTAGCCAATAAATATGCTGACTTCCACCTGGCCAACTCCACCAAAGGCTACAGCTTTGGCGTAACTGCCGTCCATACGGCCGCGGGCAACACCGGCTTTGCTAGTTTAAGCACCGCTCGTGCCGAACTTCGCTCGGCTACCTACCAACAAGGCCGCCGTATTCTAGCGACTGTAACTGTCCCTAAGCAGTAATCACAACAGCACCGCTACAGCGCTTTTGCTAAACTATAAGTAATGCAGGATGACTTATTAGTGGGACTTAACCCCGAGCAGCAGCGTGCCGTCGAGACCACCGAGGGCCCGCTGTTAATTCAAGCTGGTGCCGGGAGCGGCAAAACCAAAACCCTCACCCACCGCATTGCCTACCTGATAGCCACCAGTCGCGCTACGCCCTACAATATTCTAGCTGTCACCTTTACCAACAAGGCCGCCAAGGAAATGCGCGCTCGTGTTGGCCAACTGGTCGGCCAAAACTCTGACCACCGTGGCTTTATGCCTTACATGGGCACCTTTCATGGTATTTGTGTCCGCTTGCTGCGTCAGGATGGCGAGCATATTGGTATCCCGCGCAGCTTCGTGATCTTTGACGAGTCCGATCGCCAGGCCGCCGTCAAGCAAGCCAGCAAACGGGTTATGATTGACGAAAAAGCCTTTCCGGCTCGCTTACTATCCGGCTTAATTAGCTCCGCCAAAAACGATATGATTACCGCCGGGGAATACGCGGTCACGGCTACCACGCCGGCTCAACGCGCCGCCGCTCAGGTTTATCCACTTTACGAAAAGTCGCTCAAAGACGCTGCTGCCCTAGACTTCGATGATTTAATTAACCGCACCGTGCACCTGCTCCAAACCCAGACTGAGATTCGCGCCAAGTGGCAGCAGCAGTTTCGCTACATCATGATTGATGAGTATCAGGATACTAACACCGCCCAGTACCAACTTGTAAAACTACTCACTAATGAGCATCGTAATGTAGCGGTCGTGGGCGACGACTGGCAATCGATTTACTCCTGGCGCGGCGCTGATTTTCGCAATATTTTAAACTTCGAAAAGGATTACAAAGACTGTGCCATCATTAAGCTAGAACAAAATTACCGCAGCACTAACCATATTCTAAAAGCCGCTCACGCCATCATTACCAAGAACACCCAGCGTAGCGACAAAGAGCTGTGGACCGATGCCGGCGATGGCCTACCGGTGCAAATGCTGCAAATAGTCAGCGAACGGGCCGAGGGCGAAGCGATTATTCGTCGGGTGCGCAACGGCATTGATAGTGGCTTGCGCCACTACCGTGACTTTGCGGTCTTATACCGCACGAATGCTCAAAGCCGCTCAATAGAAGAGTCGCTGGTGCACTACGGCATTCCGTATCGTATTATTGGTGGCCAGCGCTTTTACGATCGTAAAGAAATTAAAGACCTCATGGCTTACTTGCGGCTTATCTTTCAGCCGGAAGACCGCATTAGTTTTGAGCGAGTGGTAAACGTACCAACCCGTGGGGTAGGGGCTAAATCGCTACAGGGCTTCTTTAGCTGGCAGCTCAGTGAAGAGCTGACCTTGTTTGAGGCCTTACAACAAGCCGCCCAGTGTCCGGGCATTACGGCTAAGGCTCGCAACGCCCTCAGCGAACTGGGTGACATCCTGGCCAGCTTACGCCTTATTATGGAAGACACCACCGTCGCCGGTCTGATTGATTCGTTACTGCGGCGGATTGGCTATCTGCAATATTTGAGCGATGGCTCCCCCCAAGGCGAAGCCCGTCAGGAAAACGTTAAGGAATTGCTAAGTGTGGCGCAGGAATACCAAGATGTTGGCTTAGACGGTTTTCTAGAAGAAGTGGCGCTGGTTTCCGACCTCGATAGCGCTAATTTTGATGGTGACGCCGTAACGCTGATGACCTTACACGCCGCTAAGGGCCTGGAGTTCCCAGTGGTGTTTATGTGTGGCCTGGAAGAATCTATCTTTCCGCACTCCCGAGCCCTCTATGACCCCAAAGAAATGGAAGAGGAGCGCCGGCTGTGTTACGTCGGTATGACCCGGGCGCGCCAAGAACTGTACATGCTGTATGCCAGTAGTCGCATGCTGTACGGCGGCGTTCAGCACAATCCTCCCAGCCGCTTTTTAAGCGAAATTGATGCCGAGTTTACGGCCAACGTCACCGATAACAGCTTTGCATCGGCCTTTGGTAGTGGGCGGCGCCAGGATGATTACGAAGCTGAGTGGCAACCCAGTAGCGAACCGCGGGTAGTAATGGACGATGAACCGCGCTATGTTCCGGAATTAAATGAGGGAGACGGCGTAAAGCACCAAATCTTTGGCGTTGGCACCGTCATGGAGCTAGACGGCGATACGGCCGTGGTCTACTTTAAGGGTAAGGGCACGCGCAAGCTCAATATTAGTTTTGCGCCGCTGGAAAAGCTGTAGCCTCATGCGCCAGCTTGCCCGCCAGTCCTGGATTGTTATCGGCCGGTTAGCTTACTTTATAACCCAGCCCGGCATAAAACTAGTGGTGC
Organism: Patescibacteria group bacterium; assembly: GCA_030271625.1. Taxonomy (GTDB): domain Bacteria; phylum Patescibacteriota; class Saccharimonadia; order Saccharimonadales; family UBA4665; genus UBA4729. Next base: position 397,190 of record JARXKN010000001.1, read on the forward strand.
ACGGTAGTCAACGGACGCGAGTCTTAGTAGTTTGCGATGATGACTACTTAGTGGTTAAGCACTGGCTGGGTAATAACAACTGGATGCTCCCCGGTGGCGGCTGCCATAAAAACGAAGCGCCGCTCGACGCCGCCCAGCGCGAACTGCACGAAGAATTAGGGCTAGACCTCGGTAACGAAGTGTTTGAACATCAAGGCCAATATGACTGTAACGACGGTGGCTTCCGTTTTAGCTTTGACCTGTACCTAGTCCGCTTATCAGAACGGCCGCAGCTGCAATTGCAACGGATAGAAATCCTGAATGCTCAGTGGTTTTCGCGGACGGCTGTTTTGCCGGATCCGGCTAGTCCCGAAGTTTTCCAGGCGCTCGCTAATTGGCCACAATAAGCTTGTTTTGGTACAATAACAGGGATGTATGACGGTTCGCCGCAGCATATTTTGACTTTAATGTATGACTAAAAAATTACCTAATGCTACTTCAGTTTTTAATCTGGCGCGTTTTAAACGCCACCGGGCGGGTATATTTATTGGTCGCCGCCCACTCTTAGTTCCTATCATCACCTTTGCATTATTAACAACTGCCACGGCCGCCGGTTTTACTGGTAGTCGCTTTTTCCACCATACGCCACCCCGCAGTGATGCCCGTATCGTAATTATCTCGCACGATCATCAGCAACAAGTGGTGCCCAGCCGCGAGGCCACCGTCGGCGGTCTGCTAAAAAAGCTAAATATTAGCTTGCAACCTGGTGATGTCGTTGAACCAGCCACCACGGCCACCATTAGTCAGGATGATTTCCGGGTTAATATTTACCGCGCTGTGCCGGTGCAAATTCGTGATGGCGCCAAAGTGAGCTATACCTTTAGCGCTGCCACGACGGCTCGCAGTATTGCCCGCCAGGCTGACACAACGGTTTACGCCGAAGATATTATTGCCACCCAACCCGTCGATGACTTTATAAAAACCAATGCCATTGGCAAAGAAGTGGTAATTGATCGTTCGGTGCCCGTCAGTATTAACTTATACGGCACGCCACTGGCCATCCGCACTCACGCCGACACGGTCGCCGAGCTGATTGCTCAGAAAAAAATTGTTGTCGCCAAGGGCGATCAAATAACGCCGGCCCCCACAACGCCTTTAACGCCGAACACCCAAGTCTTCATTACCCGTAACGGCACCAAGGTCGAGTCCGTCACCGAAGACATTGCCATGCCGATCCAAACCATTAGCGATCCAACCCTAGCCTATGGCACCAACGCCATTCGTCAGGCCGGTTCGCCTGGTAAGCAAGTTATTACCTATCAGGATACGCTCAAAAACGATATTGTCGTCAGCCGCACGGTGATTCAGAAGGTCATAACGCAGCAACCAGTGACGCAGATTGTGGTCATTGGTTCGAGCCTTAGTGGTATTAAGGGCGATATGCAGTTAGCGGGAATTGCCCCCGGTGATTACGAATATGTTGATTACATCGTCAGTCACGAATCGGGCTGGTGTCCCACCAAAGCCCAGGGTCAGTATGGCGGTTGCCCACCGTATGCTGGTTCGGTGCCGAGCTATGGCGGTTACGGGTTATGTCAGTCGACGCCTGGTAGTAAAATGGCTAGCGCCGGCGCTGACTGGGCCACAAATCCCGTCACCCAGCTTCGCTGGTGTGCTGGTTATGCCACCAGCCGTTACGGTAGCTGGGGCGCGGCTTATAATCACTGGCTAAATAACCACAACTGGTAAATTATGAGCGACGTACCATTTGCCAAAAAATCGTTAGGTCAACACTGGTTGCAGGATGCTGCAGCCTTAGAAGCTATGTGTGAGTCTGCCGAAGTCCAAATGGACGACGTGGTGCTGGAGATTGGTCCTGGCTTCGGCACCCTCACTCGTCATTTGTTAGATTGGGAAGCCGATGTCATTGCCCTCGAGTTTGATGAAACTCTGATTCCAGCGCTGCGTCAAAAGTTTGCCCGCGACGCTGACGCCGGCCATTTCCGGGTCGAGCAGGGCGACATTCGCAGTTATGACTTTAGCGTCCTCCCGGCCGGCTATAAAGTCGTCGCCAATATCCCTTATTATTTAACCAGCAATCTTATTCAGCTATTAAGCGAAACCCCCAACCCGCCATCCGTGGCAGCACTGCTCGTTCAAAAAGAGGTCGCCGAACGAGTGGCTGCCGCCGCTGGCGACATGTCCATCTTAAGTGTGACGGCTCAGTTTTACTGGGACGTGACACTAGGTATTAAAGTACCTGCGAAATTGTTTTCGCCGCCGCCAAAAGTTGACTCGCAAATTCTGATTCTGCAACGGCGGGCGGATTTATTAATGCCAGAAGCCGATGTGAAAGCCTTTTTCAGATTAGTGAAAGCCGGCTTTAGCCAACGCCGTAAAACACTGCTCAATAGTTTAAGCGGTGGTTTGCGTTTAGAAAAAACCGTCGTCCAGGCCCTGTGTGCGGCCGCCAATATCGAACCTGGTCGGCGCGCCCAAACACTCACCATGACCGAGTGGCGTGACTTGTTTAAGCACTATGTGGCTACTACGCCCAGCGCTTAACTTGCCGTGTTAAGTATCAGCGGCTACACTTAAGTTATGAAACCTGCTAATAATCTTGGCTACTTAATCCAACATGTGGCCGCCGTTATGGCCAAACAAGCTGATCAAGCGTTGCAAGAACAACTCGGCATTGGCCTGAGCCAGTTCAAAATTTTGATGGTGCTACAAAAGAACGATCGAGTCCAGCAGCGCTTTATTGCCGATAGCCTGGGCCAGACAGAAGCCAGTATTAGTCGCCAGATTCAGCTACTGCAGGACAAAGATTTACTGACCTCCAAGTGCGATCCAAAGAACCGGCGCCAACATATTACCGTGCCAACACCGGCCGGTTTGGAGCTAACAAAAACGGCTATGCAGGTGTTATCAGAACTTATGGATCCGGAATTAGCCCACATGGGGCAACCAGCCTTCGAACAGCTGCTGGCTAACCTACACCAGTTGCATCAAATTGTCTGTCAGCCAGGAAAAACTGGTGCCTGCGACCATCAATTTAAAACATCATAAGCACTAGCGTAGTAGCGCTATACATGATATAATCTTAAATTACGGGGCTGACTTTTAAGCTTGACGTTGGACTTTATCGGTTAAATCAGCAGGTCGCTTGCCAGCGTTATAGGCAATTTGAATTAGATGCAAACTCTACTTCTCGCTCTGACCTGATCAAGGAATTGGCTGCAAAGCTCAACCCTGTTCAGCAATTTGCAACAGTCTAAGTTTAACTTAGACAATGCCTCCAAGATTTCAGGTATTGGAGTAGCGTTTTATACATCTGGATGCCCGGTTAGCGCTATCCACGTTCGCCGTTAAGATTAGGATTGCTGCTATCAGATGTTTGTTTGTTTAAATACTGATAGCCTAAGACCAAAAAACAAACTAAGCCTGTAGACGACTAACCAAGATAAACCGATGGACGCGGGGGCGGTACCCGCCAGCTCCTCCATAAGGGCCTTACGACTAAAGCGTAGGGCTTTTTTGTTGTCCAAAACTAGGCTTGGACAAAAACCATAAGTAGCATAAAATATAGGTCTAATGTCTAAAACAAAAATTTTTGTGGGGGTAGGAGTTGGCTTACTAGTCTTGGGGGCTGGTGGTGGCGCCTATGCCTATGTGCAACACCAGAATGCTCAGGTAAACCAAGTCGGCTCAACCAGCGAAAGTCAGTCAGTTTCAAATGCCGTGCCAGTTGATACTACAGCTAGTAATACGGACAGTAGTATCCCGCTCAACCAAGCGCCAACTGGAGCCGCCTCAGACGGTTTAACAGTTCAAAGTGTGACTGCCGAAAACAGCGCTATGCAAGCCGCCGGCACAGCCAATGCCGCTAGTCAAAGTAGCCAAGCTGGACAGAGCGGTAGTAATGGCCGTAATCCGTTCGATCCAACTACCTTTGCTCAGTATGACAAGTACAAAGATGGTAAGGGTGGCCTGTATGGCGATGTGGCCATGGGTAATGGCACTACTCTGGCACCGGGTAAAAAAGCAGCTGTGTATTACCGCGGTTGGTTAACGAACGGCACAAAGTTTGATGAATCAAGGGCTGGCAGTGATGGTAAGCTTGCCCCATTTATCTTTACGCTCGGCAGTCACCAAGTTATTACTGGCTGGGAAGATGCCCTAGTGGGTATGAAAGTTGGCGGTGTGCGACTAGTGATTGTGCCGCCGGCGGCCGGCTACGGTGCCACCGCTCAAAACAACATACCGGCTAACTCTGTCTTGGTCTTCCAAGTGCAATTAGCCGACGTCCAGTAAGCTAACGCGGCTTGTAAGCAGTAGCGCTATTAAGCGCCGTAATCACAACCGGTAAACGAGTAATACCGCCATTGTAGGTAATGTAGCGAGCTTCCCATTCTGGGCGGAACTTACCTTTAAACTGCTCCAGGCCACTAAATGAGTAGTAGCGACTGCCCAGTGTTTTTACTAATGGTAAAATCCGCTCGCTCAGGTTTTCTAGGGCTTGGTCTTCTAATTTTGACAGCGGTGCTAAGCCAAGATTAAATTCCCGAGTATTGGCTTGAACGGTTCGTTCGCAAATCAGTTTAAGCAGCAAGTAATGCATGGCTACTTGCGACAGACCGGGAATTGAACGCATATGATCAATACTGTCGATACCAGTAGTGTAGGTTGGTAGTAAATTGGCGTAGGCTACCAACTGTCCATCTTTGTGCAATACACCGACGGCGGAGTTGGCCAGATAGTTGTCATCAAAGTAACCCATGATAAAGGTATATTCCCGTTTGCCGTTAGCCAGCCATGCATCCGATACTGAGCGGAGCTGCTCTAGTTGTTCGCTCGCTAAGGGCGGCTGCCAAAGATCAAAACTAAGGCCATCTTTTTCAGCTTTGTTCTTAACGTAGCGGAAATGTTTGTCAGACGCTGTCTTAGTGGTAAATTCGGCTGTCTCGACGGCTGCCTCACTACCGATAAAGATTGACTTCATGTCGTAGCGTTCCCATTTTTCGGCTTCGGCTTCATCGGCGTGAACGACGGCCGTGGACCAGCCGTTACCGTGAGCATAATCAAGGAATTGCCGGCGCAAGCGGCCGCTATCATTTGGTTTACCGGTGACACCGTCAAGCACCAAGGCAATACCGTTAACAACTTTGTAGGCTACAAAACTATCTTGGTAGAAGTAATAATGTTTATCTTCGGGCCATATTTTTAAATAATCTTCGGAGCTGTTGCTATATTGTTTGGCAATGCGCTCGGCTTCGTTGCGGACGCTGCGCGGCGCCGGGCGGCGCAGTTTTAAGGGCTGGAATAAACTGACACCAATTAATAACCCGGCTCCAATACCGGCGACATTCAGTAACCGGACAATTCGCCGACCGCCCCGGTTAGCATGGATTTCCGGTGGTAGTGGAGCGCTGACTAAGGAGCGACCAATGACGTTGAGCGTGGTTGCCACACTTAAATCTTGGCCAAAATCACGGGCATCAGTGCGTGACATTGTGACGGCGGAGAAAACAATGACAACAGTAACTATACCCAGGGCTGTTAAGCCGGAACGACGGATACCATCGGCATCACTTTTAACGACGTAATCAGCTCGATCCTTTAGAATACTCACAAAAACTGCGCCGTAGAGCAGGAGCTGCAGTGGGTTGCGGAAATGCAGCAACTCAACCGCAATCAATAGCACCAACCCAACCAGCGCAAAGTAGTAAGCCGAACGTTTTTTACGAGCTAGCTGCGAGGCAATGTAAAGCAGGCTAATCCCAATTAGTAAGCTAGTGTAGCGTGATGCCTGGGCGTTATAGAGCGGTAACAAATCATCGACCCCCCGTGGCAGCCGCTTGAAGGGTACGCTTAATAAAGCTACCAAACCGGCGAGGCGGAGCAGGAGGGAATTAATGTCTAAGATTCGGTGAGGCATAGAAAAGTACTTATAAGTATAGCGCTAAGCATACGAAAAGCCGCTGCTTACTAATAAACAGCGGCTGAGGAATTCGGCCTACGTAGGCAGGCAAGCGTTGTTAGGAGGTACGTACCTCACGCACGCTACTAGTCATTGCCTGCTCGTTAGATTTAGGACTTTTCAATGATTACCCCCTTTCTATTACTTGCTAATGCTTTTTATTATAACTGACAGCCAGGAGCAATAAAAAAGTAGTTATAACTACATAATCAAAGGGGTTTAAGAAAATAATTAATGGTGTTATGCTGGAAGTAAGAAATACTTTACTCGTTAAGTGTTATCAAATTAAAAAGAAAGGTTTCGTTATGATGAAAAGAGTTGTTCATAAAAATCTAGTGCTATTAATCGTCGCTGTAGCTCAGTTCATGGTCGTGCTCGATACTTCTATCGTTAACGTTGCCTTGCCATCGATTTACAAAGACCTGCACTTTACCAGTGCTAGCAGCTTACAGTGGGTAGTGACAGCCTACACGCTAGCTGTTGGCGGCTTCTTACTGCTTGGTGGCCGAGCGGCCGACTTGTACGGTCGTCGAAAAGTCTTCATGTCCGCGGCGACTGCCTTTTCGGTCGCTTCACTGGTTTGTGGTCTGTCGCAGAACAGTACTATGATCCAAGTCCTACGGGCGGTGCAAGGCCTAGCGGCAGCCTTTATGTCACCGGCAGCCTTATCGATTGTGCTGACAACTTTTAAAGAAGGCAAAGAACGCGCCAAGGCCCTGAGTGTCTGGGGTGCCGTAGCGGCCGGTGGGGCAGCCGTGGGCGTACTGCTCGGTGGTGTTCTGACTGAGTATCTTGATTGGCGCTGGAACTTCTTTGTTAACGTGCCAGTCGGCATTGCGGTCGTTACGGCTGCTTACTTGTATGTTCCTGAGAGTAAAGCCGATCTAGACCACAGTAAACTTGATTTACCTGGTGCCGCCTTGGTTACCTCCGGCTTGATGCTGCTGGTATACGCTTTCACGAAAGCGCCGGTGGCTGGTTGGACATCCTCAACCGCTCTCCTGTTAATTAGCGGCGCAGTGGCCTTACTGGCAGCCTTTGTCTACAACGAATCGCGTTCAAAACACGCTTTAATGCCGCTCAGTATATTTAAGATTCCAGGTGTCGCCGGGGCTAATCTTACCCAGCTACCCATTACCGCCAGCCTATTCTCAATGTTCTTCTTTGTAACGCTCTATCTTCAGAACGTGCTTCACTTTTCACCAATTCAATCAGGTTTAAGCTTCCTGCCAGTACCGTTCACTATCGGCTTTATGTCGTTTGCGATGCAGCACGTCATTGGCAAGATTGGCTATAAGAAGCCAATTATTGTTGGGCCACTGCTATTAGCGGCCGGCTTATTTTTCCTAGCGCACATTCCGGTGCAGGGTCACTACGTGGCAAATGTTTTGCCGGGATTAGTTCTGATGGCGGCCGGCCTTGGCATGACCTTCATTTGCGTCACGATTGCCGCTACTACTGGTGTACCGCCTCGTGAGTCCGGCTTAGCGTCTGGCTTACTCAATACTTCGCAGCAGGTTGGTGGATCGCTTGGCCTGGCTATCTTATCGGGAGTTTCGGCTTCGACCACAATTGCCTACCTTCGCACCCATGCTAGTGGTGCCAAGCAGCCGCTAGTGCAGGCGGCGGCCCAGGTCCAGGGCTATCATCATGCCTTGTATGTTGGCATGAGCTTTGCCTTACTGGCGTCGTTGTCGGCTGCTTTGCTGATCCATGAGAAACGGGGAGCGCCCGTCGATGTCAGTGCCGCTTCCGCTGCCGTATAATTAGGCTTACTATGACCGATGAACCACTGCCGTGTGCCGACAAGCTGGCCTTTGACACCAAGACGCAGGCCAGCGTTAGCGCCAATGTTGTGCAGTTTCAGCATGGGTCCACGGTGCATCCCTATCGCTGTCAATATTGCGATTTATGGCACCTCTCAAGTCGCCAACCAAATGTCACCAACTAACTTAAGGAAGTAAAATCGCTTGACCGCATCAGGTCTAAACCGGTACGCTTAACTGATATGCCTCCATTTAATAAAGCTAAAGATTTTGCTAAAGATATTGTCGGAAAAAGCCGACAATTTTCTTTCCGGCCCGATAAAGAATTAACCCCGGAAGATGTCAAAGTCGCTCGGCAGTATATTGTTGATTTTTGGCCGCACGTCCAGCGCTATCACCCCAAAGATGACGAAAGCCTGTTAGGTCTGCCTAAACCCTATTTAGTGCCTTCGTTTACCGAAAAGACTGGCTTTGACTACAACGAGCTCTACTACTGGGATAGCTACTTTATGGTGCAGGGTATGTTAGATGCCGATCATAAAGAGCTCGTCATGGGTATCTTAGAGAACTTACAGGCCTTATTCTTACGCTTTAAGGTCATACCAAACGCCTCTCGTACCTATCTGATGGGCCGCTCGCAACCACCGTTTTTAACATCGTTTATCCTCGATATCTACCATGCCTACGACCCGGGTCTAGACTGGCTACGAGCCAACATGGAAGTCGCTAAGCAGGAGTATGCTACCGTCTGGCTCGGCATGAAAAAGCCGAATGAGCGCCAAGTCCATAAAGGCTTAAGCCGTTACTACGATATCAATTATCTGCACGACCTGGCCGAGGCCGAAAGCGGCTGGGATATGACGCCCCGTTTTGGACGCCGCGCACTTAACTACTTACCGGTGGATTTGAACGCTTTGCTGTACAAGTACGAAACCGACTTTGCCCGTGTCGCTCGCTTGCTAGGCGACAAACGGGAGGCGGCCCGGTGGGATGATGCGGCTGAACTACGCAAAGCCACTATGAATAGCCTGATGTGGGACCGTATCCGTGGCCTGTTCTACGATTATAACTACGTTAAAGAGCGCCGTGGTAACGTCAGTAGCCTGGCAGCCTACTTCCCGATGTTTGCCGGTATGGTCGACGATAAGCAAGCCGCCGCCATGGTGCGAGCCCTCCGCCGGTTTGAAAATAAAGGCGGTCTGGCTACCACTGATTCCTTGCCAGTTGGACAATTCGTCTTCGGCAGCATGCCAACCCAGTGGGCCTATCCGAACGGCTGGGCGCCGTTACATTATGTGGTTATAAAGGGTCTTGAACGCTACGGCTACCATGCCGATGCCCGCCGCATAGCTATGAAATGGCTCAAGAGTAATCTTAGCTGGTTTACTATTAACGGCGTCTTCCTCGAAAAATATAACGTCGTGTCGCCTGAAAAACCACCAATTAAGGGCGTCTACCCCAGCCAAGAAGGTTTTGGCTGGACGAACGGCGTCTTTGAACGCTTCTGCCAAGATTATGTGGACCGTGCCCGATGAGCCAACAGCCACAAACCCTAGCCGATTATCAAACATTAGTTGCACAATTAGTCGTGGCTCGTGGTTTCGACCAAGAAACAGTGCCAGAAGTCTTTACGCTATTGGTTGAAGAAGTTGGTGAGTTAGCTAAGGCTATAAGAAAAGCTAACGGACAAAAGGTCGATGCCCAGTCGCAACATCACGAAGTGGCCGAAGAAGCAGCCGATGTCTTTTGGCTGTTGATAGACCTCTGTAATCGCTTAGGTATTGACCTCCAACAAGCGTTTCTTAATAAAGAATTAAAAAATGCTAATAGAGTCTGGAAATAGCGCTGTCTAGCCTATACTCTAACTATGACTGAAACTATCAACTGTCCCTTCTGCGACCCACTTGAGCGAGTGATAAAGAGCAACCATACGGCCCAAGTACTTTTGAGTGATCCTCGGAAAGTGCCAGGCCACATTTTAGTTATGCCAAAGCGTCATGTTCTAGCGCCGTGGGACCTAACCCAACAGGAACTTCAAGATATTTTTGAATTGATCTTTTTTGTAGAGAAAAAAATAATCGGCAAGCTCGGCGATGGTTGTGATATCCGACAGAACTACCGTCCATTCATGAAGCAAAATGCGCTCAAGATTGATCATGTACATTTTCATGTTATTCCGCGTAGTTACCAGGACTACATATATAGTGTGGCTGAAAAGTACGAAACTGATTTATTTGCCGAATTGGATGACCTGGAGCGCGACGAAGTCACCAAATTACTCGCCGATTAAGGGGTAAAACGCCCGGCTTACCCCAAAGGTGATGCTATACTGAACCAATGAATAATTACATTACCACCTCTATTCCCTATGTTAATGGCGAGCCACATATTGGCCATGCACTTGAGTTTATAATGGCGGATGTTTTAGCTCGGGCCGCTCGGTCCCGTGGCGAAACCGTGCTGTTTAGCACCGGTAGCGATGAACATGGCGGGAAAATCGCTGAAAAAGCTGCCGAAGCCGGCATCACCCCAAAAGAGCTGGCCGATAAAATGAGTGCCACCTTTAGCGACTTAGCCAAAAAGCTACAAATCAGCAATGATCGATTTATCCGTACCACCGACGCCGGTCATGAGCAACGGGCCCAACTAATCTGGAAAGCCCTAGAAAAAGATATTTATAAAGCCAAGTATACTGGCTGGTACTGCGTTGGCGACGAAGCGTTCTTTTCCGAAACCGAAGTTGAAGCTAATAAGGGCATCTGCCCGAACCATAATCGTCCCTATGACAAGATAGAAGAGGAAAACTATTTCTTTAAGCTGAGCAGCTATTCCAAAGCCGTTTTAGAAGCCATTGAGTCAAATGCCTTCGTAATCCTGCCCGATACTCGCCGCAACGAGATTCTCAGCCTACTACGGGATGGTTTAGAGGATATTAGTATCTCCCGGCCCAAGGATAAAATTAGCTGGGGCATAGCTGTCCCTGGTGACCCGCATCAGGTCATGTACGTCTGGTTCGAAGCGCTCATGAACTACATTACCGTTCTGGGGTATCCAGAACACGCCGATTTCAAGACGTTTTGGCCGGCCACCACCCAAGTTGTCGGTAAAGACATTATTCGCTTCCACGCCGCTATTTGGCCAGCGATGCTGCTTGGTCTCGGCTTACCATTACCGCAGACGCTGTATGTCCACGGTTTTATCACCGTTGACGGCAAAAAGATGAGTAAAAGTCTTGGTAACTATGTTTCGCCGAACGATATTGTCGATAAGTACGGTGTGGACGCTTTCCGCTACTATTTCATGCGCCACATTCCAAGTTACGGCGATGGTGACTTTAGCTGGGCTACTTTTGAGGCCGCCTACAATAATGAGTTAGCCAATGAGCTGGGCAACGCCGTCAGTCGTACCGTGGCAATGATTATTAAATACCAGGAGGGAATCATCGGCGATATTCCTCCAGCCGAGCACGACATCGCTCAATATTTGGCAGCCCTCCAAGCTTGTCGTTTCGATAGGGCTCTCGATGAAGTCTGGGAGCAGGTGCGAGGACTAAATCAGTATATCGATCAAGAGAAACCCTGGGAGCTGGCCAAGCAGCAAGATCCCGATCACCTCCGTGAAGTCTTAGCCTACCAAGCTAGCAATCTATTAGAAATTGCTGATTTGATTGAGCCGTTTATGCCCGAAACGGCCGCCAAGATTACCGGCATCTTTAATGAAGGCATCGTGCGACCGTTAGAGGGCACTCTGTTTCCAAAACACGAAGCCTAAATCCCACCATGGAATTTGTTGATACCCACTGCCATATTCAATCTGCTGGTAACAGCCAAGGCGAGCGGACAACGGGTGAAATCTGGGCCAAATATCCGGACTTAACAGGGAAAGCACTGGTCGAGTCAGCCGAGCAGTCAGGCGTCACAAAACTAATTTGTGTCGGTTGCGACTTACGCGATAGTCAGTTGGCGGTTAGCTTTGCGCAGCAGCATGAGACCGTCTGGTCGAGTATCGGCATTCATCCGCATGAGGCTAAGCTGCTGGCAAATAACGATACGGCAATGACTAGCTTTAAGACATTGGTAACCGAAGCCAAAGTAGTCGCGGTTGGTGAGTGCGGCCTTGATTACTTTTATAACCATTCCCCGAAAGCCGACCAGATTATGGTCTTGCGGGCACAGATAGAGCTAGCGCTGGCCAATAATTTACCACTGATTTTTCATGTCCGGGAAGCGTACGACGACTTTTGGCCAATCTTTGCATCCTACCAGGGTATTCGGGGCGTGCTGCACAGCTTTACTGACACCACGGCTAATATGGAGCGGGCAGTTGAGAACGGCTTATACCTTGGCGTCAATGGTATTGCCACCTTCGCTAAACAGGCAGAGCAGGTCGCTATGTACCAAGCCATTCCGCTGTCTAACCTGCTGTTAGAGACTGATGCCCCCTTCTTGACTCCTACCCCTTATCGTGGTAAGGTAAATGAGCCTAAACACATTGTTACGGTGGCAAAGTTTTTATCCCAGCTGCAATCCGTCACTCTTACTGAGTTGGCCACAGCCACTACCCGTAACGCAAATACACTGTTTGGCCTGAAATAGACTATGCTCGGAAATAATCACCCAACCAATGCTAATGAACGCCGCCCCAACGCGGAACTCGTTGCCGTGCAGCAACGATTGCAAGAGATAGCTATCGCTACCCGCGACGAACACCAGGCCGAACTCAATCAGTATCCAGGTCTATTTACGGTTGTTGAGCCAGCCGCACCCACACCTGCCGCCATCGTTACCGTACCAAGCCAAGTTGCCGGTAATGTTATTACCCTAGCTAACCAGCGCGAGGCCCGGGTGCTTAATGAGCAAGAAGAGCGCTTAGCAGTGGCTCGTCAAGCTGCCAGCCAAGCTCACGAGGCCGCTTAAGATGAATTTGTTACCTAAAATCTTCCCCCAAGATGAAGCCCAGCAAGCCGCTAAAGCCGAACGGTCACTAATTAGTATGGAAGCTAAAATTGGTGGTCAACTGTTTGGCACCATTCCGGCAGGTCATCGCCGTGAATTCTTTTGCCTCGATCGTCACACCTGGATTTGGCACGAAGAGTGGGTCAACAGCAAAGGTAAAAAACAAGCCGTCACCACACGTTACAATGTTCGTCCGAACGGGGTTTTAAAATCACAAAATAATCATCCCTACCAACCGTTGTCCGAGACCGAAGCCCGCAATTTGTACCGAACCACTGAACTCTACCGCGACCGCGTCAGCGCTGAATATAACCGGATACTTCAAGCTGCCTAAAGCAGGTACGCACTGTGGCTCAATCAATCTATTTAGACTACGCCGCCGCCACTCCAATAGACAAAACAGTGCTTGCGGCCATGCAACCTTTTTTAACGACCGAGTTTTACAATCCTTCGGCTACCTATAGCGCTGGCCGCCAATCGCGCCAGGCGCTAGAGGCCGCTCGCCAAGAAGTTGCCGTCTGCTTAGGGGCCCGCCCCAGCGAAATCGTTTTTACGGCCGGCGGAACTGAGGCGAATAACTTAGCCGTGCACGGTGTTATGAGTCAGTACGCCGCTAGTAACATGGTCATAAGTAGTATTGAGCACAGCGCCCTCAAAAAGCCGGCGGCTCAGTTTGCTACAAAAATTGCCGCTGTGGGCGCGAACGGCGTCATAGACCTGGATGATTTGCTAGCTAAGATTGATGACACTACCGTTTTGGTGAGCGTTATGTACGCTAACAACGAGATTGGCACCGTGCAGCCACTGCGAGCCATCGCCGGACTACTGGCAACTATTAAAAAAGACCGCCTACGGGTAGGGAACACCCTACCATTACTGTTGCATACCGATGCCTGCCAGGCGCCTAATTATTTAGATATTCACACCGCCGGACTAGGGGTTGATTTGATGACCCTGAATGGTGGCAAAATATACGGCCCTAAGCAAACTGGCTGCCTGTTTATTAAGGGTGGCACCAGCCTGACTCCACAAATAACTGGGGGCGGCCAAGAACATGGCCTGCGTTCCGGTACCGAAAATGTTGCCGGAGCCGTTGGCTTTGCGCGCGCTTTAACGCTCGCCCAACACCAACGTAATCAAGAAGTACTACGACTCCGCGAACTGCAGCAAGAATTTTATAAGCAACTGAGCGGGCAGCTTCCGGCAGCCATTATTAATGGTTCAACTAAAGTTCGATTACCTAATAATGTCCACCTCACCGTACCTGGCCAAGATAACGAACGACTGCTAATGGCGCTTGATGAGCGGGGCATTATGGCCGCCGCTGGCTCAGCCTGTAGTGCTAGCAGCCAAACACCATCGGATGTATTAGCTAGTATTGGCTTGAGTGATGAGCTGGCGCAAGCCTCGCTGCGCTTTAGTATGGGGCGACAGACCACGCTGGCAGAAGTTACCACCACTGTTACCGCCCTGGCTAAACTAGTTCACAACTAGCCAATATTGTCTGGCTAACCAAAAGCGGTATACTAAGGGTAATGATCCGCCAATATAAACAACGGTTAGTTTCCTCGACGCTGGTAGCACTATTAGTGTCAGCCCTGGCAGTGACGTCGGTTTCGGCAGCTACCCCCGCGTCCACCGCTAAGACACCGGCCGCAAAAACCGATTCGTCATCAGTAAATATCACCCAGGCCGTGACCCAAAGTTATAATGCCGATAGCGCTATTCAGTTAGGAATGATTGTTAAGCTGAAGGATAAAGACAGCGCGACTGTTGAACCAATAACCCAAAGTACGCTCAGCCGCATGCTCGGCGTCGTGGTGGCTCCCAATGACTCTACCGTGACGGTATCACCCCTGACAACTACTAAGCAGCAGGTGTTTGTTGCTAGTTCTGGTCGTTACAGTACGTTGGTCAGCAATCAAGAGGGGCCAATCAAAAATGGCGATTTAATAACGGCTTCGGCCTTGTCTGGTATTGGCATGAAGGCCACTGAAGGCCAATCGTATATCTTGGGCCGCGCTACCAGCTCATTTAGTGGCACCGCCAATGTGATTGGTAAGGTTGGTGTTAAGGATTCCGGCGGTAAGACTACCGATGTGTCGATTGGCCGAGTTACCGTCGACCTGGATGTCTCTCATAACCCGCTGGCTTCTAAATCAACTGACTTTGTACCCGGTATCTTAGCCAAAAGCGCTGCCACAATTGCCAGCCGTCCAGTGAGTGCGGCCCGTATCTACCTGGGGGTGGTTACCCTGTTAGTGACCACGATTGTAACGGCTAACCTGCTCTATAGCGGTGTTCGTAACGGTATGATTGCCGTCGGTCGTAACCCGCTGTCTAGGAAGTCAATTATTAAGAGCTTAATTCAAACGGTCATTGCCGGCTTAATTATTTTCATTGTCGGCGTACTTGCCGTATACTTATTATTAAAGCTTTAGCACTTTGACAGTAGTGGGTTCCAAATCAACGGTCTCACAGTTAGAGCGGCTTAGCCAATAAAATCATATGAGATAGCAATTGGTGGGTAAACAAACATGACAATCTGGTGGCTCCTTTTATTACTCGGCTTCATCGGCGCAACGGGCATCGCTTTTATATGGCTGATCGTGAAGGTTGGCGGCACCGCTAAACCGGCTAAAAAAGCGACCGGTGTTGACTCGATCCAAGAGGCCGCTGATGCTGATGTCGAGCATATCTTCAACGAAGACTTCCGTGAAGAGCTCCGTAACCGTGGCCGACTACACTTTGAGAAGATTATTGGTGAAAATGCCATGTTCTTGCAGCAAGACCTTCGTCTGACGACCTCACAGCTTAACGAGTACATGAAAACCGAAATTGCCAGTAAGCTCAAGGAAGAGTTTAAGAAGTACGAAGAATCGATTATGGATGCCAAGCAGATGGCGATTGAGTCAATCCAAAAGACCAATGCGGCCATTGATGAGCAACGAGCCCTGCTGGGCCAAGCGGTCCAAAAAGAGATTGTGGCCGAGAAGCAGCAACTGGTGCAGCGTTTTGAGCAGAATATGACCGACATTGTTAACCACTACGTTATCTCGGCTATCGGTAATCAGATTGACCTCAACGACCAACTGGAATACATTTTGGCTGACCTGGAGGCTAACAAAGCCGCCATGATTGAGGATATTACTAATGGCGCATGAGTCAGCTGACCAGCCACAGTTGGTACTGCCATTGTTGGTCGTCAGCCCGGTTGATGTTGGCCGTTTGATTCGTGACGTCGAAACTCTTGATAATTTGCTAATGCAATACGACTTAAAAGGCGCCACTCATGAAGCTAAGATGCCCAAAGTATCATTACTGCTCGACAGTATTATTGATGCCAACAAGCTAGATTTATTAGTTCCGGCTCAACGCCAACGCTTACTAGCTTTCCTGCAATCAGTTCGTACCCAAGCACCGGTGCTGCATATTAGTTTTGGCGCTGACCCCGCGGCTAGTTTTATCGAAAAGCTGATGACCTGGCTGCGCCGCGAAATTAGTCCGCAAGTGTTACTGACCATTGGCCTGCAACCTAACATTGGGGCTGGTTGTCTGGTTCGCTCAACTAATAAATTTTATGATTTCTCATTGCGCCAGAATTTTACTAAGAACCGGGAGCTGTTGATGGCCAGTTTCCAAGAGGTGGCTAAAACGTGAATTCTGGCAACCAACACTTCGATAAGTTAATTGCCTCTGGTAACCCGGTCGGCGAAATCATATCAGTCGAGAAATTCTTAATCAGAGCTCGTGGTCTACAGCCATGTACCGTCCACGCTCTGGTGATGTTTGAAGATGGCAGTAAGGGCTTCGTGCACCAAGTGCACCCCGACCACGTCGTACTGCTCCACCTTGGCGTCGAAAGCTTACGCGTTGGCATGGTGGCTGTCGTCCAGCACCAAGAACTAGTAACCAAGGTTGGCAAAGATTTTGTTGGTCGCGTGGTATCAGTGACCGGTGAGCCACTTGATGGTAAAGGCCCGATTGCGGCAGCTGCCACCCGCACCGTCTTTAATACTGCACCAGCGCTGTACGAGCGTAAGCTGCTATCTGATCAGGTGGAGAGCGGTATTACGGCTATTGATGCCTTGTTCCCCATTGTCCGTGGTCAGCGTATGGCGCTGCTCGGTGACAGTAAGGCTGGTAAAAGTACTATGGCCACCCAGCTGACCATTAATCAGAAGAACACCGACCAGTTGGTGGTCTACTGTCTGATTGCTAAGCGCCGTAGTGACGTCGATACCTTGCTGAGCCGTTTGCATGACGCCGGTGGTCTCGAGAAAGCCATTGTGGTGGTCTCAACAATGTTCGAATCGCTGATTATGAGCTACCTGGCACCGTATGTTGCTTGCGCCCACGCCGAATTTTTATGGCAAGACTGTGAACAAGACACGATTATTATTTACGACGACTTGACCAGTCACGCCCACGCCTACCGAGAAGTGGCATTGTTATCAGGCGTTAGCCCTGGTCGTGACTCCTATCCTGGTGATATGTTCTACGCCCACTCCAGCTTGCTGGAGCGCGCTGGCCGGTTAGCCTCGACTGGTAAGTGTCTGACCAGTGTGCCGATGGTGCACGCTGCTAACGGTGATATTACGGCCTACCTACCAACCAACATTATGTCCATTACTGACGGACAGTGGATCTTGGACATGGATATTTTCCGTAGCGGTATCCGACCAGCTATGAACATTGGACTAAGCGTGACCCGTGCCGGTGGTGTTGGTCATAATAAACGCCAGAAGGGTTACGCTGCCCAAACCCTCAAAACGTTGGCCGACTTCCGTCAGGCTGAAGAGTTCTCGCACTTTGGTAGTGAACTGGCCGCTGAAGCTAAACGGGCTTTGGCCACTGGGCACCGCGTCTTTGAAATTCTTACCCAAAGCCCAACCGAAACTTTTTCACTGACGGCCCAGCAATTGATGTTCGATATTATCCTCAATATGGCCGATGGTGAAGATGTTGACCTTAATAACCTTAAGTTAAATTCCAATGAGTATGCAAAAAAAGTAACCAAAGACGAAGAATTTGACACCGTCTGCGCTGAACTTAAGCAGAAATGTTTAGTGGTCTTGAAAGGTGCCCCAGCAGCAGCTGAGAAGCCGCCGGAACCACCGGTCGATCCGAACCAGCCAGCCGAAGGCAGCAAAGAAGATAAAAAAGCCAAAAAAGAAGCCACCAAACAAGCCGAAAATGACGCTAAAGACGCGGCTAAAAAAGCTGAGGCCGACGAAAAAGCCAAAGCTAAAGAGTTAGCCGGAGCAGCCGCGTGAAGCGTCCCGCCGAATACGCCCGCGAAGAGGTCTCGATGGCCACGCTTGTCGAATTGACTAGCGTGTTCGAAGGCATCGCTAGTATGCGAATTGGCCAAATTAAAAACCAGGTGCTGCAGTCGACTATCTTCTTTAATGAGCTATGGGGCATCTATACCCAGCTACGGGTTGATAGCCTCTTTAAATTTGGTCGTGAGGCTAATAAGGATGTTATCGATAAAGAACTGTACATTATCATCACCGCCGAAGGTGGTTTTAGCGGTGACATTGACCAAAAGCTGGTACAGATGATGTTATCGACCTATAAAGAGGAAGCGAATGACATTATGGTGATTGGTCACCACGGCGCTGTCCAATTGGCCCAGCGGGGCATTGCTTACAAGAAGTACTTTAAGCTACCAAATAAAGACCAAAATATTAATGTCTCGCCAATCATTCGCCAAGTCCAGCAGTACAAAAGCACCAAGGTGTTTTATCAGGAATACGTATCGCTGATGGTCCAAGATGTGAAGCGGATTGAACTATCTTCGGCCGTGAAAGGTTTAGGTGACATTAGTGATCGGCCGGAAGATGTTATCTCGGAAGAAACCTATATCTTTGAGCCCACGACCTACACTGTGGCAGCCCACTTGGAGCGGTCAATGATGCAGATTGCCGTCAGCCAGTTGATTCTGGAATCAAAGTTAGCCCAGTACGCCTCTCGTTTCCGGGCTATGAGCGCCTCGCACCAGCGAGCAGACGAGTCACGTGGTGAAATCCACATGGCCTTTAACCGCGCTCGTCGTGGCATTAAAGATGAACGCCTCAAAGAAATTATCAACGGCATGAAAAAGAGTTCGGCAGGAGTAAAGTAATGGCAGGAACAGTAATCTCAGTTAAAGATTTAGTGGTCCGAGCCCAGTTTGATGACGACACCCCAAGTGTTAACGAGCTAGTCCAAGTCGACAATACCTTCGGCACCAAGCTACTCGTAGATCACTTGGAACCAGGTGGTGTCGCCTTTTGTTTGAACGTTCGCTCCGACCTACGCATTATGAAGGGCATGAGTGTTGACCGCACCCACAAAGGCATTGAAATCCCCGTCGGCGAAATTACGATCGGTCGTATCCTCAGCGCCCTCGGCGACCCCCTCGACGGTCAGCCAGCCATCCCATCCGAGGGACAGGTTTATAAAGACATTTTGACCCTACCCGGACGGTCATCGGACTTTACGGTCCAAAAGCCGGAAATCCTAGAAACCGGTATTAAAGTTATCGACTTCTTTACGCCCTTCGTAAAGGGTCGTAAAATTGGCATTATTGGTGGTGCCGGTGTCGGTAAGACGGTGTTAACAATGGAGTTGATTAATAACGTTGCCCGCAGTGGTACCGGTTTGTCTTTCTTTGCCGGTATTGGTGAGCGTATTCGTGAAGGTCACGAACTATACGAAACCTTAAAAGAAAACGACCTGCTTAAAAACACCTGTATGTTCTTTGCGCAGATGAATGAAAACCCAGTCCAGCGTGCCTTAATTGGTATTTCGGCCACGGCCAGCGCCGAGTACTTCCGCGATGTCCAAAAAAAGAATATCCTGTTCTTTGCCGACAACATGTTCCGTTATATTCAGGCTAAGAACGAGATGTCGACCATCTTGGACCAGGTACCTAACGAAGGTGGTTACGAGCCGACCATCTTCTCTGATGTGAAGGTGTTGCAGGACCGCTTAAGTTCTAACGAGAATGGCTCTATTACTAGTGTCCAGACCATTTATGTCCCGGCCGATGATATTTCTGACCCGGCAGTGCAGTTTATTCAGCACGAAATGGACTCCATTATCGTCCTATCCCGTAAAGTGGCAGAACAGGGACAGCGTCCAGCCGTCGATCTTAACCTGACTAACTCGAGTTTGCTGACACCGGAAGTGGTTGGCGATCGTCACTACTTACTGAGCGTTCAGGTGCAGGCCTTGCTCCAGAAGTACGAATCACTGAAAGGAATCATCGCCATTATTGGTGAAAACGAATTAAGCCCGGTTGACCGGTCCGACTATGCTAAGGCCAAGAAACTGATCCAGAACTTTACCCAGAACATGAACGTGATGACCAAGATGAATGGCGTACCCGGCGACTTCTTTACCCGTGAAGACACCCTCAAGAGCATCGAAGAAATTATTGTATGAGCGACGCCCCCGCCGAGCAACCCCATAAAATTATTGAAGAAAGTGGGCCAGTTACTCAACACGAGACCGAGCAAAATGAAACGGCTGCCGAATTTGGCAGCAAGACTATCGATGGTAAGCTCAGCATGTCGGTTAAGATTCACTCACCGTTCAAAACTTATTATGAGGGTGACGCCTTTAGTATTAGTGGTGAGAACGCGACTGGTCCGTTTGATATTTTGCCAACCCACCACAACTTTATCTCCTTACTAAACCCCTGTGAGCTGGTGGTTCGGTCGCCAAAGGGTGACGAGCGGATTATCATTGCCGGCGGTTTAATGCACGTGAAGTCCGATAAAGTGGTCGTCTTCCTCGACGTCTAGCTCGCTCACCGTGACAAGTCACTAGCAGACCGTTATAATAAGTCCGATGCAAAAAGTTATTTTATTCTATAAGTTTGTGCCGCTAGCCGATCCGGAAGCGGTTAAATTATGGCAGCGCAGCCTCTGTGAAGGCCATAAGCTTAAAGGCCGGATTTTGCTCGCTGACCACGGTATTAACGGTACGCTTGGCGGCACGATGGCCGACCTCAAAGCCTACGTTAAAGCCACTAAAACATTTCCGGCTTTCAAGGACGTTGTCTTTAAATGGAGCGATGGCACCGGCCAAGATTTTCCCAAGTTAGTGGTGAAGGTGCGGCCAGAAATTGTGACCTTTAACGCCGCCAGCGAAATTAAAGTTGATGCCAACGGCATTATTGGCGGCGGTAAACACCTCAAACCGGCCCAGGTCCACGAACTAGTTGCCGAGCGCGGTGACGAAGTAGTCTTCTTCGATGGCCGTAACGCCTACGAAGCTGCCGTCGGCAAATTTAAGGATG
The DNA here is from genome assembly GCA_030271625.1 of Patescibacteria group bacterium. Classification (GTDB taxonomy): domain Bacteria; phylum Patescibacteriota; class Saccharimonadia; order Saccharimonadales; family UBA4665; genus UBA4729. The sequence continues at coordinate 418,163 of JARXKN010000001.1, forward strand.
CGGTGATACCAGATGTTCAACTAACTAAAGATTTCAAAGCCGAACTGGCCGATCCGAAGTACGATGCCATCAAATCGAAGCCGGTTGTAACCTACTGCACTGGCGGTATCCGCTGCGAGGTACTGAGCATGCTAATGAAGCAAGAGGGCTTTGACGAAGTTTATCAAATTGATGGTGGCATTGTGAAGTACGGCGAACAGTATCAGGATGACGGTCTCTGGGAAGGGTCGCTGTATGTCTTTGATGGCCGCATGGGAATGAAGTTTTCAGATAAAGCTAAGGATATCGCAGAGTGCGTACACTGTAATCAGCCAACCAGCAATTACGAAAACTGTGATATAAAATCGTGTAACAAACTAATAATTAGCTGCCCAGATTGTTTTTCGAACACTCCAACTTGCCCCAACTGCACCCTGTTACAAACTACCTATTAATCTCACATAGTTGACAAAAACGCATAGATATCGTATTATGCATCTATCTCGATATGCCATAAGCATTTTGAGTCAGCTATTATGACTATGATTCCACTGGTAATTAAAGCAGCTCAATCCGGTATCGAAACCGCTCATGAAGTGCGTGATAATCATGCCCAAGCGGCTGAAACACAAGCCAATATTATCAATTCGTTGCCAGCTCAAGAAGCAGCTACTGCCCTCAGCGCTGTTGAGCAGGCAAAAACCCGCCGTACAGCCCTACGCTTAGGTGCTGGCGTCATGGCGGCTGCAACCGTAGTTGGCGGTGGTCTGTATGTGGCTGATAAAGCTGGCCAGACCTTCAACAAGATTTTTGACACCTTCAAGCCTTCGATACCGCACGTTGCAGCGAGCTTACAAGTAGAAACTGCTCTGCAAAGCCTAAGTTTACCCGATGAAATTACGACTGGCCGCGGTTTAGTAGAAAGTAACTCAGAATTAAAGCTCGAAATTGTATCATGTCCTCCGGTTGTAAGCTGTTGGACCATCACATCAGGTAACAACACCAGTAAATTACTGACCAATATAAATGGCGTGGTAAAAGGCAAAGCTATCGAACTGTCAGCTGGTCACAGTGGTGACGGTACGAAGCTGGCCGATTACTATCCAGTTGCTACGATTGATCCCCGTGAATTATCAGTCACTACTAGTACGCCAACCAGTGAAGAGTTGCAGGCAGCTGGCCACAAAGAAACTGAACTAACCTTGGAACACGGCGGCAATGACGGCGATGTCTATAGCTATTTATCTGCAGCCACGAATTTACTAGGGCTCAGCGATAAAAATAACTATGCCAGTCGGGCCGATATTACTGACGAGCGGGCTAAGGATGCAGCCATAGCTAACTGTGGTCCAGTGCTCGACAAGACCTTGGTGCCTGGTTTAGTCGTAGAGGTTAAACGCGAATATCAGAATGCTATTAACCTCAATGCTGCTTTGCCAGCCAGTTCTAAGGGTCCAGAAGTTGCCAAAGTCTTAAGCCAGATTGCACAGCAACCAGTGCACATTCGCTTTGGCTATACGCCAGAAGCAATTAGTCCACAGCACAAAGTGTTACCGGTTGTCGTTAGTGCCGACAGCGTTCACTTTTACCAGGGCCGAGACGTAAAAGATTTGCATGCCGAAAACGAAACCTTACATGGTACGGTAAAAAACACCGCTGATTTAAGTACCACTAATTCTGGCTGCAAAATCACGCCTGCCGCCCTCGACCAGTTACTAGCTATTAGTGACCAAAAAGACGCGTATGTCATTGAGGATGCTAAACAAACGATAGTAGAAGGGAACTAAATACATGCAATACGCTCCAGAACTCCAGTTTGGCACTAACGTTATTCCCGAGCAGCGCAGGGCTGAATCTATGATGGCTATACCAACTATTGAGGACGTGTTTACGCCGGTTCACCGACCGGGCAGCTCGCTTGAGCTCTATCGTCAAGTTGGCCTTATCAACAAACAGTGTACGGCCGATGAGTCACTTAATGAACGGATGAATGCTGTATTACCATACGCTGATGCGATTGGTGGAAAAGCTGGGCTTGAACTATTTGTTGACGCTTACACCGCCTACCATAGTGAGCCCAAAGAAACTCCCCAGCAAAAACAACACCGTGAGCTCATGGCTGAATACGATAGGAAGAATGCCGCTTTTGAGCAAACATCTAACGAAGTTTTGGCGCAGTTACTCGACAAAGTTAATGATCTAATCGAAAGCTGTAACCAACCTTTTGGATCGACCGCTGCTAAACGACCGTCACCCCTCGCTCCTGTCACGGCAGCTGACCCAGCTCGTCGCGCTATTCCATTAGTCGTTAAGAATACGACGAGCCAGTTACAGGATATGAAGCGCCAAGCCATTGCCGCCAATCCGGCTACTCCATTACGGGCGCAAATAGCTGACCTGGCTAAAGGGCTATCTCAGGACGCCCTTGATGTGCTGGTAAGAAACTACCGTGAGGTCGCAGCAGTAGCCGAAGAGCGTTGGGAAAAGCGTATAGACGCTGATGGTAATCTGCACATCGACCTTCGTGACCCAATCCAGTTAAATCCGATGCTGTTAAAGAAAGTGATTATTGGCAGCCTACTTGTCGGTAGCACCGCCTTAGCTACCCCGGGCTTTGTTGGTGGCCACGAGGCTCCGGCAACTAAGCCGCTTAGTCACTCATTGAGTGTCGCCAGCATGACGCCGGTGCCATTCGCGGACAACCTTAAGAAGCACGCTCGCGCCGCTAAAATTGTGTCACCCATCCAACACCATGTTGGCAAAGAAAAAACTCCTGTGGCGTCTGCCGAGCGTCATACTCTAGCTGAACAAGCCCGTAGCTACGCTCGACAACTGGTTGACGCTGGAAAAACCCAGTTTGCAGCCCACGAGGCAAGCAAAGAAGCCGACAAGCACAATCACCAAGTTATAACTACCGTTGATGGCTTTGCTACTATGGCCGTGACCTCCCTTATGGGCGACAGATCAGTGCCACTAACGCCCGAAATCGCTTCGGTTGCCGCTGAACACGTTGCTAATTTGATGTTAGCATCTCGATACCCAGGCTCGATTGAAGATAAGGATTTATCTGATTTTCAAAAGCAGGTTAGCCCCCTCATCCAAAACTCATTGTTTGTGGATGGCGGTCAGGAAAATTACACAGCAGCCGAACAAGCGAACATTGTTAATGCCGTTTCTGCTGCTGCCGAGGCACTATTGCCAGCCGACCAACTAGCTGCCTACGTTGATTCTTTGAGCGTACCAGCAACTACCACAACTCCAAGTTTGCCAGAAGTAACCCCGCCGGCTCCAGAAGCACCAACCCTAGCCCCTAATGCGCCGGGTGAGACATCGCCTCCGTCGGCACCTGAGTCTCCAGTCCCGTCACCTGAGCAAAAAGTACCTAGCCTAGACATAGAAAACTACAAAGGGATGGCTTGGACTAAGGAAGAACTAAAGCTGGTAGACGCCAATAAAGCGGTCTATGTCGAAGCGGCCAAAGAGTACGACCTGCCATGGTTTACACTGGCTGTTATCCACCGCCGCGAACATGGTTTAGCACTCGACAACCCTAGTAATCACCAGGGTATCTACCAATTCTATGGTGAGCGCAAAACCGATAACTATCCTCCTGGACCGATTGATCAAGCTGAATTCTTGAAGCAGACAAGACACTTAGCGCAAACAATCCGTGACGATTTTAGTCAACGCGGTCTGCACGATAAAGATGTTGCCGATGGCTTACTAACTGGTCCGTTAACTGCCGCTAAATCGAGCGCTAACCGAATTAAAGATCTATTCTTTTCGTACAATGGTCGTTCTAACCCCTACAGTGACCAAGCCAAAATGCTTGATTACGAAGGCCGACCATGGGAAGGTTCGCCTTACGTAATGAACTTGGCTGATGACCTTCGTGACAGTAACAAAGACGCTGACTGGCAGCAATTTTTGTACGATCCAGGTGAGCACAAGAACCGGCTTGGCCCAGCCAACCGTGAACCAGGCGCGTGGTTAATGATTAAAGAGCTGGCTGCCGTTGCCGGTGAAAGTGACTCAATCGTAGAAGACGACAACTACCAGCCGGGTTACGCCATGGATTGTCCAGATGGTGCCAAAGATCTCGGTATCTCTAACGGTGGCTTTGGCGGTGAGATGCGTAAAATTCGTTTGTGCTCTATTCTCGGTCTACCAAGTTCAAGCGACGAGAGTGATCCAACTAGCAAATACTATGTTGAGGGTTCTGAAGGCAACGCCATCGTTAATGTTAGAGTTGCTGCTCAATACGTGCAGCTCTTACAAGACGCCAAAGCTGACGGCATAGACTTAAAGGTCCAAAGCTCCTACCGTAGCCATGGCCACCAATCCGACCTGTGGGATGAATTTAACCACAATCGGGCTGTTGTTGGATCACCTGATGGCTCGAACCACCGTAAAGGCTTCGCTGTCGACTTTAATTTAGATGGTGCGCCACTCAGCGCTGATAACTTCCATACTGCCGATGGCGGTGAACCGAGTGAAGCTAATCCTCGCGTGGCTAATGACAGTCCAACCTACCTATGGGTTAAAGACCACGCTCCCAAGCACGGCTTAAAGCAATACTGGAACGAGCCTTGGCACTGGTCCTTAGACGGCCACTAAGCCGACGACTTGCTAGTAAAAAAGAACTTAATATGGTATAGTTGTAATACTATGACTGAGCACCAACCTTCTAATGAACCGGAAGCTACCCAAGAGACGATTGCCTTAGCAGTCGGTAAGCAAGTAGTTGCTGCTGCCGCCGATATGATAGCCGGTGCCTTGCAGAGTGTAGACAATCCAGAAGACCAGGCCGATCTGAAGCAGACGCTGCAAGCTCAGTTCGCAGAACGTGGCGTCGACCTTGAGCCGATTGACCACCATGAGCATGATAAGACGGTGCGAGTCGGCAAGTACTCGGGACGCACCCGTGACCAGATTGCCCATGATTTGCGCCTTTTACGGTTAGCAGCTGAAAAACCAGGCCTGCGCAACAAAATCGTCTTTGGCAAAAGTAGCGATAGCTAGGCCGAAGTCGTAAACTGTAAGCGTGGATACTCCCCAAAAAGTACTAGATAAATTAGCCGATCTGCCCCGCCAGCCTGGAGTTTATTTTCATAAAGATGCCACTGGGCAGATTATTTATGTCGGCAAAGCGGCCGTCCTAAATAATCGCGTTCGTCAGTATTTCCAGAAATCGCGAACCCGCGATCCCAAAACTGAAGCCTTAGTCCGCGACATTGCCGATCTCGATTGGATGGTTGTAGACAGTGAAATTGAAGCCCTGTTTCTAGAAGCCGAGATGATTCGGCGCTACATGCCGCGCTATAACATTCTGCTGCGCGATGATAAATCAATGAGTTATATCCGGGTCGATTACGATAGCACCTACCCAACAGTTAGCACCACCCGGCGTCCGCTTGATGATGGAGCCCGCTACTTTGGTCCTTACAGCAGTACGCTCAGCATCCGGCAGGCCTTAAAGCTGTTACGTCGCGTCTTTCCATACGCCACCCGCCAACTAGCGGGGCAGAAACGGGCGACACTACAATATCACTTAGGACTTGATCCCGGTCTGGAAGAAGGCCACACCACGCTCGAAGCCTATCGCGGGAATCTGCGTAAACTCATGGCTGTCATAGAAGGTAAGCGCAAAACTATCGAAACCGAGCTGGAGCGCGACATGCAAAAAGCCGCCAAGCAGCAGGACTTTGAACTGGCTGCCAAGTTACGCAACCAGTTATTTAGCCTACGCAAATTGAACCAACAAGTCATCTTTTCTGATAAAGAGTTTATGGATATCAGCAAAGACCATGCCCTCAACGAATTAGTCGAATTACTTGGCCTAGAGAAGTTTCCAAAACGAATCGAAGGCTATGACATTAGCCACATGCAAGGCACCGATGTGGTGGCGAGTATGGTGGTGTTTACTAACGGCGTGAGCGACAAAAGTGAGTACCGAAAATTTAAGACCAAGATTAATCATAATAATGACTTTTATAATATGAACGAAACACTCAAACGTCGCTTGAGCGAGAAAAATATTAAAGCTTGGGGTAAGCCGAACTTAGTACTAATTGATGGCGGTAAAGGCCAGTTAGATGCCGCCACAAATGCGCGTGATGAACAGGGCTTCGCTACGATTCCGTTTGTGGGGCTGGCCAAGCGCGAAGAGCAAATTGTTATCCAGAAGGGTCAATCGAACGTTGAGCTGAACCATGAAGTGTTACACCGACTTAACGGCTTTATGACTGAAACCAATGACTTTATTTTGCTTAATCTGCCGCACACTACCAATGTTATTAAGCTACTGCAACGCATCCGCGACGAGAGTCACCGCTTTGCAGTCAGTTATCACAGTACCCTCAAACAGAAGCGTCAAACTCTGTCACTACTCGAAGAAATTCCGGGCATTGGCCCACTCACTAAGAAGAAACTACTACGTAGCTTTGGTTCGCTAAAGGGCGTTATGGAAGCGTCGGAAGCTGATATCGCCAACCTGATTGGCAAGGCCAAGGCGCGCATCGTCTGTCAATATATGCACGACAAGGCCAAGCCGGCGCCGTAGTTTGTTATACTACTGACTAATAATGCACACTGCCGCACCGTCTCACTTTAGCGCTGAGTTTTTTTCAGCTAATCGCCAACGCTTGTTGGCTACTGTAACCGCTGACGGGCCGCTGGTAGTGACGGCCAATGGTTTACTGCAACGGGGTGGTGATAGCAGCTATAGTTTTTGCCAAGATGCTAACTTTTGGTACCTAACGGGCATTGATGAGCCGGACATCACCTTGGTGCTCACGCCCAGTCGTGAGTTTTTAATTGTGCCGCCGCGCGATGCCAGTCGGACAGCCTTTGATGGCGCCCTTGATGACGCTACTTTAACTGCTCGCTCGGGTGTGGCTACAATTTTAGAAACCGCCGCTGGTTGGGAAGAACTTACCCAGCTGCTACAGCCAGTAAATACTGTCGCCACCGTTGCGGCCGCACCGGATTATATTGAACGCTACGGGCTATACCCAAATCCGGCCCGCGCTCGCTTGAGGAAGCAGCTAAACAGAGCCTGCCCGGAACTGAAAGTAACAGACATCACGATGGCCATTGTGCGGCTGCGGATGATCAAACAAAAGCCGGAATTAGCGGCGCTTCAGGCCGCCATTGATATTACCCTGGCGACCATTAAATCCACCACCACTGCGGCTAAAATGGGGCGCTATAGTCATGAATATCAGCTGGAAGCTGAAATTAGCCGGGGTTTTCGAGCCCGTGGCGCCAACGGCCACTCGTTTGAACCAATTGTGGCTGGTGGTGCTCGAGCCTGCACGCTCCACAACGTGGCCAACAACAGTCGACTCCAAACTGGCGAGCTTGTGGTGGTAGATGTTGGGGCTGAGGTGGAGCATTACGCTGCCGATATCACGCGTACCGTTGCCGTCGGCGCACCCAGCGCGCGAGCACGGGCCGTGCATGCCGCGGTGGCAGACGTCCAGCGTTTTGCGCTGAGTTTATTGAAACCGGGGGTGCTACTGGCAGATTACGAACAGCAAATTGAAGATTACATGGGGACGAAGCTGCAACAGCTAGGGCTCATAACCGAAATTACCCACGATAACGTTCGACACTACTATCCGCACGCCGCCTCCCATTTTCTAGGCCTTAATGTCCATGATGCCGGTGATTATGACTTACCACTGCAGCCCGGGATGGTCGTGACCTGTGAGCCAGGTATCTATATTGCTGACGAAGCCATTGGCGTGCGGATAGAAGACGACGTCTTAATTACTAAAACTGGCAACAAGGTGCTCAGCAAGCGCTTACAGCCAGAATTAGCATAAGCACCATATACTAATCTGTTTGCTATACTGATGGTATGAAACGTCCACTTTACCGCTTCTTAACGCGTTGGCTCGTCTGTAGTCTCGGTCTATGGATTGCGGCTGGCCTGCTGGGTTCGAGCATTACCTACGATAGCCGCTTTAAAGTTATTATCATTGCCGGGCTGGTGTTGGCAATTATTAATGTTTTCTTAAAACCAATTTTGATTATATTTTCTTTACCGGCGATCCTGTTTAGCTTGGGATTATTTATGATTATCGTCAACGGACTGACCGTTTATATTGCCAGTCGACTCTATACGCCGCTCCACATTACAAATTTCTGGGCGGCGGTGTTTGCCGGGATGGTTATCGGACTGGTAAACTATCTAGTAACAGCTATTTTAGAAGAAAGACGTAAACCCGCATGAGTATCTTCAACTACATCACTATTGCCTCGATGCTTTTATTAACGCTCCTCATCTTGGTGCAGACTCGCGGCGCTTCACTCGGGGCTGGCCTTGGTGGTGCCGGTGAAGTTAACACTACCCGCCGCGGTACCGATAAAACCATCTTTCAGATGACAATTATCTGCGCCATTGTCTTCTCTGTCTCGCTGATACTAGGCATTATCGTAAAGTAAGCTGGTTATGCAACAAAGTCGGCTCTTAAAGCTACGATTTCGGCGACGACTTAAGCTACGTCAGCAGCAAGCCAAAGGCTTAAGCACCCAGGCGGAGCGTTCATTTGAGCGCTATGTTTTAAAGCGCCTAGATCGCTTTAAGCCCGTTCGCCGCTTTGTTATTGGCTGGACGGCACTATTGTTAGTGCTGATGGTCGGGGTTATCTTTCAGGCCTTTCAGTTAACCCACTATTATCAAACGCTGCGCCCGGTAGCCGGTGGAACCTATCGTGAAGGCATCCTGGGTACCTTTAGCACGGCTAACCCACTGTACGCCAGCAGTGATGTTGACAGCACCGTGGCCCACTTATTATTCTCGGGGTTGTTTCATTTTAATCAGCAGAATAAATTAGTCGGTGATCTGGCTGAGAGTTATGAGGTCAACCCTAACGGCACGGTCTATACGGTGCATCTGAAGCCGCAGCTGCGCTGGCATGACGGCCAAGCCTTAACCAGCGCTGACGTGTTGTTTACCTACCAGGCAATTCAAAATCCTGACGCTCAGTCGCCGCTTAAAGGGAGCTGGCAGGGGATTACCGTCAGTGCGCCTGACCCAGCAACGGTCGTCTTTAGCTTACCGGGGCCATTGGCGTCATTCCCTAACACTATGACCAATGGTATCGTTCCAAAACACCGACTGGCAAAGGTGCCCGCCAGCGAGCTGCGAACTGCCGATTTTAACACTATTAACCCGATTGGCTCTGGGCCCTTTATGTGGCAAGCGATTCAAGTGAGTGGCAATGACCCAAGCACTGCCGAGGAGCAATTAGCGCTGCTACCGAATGCCCACTATGTTGGTGGCAAACCTAAACTTGCGCGCTTTATTGTTCACGCCTACGCTGACCGAACTAAGTTCGTACGCGACTTCCAGGGCGGCGCCTTAACCGGTGCCGCTGGCCTAACAGATTTGCCAACGGCCGTAACTAAAAACAGTAGTTTGCAAGTTCACAACTTGTTACTAACGGCTGGCACCTATGCCTTTTTTAAAACAACCCATCCAATCCTAAACGACCAAAAGGTTCGGCTGGCATTGGTGCAAGCCGCCGATCCAAGCGACATTATTAAACATTTGACGTATCCAACTAAAGCCGTCCGCGGGCCGTTGCTGCAAGGCCAATTAGCCAGTGACCCGACAGTGACGCAACCAAAACACGATCTAGCCGCCGCTAAAGTGGCGCTTGATGCCGCTGGCTGGGTCGTCAGCAGTAACGGTATCCGTAGTAAGGACAAGCATCCGCTGACGCTCAACCTAGTGGCCACTGATACAGTGGAGTATCACGCAGTTACTAAAGCACTGCAGAAGCAATGGTTAGCTCTCGGTGTAAAACTAAATGTCCGACTGCAAAGCGTTCAAAACTTCCAAAACACCTTGGCTTATCATGATTACGACATTGTGCTCTACGGCATTTCTATTGGCACCGATCCCGATGTGTTCGTCTATTGGGACAGCTCCCAAGCTGATATCCGGTCGACTAATCGCCTTAATCTGTCAGAGTACAAGAACCTCACGGCGGATGCTTCGCTAGAATCCGGTCGAACCCGCCTCGATCCCGCCTTGCGTACCTTAAAGTACAAACCATTCCTGACCGCCTGGCAGCAGGATGTACCGGCGTTAGGGCTGTACCAACCACGCGTCTTGTACGCCACGAACGGTCCGGTTAATGGGCTGAACGATCAAACGATTAATACTTCTACCGACCGCTTTAATAATGTCCAAAACTGGATGATACGCGAAGCTAAAGTTACTAATAAGTAGTTGGCCAATAGGCGATTGTAGCTTGTGAAGCCGGCCAGCTTACTGTAAAATACCCCCGTTAGACACACGCGGACGTGGCGGAATTGGTAGACGCGCTAGTTTCAGGTACTAGTGTCGCAAGACGTGGAGGTTCAAGTCCTCTCGTCCGCACCAAATAAAAAGACTCACTTTTGTGAGTCTTTTTATTTGACAACCTAGCTACTATAGTTAATAGTAAGAGTAATGGAACTACAACCTCACACCGACCCAGCTAAAACCAGAACCCACACCCTCATGACCCTAGAAAATCAGGTAGAATTTGCCGCCATGGAATTTAATGCCGGCTTGGCCTACCATGGCTTGCTACGAACGGTTGGCATCTACATCGGCTTAGTTGATGAAAAAATGCCCGACCAATTCCCGTGTACTGTTTCACTGCCTAACCGTAGCTTAGATAAGTGGGCGGCCCGCTCCTATCGTGATGCCATGAGTCAGTACCAAGAACCATTTAGCCTCGGATTAGGTGATCAAATTCGCATCTACCGCGCAGAGCAGTCGCGCATCAATTCCTAAGATTGCTTCGCTAGCTAACCATAAGCGCGGGCTGTCTAGGTATGCTATATTTGATGTAGTACAAAAAGACATATTCTTAGAGGATGACCGTTCATGAGTAAAATTGCCCATTATTTGCAAGAACATTTAGTTGGTGAAGTCATGTCCAGTACCGATGCTCGGCGCTACTTTGCGACCGATGCTAGCATTATGGCTTTGCCGCCAGCGTTAGTGGTTTACCCTCGAAATGAAAATGATGTCCGTAAAACCGCTCGTTTTACCTGGCAGCTAGCGGAACGCGGCCGGGTTATTCCAATTACTGCTCGTGGCGCCGGTAGCGATCAAACTGGGGCCAGCCTGGGAACCGGTATCATGCTGGTCTTCCCGGCGCACTTGAACCGGGTACTAGAACTTGATACTAAATCTGGCAATGTCGTGATTGAGGCTGGCATTAACTACGGTAAATTACAGCAAACCCTCCAGACCCATGGCCGGTTCTTACCGCCGTACCCAGCATCATTAGAATACTCAACCGTCGGTGGGGCGATTGCTAACAATGCCAGTGGTGAAAAATCCGTTAAATATGGTGATACCCGCAACTATGTCCAAAGCGTGCGGGCAGTCTTGGCCAACGGTGAAGTCATTGAAACTGGCCGGGTAAGTAAGCGCGAATTAGGTAAGAAGCTGGGCTTAGCGACGTTCGAAGGCGAATTGTACCGCGCTATTGATACGCTGCTAGAAGAAAACCGCGAAGTGCTCGAAACCATGCCGCGCAACGTTACTAAAAACAACGCCGGCTACAATCTGCTCGATATCAAACGCCGTGATGGTTCGTTTGACCTCACACCACTGTTAGTCGGTAGCCAGGGAACGCTGGCGATTATTACTGAAGCCACGCTTACCACTGAGCCGTTAAACCCTCAGACCACCCTCATGATGGCGTTCTTCGATGATTTAACCAGCGCCGAACAAGCGGTAGTTGAACTCCGGGCCCAACACGACCAACCGAGCGTCTTAGAAATGATTGACGGTAATGTTTTAGAGCAAGTGGCCGAGCTCAATCCTAATTTATTGAAGAGCATTATCCAGCTGCCGTATCCGGCCATGGTGTTATTTATAGAATTTGATAACCTCAACGATCGCCAACAGAAAAAAGATGTCCGTAAGACGGCTAAGATCTTAGAAAAATACGCCACTACACTACAAACCGAAACCGAACCAGAACAGCAAATGGCCATCATGAAGGTGCGCCAAGCAACTGCGACCTTGCTGACCCGTAGCGACCAAGCTGGCCGCGCTCTACCGATTGTTGACGGGGCCATTGTGCCTATCGAGCGGCTTAACGAATACCTGCAGGGCACCTATGCGCTCTGCGAGAAGCTAGGTATTAAGCCAGCCCTCTGGGGCCGCATCGGTGAAGGTAACTTGCAGTTCCAGCCAGTCTTAAATATCGCCCAAGTTGGTGATCGCCAAAAAGCCTTCCGGCTGATGGACGATTACTACGCTCTAGTGATTAGCCTCGGCGGCAGCATTAGCGGTGAGCGTAATGACGGCCGTCTCCGGGCGCCCTACGTTGAGCGCCAGTACGGCAGCGACGTCTATGCGCTGTTTAACCGCCTAAAGCAAATCTTTGACCCCTATAACATTCTGAACCCCGGTGTTAAGCTGGGCACCACCCAAGAAGACGTCAAGGCACTCGTCCGCAGCGACTTCAATCTCGGGCACATCTATAACCACTTGCCACGCAGCTAGCAAACAGCCAACTAAAAAAGACTAGCTAATACTAGTCTTTTTTAGTTGGTGCGGACGAGAGGACTTGAACCTCCACGAGCTTGCGCCCACTACCACCTCAAGGTAGCGCGTCTACCAATTCCGCCACGTCCGCTGATAACTCCTTAATAGCATACGGATTTGCCATCTTTTTTTCAAGGCGAACTGTATTTAATCTGGCACCCGGGGCAGATTCGTGCTATTATCTTGCAGTCCCATTAGATAAGGGCGCTTAGCTCAGTTGGCTAGAGCATCTCGTTTACACCGAGAGGGTCGGGGGTTCGAATCCCTCAGCGCCCACCATATAATACAGATCGGCTTGCCGGTCTTTTTTATTGTTGCGGAACGGGTAGTGGGGGCCTACAATTAACAGTATTAACCTAGGAGACCAACATGGGTGCATTTGCTGTCGTACTAATCATTATTATTCTGATCATCATTGCCAACGGCGTGCGGATTATCAACCAGTACGAGCGCGGTGTCGTCTTTCGACTCGGTCAAGTACGGCCCAACGTTAAAGAACCAGGTTTGCGGCTAATTATTCCGATTGTCGATCAGATGCGCAAAGTGCCGTTGCGCATTATTACGCTGCCGATTGAATCGCAGCAAATTATTACCCAAGATAACGTTTCCATTAGTGTTTCAGCTGTCGCCTATTACCAGGTCCAAGATCCCATTAAATCAATTGTTGAAATTGAAGACGTTATTTCGGCCGTCTACCAGATTGCCCAAACCACTGTCCGGAACATTGTTGGACAGAGCAGCTTAGACGAAGTGCTGGGTGAAACGACCGCCATTAATGAAAAGATTAAGACTATTCTAGAAGCCTCGACCGAGAAGTGGGGCATTTTCGTGAGCACCGTCGAATTGAAAGATATTCAGTTGCCGGAGAGTATGCAGCGGGCTATGAGCAAACAAGCTGAGGCCGAGCGTGAAAAGCGCGCCAAGATCATTGCCGCCGAAGGTGAACAACTCAGTGCTGCCAAACTCGGTGAAGCAGCCGACATCATTGCCGCCCACCCAATTGCGCTACAGCTCCGTAACCTGCAGGTGTTAAGCGACATTGCCGTCGAAAAGAACAGCACCATTATTTTCCCAAGTCAGTTTATGGACACCGTGAATAGCGTTAAAGAATTCATGGCCAAAGAAAAAGTTTAATCGTGCCTCGGGCAACAAGCGAACAAGCACAAATTAACAGGCTGTCGGCGAAGCGCTCTAGGTTAGGTGTGCTGGAAGTAGCCGGTATACTAGCAATTCTGTTTAGCGTTGGTGTACTTGTCTGGTTCGTTTGGGCCTTCCGCGATTTTACCTGGTAAGATAGTAAGATGAGTTTACAGAAGTATCAGCAGGAGATTGACGATTGGGTCCAAGGCTACGAAAAGCCGTATTGGAGTATCTGGTCGCAGTTTGCGCGCTTAGTTGAAGAAGTTGGTGAACTGGGCCGAGCGCTTAATCATGAGCACGGTGACAAGATCAAGAAAGCCAGCGAAGAGCCCGATGATATTGCCGGCGAAATGGGTGACATTCTATTTGACCTGATGTGCTTGGCTAACACTAAGGGCATTAACTTGGATGATGCCATTAAAAAGGTTATCAACAAAGCCCAAACCCGCGATAAAGACCGCTTTCCTAAGAAAGCAGAAGGGTAAGCTATGGCCACGGAAACATCTAGCGCGACTAAAATGACTAATGCCCAGCTGAACCGTCTCCGAGCAGCCGTGTTGGGCGCTAACGACGGCATTGTCTCGGTATCGAGCATTATTCTGGGCGTGGCTGGCGCTACCAGCAGCCGCGGTACCATCTTTACGGCTGGGATGGCTGGACTAGTGGCTGGCGCCTTGTCTATGGGTGTTGGCGAGTATGTATCAGTTGGCAGTCAACGCGACACCGAAGATGCCTACATCGCTATCGAAAAAAAGCGACTCCGAACCAATCCGGAAGAAGAGTTCGAAGAATTAGCCGCCACTTATGAGGCTAAGGGCATGAGCGTGGCAACAGCGCACCAGGTTGCCAAGGAATTAACTGCCAGCGACCCTATAAAAGCTCACATAGATGCTGAACTGAATCTAGATGAAGCCGACCTTAATAGTCCCGTTCAAGCGGCGCTAGCCTCACTTATATCGTTTACGGCCGGTGGTCTGGTGCCATTACTGGCTGTTTTGAGCGTCAGAGGCCACAACAGCCGCATAATTGTGACTTTCCTGGCAGTACTAGTGGCGCTGACCATAACCGGCTATTTGAGCGCCACCGTCGGCAAGGCATCGCGTCGCCGATCAATTATCCGCATTGTTATTGGTGGCGCCTTAGCCATGGGCATTACTTTCCTAGTCGGCCGCATCTTCGGAACCGCAATTAGCTAAATACCGCATGAATTTTAACCCTATGCTGCCTAGCCCCTTTTATCGTGTGACCTCTCGGGCAATTATATTAGACAATGAGCAACGGCTGATTGTCGTACAAGACAACAAAGGGAAGTGGCAGCTACCCGGAGGCGGTTGGGAGCACAACGAAACATTTCTAACATGCTTACAACGAGAAGTTAAAGAAGAATTGGGTGTGTTGGTTACGGAAGTGGCCGACAGCCACTTTTATTACATGAATCTTGATCAGCGAGGGTACTATTCGCTACGGATAGCGGCGCATGTTCGCCTGGCGAGCTACGAGTTTATACCTGGAGACGATATGGTGGCCTGCAAGGCAGTAAATCGGCAGCAGTTTTTGGATTTAGAGTTTACAGCTGGGGAAGGCCCGGTTCATAATTATGTCGATCAAATTTGGCCTCCTGCCGAAAGAGGTTGATTAACTGCTCGGTAATCTGTAAAATGATTTGAGTCCGTTACGATGGTTTTCGGCTCTTTAGCTCAGTTGGTAGAGCAGTGGCCTGAAGAGCCACGTGTCCCCAGTTCGAGTCTGGGAGGAGCCACCAAATAACACGACATGCGGGTCTAGCTCAGTTGATAGAGCGCTTCCTTGCCAAGGAAGAGGCCAGGAGTTTGAGTCTCCTGACCCGCACCAACCATAAGCACTATAAAAAAAGACCTCCGGGTCTTTTTTTGATACCATACATCATAGATCTACTATAGGTTTATAAGCGGAGGAGTATCATGCGAAAAGTTACTGTTCTTGAATTCGTAACAATTGATGGCGTCATGCAGGCACCAGGCGGTCAGGAAGAAGATCCGACGGCGAAATTTGAATTCGGAGGCTGGCAAGCGCCTTTTATGGGTGACCAGGCAACAGATGCGGTGACTGGTCCAGCTCTCAAAGCCGATGTTGAATTTCTACTAGGGGGCTACACATTCGAGATCTGGTCTGACTATTGGCCTAAACATGGCCACATATGGACATTTATAAATAACAATATGAAATATGTTTTATCGGCTACAAAGACCGAAACCAACTGGCAGAACACCACTTTCCTGCGAAACATTGAAGACATCATAAAGTTGAAGAACACAAATGGTCCTGACCTCCACGTGTGGGGCAGCAGTAAGCTAGTGCAATTACTACTTGCTAACGATCTTGTAGATGAACTTTGTCTTATGACCTATCCAATTATTCTTGGTCAAGGAAAAAAACTTTTTAATGATGGGGCTGCTCCAAGAACATTCACTCTCATCGAGCATCATGTTGGTAAGTCCGGTGTTATTGTCGCCCGATATGCGCGAGCTGGAGCAGTTGAAACCGGTAATATAGGCGAATAATATCATTAAATTACTAATTTTTTAGATACGGTGCAGCCCTTACGTCTTGCCGGTAAGACTTTACTGTTCTTTTTTCTTCAAGGGAGGGTATACTAGACAGACACTACAATAATCAAGCCAGGAGGATATATACATGGTCACAGGATATTGCGTTAAGTGTAAAGAAAAGGGCGTTGAGTTGTCAGCACCAGAGATCGTTCAAACTAAAACCGGTGGCTTCATGGCCAAGGGAAAGCACGAAAAATGTGGAACCACTGTTTGTGCAATGATGTCTAAGGACACTGCTGAAAAAGCAGTAGCAGCTGGCGCAACAAAAGCCTACTAAATCTTTATACATAAAAAAGCCCCAGTTTAACTGGGGCTTTTTTATTGTTGTAAAAGTCTCGTGTAGGTGTACACTTCATTTAGGAGTCTAAGCTTCACAAGCACCTTCAAACTAAACAAAGGAATTCACGGCCATGCGTACTGCAATTACTACCTACCCAGCGACCTTAGAAATTGACTATCCAAAGCAACTCAATCGGCTGACTACCTTATTCCGCCTCATCTGGGCTATCCCGATTTTTGCAGTTTTGGCTATCTTGACCGGTTCGGGCGGCGGGGACTATAAAAACGAGGCCGGTAAACACATGGCTAGCAACGGCGGCGGGATTGTTATGGGCCTGGCAGTTGCTACCGCTCTAATGATTCTATTCCGACAGCGCTACCCCCGTTGGTGGTTTGATTTTAACCTTGAACTTAACCGGTTTTCAGCCCGGGTCGGCGCCTATTTGTTATTACTGACAGATCAATATCCTTCAACCGCTGAAGAACAGTCCGTGCACCTGAACATTGATTACCCAAATGTGGAGAAAGATCTGAGTAGTTGGCTGCCGCTTGTAAAATGGCTGCTAGCCATCCCGCATTACATTGCCTTAGCATTTCTAGCAGTGGGCGTGTTGTTCACGACAGTCATTGCCTGGTTTGCCATTCTGTTCACCGGTCAATACCCAAAAAGTTTATTTGACTTCGCGGTTGGTGTTGGTCGCTGGAGTATTCGGGTCGAAGCCTACGCTCTTCTGCTGACAACCGATAAGTACCCACCGTTCAGCCTCAAATAACCTATTGTTCCGGTGACGAAAAGCACAAATACGCCTCTGATTTAGGTGTACGTTGGAAGTACCATTAAACAAGGAGAAGTGAGATGACTAACTACTTATTACTTTATCATGGTGGCGGCATGCCTAGTTCCGACGAAGAGAAGGATCGAATCATGCAGGCGTGGGGTGTGTGGATGGAACAGGTGGGAGAGAATTTAGTGGATGCCGGTAACCCAACGGGCCTGGTACGCCATGTTGATAGTGAAGGCGTTAGTGATTTTGCGGGCGCCCGAGTGACGGGGTACAGCATCGTTAAAGCCAACAATATGGACGAGGCAATACGCTGCGCCTCTATGGTGCCATTAGTGGCAGACGGTGGTTCTGTCGACGTCTACGAAACCATTGACGCGATGTAAAACAGTTGACGCGTCATCTGCGCTAGCCTATAGTGCAGCTTAGCGTAAGCATAAACAAACAATGAAACAATCAAAATTCGGACTCTTCCTTTTAGTCGCCCTCTTGTCAGTTACCATGGCCGTAGCCCCGACGGCTCTGCGAGTGCATGCTGCTACACAGACAACCTTTATAAACGGCAAGATTGCCTATGTATCGACCGAGCGCTTTCCCGATACTAACATCTACAATGTTTTAAAGCTGCGTAATGGTGATGGCTCTAACCCCGTTAATGTTTATAAGTCGCGCTTTACGCTACTGTCATCACCGAGTTTCTCGCCGAATGGCCAGCAGCTGCTACTGGTTGATGGTTACGACATATATAAGATGAATCCCGACGGTACTAACCGGGTGAACCTGACTAACAACGCTTCTCGGGACGAGGGGCCAAAATGGTCGCCAGACGGTACGAAGATTGCTTACATTTCTGATCGCAACCGGGCGACTGCAAATTATCGCCTTTGGATTATGAATGCTGACGGCTCCAATCCGCAGGATATTAGCGACGTTTCAAGTACTCTCGATCGTTTTGCCGGCTGGTCACCAGATAGTAAGAAGATTTATTTTGACAGTGCCCGGGGCTCTGGTGAGCAAGTCTACGCCTACAATCTGCAGACCCAAACCAGTGCCGCTGTAACAACGCTGCCCGGTTCAGCTATCGAGCCCAGCGTTTCGCCTGACGGCACCAAAGTGATGTTTGCTCACGCGGGAACTGGGGATACCAAATTACAGTTGTATGTGCAAAATATTGATGGCACTAACTTTCATAAACTATTCCAGCTATGCAGCAACGACTATAGTCAGTGGGCTAAATGGTCGCCTGACGGTAAAAGATTAATTTATATTAGTCCTTGTGGCACCTCACCCCAGGATCATGTGCACATGGTGAATGCTGATGGTACAGACGAGAAAGACCTAAGTACCGCTCTTGAGGACGCTTGGGGCGAGATGGACTGGCAGCGAGTACCCGTAACAACAACTACCGATGATTCAACGACGGGCATTACCGATATTAATCAAAACGAAGACCATAGCGACACCGATTATGAAGTCTATGAAAAGAATACGATGCATATTGCCGGCAAGAGCGGCAACGTCATCGTACACAGTGAGGGTGTATTAAAAGGCTCGGGCGCAACGGGTAGAGTAGCGGTCGAAGATAAAGGCCACGTTGCTCCCGGCAATAGTCCCGGCTGTCTTAGTACCTCTGATTTATCCATGGCTAGCGGCTCAACGTTAGATGAAGAACTCGGCGGCACCACCGCCTGCACCGGCTATGACCAACTTAAGGTTACCGGTACGGTTACGCTTACTAACCCAACCTTAAATACGTTGCTATATGGGGGTTTTGTTCCGGCAGTTAACGATACATTCACAATTATTGATAACGACGGCGCCGATGCCGTTAATGGAACCTTTAGTGGCTTGGCTGAAGCTGCCGAGTTTACGGTTGCAGGTGTAACTTACAAAATTTCCTATCTTGGTGGCGACGGTAACGATGTAACTCTTAAAGTCCTTAGTATCCCCAGCCTGGCGGCCGCTCAAGCAGCTTCTAACACACCGGCCGCCGCAGCACCTAAAGCTCCAGATACAGGCTTCAAGCTTGTATCGGCCAACCCAATGGCAGCGTTACTAATCACGACTACTGCAGCAATTGTTTTGTTTGGCTTGTCACGACGAATCAGCTGGAAATAACCAGTAATTAAATCCGGGGCTGTTTGTCGATTAAGACTTTTTGGGCCCATGGGCTGACTGGTTTGTCGGTGCGGTGGATGCAGCCTACCCAGCAGCAGGGGCGACGCTTGCCGTTGGCTAAATCTGAGCAGGCACGCTTTACATGTGCTTGGCGGGTCTTTTCTTGTTTAACGGTTACCGTCCAACAAATCCATTCGTTGCGGGCTTTGACAGTATTGCTCTCCCAGGCTGCTAGGGCGGTCGGGTTTTTGCGCAGCGCTTGTTCTAGATCTGCAGGTAGCTCGTGGACCAAGCCGCCGGATAACGGTTTATTCATCATATAGTTAGTTTAGCGCACTATCGCTAGCGCTGCACACTTAGTTTGCTATGATTAGCAGTATGAAAACTACCTACCAAACTGTTGTGATTGGCGAGGGCAACCATGCTTCGTTTGAGATTCCAGATAAAAATTTGACGGAGATTGGCGGCAATAAACGAGTGCCACTTAAGATAACGATTAATGGCCATACTTACCAAAGCACCGCCACTGGCGTAGCTGGTAAGTGTATGGTGGTCTTCCCAACGCGTGATCGTGAAGCTGCGGGCGTTAAAGCTGACGATTTGGTGACCGTGACGTTAGAACTTGATGACGGTTATCGGCAGGTCGTTATGCCGGCTAGTCTAGCGGCGGCATTAGCGACTGCCCAGCTTACTAAAACTTTTCATGATCTTAACTATTCTAAACGTAAAGAGTACGCCAGGCTGGTGGCAGAGGCTAAGTCCAACGAAACCCGAACCCGCAGAATCGAAAAAATTCTCCTGGGCCTTCAAGTCTAACTGCCACGTTGTGTAATACCCCAGGGGGGTATATAATTACGGTATGATTCAACCTATCAAAAAACGGGCCTCGCACCGCGCCAAAATTATCGACGGTCAGTTCAAGGGCCTTATTAAGCGCATCGATAACGAAGAGTACTGTATAGACATCCTGACGCAAAGTCTCGCTATTCAGAAGTCAATTAGCTCACTCAACAAACTGATATTAGAAAATCATCTGCGGACCTGCGCTCAAGAGAAATTGATAAGTCCCGATGAGACTGTCAAAGAAGCGGCTCTGCAAGAACTACTGCATTTATATGAACTTGGAAAGGTGAGGAGCAAGTAATGGACAAACTACTAGTTGTTATAGCGGGAATACTCTCAATCACTGCCATTGCGTGGTGGTTCTTTGGCAATAAGCAACAGATCGCCATCGCCTCTGAGCAAACTGCCTCTGAGCAAACTGCTACCATTACGGTGGACGGTGGTTATTCACCGGCAGTTTTATCATTAAAAGCGGGTATACCAGCTAAGATTACCTTTTTACGCAAGGACCCGTCTGGCTGTTTGGAAGAAGTAATTATGCCCGACTTCGGCGTTGCCGAAAAACTGCCAGTCAACGAGCCGTTGGTGGTCACCATTCTACCAAAAGCCGCCGGGGAATTTACGTACACCTGTGGCATGCGTATGTTTAGTGGCAAGATTCAGGTCGTCTGATGCTAGCCAGCCTAACCGTAAAAACCCGGTTTATCGTCAGCTTAATTTTTAGCCTGCCGCTGCTCTACATGATGATCTTGGCGCGCTATTTTGGTGAATTACCGGGCAGTGACTACACATCATTTTTGCTCTCGACGCCAGTGCTAATTATTGGCGGCTATTCGTTCTACCGCGGAGCGTGGGCAGCGTTTAAGAAGCGCTTTGCTTCAATGGATACCTTAATTGCCGTCGGCACATTTACGGCTTATACCTACAGCGTTTATGCGCTACTTCGGCATCTACCAGTCTATTTTGAGATCTCGGCCTTACTAATAGTTTTTATTTTACTAGGCCAAGTCTTTGAAGAGCTGAGCAAACAGCGGGCTTCTAAAGCGATTGAAAAGTTAGCCCAATTACAAGCTAAAGAGGCGACCGTATTTCGGGATGGTAAAGAGCAGCGGATTGCAATCGAAGACTTGTTGCTGAACGATGTAATTATAGTTAAACCGGGTGATAAAATCCCAACTGACGGGGTGATTATTGACGGTAGTTCGACGGTCGACGAGAGCATGGTTACTGGTGAAAGCCTACCGGTTGCTAAAACAGTCGGCGCGACGGTAATTGGCGCCACGATTAATAAGACCGGTAGCTTTAGTTTTAAAGCCACTAACATTGGCTCGGAAACGATGCTGGCGCAAATAATTGAGCTGGTTAAGCGAGCCCAAAACAGTCGGGCGCCTATTCAGCGCTTAGCCGACTCGATATCAAGTTACTTTGTGCCGGCGGTATTAATGTTGGCAATTATAGTCTTTGTCGCCTGGTATAGCTTACTTGGCGTTGGGCTAGTTCAAGCGATGCTCTATGCCGTATCAGTAATTGTGATTGCTTGTCCGTGTGCCTTGGGTCTGGCCGTGCCCACTGCCTTAATGGTGGGCACTGGTTATGGGGCTAAGCTTGGTGTGCTCATCAAGAGCGGCGAAGTATTGGAGGCGGCCCGGAAGGTTACCATCGTGCTTTTTGATAAAACTGGCACAATTACTGAAGGTAAGCCGAAAGTAACCGATATTGTCGGCGATAAAACGCGCAGCCTGCAACTAGCGGCTGCCCTGGAGGCTCGCTCCGAACACCCATTAGCCAGTGCAATATTGGCAGCCGCAGCAGCCAAAAAAATCAAACTGCCAAAAGTTAGTGGCTTTACAGCAATTGAAGGCCGGGGCATTACCGGTTCTATCGATGGCCAAGCCGTACTACTCGGTAGTCTCCGCTATTTTACCGAGCAGGGGATAGACACCCAGCCTATGGCCAAGCGCATCGCAAATCTACAAGCTGCCGGCAAAACTATTATTATGGTCGGTGCTAATAAGCAGCTGATTGGCGTTATCGCCGTCCAAGATAGCCCCAAAGCAACTTCGGCGGCAGCCATAAAAACCCTAAACAAACTAGGCTACACCACGGTTATGATTACCGGTGACAATACCGAAACGGCTCGAGCAATTGCTAAGCAGGTTGGCATCACTGAAGTCCGCGCCGAAGTGCTGCCAGCCGGCAAAGCCGACCTGGTTATGGAGTATCAGCAACGCGGCAGCGTAGCGTTTGTAGGCGACGGCATCAACGACGCTCCAGCCCTTGCTCAAGCTGACGTTGGGATCGCCATGGGCTCGGGAACTGATGTGGCCATAGAAGCGGGCGACATAGTGCTAGTTCGCAATAACTTAAACGACGTCGCTACCGCTTTACGACTCAGTAAAAAAACTTTCACCCGCATCCAGCTAAATTTGTTTTGGGCCTTGGCTTACAATGTGGCCGGTATACCAATTGCCGCCGGTGTCTTTAGTAGTCTCGGGCTCGTCCTCAACCCAGCCCTCGCTGGTTTAGCGATGGCTTTTAGCTCAGTATCAGTTGTCACCAGCTCACTACTGCTGGCCCGCGCTAAAGTCTAGTGTCTAGTATTGTTACTTAAAGTAGCGCTTCCGAATGTAGTACCACATAACTGCGGCAAACACCGGCGCGGCGATGACCAAGCCAGCCGCGACCTTAGCTAGCACAATTACAAGTAAGATGGTGGTTATGAGCCAACCGAGTCCGGTGCGGCGGTTGATGTGTTGGCGGAGATACTCGCTGCCCAGGTAATAGTACGGGAAGACGGTTATGACTAGGAAGGTGCTCGACAGCAGTCCAAATATCAAGACCACCGCCAAACCTTCCCAGAAAGGGCTGGAGAGGGCGAGGGGGATCAATGACACCACAGCGGTTAAGCTGGTAGCTATCAGCGGGCGGAAGCGTTGGGCTAAAGCTTCGTGGGCGGCATCAACAGTCCCGAGGCCAGCCCGGCGAGCTTGATTGGCGTAATCGGTCAGCAAAATTGTATTCTTCAGGCTCAAGCCAATCAGCGCGAAGAAGCCGAGGGCTGCGAAGAAGCTAAAGGCATTATTGGTCAGGAATAGTCCCAGCGTGATTCCAAACAGGCTGAACGGAATCGCTAAGAAAATGAGCAGTGGCTGTAACAAACTGCGGAACTGGAAGGCCAGGACGATGTAGATGACCGCTAGCAGAATTGGAAAGGCTAAGGCCAATGTCTTAAAGCTGTCTTGGTTCTGTTGCTCTTGGCCAGAATCGTAGGTTACCGCTTGGCTGCCTAAGGCGTAGCTAGCCACCTGCTGGTCGCTGTAGCGAGCTTCCAGAGCAGTTTTTGTCAGGTTAACTAGCGTTGTAGTATCAGTGTCTTCGTAGGTGGTCGTCAGCGTGATGTACTGATGCGCATTTTTCTGGAAATAAATACTGGAATTGCCAATGTCGACGCTTTTAATTTTGGCAACCGTGCCATCGGGTCGTTTTAAAATAGCATCGTGCTGCAAGTATTTGGCAATGGTGGTTGCTAGGCTGAGAGCGCCAGCTCGATTCTGGTCGGACCGAACCTGGACGGTAAAGCTAGCAGCCGGTGGTCCAGCACCGACAGATACAACGTCAACCTTGGCTTCGCTAAAGCTGCGGTATTTGTCATTTAGTTGTTTGACAAGTTGCGGTGAGGTAGCTTTACGATCTTTAAAATCTGTCAGGTTAACAGCTAACGTGGCACTCTGGACGTTTGCGTTGCCGTAGTACGACGCCTTTACAAAAGTATCACCGAGGGTGCTGGTGAGAATTTTGTTGGCCTGACCAGCCACCACCTGTGCTTCAGCAATCGAAGTATTAGGTTTAAAGGTAATGACGGAACTAATCTGATTATCATCTTTGCTCGGCGGAAAGATGTTAAAACTAACTTTCTTAAAGATGGCACCAGCGCCACCGATAAAGCCGCCACCGATAAGCAGTGCAATAACGCCAACTAATAATAATTTACGACCAGAGCCTTTGGCCCAGAGCATCGGGCGTGAGATGAAGCGGGCGATAGTAGCCTCAATTGTGGCCGCATGTTCTGTTTCGGCGTTACGCCCCAGCTGCTTTTTACCAAGTAGCAAGAAGCGGGCAAAGAAAGGAATGAAGACTAAAGCGACCACTAAGCTTATGAGTAAGGCCGAAATAATAGTCACCGGTATGGCCCGTACAAAGCTACCCAAAATACCACCGACAAACAGCAGCGGCGCAAAGCTAAGGACCGAGGTAGAGGTAGCCGCAATCATAGCTGCGCTGACTTTACTAGTGGCTTTGGTGACAACCAGCGCGGGGTCGTTTTGGTGGCGCCGTTCGTAATCGAGGGCTTCGACCATGATGATGGTGTCATCAACAATAAGTGATAAACCCAGGATCAGTCCAAATAAGGTGATGGTGTTTAAACTGTAACCAGCTAGGTATAACAGGCCATTAGTAACGGCAATAACCGTCAGCATCGAAAGCACCGTTATGACTGACGCTCGCCAGGCAATAATCAACGAGCCGACAATCAGCACCACAAACAAGCCTTCTAATAAGGATTTCTGAAGGTCATGTATCTGGCTGTTTATTTGTGGGGCATTGCTGGCGCTGATGGTTGCCCGGTAGCTCGTAGTTTGTAGCTTCTGGTTTAAACCAACCAGGGCTTTCGAAACTTGCTTGTCTAGCTTGAGCTCATCGGCGCCAGTGACCGCTCGAACACCGATAACAACTGAATTATGGAAGCTACTGTTACCATTTTGCCGTTCACCATATGCATCAAACGATTGTTGATTAGCCACAATGGTTCCGCTGACCGGATCCTTCGCTAGCGCGAAGGGGTCAATAATCGACACACTCTTAACTAATGACAAATGCTGGTTTTGGAGGTAGGTGGCTGCTTGTCGAGCTTGCTCAGCGAGGGTCTCGGTCGAGACTTTCGCACTAGTATCGTAGAATGATACAACTAAATTATCACCGCGTTGGGTGAGTCCGAATTCAAAGGCCTTCAGAGCTACCGTAGCTTGCGCCGGTAGGATCTGCTTAGCGGCAATAGCTTTATTGAGGCGACTGCTTTCCTGTTTAGCGTCGATGTTGTCTTTAAAGGCGATCTGCGCCGTATAGAAATTTGCAAAGCTGCTAATTTGGACTGTTTTGACGCCTGGCTGCTGCAGTAGGAAGCCACTTAACGGCGTGGCAACATCGTGATTAACTTTGGCAGCATCGTTTACAAAATAGCTGCCTTGAGCGAGAGCAAAGGGGGTGTTAATGCTCGGAAAGCCTTCCCGTCGTAACAGGGTGCTGTAACTAGCGATACCAAAAAATAATACCGCCAACCAAATGAGGGCGGTGCGGCGGGGGTGCAGGTACGAACCTAAGCTTAATTTTTGAGCCCAGCTGCGGGAATTTTTATTTTGTTTGAGTGTAGCCTTGGCCATGATGAGCTCCGATAGTTAGATACTGTAATCATAGCTCCCTTTAGCAGATAAATAAAGCTTTACTTGTTAAGTCTTAATACCGTACATACATTTGCTGGGTAGTGTGATATTACTTGATTATGGATATGCCTTTAAGCGAGCGTCGGCAAATTGAAAACGAAATGATTTTTAGGCGTGCTAATGAGCAAATCGGCATCAACCTTGACGAGGTTGATGCTCTGAACGTCCAAGATGGTAACCCGCATCTAGTTCGGACTGAAGATTTGTTATTAGAATTTCGCTGCGAGTGCTCCGATGAGAACTGTCATGAACGGGTTCCTATCAAGCTCAGCACTTACAAGAGTATTCATCTTAATCGTGACACATTTATTATCAAAGAAGATCATGAAGTGAATGCTATAGAAGAGGTCACCGTCGTTGAGGTTGATTATAGTATTGTTAAAAAAAATAAATCAACCACTGAACCGGGCGCCAAACTTAATACTACAGACGTTAATAACGCCTAGACAACCGTAAATAGCTCGCCTTATTTGCCCACGCAATGAAATATATAACCGCAAGTCATAGGCGTAGCTGTTATGATAGAACACGTGTAAAAAATAACTAGAGAGGCAGATTATCGAACTACACCCCATAACTATTAGTCGTGAAGCAACCTGGTTTGCTCTCCACAAAACGGGGCTGGCTGGCCTGGCCAAAACCGCAATTAACGTCTGCATCCCCTCCAGCCATGTTAAGGATTTACTGCAATCTCAAGCCGAACGTCAGAAACGACGGGAGCAAATTATTCTGCAAGGAGCTGGCGAACTAGAATTACAAGTACAAAAAGGCTTAATCGAGCTTGATGAGGGCGTTCGAGAACAAATGTGGACGGCGGTAAAGTCGGGCTGTAGTGGCGTTAAATTTGATGATATCTTTGATGCCCACGTGGCAGATTTACTTGAGGCAACTACTCCGGGTGGCATCGACCCAAATATAGAGTAGCCGAGACGGTAAATAACAGATATAATAACGGCGATATAACCGATAGGTTATATAGTGGCGCCTTGGCGGAGTGGTTACGCAGCGGTCTGCAAAACCGCGTACACCGGTTCGAACCCGGTAGGTGCCTCCATATTTGTATATAATTTTTTGATGAAACAGATTGAATTAGCTGGTTGCGTAATTGTAGACGACTACGGCCGTATTTTGCTGTTGCACCGAAGTTCGGGTAAGTTCACACATTGGGAATTACCCGGTGGAAAGATTGAACGAGACGAGACAGCCGAAGAAGCGGCCGTCCGGGAACTGGCCGAAGAGCTGGGAGTCGACGTACGGTTGATTGGCGCCCTTGGTAGCGATGTCTTTGAACAAGATGAGCAAGCATACCATTACCATTGGTTCCAGGCCGTTATAGAAGGCGGTGAGCTGACCATTGCCGAGCCAGATGACTATGATGATTTTGATTACTTCGAAATTGAAGATATGCCTGGGCTGGCACTTTCCAATAATATGCTCGTGCTATATCCCAAAATCTATAACGGTGAAGTGTCGCTTGAGACCTAAGGTGTAGTATAATTGCCAAAGTTCAAACAGCTGAACAACGCGCGGGCAAGTGGTGGAATGGTATACACGACAGACTTAAAATCTGTTGGCCGTAACGGCCTTGAGGGTTCGAGTCCCTCCTTGCCCACCAACTAAAAGACCGGAATTATCCGGTCTTTTTCTTATATAGGATGTCGTAAACGCCACGTTACAGATGGCTGAGAAATCGCCTCACTTAAACTCGCGCTGACCGTTTGAGCGGCGCTAACGGGTGACTGAGGCAGTTGTACAGCGCCAACAATTTGCCCCGGCTTAGTCGATGGATTGATAGCCTTGAGCTTAATCTCCGATGGAATCATCGAACCGTTCCACGCTAGCGTAGCTAGTGGCTTGTCGGACACAGCCGTTACTGTGCCGCCCCACGGTAGTTTGTAACTGCCAACGACGGTCTTAGCGGGTAGAATCTCGGCGGCACTAAAGTTTTCCTGGGCTGAAGCCAGCAGTGGCAAGCTGCCAACCATGGCATCATATAAAGAATTTGAACCAACCACCGCCGCTATCAGAATAAGTTTCTTACCAGCAATCGTGGCTTGCTTGGCGGCCAAAAATACGCCGCCGGCTTGCTCAGTATTACCGGTTTTAACCCCGATAATGCCGTCAGTGCCCAGTAAGCCGTTAACGTTCTGTATTTTTCCAGCAACTGGTAAATCGGCTGAAGTTTGGCCAACAATTTCCGCCAGCGCCGGCTCTTGCATTGCTGCCTCACCCAGTAAAACCAGATCATGAGCTGTGCTCACGGTGGTTGGGTCATAGCCACTGGCGTCGCTACCAACATGGGTATGAGTTAGCCCTAGCTGTCGAATATAGCCGTTGGCAAAGTTAGCGTAGGCAGGTAGCGAACCAAAAGCCCAGATTGCCAAACTATCGGCAATATTATTAGCCGACGGCAGTAAAATCGCCTGCAACATCTGATACTCGGTTAAGGTTTCGCCGGCAGTGACTGCTGAGACCGATCCGTCACCGGCTACATACTGGTGATAAATTTTCACATCAGCACTGGTGAGGGTTATTTTAGGTCCTGATTGATGCGCGGCTAGTGGTCGTTGCTTGAGGACCATCAGGGCCGTTAAGACCTTGGCAGTGCTGGCAATTGGTATGGCCGTTTGTTCACCATGGAGGGCAAGGACGCCCGACGGATTAATGCCGACAGCTGCTTGACCGACAGCCGGCCACTTTAAAGCGGCACTAGCGGTAGGATTTTTTAGTTGCAAATTAGCAGTGACTGGCTGCAATGCTGGCAAGGGACGACCCAAAGCCCCTAAACAATAGACCGCCAAGATGACGATAATCAGTAAACCATTACCAGCAAGTGTAAATTTTCGGGAGGGCCGTTTCATAAGCTCTTTCATGATACATGATTGCTCTGTCCACAACAGTAAGCTTTACTGTATAATTAAAGGTATAAATTAAGGAGTGTCTTCCATGACCGTACTCATCATTGTCTTAGTAATCGTTGGCTTACTAGCCCTCTTTGCCATTACGGCTTATAACTCATTAGTCCGCCTCAACCAACAGGCTGAAGAAGCCTGGAGTGATATTACCGTGCAGCTTAAGCGTCGTTATGACCTTATCCCAAACCTGGTCAACACCGTAAAAGGTTATGCTGCTCACGAAAGTGGTGTCTTCGAAAAGGTAACTCAAGCCCGGGCCAACGCTATTGGCGCCCAAGGCGTAGCCGCTACGGCCGCTGCTGAAAATCAATTTAGCCAAACCATGAAGAGCTTGTTCGCGGTTGCCGAAGCTTACCCAGATTTAAAAGCTAGCCAGAACTTCCAAGACTTACAAGCTGAAATCACTGATACTGAGGACAAGATTCAAGCCTCACGCCGCTTTTACAACGGGGTCGTACGCGACTTCAATACCAAGCGAAAAGTTTTCCCAACTAATATTTTCGCCGGCATGCTGGGCTTCAACAAAGATAAAGAATTCTTTGAACTCGATGATGCTCAAACTGCTGCTGTTGCCAACCCCGTAGAAGTTAAATTCTAAATTACCAAATTGTAAGCAGGTACCTGTATGTATAGTCAGATTGCCGCTAATAAACGTAAAACAGTTTATATAATGTTATTTTTTGTGGCTTTGATAGCTGGGCTGGCATATTTATTTAGTGCTTACTTTGGCGGCAACCATAACGTCTTTTACGGCGGCCTAATTGGTTCAGTGGTCTATGCTTTCATTACCTATTTTGCTGGTGGCCGGATGAGCTTAGCCGTCAACGGTGCTCAAGAAATTCAGAAGACTGATAATCCAAGACTATGGCGAATTGTTGAGAACCTGTCGATTACCGATGGTTTACCGATGCCGCGAGTCTACATCATGCCCGATCCGACACTAAATGCTTTTGCTACTGGCCGGGACCCCAAACATTCAGCCGTCTGCGTCACAGCCGGGCTGCTAGATGCTATGACTGATACCGAGCTGGAGGGCGTATTGGCGCATGAGCTCGGTCACGTTAAGAATTATGATATTCGAGTGAGTATGATGGCCTTCGCGCTGACGGCTGTCATATCGTTACTCGCCGATGTGTTACTACGGGCTTCATTCTTCCGCGGTGGTGACGACGAAGAAGCCGGTGGCAACTCGCTTTTCTTTGTATTGGGAATTGTAGCCGCTATAGTTGCCCCAATTGTGGCTACCTTAATTCAGCTGGCCGTTTCCCGTCAGCGTGAATACTTAGCTGACGCTACCGGTGCCTTGACGACCCGCTACCCAGAAGGCTTAGCCAGTGCACTAGAAAAAATCGGTCAAGTCGGTAGTGCGACCCGTCGTCAGAACACCAGTACAGCGCATTTGTTTTTTGCCAGCCCGCTGCGCGGACACAGTTTTAGCAATCTCTTTAGTACCCACCCTCCAATTGCTGATCGAGTCGCCCGGTTACGAAGCATGGGCACTAAAGCGTAGGCATGGCTAAAACTCCTAAAGCCAAGCGAACTGCCGCCAAACCGCCAGCGGCCAGTCCGGTCAAAGCCCTAAAACCAGCCGTGACTGTCGAATCGAAGCAACCAAAACGGACGGTTAAGCTTATGCCCGTCTGGTTGCTTACCAAACAAGCTAGTCTATTATTTTGGCGCCACAAACGAGTATTTATAGGCATTACGTTGGTCTACGGCCTACTAAATGTTGTCTTAGCGCAAGGCTTAGGCGGTACTGATGTCGGAAGTCTTAAAAACCAACTCGGACAAGTCTTTACGGGCAATACCGGAGCCTTAACGTCTAGCCTGGTTGTCTTTGCTAGCTTGATTGGCTCGGCCGGTAATAGTTCCAATGGCACGGCAGGCGCCTACCAATTATTTTTAGCGTTAATTGCCAGCTTAGCGGTCATTTGGGCGCTGCGACAAACCACAGCCGGTGCAAAATTCCGGGTCCGGGACGCCTATTACCGTGGCATGTATCCGCTGGTGCCATTTGTTTTAGTATTACTAGTGGTAGTTATCCAGTTACTGCCGCTGGCAATCGGCTCGACCATCTACAACGTCGTGCTGACGCAAGGCATTGCCGTAACTGGTCTAGAAAAAGCAATTTGGGGCGTGGTATTTGCTAGCTTGGCATTGCTGTCGCTGTACTTACTATCGTCCTCACTGTTTGGGTTGTACATTGTGACCTTGCCTGACATGACACCCCTCAAGGCGCTCCGCAGCGCTCGACAATTAGTGCGTGGCCGGCGCTGGACGGTACTCCGCAAAATACTATTTGTAGTGCCGTTGTTGCTACTGGCAGCGGCCGTAATTATGATTCCGTTCATCCTCCTGCTCACCGTGGTGGCTAAATACATCTTCTTCCTGCTGACGGTATTTGCCTTAGTTGCTGTTCACGGCTATATGTACACCTTATATCGGGAGTTGTTGCGTGACTAAAACTGAGGCCCAAGATCGGATCGCAAAACTCAAAGCCTTAATTAATGATTATCGCTACCATTATCACGTGCTCGATGAATCGACCATGAGTGAAGCTGCTGCCGATAGCCTCAAGCATGAATTAGCAACTCTGGAAGCCAGTTTTCCAGAGCTCATCACGGCCGACTCGCCAACCCAACGGGTAGCCGGTGAACCACTGGCTAAATTTACGCAGGTGACGCACAGTTCACGCATGTTGAGCTTAAATGATGTCTTTAACACTGAAGAGGTGCTGGCCTGGGTTGAACGGCTGCGTAAGCTACGACCAGGTGTCGATCTGGAATATTTTGCGGACATCAAAATGGACGGCTTAGCCTGCGCTTTGGTATATCAAGATGGCTTTTTACAGACTGCCATTACCCGCGGTAATGGATTTGTTGGCGAAGATGTCACCCTTAATGTTCGCACCATCGAAAATGTGCCGTTACAGCTCCGTAGCAGAGCCGGGTACGAGCACCTGAGCATCGGCAGGACCGAAATTAGGGGCGAAATTATTATGCTTAAGGCCGATTTTGAAGCTCTGAATCGGCAGCGGGCTGCCGAGGACAAGCCGCTGTTTGCCAACCCCCGAAACCTGGCTGCCGGGACTATTCGTCAGCTTGATCCAGCCCTAGCGGCCGCTCGGCCACTGCGCTTCCGGGCCTATGATTTAATACGACCCGATAGTTCAGAAATCCCAACCTACAGCTACGCCTACCAAGCTTTACAGCAGATCGGGATTAGCGCCAATCAACAGGCCACAGTTTTTACCGATATTACTGAGGTACTGACCTTTGCCCAGCACTGGGATGCGGCCCGCCACGAGCTGCCATTTAACACTGACGGACTGGTTATTAAATTAAACGACCGTCGTTTGTATGCTGAGCTTGGCGTAGTTGGTAAAGCGCCGCGCGGTGCGGTGGCCTACAAGTATGCTGCCGAGGAAGCCACCACTACCGTTAAAGACATTATTCTAAGCATCGGGCGTACCGGTACGGCCAACCCAGTAGCCGTATTTGAGCCGGTGGTGGTGGCTGGCAGTACCGTGCAGCATGCCACGCTGCATAATGCCGACGAAATAACCCGTAAAGATATTCGGGTCGGTGATACGGTCATCATTTATAAAGCTGGCGACATTATTCCCCAGGTTTTGAAAGTACTGGTGGAGCTGCGTCCGAAGCAAACCGTGCCCTTTGATATGGAAGCCGAACTACAGCGCCAGTACCCAGAGTTGGACTTTGAACGGGTGCCCGGCGAAGCGGCTTATCGCATGAAGAATGTCACCGGCCCGCTACTGCTCAAGCGATCTCTGGAGCACTATGCTAGTAAGGGCGCAATGGACATAGATACGCTGGGTGAAAAGAATGTGGCGGCCTTAATAGACGCCGGCTTAGTTACTGACTTAGCCGCTATCTATGCTTTATCCGAAGCACAGGTGTTGACGGTCGACCGATTTGCCAAGCTATCTGCCCAAAAGTTAGTCAGCGGTATTCAGGCTGCCAAGCAACCCCTCTTAGAACGATTTATTTATGGCCTGGGGATTCGTCACGTCGGTGCTCAGACCGCCATTGATTTAGCCGATGCTTTTGGCTCAGTAGCGGTCTTAGCGAGCGCCAGCTTAGAGACTTTGCAAGCAGTTGATGGCATTGGTACAGTCGTGGCCGAATCGATAACAGCTTGGTTCGCCGATGCCGATAACGAACAGCTGCTCAAAAAGTTTGAGGAGCTGGGGGTAGCACCGCAGTACGAAAGTCACGCCAACGGGCCGCTGCACAACCAAAACTTTGTTATTACCGGGGGCTTGGAAGCCATGAGCCGTGATGAAGCGGCTAGTAAAATCCGCAACCTAGGCGGCAACTTTCAAAGTACGCTCGGTAAAGACACGACCTACTTGGTCGTAGGTGCTAATGTCGGCGCTGCCAAACTTGCCAAGGCTGCTAAATACGGTACAAAGCAGATCAGCGAAGCCGATCTACTAGAATTACTAGGCATTAAGTGATGACACAGCAAGAAATAATCGAAAAGACGGCTGAATATATTAAGGTTAAATTTTCAGAAGAAAATACCGGTCATGATTGGTGGCATATGTTCCGGGTTTGGCAACTTTCTAAAACTATTGCTGCTAGCGAGCCGGATGCCGATTTATTCACCGTGGAATTAGGAGCGCTAGTACACGATATAGAGGACTGGAAATTTCATGATGGTAATGAAGAAGTAGGCCCTCAAGCCGCTCGAAAATGGTTACAGTCACTCGAGGTTGAGGAGAGTGTTATAGATAATGTGTGCGACATTATCAGGACCGTTTCATTCAAAGGTGCAGGAGTCGCGTCCAATATGGCCACTATCGAGGGTAAAATTATTCATGATGCGGATAAATTAGATGCGATTGGCGCTATCGGTATAGCCCGGACCTTTGCTTATGGGGCCACGCATCATAGACCTATGTATGACCCAGACATTAAGCCTCAATTCCATGATTCTTTTGATACCTATAAAGCCGGTGACGCGCCGACAATAAATCATTTCTACGAAAAATTATTACTACTTAAAGACCGTATGTATACCGACACCGCCAAAAAGTTGGCGCAAGCCCGTCATGACTATATGGCTACCTTTTTAGATGAATTCTATGGCGAATGGGACGGTAAACGATAACAGTTGACATGAGGCTGAAATGCGTTATGCTTATGGTAAGTCGTGCGCACTAGCGGCGCCAGGCAAAATAAACATTTTTTCAAAAATAAAAAAGCACCGCCGCTCGGGTGGGCGCGCACGAATTAAATAAAGCCGGTCAGACTGACTCGGCTTTATTTAATGGCCATGTATAATGAGCCAACAGGGAAGACCACATGATTAAATATTATTACAAAAGTATTACCGGCACCGAATTAACCGAAATTGACGAGCCGCGCAAAGGTACTTGGATTTATGTTGAGGCACCGACGGACGTTGAAGTGGCTCAGCTAGCTAAACAATTTCAGCTTGAACCGGGTAATCTAGAAGACGCCCGCGACGACGACGAAATGCCGCGTTTGGAACGTCAGGATGGCCAAACCTACATTTATGTCCGGTTTGCCTACCGTAACAGTCAGGGCGATTTATCAACTATGCCGCTCTTAATCGTCTTTGGTGGCGAGTATGTCGTGACGGTCAGCCGTATCCGTTTGCCGGCGCTAGACCATCTAATGCGAGGCCAAACACCGTTTGCAACGACCCAACGTTCCAAACTGGTGCTGCTGATTTTATCGCAGATAAGTGACCAATATGATGGCTTCATTAACCGCATTAGCCGGCAGATAAAATCGATTCGATCACGCCTGCGCAGTACCGGCATTACCAACAAAGACTTATTAGACTTTGTGACAATTGAAGATGATCTAAACGAGTTCCAGGCTTCGTTGCAACCGACTAACGCCGCCTTACGACGGTTGTTGGTAGGCAAGCAGTTACCACTGTTTGACGATGATCATGATATTGTCGAAGATCTGCTGCTAAATAACGAGCAATCAATTGAAGCGATTCGATCTAACCTGCTGTCGGTCAGTAATATCCGCGACGCCTATTCAGCCATCAGCAGTAATAATTTGAACCGAACCATTACCTTATTGACCCTAGCAACTATTTTAGTGGCCTTACCAAACGTTTTCTTTGGGATGTATGGCATGAATGTCGAACTACCATTCCAACATTCACCGTGGGCGTTTGGCGTACTTATTACGATTAATGTCGTGCTAATCACCAGCATCGTAGCCTTTGTTCGTAAAAAGCGCATCATCTAACTTTTGCTGCCCATATTGCAATAGCCTATTGGCGCGAGTAAACTAAGTTCAAATCTAAAAAACAAAAAGGATACCTCATGAAACAAGTAAAAATAAACCAAGCTGGTGTTGGCCACATATTAGCCATTGGCCTGATAGCCACTTCAGTTGTTGTCGGCGGCACCTACGTGTCAGTCAAAAAAGCTCAGGATAGTAAAGCTCAGGCTAGTGCCGCTAGTTCCAAAGCGGCTGAGGCGAAAGGGACGTTAAACTCGCACCGTAAGACTGCCCACCCATTGGGTACCGTCGACACGCCTGCCACCACCTCCGAAAGCGCAAAACCAACAACGACGAAGCCAGTTTCAACCCCAGCTCCCGCAAAACCGGCAGTTACCGCTCCAAAAACTAGCGTTGCGACTACCGATCAAAAGGCCGCTCCGACACCAACCCCAACCCCAACACCACAACCCACCGCTACTCCTTTGAGTGTTTTAACGGAAGTTATCAGTAATTTTGAAACTAAAGGCGGTCCACTGAATGTCACCCGAGACGTCGTAACAGTATCTGGACCAATCAGTGACGCTAAGGCTCGCCCGATTGTCTTTGGTTTCCACGATAAGCTTTACTACGCCTACACCCAAACGCAAGCTCCAAACTTCAAAACTTCACCATCTGACACCGCCCATTCAATGGCAATTATCTCGGCTAATGTCAGTAGCGTCGCTCAAGTCAGCGCTCACCTCGACAAAGTCAGCAATCTTGTCGATCCCAACATTACCGCAGTCGGCTTCTCTAGCGGCGGTAATTAGCTAGTTTTAAGAAGTTCTGATAGCAGTACAGCCGATTGAAGCGAGCTATTTAATCTGCTATACTCTATCGGACTTGGGGATATAGCTCAGTTGATTAGAGCGCTGCCATGGCATGGCAGAGGTCCAGGGTTTGAGTCCCTGTATCTCCACCAAATAAAACACCTAGCTTAGACACTGGGTGTTTTATTTTTTTGTAGTACAATATGCATCAGAACCAACAAAACAAATATCCAAAATAAGGAGCCCACCCATGGAGCCCACCAACGACCCAATTCCAACTAACGACGTTACACCACTGCTCGTGCCAGCCACACCCGGCACTTCATTCTCGCCCAATCCGCCGACAGCGCCCATTACGCCCGAAGTTAATTCAGCTGTTTCCAGTTCGCCGACGCCAGTATCGGCAACAGCGGCCCCTACCGAACCCACGCCAGCAGTTGCCCTAACACCAGCCGAAGCTACATCTGTTCCACCAACAGTAGCACCACCTGTCAAAAAACGCTCCCGTAAGTTAGCTGTGGCCGGTTTGGCAAGCATGTTGGTTATTGGCTTGCTCGGAGCCGGCTATTATTTTGGCTACTATACCAATAGCTCCTTTGTGTATAGTCAGTCACTCGCCAACAGTGGCAAGGGTTTAACCGCTCTGACCCATGAGTTTACGGCTAAATCGAAGGTTGCAGCCCAAGGCTACACTGGTAGCGGGCAGTACAAAGTCGTTATGGGTGACACCACGACCGACGGTAAGCTAAGCTTCAAGGCCGACAAGACTAACAGTGAATCAACTTTCGATATTGGCCTTGGTGCAAATCGCGTCAACGTCACCCTTCGGACAATAAAATCAACCGGCACTAGCCCTGACCTGTACATCAAGGCCGCCGGCTTAGCCGGTCTAGATAGCATGACCGGAACTGATGGCCTGGGTAGCACTTTGCAAAAGTATAATGATAAATGGATAGTCGTTGACCACACCCTGCTTGATAATGCGGCTCAACAGGCAACGGCCACCAGCACAATGATGCTACCAACTAGCGACCAGATAATGGATGAAGTGAATGCCGCCGCCGACGTTAACCAGCAATATCTGTTTAGTACCAAGGCTGACAAAGCGGTGACTAAAGTAATCAAAACTTATGGTCTCGAGACAGTCGACGGACATAGGGTTATCCACTATACCGTTGGACTCAATAAGGTAAATCTTAAAAAATATATTACCGCCCAGAATGAGGCGCTGAACCGAAGTAAATTAGCCGATTGGATAAAACAAAACAAGCTTACTGATAAAGTCGACAGTTCGTACCAAGCAGCCCTAAAATCAGTTGATGACGTTAAGACGACCGACACCTTTGAAATGTATTCCGATATTAATTCTCGTTTAGTCTATAAATATCGCTTTGCCGAAGACAAGAATCCGGCTACTAACTACGTCGATGTCGGATTAGACTACAAAAACAAGCAGTCGCTGCCGTTTTTCGTAAATGGCGTATCTGCCGATAGTTCTGGTAAAACTAATTTTAACCTTAAAGTCACTACTCAAACTGACACCAAAGCCGTAGCGGTTGATTTAAAGGTAACGGGAACTAACGCCAGTAAATATACGGTCACCACTAGTTTTAGCTTTCAGCCGGTGGCCACCGCCCCGGCCATTGCTACTCCAACGGGTGCCGTACAGCTGGGTGAAGTCTTACAGCAATTGGGGATTAGTGACCCGATGGCCTTGTTTGGCGGCGGAGCCACAAGTGGTACTACCAGCGGCTTACCGGCTAATAAACAGGCTATTGATAGCAAACGGCGGGTCGATATCCAATCGTTACAAGTTCAGCTCGAATCATATTTTTCGGATAATGATAAATATCCAACCCTTGCCCAGCTGAATGATGCTAAATGGCGTAAGACAAACCTGCCTAACTTGGACCCGACGGCACTGATGGATCCAGAAGCCACGGCAGCGGTCTTAGCAAGCACGCCGGCATCTAAAGTCTATGCCTATCAACCAACAACCAGTGCTGGTCAAGCCTGTACCAATGTCGGTGCTGCCAGTTGTGCTCATTACACCCTCAGCGCTACCTTAAGCAACGGTCAACTGTTCACCAAAAAAGACCTAAACTAAGTCGTTCTAAGCTATACTTACAGTCATGAATGTTGTTGTTAATGACCTGCTGGTTCACTATGAGCTGCAAGGGCAGGGTAAGCCAGTTTTGTTACTCCACGGCTGGGGTGACAGTTTGACTGGGCTGACTGGTTTGCGGAAAAGCTTAGCGACTTCGTTTCAGGTAGTTTCACTGGATCTCCCTGGTTTTGGCACCACCCAAACCCCGAAAACAGTCTGGAATCTCGACAACTATGCGCAATTTCTGCAGGCCTTCTTGGCCAAAGTAGACTGCACGCCGTACGCCGTAATTGGACACAGTAATGGGGGCGCCCTGGCGATTAGAGCTATTTCCTTGCAACAGTTACAGCCAGAAAAACTAGTGCTGCTAGCGGCGTCGGGGATTAGAGCTGGAAACAGTGGCCGTCGGCTAGCCTTAAAAGTTATTGCTAAAGCCGGGAATGCGACCACCATCTGGCTCCCCAAACCAACGCGCCAGCGCTTGCGTAAGCAGTTGTATGGCGCTGCCGGCTCTGATTTGTTAGTTGTCGAGCATTTGCAGGAAACCTTTAAGGAAACGGTTCGCCAAGATGTCCAGGCCGATGCCGCCAGGCTGACTTTGCCGACGTTGTTGATCTATGCCGATCAAGATCAAGCCGTGCCGCTGCAAGATGGCCGGACCTATCAGTCACTTATTAAAAACTCCAAATTAGAGGTAATTACGGGTGCTGGGCACTTCGTGCATTTAGATAAGTCCGATCAAGTGAATCGCTTAATTGAGGAGTTTTTAGCATGAACCTACGCGGCTTACTCAGTTTGTATAGTCCACGCTACCCGACAACACTCGTATACATGCTCCAAAGCACCGAATACCAAGCTGCTGCTTATTTAGCCTGGTTTTGGCGAACAACAAACTTTGCAACCGTGACGCAACGACGTAGTTTAGACCGTACAAAAGCTGCCCGCTTGCTGCTAACGGCTTTACGAATCGGTATGCTCGTCCAGATAGCACTCGGGCTCTTCTTAGTTCTAGCCGGCGCTCGGGCGCATCATGCTGGTGTAGAGCTAGGTGGCATCATAGCCATCGTAATCTACCCGGTTTTGTGGGCCTATTTGATAACGCTGCCGCTCCAGTTAGGGCGAGTCTTTATCAGTCGACCAGCCGAAAAACGGTTAATAAACGAATCTAAAAAAATCTTTGCTAATCATCCTGGCGCCAAAATTGCGGTGGCTGGTAGTTATGGCAAAACCACCATGAAGGAATTGTTAGCCACCGTACTAAGCGAAGGCTTAACAGTGGCTGCCACACCGGCTAATAAGAATGTCAGCAGCAGTCACGCCTACTTTGCCCGCAAACTTACCGGTTCTGAAGATGTTTTAGTGATTGAATACGGCGAAGGTGCTCCTGGTGATGTGGCCCGCTTTGCCCAGATTACTGCCCCCACCCACGCCGTCATTACTGGTTTGGCGCCGGCGCACTTAGACCAATATAAGACACTAGCTGCTGCCGGGCAGGATATTTTGTCGGTGGCCAATTATCTTCATGACGCCAATGTCTTCGTGAACGATGAGTCGCCAGATTTAGTACCGTTGCTTAAGCCGGCCTACTCACGTTTCAATAAACAGGGAGCCTTGGGCTGGAAAGTAAAGGACGCTCAGGTTTCACTTGCCGGTACTAGCTTTACGCTAACGAAGGGGCGGCGCAGTCTCCCGCTCCAAAGCGGCTTGGTCGGCCGTCATCAAATTGGCTTTTTGTCGCTCGTCGCTAGCTTAGGCCTACAACTTGGCCTAACTGCCGAACAAGTGCAAGCTGGTATAGCTAGCACCAAACCGTTTGAGCATCGCATGCAACCCTATCAGCTGTCCGGCGCCTGGGTGATTGACGATACTTATAATGGCAACCTAGAAGGTCTGCGGGCCGGTACCCAATTGCTAGCCGAATTAGCGGCCACCCGTAAAATTTATGTTACGCCCGGACTGGTTGACCAGGGAGCCGAAACCGAGCGCGTCCATGTTGAGGCTGGACGGTTAATAGCGGCGGCGCGCCCCGACATTGTGGTCCTCATGAAAAACTCAGTAACTGATTTTATCGTCGTTGGTCTGCACCAAGCTGGCTTTAGCAGCGAACTACGAATCGAAACCAGCCCGCTTGATTTTTACACTAACCTTAATCACTTTGTAGCGGCTGGTGACCTGGTGTTGATGCAAAACGACTGGACCGATAACTACGCCTAAGCGCAGTTATTGTATATACTAGCGCTATGGAAACTATCGCCGTAATTTTTGGTGGCCGCTCAGCCGAACATGATGTGTCAATTATTACTGCCTTGGCTAGTATTATTAAGCCACTCGAACTAACTCGTAAGTACAAAGTAGAAGCTATCTATATTGCCAAAGACGGTGCCTGGTACTGGGACGAAAAGCTGAAGGACGTCAAATTATTCACATCCGGTAA
Source organism: Patescibacteria group bacterium (assembly GCA_030271625.1). Taxonomy (GTDB): domain Bacteria; phylum Patescibacteriota; class Saccharimonadia; order Saccharimonadales; family UBA4665; genus UBA4729. The sequence goes on from JARXKN010000001.1 coordinate 458,465, forward strand.
GATTGCTGATTTTTTGACTAAAGCGCAGCCGGTAACTGTTCAGCTTGATGGTGGTTTTACGCTAGTTAAAACCAGTGGTATGCGTAAACAGTTGAAAAAAATTGATGTTGTCTTTCCAGCCATGCATGGTACCTATGGTGAAGACGGTGCCTTAATGGGATTACTCGATATGGCCGGCGTACCATATGTCGGTTGTGGTGTCAGTGCTGCGGCTGCGGCAATGGATAAGGTGATGGCGAAGCAGTTAGCGGTCGCCAATGATATTCCGGTCAGTAACTTCCTGACCTTTACCAAAGCTGACCTAGCTCGCGAGCCCAATCAAGCTATCAAAAGTATCACCGTTAGTTTGCGCTATCCATTGTTTGTAAAACCAGCCCACCTAGGCTCTAGTATTGGCATCAGTCGCGTTACTAACGATACTGAACTGCGCAATGGGCTTGAAGTTGCTGCCCATTATGATGAGCGCATTATTGTTGAGGAAGCAGTTAACAACTTGATTGAGGTAACGTTACCCATCATCGGCAACGATGAGCCCCAGGCGGCACTACTGGAACGGCCAATGACCCAGGCCGAAGACTTTTTCGACTTCGAAACCAAATACATGCAAGGCGGTAAAAAAGGCAGCGGCGGTAAAGGTGGCAAAGGCAGTGAGGGCGCTCAAGGCTATAGCCAAATTCCGGCTGAATTACCCAAAGACGTCTATACCCAAGCCGAAGCTGTCGGTCTTCGAGTCTATAAAGCGCTCGGTTGCAGCGGAACAGCTCGCGTCGACATGCTGATTGATAGTAAATCCAAAAAAGTTTATTTTAACGAGGTTAATCCGCTGCCCGGTGGACTCTATGCCCATAACTGGGCTAAAGCCGGCCTGAGCGGGGTTGATCTAGTGCAAAAACTAATTGTGCTGGCTACAGAACGCCATGCCAGTCGCCAGGCGCTGGCTACCAGCTTTAGCACTAATTACTTGCAACAATTCTAAGCTACTTGTTCATCGTACAAGTGTGGTAGCGTATCGCGCTCGGTTATACCATGGTTAACGGCTGGCGCATCAACAAATAGAATCACCGCATGTCGCTCTGGAACGTGCGTTTGGCCTTCTGGAATAATCCGGTCAACGCCGTGCCAGAGGGGCTTCAAATATGAATCATCGCCGTATACCTTAGCGTGTTCGGTACCAAGAAATAGGTACGCTCCAGCTGGAGCCGTGTCGTAATGGGTTCGCTCGCCACGCGGGCCGTCCTTGGCGCCCCAAAAGCCGGCCGCATCGGCATAGGCCTGAATCGTCACTCCCCCAATATCAAAGTGAGGCTTGGCTACATCAGCGTAGGTGCCGGTCACATCGTAACTGTCGTAGGCAATAACCCGGAGAAAAGACAACGATCTTGGGCCATCAGGCGGAAAGTACAACTTGGAAAGGTTAGGGTGGGTGGTCGCTAAATCATTGATGTGCTGGCGGGCCGTATGGAGTAAGGAGTGTTGGATATCAAAACCGGCTTCTAAAAAACGGGTGAGTAATCGAGGAGCTGATTTAAACTGCTGCTGCCAGCGAGTATAAGCCGATTCACTAAAGTGCATTAAGCCTTTTGGATCAGCGATTTGTCGTCCAGCCGCATTAACCTTCTGTTCTTTACGGACATAACCGGCGGAGTTGCTAAGGCGCGAATCTACAATATGATAGCTTTGAAGTAATAAGTCAGGAGTCTCGGCAATACAAGCGTCAAACGTTTGACTCAGCTCACTAAAATCAGCTTGCGAAACTGTCATGGCAATCCGCGCAATGCCTTGCTCGAGCAGTTGCCTATCAACCGCACCTCCGTTTTCGGGGTTGGTGGCCGGGCTTAATTCGTAAAAATGTCGAGCTTCAGCTGAGCTCATTAGACTATGCGACAGTTGCTCTGACAATGTGTTACCCTCTCGTTCTCAGCCAAGTATATGCCGGTAGCAGGCTGTCCGACAAGCCTAATATTAACAACACTCGGCACAGCCGTCCGACCTCTGATATACTTAAATACTATGCAGCGATACAACCCAAAAGACATTGAAACGAAGTGGCAACAAAGCTGGGAAGAATCTAAGATTTACCAGGCTAGTGATGACAGTTCAAAGCCAAAAAAATATATCCTAGAGTATTTTCCCTACCCAAGTGGTGCCGCCATGCACGTCGGCCATGTCCGTAATTACACAATCGGTGATGCGCTGGCTCGTTTTAGTCGCATGAACGGTTATAACGTTTTGCATCCCATGGGTTGGGACGCTTTTGGATTGCCAGCCGAAAACTATGCCATTAAAACCGGTATTAGTCCTCGCCAAGCCATTGATCAAAACACCGCCCGCTTTAAAGAGCAGTTAATGCAGATGGGCTTCAGCTACGATTGGTCGCGCGAAATCGACAGTACCGATCCTAATTACTACCGGTGGACGCAATGGTTCTTCTTATTATTATTTAAAAAAGGCTTAGCCTACCAGAAAGAAAGCTTGCAATGGTGGTGCGACACCGATAAAACGGTGCTGGCTAACGAACAAGTTGAAGCTGGTCTCTGCTGGCGCTGCGGCAACCCAGTGCAGAAAAAGCTGCTCAAGCAGTGGTTCTTTAAAATTACCGACTACGCCGAGCGCTTATTAAACGACCTCGATGATCTCGATTGGTCAGAGGCTATTAAGTCCATGCAGCGCAACTGGATTGGTCGCAGTCAGGGCGCCGAAATTAACTTTTCTGTCACCGAAACTAGTAGTGAAATTACCGTCTTTACGACCCGCCCGGATACCTTGTTCGGAGCCACCTTCTTGGTACTGGCGCCAGAAAACTCCTTAGTGGCGCTTATTACCACCCGAGAGCAAAAAGATGCCGTGGCTGACTACATTACGGCCGCCCAGGTTAAGAGCGATATTGAACGCCAGGAAACCGACCGTGAAAAAACTGGCGTCTTTACCGGTGCTTACGCCCTTAACCCGGTAACCAACGAGGAAATCCCCATCTGGATTGCTGACTATGTTTTGGCAGGTTACGGTACTGGCGCCATCATGGCAGTGCCGGCTCACGATGAGCGCGATAATCAATTTGCCAAAAAGTTTAATCTGCCGATTACTCGGGTTGTAAAAAACGACGCGCCAGACTACGAGTGTACCCACGATGAAGGTATCATGATTAATTCCGGTAAATACGATGGCCTCCCGAGTGCTGAAGCTCGTGAGAAACTAGTGGCCGATTTAGAGCATGACAAAACTGGTCACGAGGTCATTAATTATCGTCTCCGAGACTGGCTAATCAGCCGTCAGCGCTATTGGGGCGCTCCAATTCCTATCATTCACTGTCCCCGTGATGGGGCAGTGGCGGTACCCGAAGACAAGCTACCGGTTGTCTTGCCGCCGGTTCAGAGCTTTGCCCCCAGCGGTGATGGCCGCAGTCCTTTGGCGAATGTTGCCGATTTCGTAAACACAACCTGTCCAACTTGTGGTGGCCCGGCCGAGCGCGAAACTGACACCATGGATGGCTTTGCCTGCTCCAGTTGGTACTTCCTGCGTTTTGCCGATCCAGACAATTTCCTGGAGCCATTTGATAAAGAAAAAGTTAAGCAGTGGCTGCCAGTTAATGACTACATTGGTGGTGCCGAACACGCTGTCATGCACCTACTGTATGCTCGCTTTTGGACCAAAGTCATGCAAGACGAAGGTTTACTTGATTTCAGCGAACCCTTCACTAAACTCCGCAACCAGGGCATGATCCTAGCGCCTGACGGCAACAAGATGAGTAAGAGTAAAGGCAATACCATTGAACCAGGTGGTTTAATTGATCAAGGTTACGGCGCCGACAGTATTCGTATCATGGAATTGTTTATTGGTCCCTGGAATCAGAGTGCTAATTGGAGCGTCGAAGGCATGGGTGGCTCGTATCGGTTCTTGCAACGTATTTGGACCCTAACCCAGGAGTTCTTGGCAGTTAATGACGCTAGTGAAGGGAGTGCTATCGATTCTACGATTGTTGAAGCCGATATCCTACGAGCGATTCATAAAGCCACAAAAAAGGTCAGCCTCGATTTATCGGAACTTAATTTCAATACCGCTATCTCAGCCCAAATGGAATGTTTGAATACGCTCTACAAGCTGAAGGAGCAGGATGAGTTTACTAATCTTGAAACCTGGCGCTATGCCATCGAGACACTGCTGCAGCTGCTGGCGCCATTTGCTCCCCATATTGCCGAAGAGTTATGGCAGCTGATGGGCCATGAGCAGTCAATCCATATTAGTGATTGGCCAGCATATGACGAATCGCTGCTAGTTGAAGAGTCACTGGTCATTGTCGTACAGGTCAACGGTAAAGTCCGGGCGGAGTTAGTGGTGGCTCAAGACGCCGATGAAAATTTCATCGTTGCCGCGGCGCAAACTAATCCCAAGCTAGCCGCTTTACTGAGTGGTGTGACAATCTGCAAGACTATCTACGTGCCCAAAAAGCTTGTTAACTTTGTGGTGTAAAGTCGCCGTGTAGCGAAACGGTAACATTCCGGCGACCGTTCAGGTTTTGATAGGTAATAACATCGTCGCGGACTTCAAAACTGATAGTGTCGGCTGCTGGTTGCTGCCAAATCTGTAGTGGGCGGTCGGCTACTACTGGAGCTGATTCGGTTTCGAAAACAACTGGAGCCGTAGACTTCGGCATAGCAACAGCGGTAACTGAATTAGAATGGTCGACTGGTGTGGTTGCAAATTCTTGTGTCACCAGTGAGCTAGTGACAATCTTCTGCCAGGCTCGGACGGCTTTACTTTGCTTGTAGGCTTCCGGGAAACTACTATCGGCCGCTGAAGCGGTTAGTTCTGGCAGCGGTAACATCGCTTCGGAAGTTATGGATATAATATTCTCAGGGTAAGATGTTGTCATTATTGGCTCGCTACATTCTTGATGGTTACTTCTTCTTTTAGTAATCGTTTGGCGAACCAAACTCGGCCACCCCAAAGATTTTTGGAGGCGCAAGCATCGGCAATATTTTTTGGTAGCTGTGCTGGCGTTAAGCCAATCCAATCGCCTTCTTGACTGACCCCTTGGTTCTCGGCAGTAACGGCCTCAATATCCCGCAGGTGTAAGGCTTTGTTAAGCTTAAAACAGTGGTTATCTGAATCGGCGGTTTCGACACGTTGTGGACTAACGCGAATAAACGAGGCTTCAGGTAACAGCTGATCCTGAAGGTGAGCTTGGCTCACCTTGCTAGCGTCAAACTGTAACTCAGGATTAGTAGCACAACCACTCAAGGCAATTGAACCAAAAGCCACGGCGCTTATAGGGGCAAGTAATTTTCGTGAAAACTCAGACATAAACGTATAGTACCATAAAAAGATTAAAAAGTAAACATATATAAACACTAAAAAGTATATAAGCAAACAATACTGCTTGTCTTCAAGGAGTAAATGCGCTATTATTAAGCCAATAAATACTAAGCTTATAGCTCGTATCAACAGATACAAAAGGAGAGAAATTAGTTATGGGAAAGCCCAAGAAACGAACTAGCCCGCGTAAAACCGGAACCCGTCGGAGCCACATCGTGCTCGAATTAGCCCGTAAGGTAAACAGTAAATCACCTGTTAAAGTCCACACTACTATCCGCGAAACCGGAAAAGTTAAAGCCGCTTAACTTACTTAGCTGCTAACCCGCTAACACCAAAAGGAATTTAACAATATGGCATCCAATCGTCACCTTGGTCGAATTATCGCTTTACAGACTCTGTATGAGCAAGATTTTCGCCGTGAAGCCGGTGACGCTGATTGGAATGACACTGAGATTCTAATTCGTAATGTTGGTCGCTATAAAGAAATGGTCGATGATGTCGACTTTATAGCTGCTCTAGTAGCCGGGGTAATTGCCCATGGTCCAGAGCTAGACGCCAAGTTACAACTAGTTGCTACTGAGTGGCCGATTAACGAAATTGCCCGCATGGACCGCATGATCCTAGAAATGGGACTGTACGAACTTGAAAACGACGCTGATGTCCCAGCTAAGGTAGTTATTAACGAAGCCGTCGAACTAGCAAAAGCCTTCGGCGGCGATAACTCATCGAAGTTTGTGAATGGTGTGCTTGGTACGTTACTTCGCCAGCGAGAAGAAGCCGAGCCTACCAAAACCGCCGCACCTAAAAAAACTATCAAAAAAACAACTATTGCTAAGAAAGCGACAAAAAAATGAAACGACCAAAACCGCTACAGGGTTTTAAGAATCTGGTCGCTAAACGCCGCCCAGTGATTGATGAGGTGGTGCGTGAAACTACTTCTGGTGGTATTGTCTTTCGCCGTACCGAAGCCGGCGCCTTACAGATTTTACTTATAAAAGACGCCAAGGGTCGCTGGACGATTCCGAAAGGGCATGTTGAACCCGGTGAAGAACCAAAAGCGACTGCCGAACGCGAAATCCGTGAGGAAACCGGCCTGCAGGAAATGAAAGTCTACAGCTGGTTGGGTAAAGTTAACTTCCGCTACCGCCGCAACCATACGTTGGTGTTAATGACAATGCACATCTATCTGACCGAAGGCCGCGGCAAAACCGACGAACTGAAGGGTGAGGATTGGTTAACCGATATGCAATGGCTGGCCGCAACCGATGCCGTTGAGAAGATAGCTTACGAAGACATCGGCAAGCTAATTTTGGTTGGTATGAAGCGCATTCGGGACGGTAAACTATAGATGGACACGTCGGTCTACGCCAAATTTGCTGCTGACACGCTGGGAGTTACCTACAACGACCTCAGCTTACTCATTACGGCTTTTACTCATCGATCGTATCTTAACGAGCACAAGAAGACCGTTACTGAGCACAATGAGCGACTCGAGTTTTTAGGCGATGCCGTTCTAGAGCTGGTGGTAACGGAATATCTGTATAAGAACTTTAAAGACCCCGAGGGAATTTTAACTAACTGGCGTAGCTCGTTAGTCCGGACCGAAAGCATTGGAGCCGCTGCTGCCAAATTTGAGTTTGAACCGTTGCTGCGCTTAAGCCGCGGCGAAAAACGCGGAACTGACCGGGCCCGGGCCCAGATTTTAGCCAATAGCTTTGAAGCGGTGGTTGGCTCATTGTATCTCGACCAAGGCTACGAAGCGGCCGAGCAGTTTATTACTAAAACAATCTTATCAACCTTCGAGAACATCTTAGCCAGTGGCTCATGGATGGATCCTAAATCACACCTTCAGGAGCTAGCCCAAAGCCATGATGGTGCGACCCCAATTTACAAAGTTATGAACGAAGTTGGTCCTGACCACGATAAAGTTTTCACCGTTGGCGTCTATGTAAATAATCAGCTGCGCGGGCAGGGCAATGGGCCCAGTAAACAAGCTGGCCAACAAAAAGCTGCCGAGGCGGCACTGAAGTTTTATCAACCGGCAATTACCGAAACTAACTAACGGTTGACAACAGGGGCCCATATCTGTAGAATGATACAGATTGTCTTAGTAGTCTAAATGAGTTTGAGAAAGAGAGTTTTATAGATTTATGTTATCAATTCGTATGCAACGCACCGGTCGCAAAGGTCACGCTATGTTTCGTGTCGTCGTTCAAGAGTCACGTTACGTGCCAACGAGCGGTAAGGTAGTCGCTCAACTTGGTAGCTACGATCCGCACGCTAAAACTATTATTCTCGACAAAGAAAAAGCAGCGCTATTTCTGTCTAACGGCGCTCAGCCGTCAGACCGGGCTGCTCGTCTATTAGCCGCTGAAGGCGTAGCTATGCCAGCCTGGGTTAAACAGCCTACACAGCGTACTCGCAGTGTCCGTACCGCCGACAAGCGCCGCAGCACAACGCCACCAGCTCCAGTTGAAGAAACTGTTGAAGCTCCTGTTGCCGAAGCCGCTCCAGCCGATGAGCCAGCGACTGAAGTAGCAGCTTAATTAACTTTTGTACCCGTAAAATTTCACACACCCACTGCCTAGCAGTTTGTTATAATGACCATATTCTGTAAGTGAGGGAATTGACCGTATGAGTAGTATTGACCAGCAATTTGTTGAATATGTTGTTAAATCTTTAGTAAGTAATCCAGAGGCAGTCGTAATCGAACGCCGTATTGATGAAAAAGGCGTGCTCCTAGAGCTAACTGTAGATCCAGAAGATCTCGGTCGCGTCATTGGCAAGCGTGGGGCAACCGCCCAGAGTTTGCGGACACTGCTGCGGGCTTTAGGTACAAAGAATGAAGCCCGTTATAACTTGAAAATTGTCGATAATGGCGTTAGTGGCCATCAACGTGATGACACTGCTACCGATGCGCCCGGTACGCCCCCTTCCGACAGACCTGCAGCCGTGGTTGCACCGGCTACTAGTAACGCAACAACTGGTACCCACCAGGACGACGCGGCTGCTGAGCCAGTAACAGCGCGAGAAGAGACGAGCGACCGGGTTTTACAGACTCGACAAGAGCTGGCCGACCTAGACGACCTCGATCTTTAAGCCGGCTTAAATTAGGTTTAAAAGCCAAAAGAGCGCATACTATAAGCATTGTAACAGCACTTTAGCTGCCAGTAGTGAGGACAAATCAAGGCAAGCAGCTACAGCGTTACTGGAACGTATTAGCTTGTAAAAAAGGGCCACAATTATGTCAAAAGACAAAGGCAAAAAAGAAGTCAAAAAACCTAAACAAATAAAGAAAGTTTAAGATGCGTACTACGCTCAGCCAGCAAAAATTCCTTGATTCAGAAACCGCCATCGATATCCGCAGTCGATTAATGGCCATGATGGCAGATCCACTTTTTAATACTACCGCTACCTATGCAGCCACTCGTGAAGATATGATGACTTTTGTCGAAAAGCACATGACATACTTGAGCGATCATCCCAAGCTCAACCCTGAAGATTACTTGCGAAACCTCCGTCTCATGACCCGTTTAAAAACCTAAAAGTTTCTTACAAAAACGTTGTAATAAGCGGCGCCAGTTATTGAAATAATTGGCCGTTTCGGCTATGCTTAGGACAAGTCCAATGTGACTGTAAGTTTACATCCAAAAATAAAAACCAAAAGCTCTGCGAGCCACAGCAATGTGGGAGCTTTATGTGACAAAACAACCCTAGGCAACTAGGGTTGTTTTGGTATTAGGCGCTAACAGGGGTAGATGCTACAATTAAGCCAATGAAAATTCAAGTTATAACCTTGTTCCCTGAAATGTTTACCGGCGTGCTGGGCAACAGCATGCTTTGGAAAGCGGCCAATCGCGGTTTGGCGGAGTATAGTTTTTTGAATTTAAGAGACTTTGGTCTCGGTCCACGCAACCAAGTTGATGATACACCGTATGGTGGCGGCGACGGCATGCTTTTAATGGTTGAACCCTTAGTTCGGGCCATTGAGGCGGCCAAAGCTGTTGATCCGACGGCTCAGGTTCTGCTGCCGACTCCGCGTGGAAAGGTATACCGACAATCAGATGCCAAGCGGCTAGCTGCTGCCAATCAGGGCTTAATTATTATCTGCCCCCGCTATGAAGGCTATGACGAGCGAATCACCACTTGGGTAGACGAGCAATTCTGCATCGGATCCTATGTTTTAACTGGTGGCGAGCTGCCAGCAATGATTATCATTGATTCCGTGGTGCGACTTATCCCAGGCGTCTTAGGTGGCGCCGAAAGTGCCGAAATCGAATCGTTTCAAGCCGATGATACGAGCATAGAATTTCCGCAATATACCCGCCCAGAAACTTTTCAAACTATGAGTGTCCCGAGCGTTTTACTGAGTGGCAACCACGCCGAAATTGCTAAGTGGCGCGCCCAAAGTTAATAATTGCCGGGCATAGTTAAGATAGTTACATCACAGCCCGGTAAGGGGCGTATACTTAGTAGTACTAACGGAGGCTCCCTATGAAACTGTCATTTTTGTTACCAATCAAGCCTGTCTACGCCCACTGTGATTTACCGTGCGGTGTGTACGACCCAGCTCAAGCCCGAATTGAAGCCCAGAGCGTCAAAGCGATTATGGAAAAATTTCCCGGCTTAGACGACCATAATAAAACTCGGGCGATTATTATTCTTGAAGAGCGAGCCGAACTAGTCAAACATCACCTGATGGTGCTATGGGCTGATTATTTCAAGCCGGAGCATCTGGAAGTAAACCCCGATTTACACACCAAGTTTTGGCTGGCTATTAAACTTGCCGGCGACTGTAAGCATCATTTAGAAGTCGACTATGCAGATAAACTATTGGAGGCAATTGATGAAATCGCTGAAATCTTTTGGCAAACTAAGAAGGCCTAAAATCTTCATGTTACGTCGGGTTGTCGGCGGTAGCATGAGCCCTAAATTGCGGCCGGGCCAGTTATTGTTTGCGACGCCATTATTTAAGCGGCTTAAACCAGGCCAAGTTATTATCTTCCAACACCAGGGTAAGGAAAAAATTAAACGAATTGAACGTTTAGAACAAGATAAACTATTCGTGATTGGCGATAATCTTTCAATTAGTACCGATAGCCGACATTTTGGTTGGTTAGCGCCGCAGGACGTCGTGGCGCGGGTCGTTTGGCCTAAATTAGCCAAGTAGTAGTAGTCAGTAGCCGTGGTGTTTTTACTCGGCCGGTGTTTCTTGGGTGGTAGTCCGGAGCGGCGTTTCACGCAGCATTAGCGATACCACAAAGGCCGCCGCCGCAAAGGGAATGCCGAACAGAAATACATCATGGAAGGAACGCGCAAAAGCTTCCAAAATTCCTTGGTGAACAGCTGGCGGCAGCGAGTTGAGGGTTTTAGCCGTCACCGATAAATTTTGCGCTGTCAGGTGGAGTTGTCCACCGCCGGCAACCGTTTCTTGGAGGTGATGCGACAGGCGACTGGTTAAGATTGCCCCAAAGATGGCGGCTCCCAGTGAGCTACCAATAGTTCTAAAAAAGATAACCACCGAAGTCGCTGTACCAAGATCTTTTCGTTCCACAGAGTTCTGGACGGCTAGTGTCATCACCTGCATAAACAAGCCAATACCGACACCTAGAATCAGCATCCAGACGGTCAGCAGCAGTTGACTAGTAGTTACGGTCAAATGACTGAACAGGAAGAACCCAAAGGTAACTAAGCTGGTGCCAATAATGGGAAAGGGTCGGTAATGACCGACTCGACTTATAAAGCGTCCCGAAAAAATTGAGCCAGCCAGGAGGCCAAAAACTAAGGGGGTTAATAGCATTCCCGAACGCGTCGCCGAGTCATTTCGGACTAGCTGCTGATATTCCGGCAGGAAGATAATGGCGCCGAACATCACCAGTCCTGACAGCGTACTTAGTAGCACGCAGGTCCGGAAGATGTCATTCTTAAATAATCTTAAGGGGATTATAGGCTCGATGGCCCGATGTTCCCGATAAATAAATAAGCCGGTAAAAACAATAAACCCAACCAACAAGCCGATAATGGTTGTCGACAGCCATGGATGAACCGTGCCACCCCACACTAAACCAAGCAGTAGACAGACAGCGGATGCCGCTAGGAGGGCCGCACCAGGGAAATCAATCCTATGCTCGGTACGACGAACTGGCAAGTGTAAACGGTACCATATGGCCGCCAGCGCTAACGCACCGATTGGCAAGTTTATATAAAAAATCCAGCGCCAGCTCAAATGATCGGTAAACAAACCGCCAATCAGCGGCCCAATCACGCTTGATAGTCCGAATACGGCGCCAAAATAGCCTTGATACCGGCCCCGCTGACGCGGCGGCACGATATCGCCAATTATCGAGAAGACTAAGGTAAAAATACCGCCACCGCCCAAGCCTTGCAGGGCACGGAAGAAGATGAGTTGATCCATATTCTGGCTTAGGCCACACAACACCGAACCCAGCAAGAACAGCAAGATAGCGACAATAAAAATCTTCTTACGACCAAATAGGTCACTGATTTTTCCGTAAAGCGGCGTAACAATCGCGCTCGTTAATAAATAAGCCGTTGCCACCCAAGACAATCGGTTGAGCCCATGCAGATCACTGACAATCCGCGGTAAGGCCGTCGACACAATTGTCTGGTCCAGTGCTGCCAGCAGCATGGCTCCCATGAGGGCAAAAATGATGACTTTGATTTGTTTGTGATTTAGTTCAACGGACACAGTTTCTGGCGTTTGTGAGGAGGCGCGGGCCATGTAGAAAATCCTGACGTTAGAGGTTTATAAATCGAGCTCGTCGAATTCGACGGGCTTACGTGTCGCCTGGATTTGACTATTTTTGTCGCTGGAATCGTTTCCCGATACCCCTTGTAAGGCTTTAGTAGCATTTTTAGAAGCTGGTCCAATTGCAGTGTCATTAGTGGTCTCGTTGGTCGAGTGGTCGGTAGGCGCTGGCGCCGTAGACCCAGTATCAAGTGTCGGGAGTATTGGTTGCGTAACTAGTTCAAGCGACGGCAAATTTGTTGTCCGGGAATGGCTGTCGCTCACCTTTTTAGCAGCCATAGCCTGCTGTAATTTTACAGATTGAAATTGCATATAACTAAAACTGAGACCGGTAACAAGTAGCAATGGAACAGCAATAACAATCACGCGCAGACCGAGCCGATTGCTCAAACGCGATAACCACGAACTAGAACTAACAGTAACCCCATGCTCCATATACGTCCTATTATACAACGTGTCGTCTAGCCCCCTAACGAGCGTCATCTAAAAACAGCAGCGCCACGGCCGCAAATACCAATCCAATGTCGCGGAACGTAATTAGCAGCGTTGGTATATTGAAGAGCATAATGCCACCTAACATGGCCGCAGCAATGATGGCCGAGAGCTTTAAGAATTTACCGCTTATAAGCCAGATCGCTAGAAAGATTTGAAAGACGGATAAGAGATCGAGGGCTAGTTTAGCGTCGATGAAATGGTTGGAAAACATTGGGACATAGGATATCCAGGCGGCTGGTTCGATGAATGCATCAATAGCGGCGTACACAAAGACTACGGCTAAACCAATGCGAATTAGTAGCGAGGCAAATTTAGGATTTTGGTGAGGCTGGAGTTGTTTATATGATTTCATAGCTTTCAGTATACTGCTTACGCTACTTAACTACTATGGGAATCATGGTAGGATTAAACCATGAAGCTGGTCATCATTATTGCTGTCGTTGTGGTAGCTGCTGCTGGTGTTATAGTCTTTGGTCGCAGCGGCCACACTAATTCAAAACCGGTGCTGGCTAGCCCTGGAGCTATCCGCTATCTGCCGCTCGGCGATTCTTACACGATTGGTCAGTCGGTGGCCGAAGCTGAACGGTGGCCCAATCAACTGGTGGCATCATTGGCAAATAGTGGCCCTAGGTTGCAGATAGTTGCTAACCCGTCCGTCACCGGCTACACCACCAAAAACTTGATTGATCGCGAATTACCTCTAGTGGCAAGCTTAAAGCCTGATTTTGTGACGATCCTTATCGGCGTTAATGATTATGTGCAGGGCGTCGACCGTGAGACGTTTACCGACAATCTTAACTATATAGTTGATAGTTTGCAGCATCAGTTAGTTAACCCTAAGAACATTGTGTTAATCACGATTCCCGACTATGGTAAAACTCCGACCGGAGCACGATACGGCGCGCCTGCCACCTCGGAAGCTGGTATTAGGGAATTTAACGCCGTAATAATGCAAATTGGTGCGGCTCGCGGCTTACCAGTCGCCGATATATTTTCGGTTAGTCAAGGCGTCGTGCAAGACCCGACCTTAACAGCCGGCGATGGTCTTCATCCGTCGGGAAAACAATATGCCTTGTGGACGGCGATTATTCAAAAGACTATTACTGACGCCGCCTTACTTCGTTAGCCCGGTTAGCACGCCGCCGGCTCGAACGGTAGCCAAATGCTAAACGTCGTGCCTTGTTGAGGAGCGCTCGTAACCGCTATCTGGCCTTTAAAATCGTGATCGACAAATTGCTTAACAGAACTAAGACCAATACCAAGATGTGGTGAGTTAGGTAATTTAGTAGTAAAGAATGGCTCAAAGATTTGCTGTTGCTGTTTTATAGACATGCCGCAGCCCTTGTCGCTGACGGTACATTTTAAACCCGTCTGTAAGGCTGCTATTTTGATGGCTACAATTCGCTCAGAACGTGACTTGCCGTCATAGGCATCAATAGCGTTAGCAATTAAGTTAGCCATAACTTGGCTGAATTTTACTGCGTCGCCGTGCCAGATAGTTTCCTGGTTTACGCAGAGCCTAAGAGTAACATTGGCAGCTTCAGCTCGTGGACGCAGACTTTCAAGCACCATCTGCGTTTCAGCTGCTATATTAACATCGGTCAAAACCATGTTACCCGATAGCTGCTGGCGGGCGCCATCAAGATACCGGCGGACTTGATTAAGGTGGGCTTGAACAAGCCGTACATGTTTTGAGCCATTGGCAGCCAGCAGGTCCAAAGTTAAGGTTGCGGCCGTTAAGGGGTTGGCAATTTCGTGGACCAGATTAGCGTTAGTTTTACCGAGGTGTACGAATTGGTATAGCTCACCTAGTCGGTGGCTAGCTTGCTGATTGCGTTGACCGGTTTTCCTGGTGAGCCATGAGGCAGTGCTCATGAATAGGCACCCAGTTACAAACAACAGTAAGCCACTCATGTCGTACTCGTCCTGGGTTAAGACCATTGGGACTCCGTCGCTATCTTCTATAAGCACTATCTGCAGTAGCATGATAGCCGTCAGCGCGGTGGTTACCAGTGCCGATATATTCAAACCCCAGTGCGGCTTCTTTAAACGAAGGTATTTGTCACGCACTAGTAAGCGCCAGCTACTCGAAGGGTGGAAGGTGAGTGAGCTGGTTAGCATCTGCATAGTTTCCTCTAGTGCAACGCCAGTGCCCGAGTGACGCGGTTACTGACGGTAGGTGCATCAATTTTATATCCCACGCCGTGGACGGTAGTTATCAATTGTTTTCCAAAGGGGCGGTCAATCTTATCGCGTAGATACTTTATATGAACATCAATTGTATTGGTCCAGGGATCTTGATCGTCTTGCCAGGCAAAATGCATCAGTGCTTGCCGACTCACCACGGTGCCGGCATTCTGCATTAAACACTCTAAAATTAAAAATTCTTTTCGACGTAAGAGAACTATTTGACCAGCTCTTTGCACCTCATGGCTGAGGCCATCTAGGGATAGATCGCCAATAACTAAATGCTGAGGTTGTGGCCGGGTCGGTACGACTTGTCGGCCGAGTACTCGTAGTCGGGCCTTCATCTCCCCGAGGCTGAATGGTTTCGTTAGGTAGTCATTAGCCCCGGCATCAAGCAGCGCAATCTTTCGTAATACTGCAGCTTCGCCACTAATAACCAGAATCGGGGCGGTTACGCCATTTGCTCGTAGGCGCTGACAAACTTCCAGCCCCGTCATATCGGGCAACCCAAGATCGAGTAGAATAGCGTCGTAGTCATGGCCGGTTAGCCGCTTAACTGCTGCCAGACCAGCGTTGGCATGATCGATAACATGTGTACCGGCTAAGGCCTGCTTCAAGGCAAAGGCTATCGTATTGTCGTCGTCGATTAATAATATATTCATTGTTTTTCCTGCTAGCAGTATCGCAGAAGGAAATTAATTAATTCTTAACTTATATACTTTTTATTTATAATTGCCAAGCTGTTTTATAATTTTCTATACAGTCTTCCAAAAACACGGTCTACTAAGCGAGTATAATTAATACTAGTAAATAGCTATTACATTGGAGGAAGACCGTATGGATGAAGACATGAAAACCAAACCAAATGACTATTGGAAAAGTAAACTGACCCCTGAACAATATCGGGTGGTGAGAGAAAAGGGAACCGAAACTGCCTTTGCTGGCAAGTATGTTGATAACCATCAAGACGGTACCTATCGGTGCGTCGCCTGTGGCCAAGAACTATTCGCTAGCGATACTAAATTTGAGTCCGGATCGGGCTGGCCTAGCTTTACCGACCCCGTTAATAAACAACACGTTGCTTTACATGAAGATAGTAGCCATGGCATGAAGCGAGTCGAAGTAACCTGTAACAATTGTGGCGCCCACTTGGGTCACGTTTTTGACGATGGACCAATCGATAAAGGTGGTCAGCGCTTCTGTATTAACTCGGTGGCTTTGGACTTTACCCCTAAGCAGTAGTGGCCGCAAAGTATACAGTCGTTTGGGGATACGGGGTGTATTATGAACACAGTACCTAAGAAAGGCTCCTCACCATGGCAAAGTCAGTTACTGCTCAGCCAACCTGGCGCTATAACCGCCTTTTCTATAGCTTACTATTGCTAGCAGCCTTACTGCAATTTTATTTGACCTACCGCCTTGCCTATCTCAGACCAATCGCAAACTATAGTACCACCAAATTATTATTAATTAGACTCAGTTTTCTGCTCCCGCAAGTGGTTATTTGGTGGATAGCAGCTCGCAGTGCTAAACGCTTCACAAATTATGCTGCAGGCATCAAATCATCAGTCGATGGGCAGGGTATGAGTTTAATTGGCGGTGGGCTAGTGTTACTGGTGGCCTATATAATTATTCTCCCCCTTTGTAGCCAATTAAATTCACTGGCGGCGCACACTACTTCGATACGAGTAATCGCCATAATAACTAATCATTTACCACTGGTGGTGGTACTAGCGGCGGCTATTCAGATTTACCGTGGGAGTTCACGATTGAGTGCGCTGGCCTCACACGATACCGTGCCGCGACGCCGAAAAGTGCTTATCAGTGGGGCCTTTATAGTTTGTATGCTATCTTTTGCCGTAGATTTTTATCACCAGGCTCCTACATTAGTAACAACCGAAGGTGTACCAAGATTTTTCCTTAATCACAACCTACTGATCTTTACCTACGTTTTGCCGCATATCGCTGTCTGGCTCATGGGGCTCTTGGCGTCTGTAAATCTAGCCTGGTACACCACCAAAATTGACGGGAAAATATATCGGTCATTGTTTAGGGACGTCAATCGCGGGCTGGTACTGGTCTTTACGAGTATATTTGCCGCTCAATTATTAATGATCTCGCCACTTATCGTCATGCATCTTGGTGTAGGCATTATATTTGTTTACATGGCTATAATACTTGGCCTGGCTGGTTACGCCTTACTGTACCGAGGGACCGGTAAACTCCAGAACCTGGAAGAGGTCGGTTAACCCCCTAGTGAAAGTAACTTCTCGGGTCCGGCGGTGGCTTCACATAAGCTTGATAGCAGCGGTTGCAACCGCTGGGGTTATCCAATTTCAGTTCCAACAAGTGGGTAGTCCCACAGGCGGTCCGCTTCGGCTGCAAAGAATTGATCTCCTATTTTTAAACGAACCCGCGCCCTCGCTGGCCGCGTTAGGAATTGAGCATAGACCCACGGTAGTTGTATTTTGTGAGGCCTGTGCCACCCCCGTGCTTAAGCACACCGCCGTAGTACTCAGTAGAGACAAGTTAATTGCTAGTCAATACGCCCTGTTAAAAACTACTGACCAAGTTGGTCCGGGCTACGCCCTTATCTCTAGTGATGGTAAAGTTAGGTACCGAACATACGACGCCAATCCAGCCGCTCATGCTTCCGAAATAAGTAGAATTATAAAACATATACCATGAACCGCTTTGCAGATTTTAGTCGTCGCCATTTACTGACCGCCAGCTTTATTTGCATAGTCGAGGTAATCTTTTACCGGGAATATGCCCATTTTGGGGCCGAATTTCATTTCTGGCTACACGGTTTGTTTGGGGGTGCGCTTGGTCTGGCAGCCCTCACCCTTTGGCAACTAAGCACTAATCGTCAGCCTAAGCTAAATAGCTGGGAGGCTGGTGCGCTCGGCCATTTATACAGTGCAGTGCCCGATTTTCTATTTATTTTCTTTGGCATTCTGCATATGTATTGGATGGATGTTTTCGCAATCCATATCAGCATTCACTTTATTCCAGCACCCGTACCGACCATGTTAGTGGTCTTCTTGCTGACATTAGTAGCCTATGGCTTGGTTAACGATGGGCGACGTCGCCTTGCCATCACCAGCCTGATTGCGGCCTTAGTACTAGTAGGGGTGGCGTTACTGTTTCGACAGCCCATCCCTACTAATTTGCAACAGCTGCAGGCCCACAATCGGGGCTACGCTTGGCTCTGCCCTATGTGGGACCTGAAAACTTATTGAAACAAATCTGCAACGATTGTATAATTGCCAGCTATTAAGAAAGAATGTTAACCATGAAACCGCTCCGAACCTATCTGGCAAAAAAAGTAACAGCCTTAACTAAGCAGCAACGTGATGCGCGCTATGTCTTTGTGTTTATCATCAGTTTATTGGTGTTTGTTGTTACCTATTTACAGGCCCGAACAAACGGCTTATTTGACAGTTTTGAACGGCCAATCTTTTCGGCCGTTAATCAATTTCCACACTCATTGTATCCGCTGTTTTATACCGCCACCCAACTCGGCAATCTTGGCTCGTTACTGCTTTGGGTCGGTACCGGCTGGTATTTAATAAACCGCCGGGCGGGGATTACCACGCTATACGCCGGCATTATCGGCTATTTCCTAGCTAAATATGCTAAGGCGAGCGTTCACCGCGGTCGACCGGGAGCTGTCTTGCAACATGTCCATCTATTTAGTGGTGAGAAGTTCACTGGCTTTGGTTTTCCTTCTGGCCATTCCACCGTCTCGGCAGCTTGCGCTACCGTGCTGTACTATCAGGTTGCCCCTAAGTATCGAAAATATCTATTGTTAGCTGTCTTTATGGTCGGCCTTAGTCGCATGTATCTCGGGGCTCATTTCCCATTAGACGTAGTTGGGGGCTGGGCCCTTGGTGCCTTAGTAGGATCAATCGTCATGCTGGTAGCCGGTGTATCTAAGCCAAGCCTATCCGCCGTCAAGCTCAAGAAATACTTACGTCGCCGCGGTTATGACATTAAGAGCTTACGTTACGCCAATGTCGATGCTCGCGGCTCGCGCCCAGTTTTTATAATCATGAATGATGGCCAGCAGTACTTTGCTAAAATTTTTGGCAAACATGAACATGCTGCTGACTGGCTGTTCAAAATCTATCGCTTTTTCCGTTATAAGAACCTTCAGGCTGAAGAACCCTATGTTAATAGTCGGCGCAACATTGAGCTCGAAGCGTTCGCCACCTTATGGGCCAAGCAGGCCGGCGTCCGAGCGGCTAAGGTAATTGATACCATCCGGATTGGTAAACTGTGGATATTAATTCAGGCCCAGGTACCGAATTCTGTACCCTTTAATGAATATAAGGCCCTGAAAGAGTCAGTTTTAAATGATGCGTGGCAGCAAGTAAAACTACTCCATGATTCGAATATGGCCCATCGTGATCTGCGGGCGGCTAATTTGTTGGTCGACAATAAACAGCAGGTCTGGTTAATCGATTTTGGCTTTGCCGAAGTATCACCCAACAAGCAACGGTTAAGTATGGATATTGCCGAACTACTGATGTCGATGTCACTGCTGGCAGGCGTCAAAGCGACGGTGAAAGCAGCTCGCAGTGCTTTTGATGACGACCACTTGCAACGAGCCTTGCCGTACTTACAAAAGGCCGTCTTTAGCGGCGAAACAACGAAACAGTTGAAACAGCAAAAAACCTTGTTAGCCGAACTAAAAACAGAAATGAAACACCAGCTTGGCATTACGGAAGCCGTCGACACGGCTGATATCCTGCGACTTAATAAACGTAAAGCCTTTAACTTGGCGCTGATTGCCGTCTTTATATATGCTGTCTTGCCGCAGTTTAATAATTTTCGTGGTACGCTCGAAGCTTTTTCTGACGTCAATTTACTATGGCTGCCGTTTATCATTGGAGCTTCCATGCTAACCTACCTGCTGACTGGTTTAATTTACGTCATCTTGGTCGATGTACCACTAAAATTGTTGCCGACAACCCTAGTGCAGTTGGCTGCCTCTTTTGTCAGCAAAATTGTACCTGGTGGTCTTGGTGGCGGTTCATTGAATGCCCGCTACTTTACAAAAGCCGGTATTGGCGTGGAAGAATCATCGGCCGTAATCGTTTCGGCGACGGCGATTGGGTTTTTCATGTTTGCTGTACCACTCATCGTTTTCTTACTGTTAACGGGTGGCAGTGTCTTTAAATTGGTCCATCTCCATATACCAGCCGTTGTCACCATAGCGATTTTAGCCTCCGCAGTTATTAGCGCTATTGTCCTGACGATTAGTAAAAAACTGCGCCGCAAAGTGTATAAATCGATTTTGCAGTTCGTGGCTAACTTACGAGATATTGCTACCTCGCCACGGCAACTAACCATGGCCAGCGTCACCTCATTGCTAGTATCGCTGGCCTACATAGCCTGTCTGTATTTCTGTTTACGGGCTTACGGTGTGCATTTGTCGGTGCTGTCTGTGGTCGTTGTTTACGCTACAGCTATCATTGCCAAGAGTACTATCCCAACGCCGGGTGGCTTAGGTCCGCTAGAAATTGCTATGGTATCGAGTCTGCTAGGGTTTGGCGTTGATAAACCGCTGGCTTTGGCGGCGATAATTCTTTATCGATTGGCCACCTTCTGGGTGCCGATTCCGTTTAGCTTGCTGGCCTATCGCTACATTGAAAAGCTACGATTAATTTAATCAGTTTGGCGATAGCGGCCGGTAAATAACTGGGTGAGCTTGGCCTCAACTTTTGACAGCAGTCGGTCAATCTGACCGTGCGAAGCGCCGTTCTTATGCACGACTAATGAATACAATCCAGCGCGATTAGCACCAAAGATATCCTGAATATACCGATCACCAATCATGATCACTTCGTGAGCTTTGAAATTGTGGGCCGCCAGCGCCGAAGTATAGTAGCGCTTAGCCGGCTTGGCGAAAATTTTAGTCGGATGAATGACACCTGCGGCTGATAAATCCTGCTTCAGATTTTTTAGCCCGCGGCTGCGAGGCCGGTTAGTGGCGATAAAAATCGGTAGACCGGCTTGTTTAAGGGCGGTCACGATGGCCGGTTGGACCTCATGGGTCGCCCTTGAAACTACCGTACCATCAAGGTCTATAAAGCAGGCTTTGATACCATGTGACTTAAGCAGGCTAAAGTTTATAGCCGCAACAGAAGTAGCTATAAAATCTGGTGAAAGTGAAAACTTCGGCTGCTTTATAGCCGGCAAATCTAAACGAGCTAACATACTAGTAGTATGGCTGACTCAGCTGTTCGCAACAAGCAGCTATTTAAACTTTTTTGCGGCCGGTAATGAGGTGGAATACAAAGACGATAACGGCAATGACCAGTATTAAATGGATTAAGCCTCCACCGATGTGCACTAGGAGGCCTAAGGCCCATAAAACGGCTAAAATAATGGCAATTGTCAATAGCATGTCTGACTCCTTTATTGTTACTGGTCTAACCATACGGTGATTAGACCAGTAAATATGTAAGTATTCTTACTCTAAAGCTTCGTAACAAACACAGCCAGCGACACCGGCCAAAATGGAATGGACTTCGTTTGGTTCGATAGTTATGGCATCACCAGGCTGCAGTGAAACCGTTTGACCGGCAATGGCTAATTGCAGGGAACCTTCAGCGCACCACAGCTGCCGTGCGGCAGGCTGCTGTTGTGGGGGCAGGGCTTCGTAGGCGACGGCCTCCCAACGGCTTAACTTGTGACCAAGGTGCTCGAGTAATAGCTCTAATTCTTCCTCAGCTGCTTCGTAATCTTTTGACCAGCGATACTTTTTGTAATGCATAAGACCTTATTATGTCACAGACAATCATTCTGTCGCAGCCACTCATATAAAACTATGCCAGCTGCCACGCCCACATTAACTGATCGGGTCGATCCAAATTGTTCGATAGCCACAATGGATGAACAAATTGCTTGTAACTCCGGCGATAAGCCCGGGCCCTCTTGGCCAAAAACGTACACCGCTGACGGTGGTAACTTCGTTTGGCCTAAAGCTTGGCTGCTGGGGATATTATCGATGCCAATGATGGTACATTTATGCTCCTGGGCCCACGCCTGAAAACTGGCTACGCTATCGTGGTGATATAGTTCCAAGTATTTTTCGGTGGCCATAGCGCCGCGCCGATTCCAGTGTCGTTTGCCAATAATATGCACGCCAGACACGTTAAAGGCGTTGGCGGAGCGCACTATCGTCCCGATATTGTAATCATGCTGGTAGTTTTCAATCGCAATGTGTAACGGGAAAGCGGCACTGGCCAGCCGGGCTTTAATGGCTTCGACCGTCCACTGCTTAAAGGCGTCAGTTACATTACGCGGGTCACCGTGTTGTACCAGCTCAGGATCAAGATGTTCGTCGGCCATTAGTACTAGAGTAATGGGGGAAACCAAAAACCACAACTATTGACGGCTGCTGACCAGTAGCGCTTAACCAGATGGTAATTAGCGGCCTAGTACGTTAAAATCATAAGCAATATGGATACTAACCCGCAAGCCGCTAAAGTCGTGATCGTTGAAGATAATGCCAGTCTAGCTGACATCTACAAAATTCGTTTAGAACTCTTGGGGTACAGATGCTTTGCAGCCTATGACGGCCAAGAGGCTTTGGCTATTATTGAACGTGAATTACCGGACCTCGTCTTGCTCGACTTAATGGTGCCCAAAGTTGCCGGCGATCAAATTTTAGCTACCATGCGCGCTAGCGAATGGGGTAAAGACATTAAAGTGTTAATTATCTCCAACCTTAACGAAGCTGACGCCCCAGCTGGCCTGCGTGAGCGCGGAATTGAAGGCTATGCTATTAAAGCTAACTTATCGAATGACCAGCTCGACCAACTCGTCGATAAGATCCTGAAGCCGACTGACCAAGAAGAAGATGTTGATCTGGAAGCTCCGGCAGTGCAGGTTACGCACACGGCTGGCACCGAACTGCCAAAAGCGGCTGCCCCGGTCTACAAGGATTTGATAATTACCAGAACCATTAACGCGCCCGTGTCTCAGGTCTGGAAAGCATGGACGACCGAAGACCAATTAGTACAATGGTGGGGTCCAGAAAACTTCAGCTGTCCGTACGCAAAACTCAACATCTATACCGGCGGCCTATCGGTTATTGGCATGCAAGCTGCTGGCAGTCAGGGCGGCAAATCCTCGTACAGTAGTTTGGCCTATACCACCGTGGTGGCAGAACAGCGCTTAGAATTTATTCATAACTTATCCGATCAATCGGGCAACAAGATTGATCCAGCTAGTGTCGGCCTACCGGCCGATTTCCCCCAAGGCCAAAAGCACGAGATTATCTTTAAAGCTGTTTCGCTGACCCGTACCGAACTGACAGTTATCGAGCGGGAATGGCCGGTCAGTCAGATGTTAGTCATGTCACAACTGGGTATGGAACAGTGCCTCTATAAGCTGGAAAGCTTCTTAACCAGCCCTCACAGTAGCTAACTACTTCAAATAGCGATATTTACGGACAGCGTGAACCGTTCGGATGGCTACGACGGTAGCAAGCGTTACACCACCGATATCGGCAACTTCACCGACAACCGGAATCAAATTACTGGCAATAATTTCTGGCGAACCAGCTAAGAGGGCTAAGGGAGCTATTTTTAGTAATAAACTCTCGTCACGGCTAAACAAAAAGGCTTGATACGCCTGCATCCAAGTTCGCTTAGCTGATAAGGGCTTGGATTGGGTTACTTCATTCATTGTGTCAGCATAGCTAAAAATGAGACACTTGCCAGGTAATTTTCTTACAGCGCAGAGTTACGAAAGGCTTAGGCGACCGCGCTAGCTTCAATCGTAGCTGGTTGGGTCTGCAGGGCAGTTACTCCGAGTGTTTGGAGTAAGGCGGCTCGTTCGGCCTGCAAACTGCGTAGCTGGTCAAGCGTATTACGTTCTTGTAGATCTATGTGCTTTAATCGCTCGTGGCGACAGTCTTCGGAGCTGAAGGCGTAACTTTCTTGCATCGACATAGCTTGTCTTTCTTTATTTTGGATGACGGAATTGTCAGGCTACAAGCCACTATATACTTGTGGTTGATACCGTCAATATCCGTAAGCGTTATAAATATCACAAAATGACAGAAGTGTATTATAATTGTCATATAAGCACGAATAGTTACAAATATGAAAAAACTAAACATAAAACTTAATTTACGACTGTTACTGGTCATGGTGGTGGTAGCCTTCGGGGGCACCTATGTACTAGTCTCTAGTCATGCGCTAACGCCGTATAGCAACCCGTATAGTTGTCCAACCCATCCTCTCCTGCAATATGGCTCAACCGGCACCTGCGTTAAGTACGTGCAGTACACCTTACATGTCGCTGTCAGCGGCAGCTTTGATAGCGCTACTAAAACTGCGGTCCAGCACTTTCAGTTCGACAATAAGATAGCGAATTCCGGTTGTGGCAGTACCTACACGAGTTGTGATGGTAAAGTCGGCTCGTACACCTGGCCCAAGATAGATAGTTATAACGCCTCCCAGACCCAGGCAGCTCAGCCGACTAATAATAGCGCGCCGACGGGATCGGTAGCTTACACCCAATGCAATACTCAAATTACCGGCAGCGAGTATGATGCCGATCGACCGAACGATGGTGCTAGAGTCATTTTAGTGGCCGGTGGTACAACCTATACTGTTACTTCCACAACCAGGAGCTGGAGCTGGACGATACCGGCGGCGCTCAAAAATTCAACCAGCTACTCGATAGCCGTTTCCGGACGCAATGTTAATAGTGCGGGAGCCTTCGCTGGTACCAATACCACCCTGAGTGGATCGCCCGTAAAGTATAGTTATGCTGCCTGTGCCCCCAAACCCACACCGACAACGCCACCAGTCACTACTACACCGCCAACCACCACACCGACTACGCCACCAGCCACTACGAGCAGCCCCTCGACAACAACTAGCGCTCCGGCTACGACCAGCGCAAGGCCACGCTCGACTTCGCTCCAAGTCGTGCCTAATCAGTCTGCTAGCGCAACAACTGCTGCGCCAGCCCTCGATGTCACCACGCCGACTACTGCCGAGACAATTGATACCACCGTCGCTGACGGTACTGGGGATTCAACAACTACCGGTGACAATACCGCCAGTGGCAACACGAATAGCTCCTCATCAACTACACCGGTAACTAAAAAGGCTAAAACGAGTTTAGTTAAAACAGTCATTATCGGGTTCTTTGGGTCAATTCTATTGCTGGCGCTGCTGGGTGGAGCATTCATTCTCTACTTCCGACGCCGGACGCAGCCCAGCTACGACACCGATATGTATGCCGCTTTACCGACTACGCAGCCACCCGCCGGGCCGACGGCCGACGCTTCAGCAGTCCCACCGCCCTTGCCATATGCTCCGCCCGTGGCTAATGATGCGGTCGCCCAGAGTATCAATCAAGCCTTTTATCCCAACCAGCCGCCAGCAGCGGCATCAACACCGCCCCAAGCTAAGTTACCAGAAGAGCCAGATATGTTTGAGATTGCCAAGCAGCACCCAGAGAGCTTTGGTAATGCTCACTACGTTAACCCTGAGCCGGGCAAACCGCCCGAAGCACCTAAGTCATAATAACTTCGACGTTTTAACTGCTTATCGGAACTGCTAAGGCCTTGCGCCGAAGCATAATTAAACCTGCCATGAGGACATTGGCGAGCAGTAGGTATATCGGATAAATCAGACCCGTCAGTGCCAGGCTAGTGATAGTGCCGAGTGTTAATGCCGAGGCAGTCGCACATAGGATAAAAGCTAATAATGTTTCTTCATGGGGTGCTCGCCAAATATGAATATAAGTCGGTATAGCTGCTAGTAAGTCCACCACTGTGATAATAATAATTGCCGTCAGAGGACTATCGAGCGCGAACCAGAGGGCCAGCCCAATGGCGGCACCAATCTGACAGAATACATCGACCTTTTGAAATTTTCTGTCACCGTAATACAGCCCAAGCACCACTACCAGCATAACTTCAACTACTGAGGCAAACGATAGTACGGCGGCCGGCAGCTGGTGATCTGAAAGCGCGGCAGCGCCGGCTATAGCACCTAAAATCCCCCAGTTAAACCACGAAACAACCCGCGGCTTCGTCTGTTTTTTAACGATATCAATCAGGTAAGGGATGACACTAATAACAAGCAAGCCGGAGCTAGCCATTAACAGTAATAGTCGAGCGGAAAGATGCATCAGTTAATCATAACAAACTCTGGCACACATGAACCAATGCAAGAAATATTGCACCCTACAAGCGCAGATGTTTAAATGAAGTTATGTGCAGAAATATTAAAACCCTCTACAACTTCGAGCCCTCGGCAACTAACGATGAAGTCCGCGCCGCGGCGGCCCAGTACGTCAGAAAGATCTCTGGCTTTAATCAGCCATCACAAGTAAATGCCGCTGCCTTTGAACAGGCCATCGACCAGATTACCCAGGTCAGCGAGCATTTACTGACAGCTTTAGTCACCCACGCACCAGCTAAGAACCGAGCCGAAGAAGCTGCCAAAGCTTTAGCAAAATCAAAGCTTAGATTTAGCCAGTAGCGATATGGTTACTGAGTTAGGCTGTCGCGGGTGGCGATATTAATTAGTTTAACTACACCCCAGGCGATTAAGGCGTAGACGGCAATTGCAACCAAGACTGAAGGTTGGAAAACAGACTGGGTCTGCCCAACAGCGGTGCTCGAGGTTCCGAACAAACTGTCGAAAGGTGCGGTGAGGAAATTAGTGATGCTGTAAATGAAAGAGGCAAAGCCGTTTTCGGAATTAGCACCGGTTAGCTTCAGTATAAAGCGTATCGCTAGCAAGGTTGCTATCAGGCCGTACAGATACCAAATAATGTTTGATGCCACCCAGCGGTTGCTAACTGGTCGTTCGGTGTGAACCTGACGCGAAGTTTGCTGTACGTTCTCGCCTGTTTGATCTACTCCAGATACATTACGCTCTGTTACCGTTTGTTTAACATCACTCATGATACCGCTCCTTAAAATTAGATTACTCTCAGCATAGCACTAACAGTATAGAAAAGCGCGGTAATATCCCCTTGACAGCCAAAGCAACCGCATTTCCGGGCGCCAGTGGTGCCATCTCAAACTGCCGAGCTAGGGAGTTATTTTACCGATTAAGTAATCTTGGAGCAGGCTGTTTGCGTTAGGAGAATGACCACCGCCAAAAGATTGGTCTTTCGTGTCGAAGGCCCGGGTTGCCTCAGTACCACAGTAGGTGAGTATGGTGTTGGCTCCGCCAGGATGTT
The DNA here is from genome assembly GCA_030271625.1 of Patescibacteria group bacterium. Classification (GTDB taxonomy): domain Bacteria; phylum Patescibacteriota; class Saccharimonadia; order Saccharimonadales; family UBA4665; genus UBA4729. The sequence goes on from JARXKN010000001.1 coordinate 485,460, forward strand.
GCGACAAAAAATTTGTGACATCATACACAGTATTATTGATTATTAGCCAACAGCTGTCCAAGGTATGGTGTTGCCTGACGGCAGCGACGGTGTACGACTGACTCGGATTGGCAGTGGCTTGGGCTGGTGCCGGTCGGCGAGCTATCTCATTGTCGTTGGATTGCTTTTGCAGCCCGCCGGCCACAAATACATAGCCAACCGCGATAATGTAAATAGCTAACACAGTTGCTAATAATTTCTTCATGACAGAACAAACTCCTCGGTAAAAATACAGTTTCTCGGTACGGTTTCGGCTAGCAGCTGCTGGCGTACTGTTTTGAGCATGCCAGCTGGACCACACACTAAGAAATCGGTATGTTTGGCATTTGTGCCGGCTAGGTAGTCACTGGCTTTCGGCCGCCCCTGGATATAGGTAAAGACGGGTAAGACCTTAAAGTTAGGCTGCTGTTTGCTGATAGCTTCCAGTTCGTTTAAAAAAATCGCTTCATTTTTGTTACGGATGATGTAGTACAGCGTTATGTGGTGGTGCAGGCTACTATCAAGACTGCGGGCCATTGCTAAAAACGGCGTGATGCCGATACCACCCGATATCCAGACCTGGTGCAACCGATGAGCTTTAGTAAAAGAAAAGTTACCGTATGGTCCTTCGAGCCGGGCCGGATCGCCGACTGTAAGGGTGTCCAGGGAAGTGGTGTAATCGCCGACATGCTTCATACAGAATCTAACCCGACGGTCACTTGATCCGGAGCTGATGGTAAAGGGGTGTACTTCAGCGGCCATACTGCGCCCAGGGAAGCTCACATAGCAAAACTGGCCCGCGAAACGCTGCATCGCTCCATCAATCGGCTTGAGCCACACTTCAGTTATAGCGCTATGGTTAATAACCTCGTCGACAAGGTAATCATATGGTCGGTGCAGGGCTCGTCTGAAAACAGATCGGTAGGTGTACAACCCAGCCGCCAAGCTGCCGAGGATGATCATGTAGGCCAATAATGGTTTGATCGCCCGGAGGTCCGAACTACCAACAAAGAAGGCATGAAAGCCTCCGAAAAATATGGCCGCACCCAGTAAGCGCATGGCGATGATGAACCATTCATAGCGGATTGTGAAATACATAGTTAACACCACTAACCCGGTCATGGCCACCAGCGTCATCTTGGCAATCGTTAATGGAATGTCCGAAGATGGCAGCAGAAACTGATAGCCACTGGCTAGCGAAATCAGGCTGAACTTTAAGGTGAGTAATCCGGAATGAATCAGCAGGAATATAATTACCCATCCGCCCGTCAGGTGGTGTGTTCGGTACATATTATCAAGTCCAAAAAAGATTCGATCAAGCAACTTGAGTCGGGCGCTGATAATTATGTTAACTGCCAACAGGCTGAGGGCAATCAAGCCGGCAAGTTTGGCAGCGGCATCGATCCATTCGGAGGTTGATTGCAGCTGGATGGCGGCAGGTTTGGCCAGCCACCAGATGAGAGCCGGAGCCAGGGCCGGTACGATAATAAATAACCATCGAATATAGATACGCTTCACCAAAGACTGCTTTCCTGTAGGTTATGGGTTGCTAGTAAAGTATGACGGATGCCGGTGCGATTTGTCTATGACCCGAATCACCCGCCAGATTTGTAGCCGGCCGAAGTCTAAAACGGTTGTCGAATAATGCTCTTCAGCTTAGCTGGATCAGACCGCCGGGGGTCCCCCAGGTAGATTTCATGGTGGTGCTTAGTAGTTTCATCGAGTCTACCGCCTTGCTGTTTTATAAAACTGTGCAAGTTTTGAATGGTCGGACCTTCCGCAGCGTACGGGCCGACGTAGAGTACTTGGGCAGCCCGGCCCTCGTCGTAGGCCGTAAAGCGCAGTTTAGCCAGAGAGGCCGGGGCATGCTTTTCGGCAACTTTCTGAACTGCCTGGTTAAAGAGTTCCTCAGTCACGACATCAGGCTGCATAATCATCGCCGTCCACAGCCAGTTGCTTTTGTCTTGAGGGTCAAAATCTGCCATGTCCTCTGTCCACCACAAGCCTTCCAACGGCATAACGCTAAAATCATGGCCATAACTAAGCTTACTGGTGAACTTTATAGCGTAAGCAACCGGATAGAGGGTCTGAATCGCATCGTGGTATGCCTGACTGGTGTTGGGATCGCCCCGGCCATTAATCGATATAAAGTTCATCTTTGGCACTTGTACCACAACCGGCCGATCAACTCGTCCGCTGTAGAGGTGCTTAAACTGCTGTTTATAATCGACTTTAGCCATTATCTTACCTCGTCTATGGGGTACTATAAGTGGCTGCTGTTTAGCTGGCAATGATTCTGGTCACACATCAGAACACAACCTAATAGTGTGGACCGACCGCTAATAATCCTATAGTGAATCTGAAACTAGACGGTTATTTGGAGGTTTACGCCCAGCAGGAGTAGTGGCCAGAGCACGACAGCTAAGATGGCTGAAAGGAGATGTGAAATTGATCCGAGATCGCCCAGATAACCGCGGTTACTAGCCACAATAAATCCAATAATAATGTATATGATAGTACCTAATGAATAACGTCCCACAATCAACCCCTTTGATTTGTCTGTTTACTGTTAGTTTGAGTATGCGCCGCCAGGACGATTATTTCAATCGGTGGAATTGCGGTGTTTGTATAAAGATTCGACTGTAACGGTCGATTTAATCTTTATGATTGTCGGAGATTATGGGCTTAAATAGGGCATCTACAAAATGCTCAGTTTGCTCATAAAAGCTCGGGCGTTTTGCCTTTTCTTGCTTAATTGTGTCGTGCAATTTGTGCATAACAGGGTGTACTTCCAGTTCCGCCAGCAGTTTTTTGAACTCATCATCTAAGGCCGCCAACTCGTTGTCTGCTAGTGTTTCTAAGCCGATGAAAGTATCACGCGCTTTTTTATCAGCAATTATTAACTCGTTTAGTTTTAGTTGAATCGCTTTACTGTCTCGGAACTGCGTATTTTGGATAGAAAATACCATAATAAAAATGACGACGTCGGTAATGACGGTAATAGTTATCAGCCAGGTGTTGGAAAAATGATAATAAGGCCCAGTAGCCAGCCAGACGAGTACGGCTAAAATCGATAGTAAAAAAGCGTTGGTTGAGCTAGCTAAACGAGATACCGTAACCGATATTCTCTGTAGTTTGTTTTTTGTCTGATACATCTAGTAATTAGTATAGCGGAAAGTCATATTAATATGTACGCACGCGCCAGTGCTAGACTAGAAGGAGTAATAAATAGGAGGCAATCATGCAACAAGTTACTCCCTGTATCTGGTTTGAAACTAATGCTGAGGAGGCCATGAACTTTTATGTTTCAGCCTTTCCTAACTCTAAAATCCATCACATAGAGCGCTATGCTGGCGGCCAGGGTATACCCGGCGAGGATGAGCTCAAAGGCAAAGTTCTGACTGGTATTTTTGAAGTCTACGGCCTAAAAATGATGTGCCTCGATGGCGGTCCTGTGTTTAAACCCGGCGGCAACATTTCGTTGGCGGTGGAGTTTGATACTCAGGAAGAGATTGATGCTGTCTGGGATAAATTAATGGACGGTGGCACACCCCAGCAATGCGGCTGGATTAGCGATAAATTTGGTACTACTTGGCAGATTACGCCCAAGGCTCTGGGAGAAATGATGAGTGATGCCTCAGCAACGCCCGAGCAAAAACAGGCCTTAATGGCCGCCATGATGCCGATGGTTAAGCTGGACTTACCGAAGCTCCAAGCTGCGTTCCAAACAGCTGCTAGCTAGTGACCGTATAAGTAATGCTGGTTCGGTATGAGGTTGTTGCTTCAACTTTAGTGCGTTCAAGGTTGATGCGTTTGGTGTCAATATGTTCAAACAGTTGTAGCCCTTTTCCGAGCAGCACAGGCATAACATCAATCTGCAATTCGTCACACAGACCGGCATTAAGGCACTGTTGGATGGTGCTGGCACCACCGATTATCTGAACATCTTTGTCACCGGCCGCAGCTTTAGCTTGCGCGACCGCACTTTCAACGCCATCGGTCACAAAAGTAAAGGATAACTTGCCGTTTCCGGGCGGAAACTTTTCAGGAGGAGTGTGAGTCAGTACAAAAATCGGCGTTTGGAATTCGTAATCGTCATTAGCCCACAAGAATGGGTTAGCCATCTCATAGACGCGGCGGCCCATAATCGCAGCTCCGGTATTTTCAATCATCTGTTTGAAAGATGCAGTTTCTAGGAGTGCTTCAAAATCTGGATTAACCTTATCGGCATCGATGTAGCCATCCAGAGACATAGTCATACCGGCAATTACTTTTCCCATGCAGAAAGTATAGCAAACCTATGCGATTCCGACTGAGAGGCAGATTCCGCAATCAGGTATGTAGCTACGGTAGATCTAACTCCCGTATTTCGCAGAACTTGGGGATTAATTTCTTTTCTTGGTGAATATTGAGCACGTTGCATAAGCCAGCAATAACTAACCCGTGGGTTATCCAGATTGGCTCGGTAGGTGGCGCCGCGAGAATATCTTCGGCAGCCGTCAGTGCCTCGACCGGGAGGAAGTTTTGATCGAGTAGTCCTCGCAAGTGCGGCAGAGTAATACCGTGAGACACTTCATTTAATACGGCATACCGATTCACAATTTTGAAGCCGGCTTTTTGGGCAGTCTCTTGAGTTCGGCGGAGGTTAGAAACAGCAATGGTGGTAGTAGCCGGGTCAACAGAGTATTCGGCAGTAAGCTTTGCACCCAAGGCTTCGGCCTGGCGTACACCTAGCTCCATAAGTGCAGCTTCCATACTAGCAAAAGCTAAGGTGCCGATATTGTTGCGGTTATTAGCCTCTGAAAGGGCGTGGCGGATAACGAGAACTGACATAGTGGAATAATATCAGAGGCTATTTGTAATTGATAATGCTTGTGTTTGGCTGGTTTGGACTTAACACTTCTCTAAAGCTAGTGTGAACCAGTCAGTGTGCCCAATTGTTTGATGAGTTTCATACACCGGCTTGAATCCAGGACCGGCTAGACGCTTTACATCGTTACTGTTATAGAAATAGAACATCCTCTGCCCGTAGTCATCATTTTTTACTTCTTCAGTATATTCGGGTCGCTCTTTCATAGAAATATAATAAATACCGCCGTCCGTGAGGGCCTCGTGCCCCTTCATGAAAACTGCAGGTAGGATGTCCCTACTAACATGGAGTAGTGAAGCGAAAGCAAATATAGCATTTAGACGCTGAGGGTAGGTATAAGAGGTAGCGTGGGCTTCGACAAACGAAGCGTTAGGAAGTCTTTGTCGGGCGATGGCAAGCAATGAAGCTGAAGGATCGACGCCTTCATACCAACCAACCCGTTTATTTATTTCAACGGCGTCTCTGCCGTCGCCGCAGCCAATCTCCACAACTCGAGCATCATCAGCGCCATGAGCTAAGGTTAGCCCTCTTTCGATATCGTCAGTCCGTGGTCCAATCCCTTGAAAGTACTCAGCCAGTTGCTCGGCTGAAGTATTGTAAGTTTGCAATGTTTTTTCGTGCCATTCCATGGCTATATATTGCTACAGTAATACGGATTTAACAAGAAAAAACCTACCGTTTAAAGAACCCTAGTATCAGCACCAACATTACGATTACTCCCAGCAGTTTTCTAAAATAATTTACGCCTTGGGTTATTTCTAGGAAGGCCCAGGTAAAAAGGAAGGCTTTACTGACATTGTCGAAGCCACTTTTATACGGTGACTTATTAATTGGTAAAGACAAGATTTTGAATGCTAGCCAGCCGTAGAGCGGGATGTTTGGCCATTGCCAAATTACAATTCGACCTTGGTGGTCTTTGAAAAAATGCCTAGGCTTGATGCCTTCATGAGTCGTCATGGCCATACTGTAGCAAACCCCACACAGTGCTGGTGTAAGCTATCTAACGAGGATAGTTTCGACATGTCGGCGTCAGAGCATGGTAGCCGTCTAGAGTTGGCGGGTGAACACGATGAGGCGCTTGCTAAAGCTATTGCTGCCCTTAATGACATTGCCGGTACAGGTGATCAGGTTGAGGCCAGGGTGGGTGGCATCGACTGGCGCCAGGGCAGCAGCCATGTCGACATTGGCGGCATCGTAGACTTGCTTGCGGACAACTTGGTAGCTGAACACTTTACCATCGCCGCGCTCAATTTGGATGGTGTCACCGGCAACTAAGTCTTTAAGATGATAAAACACGCCATTGGTTGTCCAAGACGAAACATGGCCGTCGACTAGCATTGCGCCGTTGCTACCTGGTTTCGAACTAGCGGTATACCAGCCAACGTCGTAGACATTGGCTGGTGAGCGCAGCTGATTATCGGCTGTCAGGCCGAGGGCCCTTACTCGGGACTTAACACCAAATTTCGTGATTGAAAGGTATTTGGGCAACTGGGGCGGGACACTATATGTATCGATTTCCGCAGTCGTCGGCCGATTAGTTTTAGGAGCGTTTGGCGGTGGTTTGTTAAACACTGCGGTGCCAATGCCTAAGGTCTGCGAGGCAAGGATTAGGATTAAGCCGACAGTTAAAACTGCCAAGCCAATCGACACATAGCGTAATCGTCTGCGCCCGTTCACGGTCATTGCTGTTACTTAGAAATGGTTATGGCAACAGGGCTGCGGCGGTGCAAACGGTAGGAGTAGAACGAAGCCAAGGCCGTCAGCGGGATGAGTGGGAGCAGGGTGAAGAGCACGCGGGCTGATGAGGCGGGCGCAGCGTAGCCGGTGTCGGGCGCTGTCGGGGTCGTCACAGCGCTGGTAGGCGTAACACTTGACGATGGAGCAGTGACCGTCGGGGTCGGGGTTGGGGTTGGTGCGGCAGCGACGTTCAAACCACTGACTACGCCAACCTTACTTCCGGCCTGTTCGGTGAACCATATTTGGTTATTAGGGCCGTTAGTGATGCCGAGAGGCGCGCTGGCGGCAGTCGGAATCGTGAAATTAGTCACGACACCCGCTGTTGTCAGCTTACTCACGGTGTTGCTGGAGAAGCCGGTGAACCACAAATTGCCATCAGGCCCTGCGGTGATATTGAATGGATTAGTGCCAGCCGCGATGGGGTATTCGGTCATAACCCCACTGGTGGTCACTTTAGTGATGGTATCACTGCTGAATTCAGTCACCCACAAATTGCCATCCGGGCCAGTAACGATGTCATTAGGATTACTGCCGGCGGTAGGTGTTGAAAATTCGGTGATAACCCCGGCGGTGGTGATCTTGCTGATCTTGTTGGTACTTTGCTCGGTGAACCACAAATTGCCATCAGGCCCGACGGTAATACCGGTAGGTGCACTACCTGGGGCCAGAGGATATTCGGTGATAACCCCGGCGGTGGTGATCTTGCCAATGTTATTGCCATTGGTCTCGGTAAACCACAAATTGCCATCCGGGCCAGTAACGATATCGTAGGGCGAGCTATTGACGGTCGGCGAGCTGTATTCAGTAATAACCCCGGCGGTGGTGATCTTACCAACTTTATTGGCGGTACCGTTATATTCGGTGAACCACAAATTGCCATCAGGCCCATTGGTTATAGATAGGAGGCCGCTGACGGCACTAACCGGGCCATACTCGGCCAGGACAGTACCACTTGGTGACATTTTGACGATTTTGTCCTGACCGCCCTCCAGAACCCACAAATTGCCATCGGGTCCAGTCGTAACGTCGAACGGCGAACCGGCACCGGACGGCAGATTATATTCACTGATTGTCTCTAGGGCGGCTGCTGTTTGGCCAGATACAAGCGTAACCAGTAGGGTGACAGCCAATAATTTGGGCGCTATGCCCCGTGCAAACATTTTTATATTTTTCATGTGTGTTTTTCCTCGCTTTACCTAATTATAGCAGTATTAGTTTGACTGCTGCAATTACCAGAACTACTGCCAGAATAACCCAGCAAGCCGACACCTCCTTAATGGCTCATCATTTCATCCATATTGTGGGTGTTTGTGCTGGATGAAGTGCTATAGCCCCATTGAGTTTGCCAAGCTTTCATTTCGTTTATCTCTTTTGTTTGCGCAGAAACGATATCGTTTGCCAGACTCTTAACTTCGTCATGCTTTGCATTTTGCTTAGCAAGGTTAGCCATATCAATTGCGCCTTGATGGTGGGCGATCATTTCACTAATAAATGCTTTATCAAAATCATCGCCGGTTTTATTTTTGAGCGACGTAGTCATATTGCTCATCGACATGTCGGCGTCATCCATCAAGCCGTGGCTAGTGCTGTAGGTATGCATTCCCATGATTCTCATCATGCTTGGATGGTTATTGTTAACGGCGTAGGCTCCACTAAAGCCGGTAATAATTGCACCAGCCAGTAGGCCTATAACACCGTATAATATTGCTTTTTTTTGCATCAGTTCCCCCTTACTTATTGACCACACACCTTCTATTCTAAATAGGGGAAGGGGGTATTACAATGACCCTGGTCACATAGCTCGGCCATAATGGAATATTGACAGAATTTAAGGATGGGTACATTATATACTTCATATGTACGAGAAATCTGAGGCGCAAAGAAGTTTTAATCGAAGATTCGCTAAGGTTTTTGCCGGTGCTGTGGTGCTTGGAGTCGTGGCAATAGCAGCCGCCAATGAATACGACAAGGCTCATCCAAAACCAGCAGTTCGATACATGAATGAATTTACCGAACACGGTAAGTGTCTAGATAACACCCCCTATGACCCGGATAAGGGTGCGTCACTGACTGTGGACAATCATATCCTCACGGTGCTGCCCCGAGCCGCCAATAGCTATACGCCATCAGTACTACAGTTTGTTGTTGGCCACAACGACATCCATTTTTCCGATCACCAAACCGGCACACTCTTGGTTGATGCCGGCTGTATTGATGCCAATAGTGGCCAATAGTCGCTAGCGACGCCTAGTTCTAAACTGAGTAGGCTGATCTAGCTGGGGATAATTTGATCGATGTAATTTCCGTGAAGTTCCGGACGCCGCTTGCCGTAATCGGCATATTGTAGATGTGTTGGAGTAAGTTGCAACGGCATGTAGTTACCTTCATGCACTTTGTCGACTGGCGGCGCCCAATGGTAGTCGCCATCCGGACGCATGGCAGCGAATTTGTCGAAAAAGACATCCATATATTTATTGATAGGCATCTTCTCGACCTTACCCGACAGTTGGACAGTGATTTGGTTTTCAGCATCGACGACTGTTAAAGCAGCAAATGGCCGTTCCTCAAGGTTTTTATATTTTAATGTGCCAGTTCTGGTCACGAAATATAGGTTCAGATCTTCATCAGCAATATAGTAGATGGCTGCGCCCCAAGTGGTTTCGTCTGATCCTGACGTAGATAGCACTCCCATTGGGTGCTTTTTGAGAAAGTCGTATACTTTCTTGTAGTCTTCGGTAGTTTGCTTGTTCATAGTGACCGTCCCCTTACATTTGGTACATATTAGTTTTTATAGTCGCGGCTGAGGTCTCTTGGTGTATCTTGTCACGAGTATTTATATAAAATTCTCGAGCTTAGTTTGCATTATACACCTGCTGTCTTTGACAAGTTTAATTACTTTAGATTCTATTGCACGGTCAGACTAAGTGATCTATGCTGACGGTATGCCCATAAATGTCAGCGACGATAATCCAAGAATTCGAGAATTTCTGCGGAACTTCAATGTCGGTGTCTTAGCTACCGCTAGCAGAGATGGCTTGCCGCATGCTGCGACAATTTATTTCACTACTGAATCAGATTACTCGGTCTATTTTGTAACCAAACAAAAAACCACGAAAAGCAGTAACCTACAGGATAATCCAAGGGCCGCGTTAGCGGTATTTGACGCTGCTACCCAAACAACGGTGCAAGTAGCCGGAGATGTAGAAATTATCGAGGACGTCGAAGAAGTCCAAAGACTCTTTAGTATAATGCTGACAATCTCTCATCAAACCAGCGACGGCCACCAGCCCCCAATTTCAAAGCTCGACGCCGGCAAATATGTCGCCTACCGCCTGAAGCCGCAGGTTGTTCGAATGGCAGAATTTATCAAGGCCGAATACCCACCGGTTGATGCTCTATTTGAGGTGGTTACGCCGCCTGACACTAGCCTTTAGCGGGGCAAAACGTGCGACAACTGGTCCTGGTGATTTGTTAGGCCTCTTCGAAGCCTGAGCTGACATTTGTAATCCTCTTGTGCTTGCATGAACCACTTAAAAAGTTGATTATAAAAGCATGACCACAGAAGTTAACCTGTACTTTACTCCATCCGACACACATGAGCGGCATGTCTTCATTGACCACTCCATTGAGGACACCATACGGACTCTACAGGATCCGCAGATTGCGTCAGAGCTGGGGAGTCATGCGCTCAAATTTATAGCTGAACTTGAAAGCGCCATTATAACCAATATCAGTCACGGTGTAGTCAGCGTGCCGGCGGGAACATCGCCGGAGGAACTGTTATTTACGGGTATTCGACCAGGTGAAACTCTGTTGAGCGATACAACACTTGGTGAGCGAACGCCTGAGCAAAAGCGAGCGATTATTGAGCAATTCAAAACATGGCTTCCCAGAAATCTGTCGGCCGAAGAGCTGTATGAGGAAGCATATCTGACGTACGGAGCTGACAGCGAGATAATAGGAGAGCTAACACTTTCGCCTTACGCAGCCGCGCAGACTTCTTATTTTGCACACGTACAAAGTGGACGCGATCAGTTGGCAAGCCAGTTCGTTAAAGCACCATCAAAGGGCCTTATTGTTAGCAAAAGCCGGCCGCAAGTGCTGTTAAAAGTTGAGCCGGACAAGCAGTTGACGCTTGCCGATGCTGTAGTTCATGAACTGGTACATGTAAAGCAGGGAATCGAACGGCCGGTGGAGCACGTGCGTTCACAAGAACATGCCGATAATTTGAGTTTGCGAGTTGAGCTCGAAGCCTATCATCTAGGCGCCGTGGTGACCCTCCATACCGTTGTCATGGAAAGCCAGGCCGAGCCAATTAATGTTGAAGATCTAGCCAGAACATACCGCGGCATTCAGATTGTGATGCAGTTGCTGCGAGAAGAAGTCGGGTATCATCCCAGTGACCCTTATAACCCGTCGAAGAAAATGATGGCTGCCATTAAGAACAAGCAGCTTGAGTACGCAATTCATGCAGACCTTAATTTTAGTGCTCTGCTTGAGGCCTGTCGACGTTCAAAAGATATAAACTATCAAGATTTATAGTATAGCTTCATTGTCGGGTGGAGCTACGCGCCTCTGACTCGCGAGTGCCGATAATGCAATGTCTCGGGCTCTGCGCTCATCGAGAGTTAAAACTGCATCCCCCGTTAGCACGACATCGACTTCTTTGTCTGTCGTAGGCGGTACCATTACACGAAGTGGTTTACGGCTAAACTGGTCAGGTATATGTTCCATTGTCTCATTATATCCTCTTATTTGGGGATGCTCGTGAAACGTGCCGTAGGCAGGGAGGCGCACGTTAATCCAGCCGCCTGCTGCGCTGGGGGCTGTGACTAACGACCGAACCGTTCTGTTAATTCGCTCTTCCCAAACAAATAAAAAGTACCTACTTTCGCAGGTACTTTTTATTTGGCTGGGCGTGGTTGACGAGGTTAGAACCTTAATGTTGCAAAATCCAGCTAGTTCTATTGCTTAGATACAAACAACGGCGACGCCGTTAAACTGATTAAAACCATCACTTACAGCTAATCATCTAGTACTATTAGTGCATGAGCAATAAAAAAATACATCCCTTGGCTATATTACTATTTCTTACCTGTCTCGTTGGCTTTGCGCTTTTAACGAGAATGGCGTATCTACAACACTTATCAGGCTTTGATACAACCATAGCTCGAGATGTCCAACGGTACAACTTTGGTGTACTAAAACCAATCATGAAGGTCATCAGCCTGCCAGGGAAGACGGTTTTTGCTGCAGTAAGTATCTTGGCAGTTGCCGCTTTATTTTGGTGGAAGAAGTACCCTCGTGAAGCATTATTCATTCTAGCAATTGGGGCTGTAGACGCTCTGAGCCTCATTATTAAACATGTCGTTAATCGTTCTGGCCCACAACACGTGGGTCTTGCCTTTACGAGTACTCCAGAAGCTACCTTCCCAAGTAGCCATGTTGTGCATTATGTTGTTTTCTTTGGTTTACTAGCCTACTTTATGTTGGTACTGCATAAAGTACCTGGGAAACTGCGTAGTGCTGTTTCCTTGATTAGTATTATGTTAATCATAGCCATACCATTTTCGAGAGTATTTTTAGGCGAACATTGGTTGAGTGACGTAGTAGGTGGATTGCTGCTAGGAATGATGGCTCTGATAGTTGTTATTTGGCTGTATTCTGCCCCATGGTTCTTGCCGCAAATAAAAAGTCAATCAATTACAGCCGATGGTTAAGCGCGTACCTGGCTCGGTATATATCTTAGGCGCCGTTAGCTTCTTCAATGATGTTGCTAGTGAAATGCTATACCCCGTGATGCCGATATTCCTAACCCAGGTACTGGGTGCGCCTGTTGCCGTTGTCGGACTTATTGAAGGTGTCGCTGAAGGCAGCGCCGCAATATTTAAAACCATCTTTGGTCGGTGGTCTGACCGGCTAGATAGACGTCGACCGTTTGTATTCAGTGGTTATCTAGCTTCGGCCGTTTCTAAAGTAGTCATTGCGCTATCAAATGTGTGGGGTGTGGTTTTTGTTGGACGTGTCATTGATAAGTTTGGTAAAGGCTTACGAACTGGCGCTCGTGATGCCTTGCTACTCGATGCGGCTAATGATAAGAACCGAGGTTTAATTTTTGGTGTACATCGTACTATGGACAGTGCCGGTGCGGTTGTTGGCCCATTGATTGCCCTTATTTTGCTCCAACTATTTAATAACAATATTCGAACCATCCTATATATTGCGGTTATACCGTCTCTAATTGGGGTAATGCTCATTTCCTTTGTACGGGAAACCAAAAAACCGACCGAGAAGGCTCATCATACTACGGCGTTGCCTAAACTAAGCTTTAAGACATTGCCAAGAGAGTTAAAGATTTTTTTGGTAGCCAGCGGTCTGTTTGCACTAGGTAATAGTTCGGATAGTTTTTTGATACTACGTTCTAAAAATCTCGGCCTGAGTCTTTCGTTAGTAGTGCTCGCTTATGTGGTATACAACGTTGTTTACACATTAGCCTCTACTCCTGCAGGTAGTATAGCTGACAAGATTGGACCAAAGCGGGTTTTTATCGCTGGAGTTATAGTTTACATTTTGGTTTATACAGGGTTCGCGCTGAATCAGACTACTACTGGAATATGGGGCCTATTCGCTGTTTATGGTCTGTATATCGCCCTAACTGATGGGGTGTCTAAAGCACTGGTGGGACAGTACGTTACGAACAAAGAGGCTGCCGGCATATATGGATTACTGCAAACTATTACCAGTATTGGCGTTTTACTAGCCTCAATAATTGGTGGTCTACTATGGACTACCGTTGGGCCGTGGGCTACGTTTGCGTTCGGTGCTATTTTTGCGTCACTATCTTTGCTTGTATTCTTATTCGCCAAACCCACCAGTACAGATCTGGCTAATCTTAGATAAGGTACTCTAGCGAACCCTCTTAAATACACTCGATGTATACTAGTAAAATATGAGCCAACAAAGACGATTAACATACCTTCTACTCATCAATACAGTCATGATTATCGGATTACTGTTAGTGGGAGTGACCTCACATTCATTAAGTGTGCTGGCAGCCGGAGGAGACTTCGTGGCGGATTCTTTGGCAATCGCACTTGGCATTTTTGCCGTCCATAGACGCGATAAACACGGCAACCAACAGGCCACTACGTACGTAGCGCTAGTAAATGGACTCATCCTGGTTGGAATTACAGCATTCGTAGGCTTTGAAGCCGTACGTCGTTTAATCAACGGCACTCCTGAAATCCAGGGCTTACCCGTTCTTATAGTCGCTGCAATATCAGCTGGTGCCATGATGGCGGGAGTTTTTATCATTGGGCGTGGTGCTGGTAAAGAAGATTTACATATGCGGTCTGTGCTGCTTGATACGCTTTCCGACGGGTTATCAGCAGCGGCAGTTGCCGTGGTCGGGGGAATAATCTTTCTTACCCATGGCTTATACTGGCTTGATGCTGTCGCTGCTCTTCTGATAAGTGCTGCTATCGCGTACGGTGCAGTTCGTCTTTTAATAGATGTGTCACACGCTCTCGTTCACGGTACTGTTCTAGATTTTAAAAACGATTGAGTATTGTAAGAAGTTCTACCGTCTCACGTGGCTGAACTTTAATTATCAGTATGGAGAAAATAAAATTAGCTGAGCATCCCGATCTACAAATATTTCGTTTTGTGTTCACTAATGTTAAATGAGACAAATGCTACACTTTTTCACTAATATACGATTCTTCCACCTTTACCGTCACCCATTCTAGTTTCATTCAGAGTATTGTCAACCTTATTACTTTTTTGCTTGTCCTTCAAATTTTTAGTTTTCATAACTAGCTCTTTCAACGCTTCTTCACCTTCATAGGCTTTTACACGCCCATTCAAGTACCCAAGCCTATATGAAATGCCGTCGCTCATCAGTCGCCAGTTGGTATCGAGGAGGGCCTTATCGACTAGCTTCTTCAGCGTTTTTCTGCTGTCGTAATCTTCGCGCTCGGATTTATTATCCAAACAGCTGAAACCAACGTATACGTCACGACCCATTTCCGGTTTATCAAGGTGGAACTCAATATAGCCAGCCTTTTCGAGTACCGGGGCGAGAATCGGCACCAGTTCGGCTATTTTTGGCTTCTTCACTTCTTTCATGGCATCGTAGACGTGTTTATTATCTTCCTTCTCCTTCATCTCTTTGCCGAACCGCGCCATGTCTTCGAACCCGCGTCGAATTTCAAAAAGCCTGTCTCGAAATTCCTTATCGTCTAGGCAAAAATGAGCGCGGTCTTTATCGAAATCAGGATCTGGTTGTTTCTTTTTCTTTTCGGCGAGATCCATTCGGTCTTTGTAGCTGTGTTTGCATGATGGGCAGGTGTAAGTGAATAATAGGGCTTTTGGGGTCTTGGATGTCTTGTGACGCATTTCAGTCCGGCACTTAGGACACAAGGTTGGTTTCGCTTTCCAAGCAGTGCCGTCTTCCCAAAAAGCGCTGTTCTTATCGCAGTGCGGGCATTTCAGCATAAATAGTACCTCTTCTGGCTCGTCTGGATCATTATGCTCCCCTCGGCACATAAGGTCTTTCGATGTAATGCGTAGTCCTGTCTTGCCGCAGTGTTGGCAGTAAGGCTCCTCAGTTAGCCGGGCATCGGCAATTTGCTCATCTTTTGCTTCGTCTTTGGCTATCCAATCTGTTATGTATTGTTCGCGGGTTTCGTACCGATGAAGTAATTCATTGCCAACAGTCTGCATATAGAACACATTGAGCAAGAGCGCGTTACCTGGCCGATCGATTTTATCGTCTTTGGGAAGCTTCTTTTCGAATTCGGCGTGGAATTTATCGTAGTGAACCATTCCTCGCCGGCCGTCTTCTATTGTGTGGCGATCGTAGATGTCTTCGTAGAATTTGCGCTCCTTGAGGTGGGTGTAGGTCATGACTCCTATTATAAGAGTGTTGTAACATTATTAACACGTGGAGCTATTGCAGAACGATTGCAAACGGTTCATAATACTAGTTACACAAACTATAAGGAATGTCGGTAAGACTTCGGTCTCCAGGCATCCACTCTTACAAAAAGACAAATCATCGGGACTGAGACAATCGGAGTACGTTTCGGACCAACCCTCTTACAAGCAGATATATAAATTCGAGAGGACAAACATGTCCAAATCTTCAGCAGCTCCAGACTATGGGGCAAAAACTATCCTTAAAAACTATAAAAAAGATGATTTCAACGAGAAATTACGTCAACATTTCGTAGACGTAAGCAAGAAAACCTGGGACGCAATAGGCGACTGGGAACAAGAACCAGAGCAAACCATGCTTCACAAGTGGTCGCTATCATACCTATGTGTTGATCCAGAATTTGTAAAAAACATTCATTCGTTTAACTTGGCTCATCCATGGAAGGGATTCAGTGCAGTGCCTGGCATGAAAACAATTTTGGAAAATGCACCGCCAAAATTGATAAAAGATGGTTTAGAGATGCGTCTCATTGAGATTAAACACGTCGCGCATTTATATGACGAAGAAGGCAAAAAGCACTCATCCGTCGACAAGCTAGTACTTACGTTCTAATACTACAAACCAAATAATCAAAATCCACGCGAAAGGATTAATCAGCTCATTGATAATGGGTAGACCTGACGCGTGGATTTTTAATTAAGTTAGGATTCCGCAATGGATACAAACAAACTACAAGTACAGTACATAAATATAAAAAAGCTGAAGCCGACCGAGCATAACCCACGGGTCTGGAGCGAGCAAGCGACAGCCGATTTACGGGATAGTATCACCCGATTCGGGCTAGTGGACCCAATTTTGGCCAATAACGCCGCAGGGCGCGAGAATATCGTGATAGGTGGTCATTTTCGACTAAAGATCGCCCAGGAACTAGGCATGACTGAAGTCCCAGTGGTTTATTTGTCCATAACAGATGCTGACCGCGAGAAAGAGCTAGTTATCCGGCTCAATAAGAACACTGGTGAATGGGACTGGGATCTGCTAAAAGAATTTGATGAAAACCTGCTAACAGATATTGGCTTCAGCAGTGAAGAGCTCGACAATATTTTTGATATCGACGAGCTGATACCAGAACAGTTTGATCTTGAGAAGGAGCTCAAGAAGCTGGATATCGACAAAATCAGTGTTAAAAAGGGTGACATCTATCAACTTGGCGATAGCCGTCTAATGTGCGGCGACTCAACAGTTCCTGAAGATTTTGGCCAACTGATGAACGGCGAACAAGCTAATATGTGCATGACCGACCCTCCGTATATCCTTGATTACCTGCATGGCCAGCGTCATGGCAAACCAACCGAGGGCTTCGGCTCTAAGCGTAATCGTCGTTACCTTGAGACTGACGAGCTACCTGAAAACTTTACTGAGTTGTGGATGGAGAACGTTGCAAACCATGCCAAACCAGACTTCAGCATCATTTGTTACGAAAACTGGAAGAATATACGAACAATCTGGGGAGATATGGAAAAGCACTGGAAAATAAAGAATATGATCGTCTGGCATTTGCCCAACCGTCACCAGGGGTTCGCGGCGAAGTATAAGTTCTTCAGTAAGCATGACATAGCACTTGTAGGAGCAAGTGGCACTGTTGAATATAACCACCAGGAAGAACCAGACGGCCTACAGGAGGAATACGAGACGGCACTTTACGCAATAGCCGGTAAGCCTCAGTGGGAAGGCTATGAAGGTGGCAAGAAATATCAGCCTACAGACTTCATAGACTTTAACGCCAGTGACGAGAAGCATTCGGGCCAAGGTGTTATCTTTGGTACGAAACCGATTGAAATACTGATTCCATATATAAAGGTGCTAACTAAACGTGGTGATCTTGTCGTTGAACCGTTTTGTGGGAGCGGCAGCACGCTTATTGCTTCTACAAAGTTGAAGCGACGATGTAACATAATGGAAAAATCTCCTGTTTACGCCGAAGTTGCTTTAAAACGCTGGGAAAATCTAACTGGACTCAAGCGGGTCAAGCTAAATGGCCAAGGCAAAGGAACGAACTAAAGCTGCAATCGTCAAGCGGCTATCTGAAGTTCGTATAGTCGAGATTGCTTGTAAGTCGGTCGGGATTTCCCGATCGACTTATTACCGATGGCTACAGGAAGATAAAACCTTCTCTATTTACTGTGAGGATGCCATTCGACTTGGCACTGACACTATCAGTGACCTTGCCGAGTCTCAGATAGTGTCCAAAATAAAGGCTGGAGACTTTCGTGCAGCAGTTTATTGGCTCGAGCATCACAGCCGGGACTACAAGCCTCGATCCAAATATCCTGCCGAAGAAGTCGATCACTTTAAAGAAATGTCGGACGAAGAATTTGAGCTAATAAGTCGCTCAGTCGAGGCATTACGAAAGGCGCGTGATGATACTAAAAAAGTTTAAGGACTTAAGATGTGGTCTTAATAGATCTCGGATTTGCGCCATCAGCGGGGCCGATTAGACCATCGGCTTCTAATTTATCAAGTATTTCTGCAGATTTTGCATAGCTTATTTTCAGATCTCTTTGTAATAAGGCGGCAGATGCTTGACCCTTAAAACCAATTAACTCCTTAGCTCGACGATAGGTCTCTTCAGGGGAACATTTTGATTCGTCATGCCCACAATTGCTACATATGGATTTATGCATACTAATTTACTTTAACCTGTCCTGTCATAAGTAGTGGAAGAAGTAGGTCACGCAGTCTCTCGAGCTCTAGATTTTGCGTAAGGTGCAACTGTTTCTGCTGATCTATGGAACTAGAAAATTTGTAAAACTTTTCAATGAGCTGGTTATCTTTCGGAAGAGCAATATATACATCCTTAATTAGCTGATCAAACATTAGATTCTTAATACCACTAGTTTTTCCTTCGTGATTGAAAAAAACGCCCGATTCATATAAGCGCATCCAGTAATGATTTACCACGAATGATAAGCGAGGATTCTTTAACGATATCGCCTTGCAAAAGTTCGAGCAGACGACACTACCTTCCAGCCTATCAATAACATATTCACTAATATGAGCCATTCTCCCTGTGGATTGAACCGGGCTTCCCCCAGAGATCTCCACAATAAGATCATTTTCTTTAAGTAATCGGTTGCCATTCTTTCGTTTTATGTATCGTAATGGTGGATCAAAAGCAGTCACTCCATTGAGGCCATCGATATCTGCACCTCTTATGCAGTGTGCCTTGATGCTATCTCCTCCCTGATCACTATTACCCCAGTCCCCATTTTTTGCCTTGTACACCAGTTCTTGGATTGAGGACGGTTGCCATGCTTCTGGGAGTTGAGTTTTAAGTTCAGGTGAGTAGATCATGGAGCCTCCAGAAGATCTATAAGGCTTGTTGTTTGCATCTGGAAAATCAAATTGCAAGAACCAATAATCAAAAGTTAGTCTTGCAACCTTCTCAAGCTCAGCATTCAATTTATTATTGAGAGCAATTTTATCGTCTAGCTTAGTCAGTATCTGTGCAACAGCATTTTGTGTTCTTATGTCTGCTGCCTCAAAGCTCAGTCCTTCTAACTGGTCTTTTGTAATTGCTTCTCGTGATGAGCCACCTGAGGCGGACAAAAGTTTAGATTTAACATCAGGATGTATTAAATAATAGTGAAGGTAGTGTGGATTTAGAACAGACTTATCAGTTCTTATTATTGATACGTGTTGGTTTACCCTTGCAGGCAAGATCTCCTTTGGTACAACACAACATCTTGCAACTGATGCACCAGTAATATTGAATAGCACATCATCTTCAATAACTGTTACATTTTTGAGTGATTCGGCCTGCTGAGCATTAATTTTTGCCAAACCTTCAATTTGAAATCCATGATCATAAACATTTAGACTTCGGATAAGCGATGTTTCGCCACCTAGGTATGCCGCTTTACCGCCTCTAGGGGTTGCGCCGCTACCGATTTTTGATGTAGCTTTTCCAAGATTTAGCAATGTCTTACTACTCATACTTAAGCTTTTCATAGTTATCTGCTATTTCGTCTTCCAAGGTTTTACTTTGTTTAAATAGCTTGTCTAGTGAATTCTGATGTTTAGTTATTTGAAGCTGGAACTCTTCTGCCGTAATTGGCACATGTTTTATTTTGATATCGAAGTATTGGCCTGCGCTGAAACTATAGTTTTTCCGTGCAATTTCTTCGTAATTGAGCACCACCGAAAAATCTTCAATCTGATCGGAAATAAAGGCTTTACTGATCTGTTTTTCTTCGTCACGACTTAAGAGTGTCTTTTGATTCTTGCCATCTTTTATCTTAGTTCCCAGTTTAGATGCATCAACCAACACAACCTTTCCGGTGTTTGTCTTGTCAATGAAGATCACCGATACACTAGTTCCGGTAGTGGCAAAAATATTAGGCGGCATAGATACCGCACCTTTAAGCCACTTACTATCGATAAGTTTTTGACGAATCAACTTTTCGATACCATTTTGGGCTGTGATAAAGCCAGTGGGTACTACAACTGCTGCTCGACCCGTGTCTGAAAGACTAAAGATAATGTGCTGTATAAAGAGGAGATAGATTGCCATTTTATCTTTATCTTTTTTGGGGATATTCGGAATACCAGCAAAGAACCGCTCGCTAACATTTGGTAAGTTAGAAACTATATCGTAGTCATCGGAGAAATCTAGTTTAAATGGAGGATTGCTTACAATATAGTCAAATTTTTTAGCAATGTGCCTAGGCTCGGTTATTGTATTGCCTTGTACGATATTGTCAATCGAGTGGCTAAGCCCATTCATGATAAGGTTTAAACGAAGGAGATTCGATGATTTTTGGGACATATCCTGTGAGTAGATAGAGCATTTATCCTGACCTATTTCATGAGCAATGTTCATCAATAGAGTGCCTGAGCCAGCCGCAGGATCGTAAACTGTGACATTAGCTGGTTGCTCGTCACCAACCAGAATCTCAGCCATAATCTTTGCTATAGAGTGCGGTGTGTAATACTCGGCATATTTACCGCCGCCATCTTTGTTATAGTCCTTGATCATATATTCAAAGAGTGTTGAAAAGAAATCAAAACCAGCATTAAGAATTTCATCGAGCTCAAACTTGCTATTAGCAAGTTTATTGATAATCTTACGTGCCGTCACATCGTGTTGTGACTTATCATTTATCGCATCTGCAATAAGTTCTTCTTCGAACAAACGAATTTCAGTATTTCCAGCAGTATGAACTGAAAAAACGTCAGAGTTATCTACCGCAATGTCGTTAAGTGTATTGTCTAATAGTTTTGCAAAACCACCATCATTTGATCGACTGAATAGGTTCTCTAGTAGATGCTCGGGTTTGAGATGAGCCGTCTTTGTGCCGATCTTGATCATTAGAAGATCATACTTGTCAGAATCTAATTTTTTGAGGTCTTCGTATGTTTTCAAACTTTGGTCAAGTTTTCCAACCTCATGCAGGAATTTATCGTTTAGGAATTTGTATAAGAAACTCTGAGTTACAATTTTATATTCATTCGCATCTCCGCCAAGTCCAGCGCTAGCACAGATGCCCTTGAGGTCGTCAATAAGTTGCTTTGCCTTATTTGAAAAGTCTGTGTGTTCCATTTATTCCCCTTGGTATTCTGCCAGATATTCGTCGGCGGTGTTCGTAATTAAGTTTCTGACTAATCGAGCGTTTAGATCGTAGCTTCCTTTATCAAAACTATCAAGGATATATTCACCTGTTGTTTGACGGAAATAACCTTGGTTTGAAAGAATATCCTGACTGTTGGTTAGTCGTGCGTCTATCTTTACTTTTGCATCGTTTAGCAGGTTATATAAGGGAATATTATCACTTACTTTACCGGTAGGTTGATGGTTTTTATATATAACTGCAAACTTGCGGTCACCATCAAATTTCGCAAGTAGCAGAGAGTTTTTTCGGTTCAGTTCTTTGATTTGATCAAAAATACGCTTTAGCTCTTCTGATTCAAACTTCATTGAATCTATACTTTCAGATTCGGGATCTATATTGTGCATACCAAGCAGTTTTACGAACGCCTCATAAAGCAAGAGCCACTCCGGGTCTTTTTTGTTGAAATTCTTGTCTAGCTCGTGGCGCACTTTGCCAGCTGTATTGTGGAGATCTTCGGATAATAGCTTTAGCTCCTCTTCGCCAGTTTTAGTGAAGCTGAATACGACATCTTCAATAGCAGTATTCAATAGTTGCTTTGAATTAACATCGTTCATGGCATCTTTGAGGTTAAGTAGCTTCAAACGATCAGTTACCATTGTGAGAAGTTTAGCGAGCTTCTTAAAATCGAGTTTTTCGAGTATTTCTGTGTAACCGAGAAGTCGCGCCACATTGTAAATATCACGAGCAGATTCTAGCGCATGTTTCAGTTCGAGAATATGCTGCCTGTTTTCTACTTGGCTAATCTGTTGGCTAAATGTTTCAAGGTTCTCTGTGGTATAGTCAGAGATCGCTTCTTGAACTTCACTAATTTGCTGGTCGATCTCTTGTTTACTCATAAAGAGTGAACCAAAGATATTTGCTGGATCTTCGTCATCTAAGTTGTCGCTATATTCCGACTTTAGCTCTTTAAAGTACGCCTGGTTCGTGATCTCAAATTCTGCTGAAATGTCTGCAAAATCAACCACATAGCCAAGCCTGAAGTCTTTATATGGTCGATTTACACGAGTTAATGTTTGTAATAAGTTATGTGCCCTGATTTTGCGTCCCAGATATAGTTTTTTGAGGCGTGGAGCATCAAACCCAGTCAGCAGCATGGAGTAAACAAATAATAGATCAATCTTTCCATCTTTGAAGTTTTTGGTTTTCGTTTTGCGAGTATCCTTGTCATCTTCATCGTGTAGAATAAGTGCTGCTGTTAAGCCGTGATCATCTTTAGATATATTAAAAAGTTGGAACATCTCGCGCGCTTGATCCGAGCTATCACAAACAACCATGCCTCCAATCGACCGCTCTCCGAACCTGATCCTCGATTGCACAAAATCTTTAAGAATATAATCGAGCATTGGTGCCACGAATTTTATGTGTGCATATAGATCCTTTTTATTGATGTCGCCGGCTTGCATCTTAATATCACTTATAATTCCGCGTACTTTTTCCTTATAGCTCGTCTCAATCTCTTCACGTAGTAGTTTTAGCGTGTAGCCATCGCGTATAGAATCGTTGTAATAGTACTTATGAATATAGTCACCAAAAATATTGCGAGTGGTCTTACTCTCTTCTTTTTGAGTGGGGTCGTTTATGTCACCTTGATCGTCATGATCTTTATATATGATTAGCGGGGTACCGGTGAGGGCGATTTTTATCGAATCTTGATCTGAGTTGTATAGGTTTGCCAAGAATGAGCCTCTCGGATCGTAGCTTCGGTGTGCTTCATCAATAAAGAAGACTCTTTGAACTTTAATGTCATACCCACTGTCATTTAATACGGCAGTATCTTCTCGGAACTTATGTATATTTAAGACTGTCATGCCTTCATTTGAAGTATTGTTTTTAAAGTCCCGTATAAGTGCTTCTTTACTATCGATTGAATATACAGCTAACCCTCGCTTACTAAATTCATCTTTTGCCTGATTTGCTAAATCAATTCGATCTACTATGAAATAAAACTTAGGGATTATACCTTTCTGTGCAAAGTAGTCTTTTAGAGAACGAACGCTATAGAAAGCTAGTGCAGTTTTGCCGGAGCCTTGCGTGTGCCAAATTACCCCCTTTTTCGTTCCTTCATCAAGCTTGGATTTAATAGCTTTCGTAGCAAAAAACTGTGGATAGCGCATGATATGTTTCTGGATCGTAACTATGCCAGTTTCTTTATCAACTTCATCTACATAACAAATGGCATACTTGAGTAAATCACGTAGACGATTCGGTGTATACAGACTTGAGAGAAGACGATTTGTAGGGCTATCTATATCTTTATTTGAATGAAATTCAGGAGCATGCTTAATGACCCTACAGTTGTTGTCAGCTAGTATGAAATCTTCGACTTTATCATCAGCATCTTTAATAAGATCAATGTACTCAGATTTTTTCTGCTCACGGAAATTATTAAATCTAGTCTCACTGTTTGTTGCGGTAGTGGCATAAAATGCACCGATGAGTTTGTTTGTGTCTGTGTCATCGT
The DNA here is from genome assembly GCA_030271625.1 of Patescibacteria group bacterium. Classification (GTDB taxonomy): domain Bacteria; phylum Patescibacteriota; class Saccharimonadia; order Saccharimonadales; family UBA4665; genus UBA4729. The sequence goes on from JARXKN010000001.1 coordinate 509,156, forward strand.
AATCCATATTGTTTGAAAATACGAGAAGCTGAGTGATGTTTATGAATCGCCGGAATTTGTCGTTCTTGAAGCGAACTTGTATACGATCACGCTCGGACTTAATGCCTTCGAAGTTGTTAGGCTTTTTTAACTCTATAAATGAAAGCGGAAGGCCATTTATAAATACAGTAATGTCTGGGCGGAACTCGTCATCACCGTTCTTACATGTTAGTTCAGTTGTTACGTGTAGACTGTTATTACTAAAATCATCCCAATCAATCAATTTTAAATCTGTATCGCCCAAGCCTATGAGCCGATTGTAGAATGCTCGACCAAGATCATCATAATTTAGTTCACTTGAAATATTCTTTAACTCTTGATCAATAATTTGACTGTCTAGCTCGGGATTGAGCTGAGTCAGCTTATCAACAAAGATGTTTTCAATGATATTTGTTTCGGTGTCTATCTTAAAACCAGTATCTTTAAGTGAAAAATACGTATACCCAAGTCGCGTTAGGTGAATTAGAGCAGGGATTTTTACGCGGGTATCTTCATTGAAAGCCATATTACATAACATTGTACTCTAATAACAGATGTAAGGCAGGCTAATCTTTAAGATTCTTTGTGCAACCCAAGTGTCAGATGTAGAATAAGATGTAATGGAGCTGAGTAAACTTACTAAATTGCCCTTGCGTAGCATATGGAAGCATGAGGCACTAGATTTCACGAATTGGCTAGCCAAAGAAGAGAATCTTGAGCTATTAAGCGACACCATAGGTGTAGGTTTATTGAACGCGCAAACTGAAGTTGGTGTGGGTCAATTCCATGTTGATATCTTAGCTGAAGATGACAATGGTCATAAAGTAGTGATCGAAAACCAAATTGAGCCAACAAATCACGACCACTTAGGAAAGCTCATAACTTACGCTTCTGGTCTGAATGCTGAAGTGGTTGTGTGGATTGTTTCCAGAGCCCGCGAAGAGCACGAGCAAGCGATCAATTGGCTTAACGAAAATACGACAGAAAGTGCTAACTTCTTTTTAATCGAAATTGAGGCTTGGAAAATTGGTGATTCGTTACCGGCACCAAGATTCAATATAATTGCAAAACCAAACGACTGGGCAAAGACAGTTAAGCAAAGTGGTTCAGGTAATACGGTTAGTGACCTGAAGCTTAAACAGCAATCTTTTTTTGAGCAGGTTCGAGAGTACGGTGAAGAAAATGCAAAGTATATACGAAGTTGGCGAAAGGCATCGCCTCAGCACTGGTATGATATTTCCGTTCGTTCATCTCTGGCCCATCTTAGCCTTACCGTAAACTCTCGTGAACAACAAGTGGCAGTTGAGCTATATATCTCTGACAACAAAGAGCTTTTTACTAAATTGTATGCTAGCAAGCAGGCTATTGAAGAAAAGCTTGGTCTACAACTTCAGTGGCAAGAACTCCCCAATAAGAAAGCTAGTCGAATTATAGTCATCCATGGAGGAAATTTCCTTGATGAAACTCAGAATCCGACTATTATTCAGTGGCTAGTCGAAACAGCAGATATATTCTCAAAAGTCTTTCCTAAATACTTCTAAAACTAGCTAGACTTCCTGCGAACCTGGCGGTACTTTGTGCTTGTATGGAAAAACAAGCAATAAAATACTGCCTATATGCCCGCAAGTCAACAGAGAGTGATGAACGACAGGCGATGTCTATAGATTCACAAATCAAAGAAATGACTGACATGGCACAACGCGAGGGCTTGAATGTCATAGAAATCAAACAGGAAAGCCACTCCGCCAAACAATCAGGCCAAAGACCTATCTTCTTAGAACTTATAGAAGATCTTCGGAATGATAAATATCAAGGAATACTAACGTGGGCTCCGGACAGATTATCACGTAATGCCGGAGATCTGGGATCGCTAGTGGACTTAATGGATTCCAATCATCTCGTTCACATTCGAACTTTCGGTCAAAGCTTTAGTAACACCCCAAACGAGAAGTTCCTGCTGATGATCTTATGCTCCCAAGCCAAGTTAGAAAACGATAACAGAGGAGTTAATGTCAAACGTGGCATTAGAGCCAAATGTGAGATGGGCTGGCGACCTTGTATGCCGCCAATCGGCTACTATAACCGAGCCTTTAATGGTGTAAAAGACATTGTTGTAGATCCAGAGCGCGCGCCTTATATCAAGGAAATGTACGAGCGCGTAGCACTCAAGCAACATAGCGGCAGAACAATTAAGCGATGGTTGGACGAAAATGGTTTTACGACTAGGGCCGGTAAAAAAGCTACCATCAGTCAGATCTATTTAATGCTCAAGAATCCGTTTTATTACGGTACGTTTGAATACCCTAAGAAGAGTGGTACTTGGTATGAAGGCTCACACCCTAAGCTTGTGAGCGAAGAGCTGTTCGGTTTGGTTCAGAAACAGCTCGCTGTACCGCAAAAATCTAAATGGGGCGCTAAAGAATTTCCGTTCCGCAGGTTTTTAGTATGTGCGAGCTGTGGATCTCAAATTGTCGGCGAGGAGAAGTTTAAGCAAAGAGCTGATGGGGGCAGGAACAGGCATGTATATTATCACTGCTCACGACAAATCGATTATAGCTGTCCAGAACCATATGTGAAAGAAGAGAGATTAATAGAAACTTTACTTGGCAAAGTAGATATGCTGATGCTTGACAATCGAGATGCTGAACAAGGCCTAATAAATGCCATTAGTAAATTTACTGCAATGATGAAGACTACAAATAAGTCCTTCGATTCCACTGAATCATTTCATATCTATGCTAGGTACGTTCTCGAATCGGGATCTGCCTTCGAAAAGACAAGGTTGATCAGGAATGTCAGCTGCAAGCTAGCTATCCACAACCGAACAATTATTGAGCTTGAAGATAGTGCGGCTTAGACATCTTCGCCGGACTCTAGTAGCTCAAGACCTTTAATCTTAGGCATCGAGGATTGGCCTACGTGCCCTTGCATACTTCCGATAATGTTCGCAGTTCCAAGTAATAGGCGCTGAGCTTGAGCATCGCGTTCCGCCCAGAATTTAGCATAGTACGTACGTTCTTTAGTGATCTGTTGTGTCATTTCTTGATAAGTCTCAACCATAGCTTCTATCTGTTGGACGAACTCATGACTAGTTACGAAGTTATATAGTGCGTCAGCTTTGGTGCCTCTATTTTCCGCAAGTGCCTTTTGAAGGCCGGCATCGAGCAGGCTCTTTCTTAAAAGTGCAGCCAATACGACTGCAGTATTCGGTTTGCAGATCCAGACGCCATTAAACGTGCCGATATCATCAGATATGGATTTAGGCATTACTTCCGTGACTATAATCGGTATATTAGCTTTCTCATTGCGTAAATCTTCTTTGAGTTTTGGGATCCAGCCGTCAACCCAGTTCTTTGTACGCTTGATTTCCCAGAGCATTACGCCACAGACAGTACCGCGTGGGCTTTTTACGACTTGACGTATGTCACCGCCTTTAGTCCCTTTAGCAATAGGCTCGATGTCATCGTCTCGAAATGCTTTAACCATAGTGGTTTCAAGGTCAAGTTCCATTATCTCGCCCTGGAGCTGCTGTGACCCTTGTGCAGCTTTACGCTGGGCTTCATCGAGAGATTTCTGCAGGTCAGCTATTGTTTTGTCACGAGCAGCAAGGTTAAGGCGCTGTTTTTCGTCTGCTGTCTTCTCGGCTGCATCACGAATCTTTGCCTCCTCTACGACCAGCTTCTTCTGCATTTCAATCTCTGCATTCTCTTTTGCCTTGTTCGACTCGCGCAATTGCTGCATAAGTAACTTAAGCTGGTCTCGGAGCTCTTGGTTATCTTTTTTGTCAGCTGCAGCCTCGTCTTGCATGTCTTTCATCTTAATTTCGAGTCTTGATTGTGCTTGCTCTGCTGCTTTTACTTTTGCTTCTTCAACTTGCTTCTGAGCCTCAAGTGCCGATTCCTTTTTAACTTCGTCGAGGTCCGCAAGATGCTTTTTATGTTCAGCTTCAAGAACACTAGATTCGATATCTTTTGTAAGAGCTTCCGATAATTCTATGTTTTTACCACAGTGGGTGCATTTGATTGTATTCATAATATTAGCTCTCCATAAACGTTACGATGTTTTCAAATTTAGAGCAGAAGTCTTTATATTCGCTACTGGCTGATTTTGTCATGCCACTTTCATCAAAACAGCCAGACTTATACTGAATTTTACTCCCGCACTCTTTATACCTACCTGCAGTGCATTTTGTGCAGCTATTGCAGGGGCGATACTTATCCCTTATGTCATTGGCGTCTAATTGACAAAGCATATAGTCAGATTGAATATTAGCATCACCGGCCATCTTTAATGTCTCAGCGGCACCGTTGTCATATATGGCGGCAACTTTTAGCAGACCAAGATCCTTGGCCAGTCTAAGATAAGCGGCGTAATTTCCAAACCCACCAACTCCATATCCGAACAGATCAAATTTAATGTCTTTATCTGTTTCCAGTAGCCATTTTCTTATTAGGCCAACATCTTCTTGCCCCTCTAAAAACAGTACTTTCTCGGCGAATAGAAGTTCTTTAGCGGCTACGTCAAGTATATAAGGCTTTTGCCAGTCCTTTACGTCACCAGAAATCAATGAGGAATAATCTGTTGAGGGATCGAGGCAGTTGATCACAGTAGAATCGGAAAGTTTCTTGGCTCGTCCAACTTTTGCCCCAGAATTGTAGTCAGCCCAGTCTATGAAATATGGGGAATGCGTAACAATAAATACTTGTTCATTTGCTGCAATTTTTCTTAAAGATCGTAGTAAAATTTTTTGCGATTGGGGGTTAAGGTAAAGTTCGGGTTCATCAATAAATAAGAAGAATGGTTTCTTTGCCTTTCCTTTGTTTAAAGACTTAGCATAGACTTGGATTAAAGCGATCATTATAGCTCTTTGGAGACCATTGCCTTTGTCTGTAATCTCAGTCTCGTCACCGTCGTGAACCATTGTTTTTATTTGTTTTATATATTGATCAATTTTTGGTGGTTCGGCTTGAAATTTAATGCCTACATCAGCAAACTGATCATGTATTAGCGAAGAGACCTCATCTGATATGGTTAGTGTTTTGCTGCCTAAAACAGACTTGTTTCCACCGCCGAATATTTTGTCGAATTGTTTATGAAGTTCTTTGTAGTCTTCATCGTTCTGTATTTCTTCCACAATTTTTCCGAGTAGTTTGTTTATAATACTTTTCGCACTATAGCTAGCCACCTCCTCGGTGCTTGTATTTGCCCATAGGGGAAGGAAGGTTAGCCAAGCATCTAGAGGGGCGTCAATACCTGAGACATTCTTAAATTTAGCTTCCTTTTCGTGCCATATCTCTATGCTCTGAGCCTTGGTATCTGCTATACGCTGGATCGAAAAGCTAGGTCTATTGTCTTTATCGTAAACAAGAGACTTAAAAGTTGCTTTTTTGTTATCTTGAACGTATTCATCAATGGAACTATCAATGTCGTCGTCCTGCATCTCTAGTTGCACAACACAAGAATCATCTAACCGCTGTTTATGCTTAATGTTATCAGTACCTGATTTGTTAAAGACGAAATCCATAGCGTGGAATAAATTTGACTTGCCTACGTTATTGGGTCCAACAATAACCGTTAGTCCACTCCCGGGCTTACCATTTGGAATCGCAAAGTCCACTATATAATCGTCCTGTTTAAGAGAACGGTAATTACTAACCTTTATTGCTTTAATAAACATTGATGCGGGAACTCCTATATGTTGTTGTAAGTTTACTCCTTTTTCTAGATGGTGTCAGGGGTATAAGAAAAAAGGCGACCATTACGGTCACCTTTGGTGCATATCTTGGCTGGGGATGAGGGATTCGAACCCCCGATCGTGGAACCAGAATCCACTGCCTTACCACTTGGCCAATCCCCATTGACGCCGCACTAGCGACCACAAGGGGTGATTGTAGCAGAATCTGACTCGTAAATCTACATATTTAGCGGCGTCGGCTCAGGAAAAAGCGGGGGGCGCTTAACGAGCCCAGAACTACTAATGACTGCGGCCAAGAGAGCAAGTGTTTTTCGGAGCTAGCGGGCTTGGCTGGTGCGGCGGCGTGAGCGTGCACGGAAGTTTTTACGGCACTAGGTACAGCTACTGGCGCTGCAGCGTTGGCGGCAGGCGTAGGAGAAGCTGCTACCGGTTCGCTAGCTAGCTCGGCTACAACAGCCTTCTGGGTTGCTGCTGGCGCAGCTTGTGGAGCAGCTGTTTCAGCTTGCGCTGCCGGCGCTGGAGCTGGGGCCGGTGCATCGGTAGGTAGACCGAACTCGGCAACCACGATTGTCTGTGGTCCTGAACCCTGATAATTGGTGGCGGTGTAGAAACCAAAACCAACATCGACGTAATTGCCAAGCATATTAGCGCGGTGCTCTGGTGAGTTCATCCAGCCAGTTATGACTTCCGACAAAGTGCTATAACCGTAGGCTAGATTCTCACCGGCGCCGTGGTAGTTGTAACCACTTTGGCTTATGAAGTCCCAGGGCTGCACACCACTCGGGGAAACGTGGGCCCAGTAGTCGTTAGCGGCCATGTCGGCAGCTTTGGCCTGGGCGGCACTGGTTAGGCGGTAATTAAAGTACAAATCACCAAGGCCATTCTGCTCCCGCTGAAGATTGGTGGCTTGGAGCATAGTCGAACTTGAAGCGTCGGGAATAGTGGCTGCGGTGGCAGTTAGGGCGGGAGAGCCAAGCAAGAAGCTGGCAAGAAATGCTATCGAGAGAAAAGCATATAACACTCGTCGTTTCATCGTAGACCTCCTAATCATCTGTACTTCCAGATTAGGAGAAAGGGCGTTTCAAATCAGTGACGGCTACGGTAACATTTTGTGACGCTAATCACAGACAAGAACTAGCTGTAAAGTTCTTTGAGCGTATCGATGTTAGGGATGATAATATGTTGCCCGGCAATAATCAGCTTCTTCTCTCGCAAATTTGATAACGATCGAGACACGGTTTCGCGGCTAACGTTAAGGATATCGGCCAAGTCTTGGTGGGTCAGAGGCAGCTGGATCCGTATCCCCTCATCAGTAGTCTCGCCAAACTGATCGGCCAAAAACAGTAGTTGATGCGCTACCCGCCAGGTGCTGCTGCTGAGCGAGGAATCTTCCAGCCGGTGAATGTACGAGTTAAGGCGGGTGCCAGCGATAAACAATAAGTCTTTATAAATCGAACTATCGCTGGCCAGCGCCTGCTCCAGGGTGTCTAAATTTACGGAGTGGACGACGATATCGGTCATAGATTCGTAGTAGTAGGTTTCCGGCCCGCGGTAGATGTCCATCTCGAAAATAGTCTTAAGCACCGGTGGTAACGGAAAAAAATTCCCCGGTCCATAAATGACCTGAATACTTTCGTTACCCTCGTTGGTAATCATGTACCGTTTAATGTAGCCGGAGACGATGAGATTAAATTTACTGCGGTCATCCAGAGCGTGTACGACCTGACCTTTGGCAAGACGGTAAGGCGGACTATTTTTTACAAGGGCGTACAGTGATGAGTCGGCGCTAGCATAAGCCATAATACTTAAATATAACAGTATAGTTGCCAAATAAGCAATCATCTAGTATAAACTAGCAAAATATTGTACTATAACGCTATTATGACACCAGAACAGCCACCCACTTTTGGGGGCATCGATGATTGGCGCGGTCAGTACAATACCGTTAGCGGTCCAGAGAAGATTGAAGCCCGCCAAAGGGTCTACTGGTTAGCAGTCGAAACCGACGAAACGGTCGATGGATTAAAGCGGGTAGATCTTGAACTGGAAACGTTAATAGCCTTGCAACAAGCCGGTGTAAGCAACAAAGCAACTATCGTTGACATTGGTTGCTCGTTTCCAAATTTTTTACAGCTCTGGAAACTCCATAATCATCATGGCCGTCTGATCGGTATTGAACCAAATTCTAAACAGTTGGGCAGCTTGGCTTTTTGGCAGCCGTCTGAAGCAGGAGCGGGTGATAAAGAGTCCTATGTGCTCAAGCCAGGCGTCACCAAGAAAGGCTTTGAGGGCATTGAACTTTATGAGGCATGGGCGGATTCCTTACCACTATCAAGCGGAGAAGCTGATGTTACTACCATGATGTTCATGATGTATCACGTCCCCAAAGACTTACAACTTAAGGCTTTGCAAGAAGCAAAACGAATCCAAAAACCGCAACACGGCATCTTTGCCTTGGCAACGCGAGGCAAAAATAATAAAGCCGAATTACGGCAGGTGGAAACGGCTATTAGCGAGGAACTGTCGCGTTTGCGGGGAGAAACGGTGGTTGCGCCTCCGCCGGTAAACTCAGGCTTTACGTCTGAAAATGCAGCAGTTATTTTGCCCGAGGTCTACGAGTATGTGTATGCCTATCAGCATCGGGCCGACCTAGTCATGAACAGCCCTGTGGGGGCGGCTATAATTAACCGAGCTGTTTGGTCGTTACTTGATAAGTACGTAACTATTGACGGTCAGCCGCCCACGGAAGAGCAATTCAGTTCAGCCGTTATGCATGTTTTAAGGCGACGGTTTTTGGCAGCCAGCGCTGGCCAAGTGGCTTTAAAAGATGTGTTAGACGAAAGTTTATTTGTTGCTAGCGACAGTCCACTCGACTTGCCATCAAAATTCGTGCAATTGTAGCTTAGCGCAGCGTTTGGAGTGCCTGGTGTTCATAGCCGGTGCGCAGATAGACCAGAAAACTGATGGCGGCTACTAACAGCACCAGTAAGATTATGGTGCGCTGCCATTCTTTCATGACGCTACCAACTCGCTGACGACCACTAGCCGTTCCTTAAGTGACCATAGGGGAGTGCAGGTATAGAGCGTTAATCGGCTGCTTGGGGTTGGTGCCTCCACCGCGCCATCGGTTGGATCGACGACACTAATCTTGGTAGTGACGTACCGGTAAGCTTTACTGTGCCAGTAGACGGTTATAACGTCGCCAAGTTTGATCTTATCTAAGAAATAAAAGACGCCCCGTGGGTTGGTGTAGGTAAACCGGTGGCCGACGAGGACGGTGTTACTGCCGTTATCCGGCGTACTCGCGTTCGGACGGATCCAAATGCCTTTGTTGACGGTGTAGATGCTGTCGCCGCTAAAAATAGGTTCGTTTAGACCGAGGGCCGCAATCGACAGTCGGTTATCCAGAGGAATCGCCGGACCACTGGCCGGGGCGGCTTGGGCAACCTGGGCAGCGTGATGAGCCGGCCGCGATAGCACCGGCGCCGAGTGGTGTAACCACCAGCCAATTTGTGGCAGCACCGGCAGCATAAATATATAGATTGCCAGTATGACAATCATGGCACTGAGGGCGTCATTGAGGCGTCGTAGCTTGAAGTGAAACGGGAGTGTGGTGGCCATAGGCTTATTATAGCGCCGACACTTAATTTAGATAATATATATTGGTTATCTAGAAACTATGATATTTATTACATTTCGGCCCAAACTAGTTGTATTACTTAACTAAATGGAGTATTACTAAAGTAAAATAAATATTAAATCGAGTGATGTGTAAGGCCACGAAGTAATTCCTGTATTTGGTCGCTTGGGAATTATTGAGCCAATAGCGAAACCGGTAGTATGTCTCTCTTGTTATTTAACAAGCAAGGAGCTCCTATGTACCGCAACCGCCTGTCGCGCCACATGTCCCGAATTAAAAACTCTTTAATTGCATTATTATTTATTGGCACGCAGGTGGTTGCCCCTCTGGGCGTTTCAGGTATCTTCTTAGGCCACGCTGCGGCGGTTCCTGCCACAGGCTGCGTGAATGATACAGCCGGAGCCAATGACGTACCGGGACAAAAAGATTTAACCAAATTATGCGTTAATAACAATTCTGCTACGCAGATTTCTACAACATGGAACTGGGATGATACCGGTACTAACGGAAGTAATACCTTAGATGCTTGTAATCTTTTTGATACTAATGGAAACGGACAAGCTGACTATGCTGTCTGTGTAACAACATCCGGAGATCCCGCACAGCTTCAGGCCACTACTGTTTATTCCTGTGGTGACAGCCGCGATGATCGCTGTACCTCACCCATCACTACACTTATAGTTCCGGCCGGGACCGTGAGCTGTGCTGTCAGTCAGTCGCAGACAAACCCTTTCGATGCTTCGTTTGATACCCAAGGATCGTGCACAATCGCACTAAGTATCTTCGGCGCCACCGCCGCTAACCTGATTGATGTGTGTTCTTATCCGTCTCAACAACCAAATTCTGACCCTTCGGACTGTGTGATTACGCAACCTAAATCGGGAAAGGTAGAAGTGGTAAAACATTTGGTACCCGCAACTGATAGTGGCTTCTTTAATCTACAGGTTGACGGAACAACCAAAGCAGCCAACGTACAAGACGGGGGCACTACAGGAGAGCAAGTTTTAGCCGCCGGAACGCACAGTGTTGGTGAAACTGCGGGCACAAACACTTCACTAGCAGCCTATGACTCAGCTATCTCATGTCGTGGTTTGAACGGTAATGGCGCCGTAATTGCTAATGGGACGGGTACTTCACTGGCGGGTGTACCGGTAGTAGATGGAAGCGATATTGTTTGTACTATTACTAACACTCGTCAAACCGGCACAATCACCTTAGTTAAAAGCGTCACCGAAAACAATGGCGGCACAGCAGGGGTAAATGAATTTGGACTAACAATTGGCGGAACGGCAGTTAGTTCTGGCCAAGCAGTGCCACTCAATCCAGGTTCGTACGCCATTAACGAAGCTGGTAAAGCCGGCTACGCATTTGTAAGTATCACTGGTATTGGTTGTCCAAGTACGCTCGGCGCTAGTGTAACGCTCGCCGCAAATCAGAATATAACCTGTACTATTACCAACGACGATATTGCCCCATCGCTTACAGTCGTAAAGAACGTCACAAACGATAATGGCGGCACAGCTACGGCCGATAACTTCACTTTAAGAGTCAATAATACTCAGCTAAGCGGCGGCACGCTTTCTAATAACAATCTTACCGATACCTATACTTACACCAACCCGTCTGCCAATGTAGCCTACGCCGCCAGTGAAGATAGCTTCAGCGGCTACAGCCCTGGAACTTGGAGCTGTACCGATAACACCACGCATCAAAGTGTTGGCAACCCGGTTATGCTGGCTCTCGGTCAAAATGTAACTTGTAGCGTCACCAATAACGATAATGCACCGACCCTAACCTTGGTTAAGCACGTCACAAATGATAATGGTGGCGCCAATACTGCCGACCAGTGGACACTTAAAGCCCAGCACAACGCCGATACACCTGTTATAAATGCAGCTGGAGCGCCCAGCAATAGCGGCACCGTTGCCACGACGACTACGACTCCAGTAACTGCCAACACAGCCTACGCCTTGACCGAGTCAGGACCAACCGGCTACGCACCGAGTAGTTGGGGTTGTACTGGAGGCGTATTAACAAATGGCGTCGTCACCTTAGGCGTCGGCCAAAATGTTACCTGTACGATAACCAACGACGATATTGCACCTAAACTAACGGTAACCAAAGTCGTCAACAACGACAACGGCGGTACTCTAGATGCCAGCAACTTCCCGCTGTCTGTTATGGGCACCTCAGGCACAGTTCAGGTTACCAGTGGGACGCAGTACACCTTTAATGCTGGACAGTACACCGTCAGCGAAACCCAACAATCAGGCTACACACTACATTCGATTACTGGCTGCTTAGCAAACGGATCAATCACGATGGTCGTCGGCGGCGTCTATAGCTGTACGCTCACCAATAACGATATCCCGGCAACCATCACCGTAACCAAAGTCGTCAATAACAACCACGGCGGCAGCGCCAAGGTAAACGACTTCACTCTTAAGGTCGGTAGTACGGCGGTCACTAGTGGCGTCAGTAATACCTTCGCCGCTAACCAACAGTACACCGTCTCTGAATTGGCCCAAGTGAATGGCTATCACCAAGACAGCCTCGTCTGCATAGACAATGCCACAAAAGCCGATCTTGGGGCTACATTCACCCCAACACTCGCCGAAAACATCAGCTGTACAATCACCAACAGCGATATCGCGCCGCAACTCACAGTCATTAAGCACGTTGTAAATGACAATGGCGGCACAGCCAGCGCCAGTGCCTTCACCATGAACGTAACGGGCACAAACGTTTCAAGCGCTTCATTTAGTGGCGCCGAAGATCCGGGCACGACGGTGACGCTGAATGCTGCCAGCTACAGCGTTAATGAGACAGATTTTGCGGGCTATGCTAAATCACTCGGCCAAAACTGTAGCGGCAATATAGCCGTTGGCGAACAAAAGACATGTGTGGTTACTAATAACGATGTAGCCCCAAGCCTTACGGTTGTAAAAAAGGTTATCAACAATAATGGCGGTAACAACACTTCCGATTCGTTCGTAGTGAAAGTGAACGGCACCCAACTAACTGGTGGTACCCTCACGAATAGCAACCTGACTGATACGTATAGCAACCCAGGAACCACAGCTAACACCGCTTACACCGTCAGCGAAGACTCACCGACACCTAGCTACACCCAGACCAGTTTAGTCTGCAAAGACAATACTTCGAACAGTGTGGTTGCAAACCCAGTGTCGTTAGCTTCGGGACAAAATGTTACCTGTACTATCACCAACGATGACGTTGCGCCGACGCTTACCGTCGTTAAAAATGTCACCAACAATGATGGTGGATCTGCCAAAGCTGATGCCTTCAGTATTAATGTAAACGGCACCAAACTTACCGGCGGTACACTTTCTAACAGCAATCAAACTGACACCTATACCTACAGCAATGCCCAGGCCAACACCAGCTATGCTGTCACTGAAGATACGTTTACCGGCTACACCCGCACTAGTACTATTTGTACCGACAATGACACGCAGAGCACTGTTACACAACCAGTCTCCCTCAATGAAGGCCAGCATGTTACCTGTGTCGTTGCCAACAATGATCAGACACCTCATCTCAACTTACATAAGAACGTTACCAATAATGACGGCGGTCAAGCCCTCGCTACAGCATGGACCCTAAGCGCTACGCCAAGTGATGCCGCCTTTGCAACCATTTCCGGCAATGGCGATGCCAGCGGCGCCGCACGCGCTAATCTGGTGTACACACTGAGCGAATCAAATGGGCCCAGTGGTTATGCTGCCAGTGGCTGGGTCTGTGATGCCGGTAGCTTAGTGGGCAATCAGTTGACGCTTAGCCTGGGCGTATCGGCTAGTTGTAGCATTACCAACGACGATATTGCACCCAAACTAACCATTATTAAACACGTAATCAACGATAACAGTGGGAGTGCAGATGCCAGTTCATTCACAATGAATGTCTCAGGCACAAGTGTGAAAACACCAGTCTCGTTGCCAGGTAACGAAGCGGGCACTACCATTAACGTTAATGCCGGTAGCTATGTGATAGACGAGGGCGCACACGCCGGCTATACCAAGACGTTGTCGGCAGACTGCAGCGGTACAATCTCAATTGCAGAAGAGAAGACCTGTACCATTACTAATGACGACATTGCCCACCCGGGTATTCACGTAGTAAAGTCAGGGCCCGCTACGGCCCATGAGGGCGATACAGTTACCTACACCTTCACGGTGACAAATACTGGCGACACGGCACTCTCCGGTATTACTGTGAACGATGACATTGCTGGGGCAGGCGTTTACCAGTCTGGCGACAGTAACAATGACCATGTCCTCCAAAAAAATGAAATATGGATCTATACTGCTAGCTACACAATTCCATTAACTCAAACGGCGGATGTGGTTAACAAAGTCACTGTCTGCGCAACTGATCCAGCTAATACGCAGGTTTGCGGCAATGATAATCACCAGCTTGACGTACTCCACCCAGCAATTACCGTAAAAAAGAGCGGCCCACTATACGGATACGAAGGACAGTTAATCGGTTATAGCTTCGTCGTTACCAATACTGGTGACACCACGCTAACTGGCGTTAAAATTGATGATAATATAGCTAACCTGGAAAAGTGCGACAGTTCAACGCTCGCACCGACTGAGGTTACGAACTGTACTGCCAGCTTCTTAATCCCAACGCCACAAACAGATAATGTCGTCAACGTAGTCGTGGCGAGCGGAACTGATTCATTAGGAAAGACAGTTACGGATACTGATAACCACACGCTTGATGTACTGCACCCCGCCATTCACGTCGTAAAGTCAGGGCCCGCTACTGCCCATGAGGGCGATACAGTTACCTACACCTTCACGGTGACAAATACTGGTGACACCCCACTTAGTGGTCTGACAGTAAGTGACAATGTTGCCACTGGTGCAGCCTACAAGTCTGGTGATGCTAATGACAACGCTAAACTCGACCTGCAGGAAACGTGGATTTACACTGTCCAGTACACAATTCCTGCCAACCACCCAGCAAATGTAGTGAACACGGTAACCGCCTGTGGTCTTGACCCAATACAAGTAGTCTCTGAAAGTCCTAACGCCACCTGCGGCACCAGTGAGCACACGCTTGATGTACTGCACCCCGCCATTCACGTCGTAAAAACTGGCCCGCCTAATGCCTATCAAGGCGATACAGTTACCTACACCTTCACCGTGACAAATACTGGTGACACCCCACTTAGTGGTCTGACGGTAAGCGACAACGTCGCGCCAAATGTAACATACCAATCTGGCGACACCAACAATGACGCAATTCTGCAAAATAACGAAACCTGGGTCTACACTAGCCTTTATACTGTACCTGTAACCAGCGCCACCAGTATCGTTAATACTGTTAACACGTGTGGCACAGACTCTTTGCAAGCCAAGGTTTGCAGCACTGATACACATAACCTTCATATCTACCACCCGCAGATTACGGTAACAAAACAAATAGTTAACAGTAGCAACAATGACGAAGGCTTGTTTAACCTCCTCATTGACGGCGCAGTTGCAGGTAGCGGAGCCAGTGTCGGTAACGGAGGTACGACAGGTGCCGTTGAAGTTACTCCTGGCATACACAGCGTTGGTGAATCAGCCGCTGGCGAAACCAACCTAGCAGATTACCAACGCAGCTTTTCGATCTCCTGCGCCAACGGCTCGGTTACGGTTACTGGCGATGAACATGCTGATTGCACAATCACCAACACCCGCCTTGGAAGCATTACTGTCATAAAGTCTGCCAATCCTCAGTCACTCCAAGGATTTACATTCACCGGCAATCTTCAAGGTAGTGACACGCCTAACTTCGTACTCGTTGATAATAGTATAAATGACCCTAATTATGTCGCAGGTTCAAATAAAAAAATATTCGATCACCTAGCGCCCAGCGGTGGCTCATACACGTTTGGCGAGCCTGGTAATGTAAACCACCTTGGCTGGTCGCTCGACCAAATACTGTGTAGCGGTGACATTAATGGAAGTATTAATAATCGTAATGTCAGTCTAAAACTTGCAGCTGGTCAAAATATAATTTGTACTTTCTATAACTCTCGAGATCACGCTAACGTAACAGTACACAAAGTAACACTACCGACTGGAGCACCTGACAGCTTTACGCTTAATCTCCGACAGGGGGAAACGCTTACCCACTCTTCAAGTATTAAGGGCGGTGGCTCTGACACGTATCAGGTTGATACCGATACCTATAACATGTCAGAGGATAATCTGCCGCCAAACTGGGACTTAGTGGACGCGACCTGCACTATCACGAATGGTGAACGTCAAACTAGTCTTGACCCCCGTAATGATACCATCACTTTGCTCAAGAATGACAATCTGGACTGCACCTACACTAACCAAAAGCGGGCAACAGTAATCGTTACCAAATATAATGACTTGAATCGAAATGGAACCCAGGACACGGCAGCTACAAGTAACTTGGGTGTCAATGAACCATCATTATCCGGCTGGGATATAACCCTCGGTAAGCTACCGACTCAAACCACTGGCAGTGACGGCACTACCACCTTTAGTGGCGTCATTCCTGGTCCCTTTACTCTGGCTGAGACCCTACAAGCCGGCTGGACCCAGAGTGCTGTTACGTGTGACGGCGAAGGGGTAAGTGAAGGGGTGCAAGTAACACCCGGCAGTACCGTTCAATGCTCCATCGGTAACTACCAAGCTGCGGTTATTAATCTAGCTAAGACTAATAATCGGCCGAACCCAACTATCGTTGGTGATACCGTTACCTACAGTCTTGTCGTCACCGTTCCAGATAACGGCGGCGCCGTCTTTGACACCACCGTAACCGACCTGCCTCCAAATAACTTCATCTACGTACCGGGGAGCTGGACCGCCCAGTCGTCAGTCCGCGGTGATCTGAAAGCCGCTGGTATTACCACCGAGCCAACCTATGGATCGCCGGGTGTCTGGCAACTCAAGAATATGCTGCCTGGCGAAAAGGTCACGCTGACCTACCGCGCCAAGATTGGCAGCGCCGTTTCTGATGGTACCTACCCAGACATCGCCTTCGTAAAGGGAAGCAGCGTACCGCGCAGTAACCTCGTAAATCTGGCCGCAGTCACTAACACAACTGTGTATGGCAACTTGTCGTTCACTACCACGCCGTTCGTAGCAACCAAGGTGACAATCCTTACCCCAGCAGCAACCCCAGTCTTCACGGCCGGCCGAGTCCTGGGGGCAGCGATACTCATTAACACTGGAACCAGTATCCTGGCTATGCAATTCGCGCTCCCACTGCTGTTGACCGCACTGGTAGTTATTACGCGGCGAGCTACGCACTACAAAGAAATGGGAGGCAAATAATATGAAACGTTTACTATCAGTCTTAAGTATTCTTGCCAGCACCGCTAGCTTGCTGCTAGCTCCCGGTATCAGTTTTGCTGACACCCCATTCTGGCAGGCTGACATCTCAACGCCAGCTACCCAAAATAGCCGTACCTTTGGCGTGGCCTATACGGTGCTTTCAACGCAAGCCGATAGTTTTACTGCGCAGCTTTACCAAGATGGAAACGACAGCGCCTTGCAAACCCAAGACACCAGTACTGACCCGAATGCCGTCAACGGCAACTCCGGCACCTTTACTGTGACCGTACCGGGTGACGGTGATTACGGCTATCATGTCGTACTGCACCGTGATGCCGATCCAAGTGACACCAAAACAACAGCTTCCAAAACGGTACATGTTGATGCTACGGCACCAGACGCACCGTTCTATGCTGGCAAAACACGATCGGGAAATACCTACAACTTAACCTTTACGGCACCTAACAGCCCTGATGTCACATTGGTTCAAATCTTTGCTAGCACGAGCACCAGCTACGCCGCCAGTAGTAACACTCGGGTCGGCAGCATTAGCGTCACCCCTGGCCAGACTGCCAGCTTCAGTTACACCGCTCCCGATGGTGCTACGCGTTACTTTGCACTCCAGGCCTTCGATAGTGCCGGCAACGGTTCAGCGCCAGTTGGTGACGCCGGCGTCACGGTTACGCCAATTCAGTTTGTAACTACTGGCGGTGCCACCCAAGCGGCCAACACCACAACCGCCGCTGCTGTACTAGGAGCAAACACTACAACTGAAAATACTGCACCAGCCGTCGCAACAACAGCGCCAGCAGGGCAAGTTGAGGCTACTGGCAACAACACCACCGCTACGACCCCAAAGAAGACAACTAATGGTAAGGTCCTCGGTAGCGAAATTACCAAGCCGAATGCTAGTCATGCTGGCTGGTGGTACGGCCTGGGCGGCCTGGTAGTATTGTTAGCGCTGGCCTATTACTTCTTAGTCCACCGCTCCAAGCGCGCGGTGCGCTAAACCTCCCAATGACGATCGTTTGTAGAAACACCAATGAACTGTGTACACTGCTAAGAGTATGCGTTTAGCTAGTATTACCAAATCTGAAATTAATGAACCGGTCTGGCATGTGGTTGGCGCCATCATTATCGCCATTGGTCTGCAGTTGTTGCTTAAAAAAGAACTAGTCTTTAGTTCTAAATATGCCGTTGCTGGACTAGAAGTTATCCTGCTGGCTGTCGTGGCTATCCCAGCCATTGGTGCTCGGCTAAAGCGATTGTTCGCCTTCGGCCTAATTGGCCTGGTCACACTGGCAAATTTAGTCTCACTCGGTTTAGTCGTTAAGGCCTTACTGTCCAGTGGTAGTCAAGCCGATGGCCATCAACTATTGCTATCGAGTGTCGCTATTTATCTGACCAACATTATTGTCTTCGGCGTGCTGTACTGGGAGCTTGACGGTACCAGTGCCGATGAACCGGATTTTCAGTTCACCCAGTTTTCTAGTGATGACGCCAAGGACAAGCGCTGGCGGCCAACTTTTTTTGATTACGTCTACGTCTCGATTACTAATGCCACCGCCTTTAGCCCAACCGATACCATGCCGCTGACCCACCGGGCCAAATTACTGATGAGCCTGCAATCGCTCATTGCCCTGGTGACAGTGGCGTTGGTGGCTGCTCGGGCAGTCAATATTCTCGGCTCTTAGGCGCTGTGCTACAATAGACAAGCTTTAACAATTTAAATATAAAGAGTGCGGTTAGAGATCTAGCTCAGTGATCCGCCAGCAGCCTGCAGCAATGTGTGGTGCTCCATCTAGTCCCGAAACCAGGGAAAGATATTTGAGTATTCTCTTATCCTTTCCCATGGCAACACGGGGGAAGGATATTTTTATGTCAGACTTAAATAACGTACGACTTTTCACTAGCGAGAGCGTCTGTGCTGGTCATCCAGACAAAATTTGTGACGCCATTAGCGATGCCATTTTAGACGCTGCCTTAGCCCAAGACCCTAATGCCCGCACCGGTATCGAAACCGTCGCCGGCGCAAACAAAATTGCCCTATTTGGCGAAATTAAAACCTCGGCCGACTTAAACTACGAAAAGATTGTTCGTGCCAAAGTGGCCGAACTGGGGTACACCGAACCGGCGTGGGGCTTTAGTGGCGAATCCGAATTTAGTAATGATATCCACCGACAATCACCAGAAATTGCTATTGGCGTTGACGCTGATGGCGCTGGCGACCAAGGTATGATGTTTGGCTATGCCTGTACCGAAACGCCAGAGTTAATGCCGCTGCCAATCGCCTTGGCTCATGCTCTCACCCGTAAAATTGATGCCGTCCGCGAGAGCGGGGAACTGGCCTGGTTACGACCTGATGGTAAGGCACAGGTTACCATTCGGTACGAAGACGATAAGCCGGTAGCAGTCGAAAAACTGGTAGCAGCCGTGGCCCACGACGAGACAGTTGCGGCCGATCAAGTCCGCAGCGAGCTACTTGAGACCGTTGTGAAGCCGGTTCTGGCTCACTATCAGTTTGCCGTGCCGGCCGATACCGACATCATTATTAATGGCACCGGTTTATGGCACATTCCCGGCCCCGAAAGTGACGCTGGCTTAACTGGCCGTAAAATTGTTGTCGATACTTACGGCGGTTATGCCCGGGTAGGCGGCGGCGCCTTTAGCGGCAAAGATCCGAGTAAGGTCGATCGTAGCGGTGCTTACGCCGCCCGCTATATTGCCAAAAATATCGTCGCTGCTGGTTTGGCAACTAAATGTGAGGTGGGCCTAGCCTATGTTATTGGACAGCCATTACCGCTGATGCAAACGATTGAAACCTTTGGAACGGCGACCGTCAGTGAAACCGAGCTACATGCCTACAAAGACCGGCTGATAGACACTAGCGTTAAGGGTATTGTGACGAAGCTTGATTTGAAGCGACCTATCTATGGTCAAACGAGTGCTTATGGTCATTTCGGTAAAGCCGATTTGCCATGGGAAACGGTCGTCGCTATCTAGCAGCAAGCATAAAAGGCTTGCAATTTCGTCCAGTAGGAATACCATAAGAGTAGTAAATAAGGAAATAAACATGCGATCTATTTTACAAAAGTCTAACGCCATCTTTTCGGCCGCTGCTTTAGCTGTGCTACTAGCAGCTGGCACGCCAGCAGTGGCCTTTGCCCGTGGTAGTGAAGTCGAAAGCTCAACCTCGGGCACCAGAGTTGCCGAAACAGGCAGTACCGAAACCGAAACTAGCACTGAAGTTCACGCCACCAGCGAAACCGAAGCTACCACTACCGAAACCAACCACTCTCGGGGTGAAAGAGAAGTCAAAGCGCTACGAGCCGAGAAAAAGGTCGCTAAAACTGATACTGAACGCCAAAAAACTTGTGAAGCCCGCAAGTCTGGCCTAGAGATGAAGTTCACTAGCATTGCCCGTAACAGCTCGGCGTACCAAACTCGTATCAACGACATCTACGCCAAGACGCTGGCCTACCAGGTAAAAAGTAACTTAAATCCGACTGGATTTAGCAGCTTAGTTGCTGCCGCGGACGCCGCAAAAGCTAAGGCTGAAACTTCGGTTGCCGCTCTAGCTGCTGCTAAGCCGACAGTTGAGTGTACTCACAAGACCGTTGCCACTGATGTCGCCACCTTTAAGGTAACTGCTGCCACCGCCCGCACTGATTTAAAGGCTTACAAGCAAGCCATCAAGGCAGTCGTTAAGAGTCTGCGCGATGCTAAAAACGCCGCCACCAGTACTTCAACTGAAACTAAGCCTACGGAAGGAACGAACTAATGAAGAAAACTAATCAACACGGTTTTGGCTTTGTAGTAGTTCTGCTAGCAATTGTCGTCATTGGTGTGGTTGCTTTTGGGACCGTCCGGGTTATGGGCAACAATAAGACTTCGTTAGCTGACGGTACAACGGTGCTTAGCAAAGCTAAAGTACCAGCCAAAGTTACCAACGCTGCCGAATTACAGAAAGCTTCTCAAGCTTTGGACGAAACGCCCGTCGACAGCGGCGTCAACCCCGACCAACTAGACAATGACCTTAACGCGCTCCTCTAAACGGAGACAAAACCATTTAGAGTTAGTAGTGTTGGCCGGATTATCCGGCCTTCTCTACAGTTCATGGCCTTTGGGGTATGTGCTTAATCCGGCTGCTAATCGCGGGCTGGCTAGTAATTTAGAAGGCCTCCGCCAGCCCTATAACTGGCTGTTTATCACGCTTGATGTGGCCAGTGGTGTACTGGTAGTCATTATTGCTTGGCTACTCTTGGTTGGACGGAAAAAAGCGATGTCACGACTGGCCCAGTTTGCAATCTATGCCTATGGTGGCTTCGGGCTACTGACGGCGATCGATGCGCTCTTACCGGAAGATTGTCTAGCCGATCAGCATCAGTGCGGTTCATTATTTCAACATCCAATGGTTCTGCTGCACGGTCTGGCCAGTCTGGCTTCAATTGGCTGCCTCACCTTGAGTCTCCTCGCCATTTGGTGGTTAGTTGCCCGCCGACCAACCGCAGCGAGCTGGCTCCGTCGAACGCTGCACGTCGTGTTAGCAATCTGGTTTATCTTTGGATTTAATACCGCCCTCTTGCTGTTACAAGACCAGTCCAGTGCCTTGTCGCAGCATATCTTTATTATTGCCTGTAGTTTATGGACTGGCGCGTTACCGCTGGTGGTCCATCGACTGGAGTTAAGTTCAGGTGTGATTACTGGGGCTAAGCTGGCCCGAAAAAATCGGCATCGCCCAGTTCCGGTGGCAAAAACCCGTTGGGGTGCTTGAACCCAGCTTGCCATTTGGCACCTTTGCCGTAGCCTAAGTTCTTCATGAGTTTGGTTGGCGCATTCCTAATCCCCAGCGGCACTGGTAAATCGGGGTAGGCTTTTGCTGCCGCCTGGGCCGCTTGCATAGCATCGGCTACTACTCGGGATTTCTGCGCCTTGGCCAATACCGACGCGCAGTGATACAAATTATAGTTGGCTTCCGGCAGGCCGATCCGCTCAACCGCCAGGAAAGTCGAGACGGCCAGATTAAGCGCAGCTGGAGCGGCCAGGCCAATATCTTCGGAAGCAAAAATAACCAGGCGCCGGGCGATAAACTTCGGATCTTCACCGGCTTGCAGCATCCGGGCTAAGTAGTACAGCGTAGCCGTGGCATCCGAGCCACGCATACTCTTAATAAAGGCACTAATAACGTTATAGTGCGTCTCACCCTTTTTATCATAGCCGGGAAGCTTGGTGCCGGCGGCGGTTTCGATGGTTTGCGCAGTAATTGTTTTGCCGGCTGAAAGTTGCAGCGCCAGCTCTAAACTCCCCAGCGCCACCCGGGCGTCGCCACCCGATAGAGCCGCTAATAGCGATATACTGGCAGTCGGTAGTCGTTTAGCCGTCAGATGCAGCTGCTTGGCAGCGCGTGTAATAATCGCCGAAATATCGTCCTGACTGAGTGGCTCAAGTACGACCACGCGGGCTCGGCTCAGCAGGGGATTGATAACCTCAAAACTAGGATTTTCCGTCGTGGCGCCAATTAAGCTAATGGTCCCGGCTTCGACATGCGGCAGGAAGGCGTCCTGCTGGGCTTTATTAAAGCGGTGGATTTCATCGATAAATAAAATAGTCTGCATACCGAGGCGTTTGTTTTGCTCGGCGCGGTCAATCACCTTTACGACATCGGGCTTACCAGCCGTGACGGCGCTCAGCTCAATAAACTCCGCTTCGGTGGCCTGAGCTAAAATTCTAGCTAACGTGGTCTTGCCACTGCCCGGCGGACCCCAGAGAATCAGGCTGGTCGGCGTCTTACTGGCAATAATCTCGTGGACTATTTTGCCATCGCCGACAATGTGTAGCTGCCCGACAACTTCGCTGAGCTGGTTGGGCCGCATCCGTTCGGCGAGTGGCCGATTACCGTTACTGTTTTCCATAGTAGTTTAAGTATACGACGAAATGGCAATCGGTCGGCTAGTGTAAGCGCAAGCATATCCTTTGACACAGCCGCCATATCCTGCTACTATAGAGGTATTGTTCTAAATGAATCCGGGTTTGTTAGTTGGTAAAAGATAGATTTACTCGATTTTCATTATGTAGCAATCGAGCTATCAATTTAAACTAATTAAACAAAGGGATTCATTTTTTATGCCTTCATATAAGTATTCTGTCTATTCATCAGCTAAGCGCAACGTTGGCGGCCGCCGTTCCGGTGGTGGCGGCGGTGGTCGTTCCGGCGGCAAACGCCGTGGCGATTATATCGACCCCAGCCGTCTTATCCGAGTGGCTACACCATCACAAGCTGTTGATTACACACCTAATCACAAATTCGAAGACTTTGCTGTCGACGAAGTTCTTAAGAACAACCTAGCCGCCAAAGGCTACACCGTACCTTCTCCTATTCAAGACCAAACTATTCCCTTGGGATTAGCCGGCCGCGATGTTATTGGTATTGCTAATACTGGTACCGGTAAGACCGCATCATTTGCCGTGCCGGTTATGCAACGCTTAATTCACGAGCCAAAATCTCGGGCACTTATTGTGGCCCCTACTCGCGAGCTGGCCCAGCAGATTGAAGAAGAGTGTCGGAGTATTGCCAAGGGTAGTGGCCTAACGGGCGCTATCCTCATTGGTGGTTCTGGCATGGGGCCACAATTGCGTGATCTTCGTAACAACCCTCGTATCGTCATTGGTACGCCCGGTCGTATAAAAGACCACTTAGATCGTGGCACATTAAAGCTGCACGACGTTAATATGGTGGTACTCGACGAAGTTGACCGCATGCTTGACATGGGCTTTGTGGCCGATGTCACCGAGCTGTTACGTGAGTTAGCCCCTGAACGCCAGTCATTCTTCTTTTCAGCCACTATGGACCCTCGGGTGCAAGGTTTGATTCGCACTTTTGCGACTGATCCAGAAACGGTTTCCGTTAAGACTGGTGAAAGTTCCGATCACGTTAACCAAGATGTTGTCTACTACGGTGGCACCAGCGAAAAGATGGCTAAACTACATGACATCTTACTCGACCCAGCGGTCTCGAAGGTTATCGTCTTTGATGAAACGCAGCGTAGCGTTGAACGCCTTGGCCAGGAATTAGTTATCCGCGGTTTCAAAGCCGACACTATTCACGGTGGTAAAAGTCAGGGACAACGTATTCGCGCCCTAGACAACTTTAAAGCTAGCAAAACTACTGTGTTAGTAGCGACTGATGTTGCTGCTCGTGGTATTGATGTTTCTGACATTACCCATGTCGTTAACTTCTCGATGCCTCAAACCTACCAGGACTACACGCACCGTATCGGCCGTGCTGGTCGTGCCGGTAAAGTTGGCCACGCCATCACTTTCGTAAATAAATAGCAACTTCGGCCCGTTCAGGAATACTGAGCGGGCTTTATTATAAGGAACCCCTCATGGCCACACTGCAAGACCCAACTAAGATCCGTAATATCGCTATCATCGCCCATGTTGACCACGGCAAGACTACGCTGGTCGATGGCTTATTAAAGCAATCGCAAACCTTCCGTGACAACCAGGCCGAAATGAGCCAGGACTTGATTATGGACAGTGGTGATCAAGAAAAAGAGCGGGGCATTACAATTACCGCCAAAATTACGGCCGTCCAACATAACGACTACCGGATTAACATTATCGATACCCCTGGGCACGCCGATTTCTCTGGTGAGGTGGAACGCACGCTTAACATGGCCGACGGCTGTTTGTTGATTGTTGACGCCCAAGAAGGCCCAATGCCACAGACTAAGTTTGTGCTTGGTAAAGCGCTAGCGGCTGAGCTACGACCAATCGTTATTATTAACAAAATCGACAAGCCCGGTCGCCGGATTGCCGAAGTCGAAAATGAACTGGCGGATCTATTCCTTGAATTAGCGGTTCACGAAGACCAGCTACACTACCCGGTCTACTATGCTATCGGCCGCGCCGGTAAAGCTTGGACCAGTGTCCCCGACGATGCCGAACTTCCCGGCGACCTCGAAACTGTCTTTGACGCCATTATCGAAAAGGTTCCAGCACCGACAATTGAGCTCGACAAGCCCTTCCAAATGTTAGTTACCGCCTTAGCGCACGACACCTTCAAAGGTAAATACGCTATCGGTCGGATTACCCGCGGCACCGTCAAAACCGGTGACCAAGTCACCCTCTGTAAAAAAGACGGTAGCTTCAGCAAAGCTAAGGTCGACAATATCTTTATGAGTCACGGTGTTTCCAAGAGCGAAGTCCCCGGCGGTGTAGCCGGTGATATCGTCCAGCTAACCGGTATTGCCGATGCCCAAATTGGCGAAACGATTGCCGATGCTAACGAGCCCGAAGCCTTACCAGTGATTGAAGTCGAAGCCCCAACGCTGCGGATTTATCTCGGCCCGAACACTAGTCCGTTTAAGGGACAAGAAGGTGAATTTAGTACCTCACGCCAAATTGCTGACCGTTTAGATAAAGAACTAGAAACCAACGTTGGTCTAAAAGTCGAACCGGCCGATGGTATTGGCTTTACGGTTTCCGGCCGTGGCGAACTCCACCTCGGTGTGTTGATCGAAACCATGCGCCGTGAAGGCTACGAATTCGAAGTTGGTCGCCCCCAAGTTGTCACTAAAGTTGATGACGGCAAGACTATGGAGCCAATCGAAGAAGTCTTGATTGAAGTCCCCGCCGAACACGTCGGTGCCGTCCAGATGGAGCTCGGCCAACGCCGCGCCGTCTTGAAAGAACAGTTTGCCAGCCCGAAGGGTGTCACCAAATTAGTTTACGAAATGCCAACCCGAGCCTTACTTGGTATGCGTAACATTTTGCTGACCAACACCAAGGGCACGATTGTCATGAACAGCTTGACTATCGGCTACGAAGAAGAGGGCAGTGCCCTCCAGCAACTCCGTAACGGTGTCATTATTTCGTTTGAAGCCGGTGTCACGACGCCGTATGCTCTCCAAAGCGTCGAAGCTCGTGGTACTACCTTCGTCAACCCCGCCGAAAAGGTCTACGCCGGTCAAATTGTCGGCCTTAACACTCGCCAAGAAGACATGGAAATGAATGTTTGCCGCGCGAAGCACTTAACCAACATGCGTTCCAGCTCGAGTGATGGCGTGGTCCAGTTAGTGCCGCCAACAATCTTCAGCCTCGAACAATGTTTAGACTTCTTAGAAAATGATGAGCTACTTGAAGTAACTCCTAAGAATTTGCGCCTCCGTAAGCGCGAACTCGACCCCAACAAGCGCAAGCGCCAGAAGTAAACAGTAATAGGCTATACTAGGGCTATGAAACGCCCTGTCTTTTACCGCAGTGTCGACGCTCGTGATAATTTAGAGTTATTTTTAGTCTCGGCTGTCAGCAGTCTATTACTTGTCCGGTTTTATCTGTACCTAACCGGCTACCCGCAAGTTGGCTCGGGTTCGCTGCATATCGCCCACGTCCTGTTTGGCGGCTTATTTATGTTGGCGGCGATTGTTATTGGCTTATCGTTCCTGGGTCGTCGGACGCAACGACTGGTAGCCATTCTGGGCGGTATTGGCTTTGGGGTATTCATTGACGAGCTGGGAAAATTTGTTACCCGTGATAATAACTATTTCTTTCGGCCCACTATCGGCATTATCTACGCTATTTTTATATCGTTATACCTGCTGTTTAACTTCATTAGTAAAGCCAGTAAGCTAACCAGTATCGAATATCAATTAAACGCCATGCTCCAGCTAGAAGAAGCTGTCCGTGAAGATCTAGACCCCCGCGAAAAGCGACACATCAAGCAGCTACTAGCTAAAGCCGACCAATCGAGTATTATTACCCAGGAACTGCAGGCCTTACTTGCCAGACTAGAAACCGTCCCAGCCCCAACACCACGCATTATCCGCAAGTTTGTATCCAAACTAGATCGTGGTTATCGACATTTCTGGCAACGTCGGAACTCGAGCCAACTGATTGGAGTGTTATTTATTGTCGAGGCCTTTATATTTTTATTGGTGGTTCTAGCTAGTATCGTGAATAACTTTGATACCGTCCGAGATTTTTTAAAAGGCAACAACAGCTATGGTCAGGAGCTGATTATTGGCCAGTTAGTATCATCGGCGTTCGTGGCTGGCTACGCCATAGTTGGGGCCGTGCGCTTACGCAGCTCGCGGGCCGAGGCTTTCGAGCAATTCCGGCGGGCGACGCTGGTTAACCTGTTCCTAACCGAGTTCTTTATATTCTCGCGTATCCAATTTGGGGCGATTCCTAGCTTCCTGGTAAATCTAGTTTTGTTGATTGCCTTGCGCTACGCCCTCCACCAAGAGAACCACGGACGCCTAAGCTCCTAATTATCGGCAATATTTGCTACACTTAAGCTTATACGTAGATAGTTATAAAATAAAAATATGCCAGCAGCTTACAGTGAGTCATTACCGTATCTTCCCGAGTTACAACACGTCGGCGCGACGAGTGTGGCCGAAATTGGCGCGTTAGCGCTGCAACAAGAGCAACTCCACCACGCGGTATCGCCCGAACAACAGTCGATTGCGAAAGACCAAGAGGCCATGATTGGCACCTATTTTATGCGCGCCACCCAGGAACTGCCCGCAGCCAGCTCCGAAACCGCCGTTTGGGATAAGATATTTGATTTACAGGCCCAAGAATTAGTGAGCGCTACAACCGAAACCGAAAAAGACCGGATTGCGCTTAGTATGCTGGTGGGTAATCAGCTGTCGCAGTACGGCATATTCAATACCGATGCTGAAAAATTGCGAGTTAATAGAGCTTGGAAGATGGCGCAGACCGGCGAAGGAGCTCGGATCAATAAGGCTGCCGAAGAAAATATTGGTCTTTGTGTTGTAACCGGTCAGCCCACTCGTCCCTATCAATCTGTTAGCGAGCAGCTAGCGCCGCTGGTTGCAGGGGCCCCCTCTTCAGGTTTCAGTGAACTTTTGAAAGTAACTGACAAAAATTTTCAAGGCCGGACGGCAGTTCACGAGGTCATAATGGGATCTGCCAATGAAGAGCAGGCGACTTGGCTGATAAATAAAGCAGTCGAAGTAGGCGACATGTTAAGTGTCGGCTACAACGTGGTTGATGTGCAACCCACTTTCCGTGAGCCGTTAATTCGTAAGCTGCTAGCAGATGGTAACAAGATCCACCAAACCTTATTGCGTCCTGAGCCACCCTTTTCCGAAGCCTTGCCGCGGGAAGAAGTTGTGGCTGATGCTTTGCGCTACAACCCAGAGGCTCTGACCACCCAGAACTTTACAGACCAGCCACCCGAGCAGCGGGCCGAAATGATTACTGAGGTACTATCGAAGGTCAGCGTTGACAGTGCCGAGAGCTGGCTGAAGTATCACCTCACTGACGTAGACGCCAATTTATTGCCACTCTTCGCCGACAAGCTCGGTGCCGAATTAAACAATACGGCACTGGAAAAGTTTAATTCATTTCCCGCCAATGCCCTACGAACCCTTACTGACCAGGGCGTTAATCTGTATTGCTTAGGCGATAGCCTAGGTAAATTTGATATGGCCGATCAGGCAGTTATTTTAAAAGAAGCCGAACTAGGGGAGTTTACCTGGCGGGACGCCATTTACAGTACACCGGAAGCGTTTAAACTACTGTCTAAGGACGAGCTCCTGGAACACGCCCGGAAGCATGATAGTCTGTGGTATATCGCTAACAATATCGATGTCTATACCGATGGTAGTGACCAAGGTCTAATGCTAGAATTGATTAACCTAGACCGAAACTTTGCGAACCAGATAACCTCTAAAATTACTGCCCTGCCGAACTTGGATAAACAATGGCTGGTCGATACGTTTAGACAGCAGGATATGGAAGAATTACTGAGCCGCTCACTACGTGAGTTAGCTGGCTACGTTGACCCAAAACAATTCCTGCTTGATCGGCTAGAGGCGGAGGATTTCTCAAGCGTAGGCTACATTGTGCAACAGATTGCTAAGGGGAGCCAACCCGGTTGGGGAGCCGAAGCAACAGCTGGAGTGCCGGCCGATTATGGCGTTGAACCGGCCGAGCTGTATGAATTGTTGGAACAACATGGCGCCTACAATGCTATCTTGCAAAATGTCAGCTGGGGTGGTCCCTTCGAAGCTATTAAGGAAAAAGTGATTGACCAGCTTATGGTCTTGCCTGGTGGCCCAGAAGCATTAGTTAAGAATATACATGCCTTAGGAAAAGACGCCAATGTCGTACCGCTGTATGAGCACGCCGTAGAACTCAAATTGGATAGTATACTAGCCTACAACTATGAGCAGTTTGTAGAGGGCGGGGTTGCACTAGAGGCCATTGTGCCGCAGCTCATGACCTCATCGGCTGGGGTCGGCGTACTCATTAGAGACTTCTCTGAAAAACCAGCTATCCAGCAACTATGTAACTTTGAGGCCCTGATAGAAACGGCTTACAGTAATGGTTATACGACGGCGCTATTCTCGAACTTAAAAGTATTACCAGCCGACATGCACGATAAACTGGTTGATCTGGCCTTTGCACATGATGATACCTTCGGTCTTAATGCAGCCATTGACCAATTGGCCGTTGATCGGCGAGCAGTGGCGCGACGGCTGCTGGCTGAAGGCCAGAGCTGGGCCGTCTACACCAACCCCCTTGGGTATTATGGCAAAGGCTTTGGCGGCCTCGGCGCCAACGATTTACTATCAGATGGTGCAGCCAGTGTCGTCATACGCTGGCGCGACCGGTTTGAAGATTATGATGAAGCAGCGGTTGTAAGAAGCTTTATCGAACAAGGTCAAACCAGAGATTTTATCAAAAACTGCGGACGTCTGGCGCAGCCACTTGATAACGAGGCACGCTTATATCTAGCCCGTGAGGGCGGGGCACTACTAGCTCAGAAATACCCA
Source organism: Patescibacteria group bacterium (assembly GCA_030271625.1). Taxonomy (GTDB): domain Bacteria; phylum Patescibacteriota; class Saccharimonadia; order Saccharimonadales; family UBA4665; genus UBA4729. Next base: position 538,652 of record JARXKN010000001.1, read on the forward strand.
GACATCTATGGGCCGATAACGGCTGATATTGTCGCCGCCGCGCTAGAAGGTGATGATCCCAATTTCTTGCGCGTTTATGAACTAAGCACCGAAAAACTGCCGTGGCTCGATGTCGGTATTAAATTACTCGGGCCGGATACAGCCGCCCGCATCTTGGCTGCCAGTCAGTATGTGGCCGAAGGCAGTAGCTTAGAGATTCCAGCTGATTTGCAGGCGCTGGGCGTAAAGAGTCGTGGTCAACAGGGCTATGAAGAACTACGGGCCTTGCCCGGACTAATGCGCCAGAAATTGTTAGAACAGGGTGATAATCCAGCCGCTTTGCCAGGTTTGATAGCGCTCATGACCGACAATGCCTACGCTGCCAGTGCTGCCCGCCAGACGGTTCGTTTTAATGAAGCCGAATGGGGTAATAAGGGCAATGCCGAGTGGGCGAAACTAATTACCGGCCATATGGCTCGTCGCGCCGAACACGCTACCTTGCCAGCTGGTTTTGAAGTATCAGCGCCGATTACGATTAGCCAAATTGATGCCAAAGAATTTGACCCTTCAAAGATTGATCAGGATGCTCAAGATCGTTATGGAGTCTTGCACGCTGACGTGGTGCAGGCTTTAACTATATCGCGGCGCAGCGGTGCCGATAAATATGCTGATATCTTGGCTCAGGGCAGTGCATTGCTCGAGCAAGATTTGGTACGTTTAGAAACCGTTCGCGCTGGCTTAGTCGAACAGGGCAATGATAAAGCCCTCGTTAATATAGACGGACAGCTCGGTGCCATCCGAACAATTTTAGAAGCTGATCCAAAAGCCTTTAAAGAGCTACTCCAGAACTCATTTGAAACTGTCGGCAATCTTAAAGTTAAGGGCTTAGATTCGGTGGTGCGTACTATTGCCTTGGCGCGGGCCTTCACCAAGTCTTCTAATGCTAGTGACTTAGCTCAAAAAGTGGCCGTGGCCGAGTTGTCACATGACGCGTTGGGTAGTATGGACACACTAATTTCTTATCTGGTAAATGATGAGGTTTATCGTGATTACTTTAAGACTGACCAGTCTCGAAAATCATTTACTAAATTGTCTGACACCACCTCACTCCGGGCCCAGCTGACGAAACTCCAACAAGGTGCCGCCACCGGCAAGAGCACTATTCAATTTGTACCATCGCGTGGTTTGCTGATGGAAATGTCTGGCCACATTGCTGACGCCTGCTGGGCCTCCAAGTACGACTCGATTGCCGAGGCCTTCCCCAATATTTCCAGCCTAACTTTTGTGCGCGATAGAGGCACTAAAAACGAACGCTTAGTCGGCAGCTGTTTGCTGATTGATACCATTGACGAAAACACGAAAGAACCCGTGCTAATAGTGCGGGGTATAAACCCGATCGAGAACTACATCAATAAAGTTAAAGTCGATGAATTTGCCGGTGCTTTATTCGAGTATGTCCGCTCAATTGCTGGCGATCGTAAAGTGGCAGCTGTCTTCGACGCCAAGCCGGGCCGGGCGGCGACTAATCGGCCTATCTTGCACCAGTACCTTATGAAGGACTTTGCTGCCGGCCACAAGCAGGGTGAAGCTTTGCAGCTACCAGCCGATACAACCTTTAACGGCTACGAACTAACAATAGCCAATGGTGAACCGGCATTTGAAATCGCTTAGGTCAATTTTTTAGGGCGGGTAACTGGCCGACGCTTCGGAGCCGGCCGTTTTCGAGCATTATGGATAGTGCGATTAAAGCGACGCTCGGCATCACTGTCGGCATAGCGGGCTAACGGGCCATGAGCAATAATAGGGGTTTTACTCTGGGAATCCATCAACTTTATGAGGTCGACGGCTGAGGTTTCCAGTAGCCACTCACGGCCAGGTGCAGTTTCGCCAATGGCCGTAATCTGCCATAGCTTTTCGCCCACCTCTTCGCTACTAGTTATTTGTAAAGGGGTGGTAACTAGCAGCGGGCCAATTGGCAAACGTTTATTTGTTTTATCAATCATTCTTTCGCCGGCGGCGAGATCCGTCACGAATAGCTCAAGCCCAATAGTACGAATCCCACGCGGGGCTAAGCGAACTCCCATAATGTGTTGATTGCCTACCCACACGACTTCACCATTTAGTCCCCTAATTCGTGTCGAACGCAAAGTAACCCGCTCAACAACTCCCTGTAAATCGGCAAACGGCTCTAACCGTATGTGGTCGCCAACGCCGTACCATTGTTCGGCCATCATCACGCTGCCAGCGGCTATATCGCGCAGTACTGGGCTAAGGGCGCCACTAATCACGATGACTACTAAAGCGCTGGCGCCAATGATTGCCGTTGGCCGGCCGCTAGGATGGACAAACAACCACCAGAAATACAGTGCCATTAACACTAAACTGGTTCGTAGTAGCGCAATGCTCAATACGATAAACGTTTCATAGCGTCGGAGCCGATTAACGGTGTGTAAATTCTGGCTCTTATCAGCTTGAGCACCAATAATGACCACTGCTCGCCGCAAAACAGCTGCCAGCAGCCGTCCAATGATCAGCGAAATCGCTACTGATACAATCAGAACGAGCAGTGACTGGGCATTTAAAAAGCTGTGCGCCAGTTGATTAACTGCACTATGGATGGTGTGAGTAGTTTCGCTGCTAGTCTGCATACTGTGTCGCCTCCTTTCGTTTGCCAAATAAAAAGCGCTGACAGCAAACAGCGCTAACTGGGTCTAATTATAGGGTAAAGCATCGCTAGATAGTTTTCAAACCGATACTCGATTAGTGCGTCAGGCCGGCTTCGGCCGTGGTCCAATCGGTAGCAATGCGGTGTTGGGCGTCGCTAAGGCTAATGCGGCCAGCACAAACGGCGGCACGCATGAAATTTTCGATACGATCTTTATCATTTGGTGAGGCCTGAGGTTCGGGCCAGAGATTGGTCGGGTCAGCCGCCGCCCCGCCTAATTCTAAGGAGATTAAATGGTCTTCTTCGTGGTCACGGATACTATCGGTAAAGCCATACTCCGCCATTTGTTGGCGTTTGAGGCGGCTGGTGTAGCTGCTAGCAGGTCTAATTGAGGCCGTATAGCCACTTTTACAAATAGTAGTAGCCACATTCTGATCGGTCACTGCTGGGTCAATCGAGCCGGGGGTGCAGATAGGATCAGGTAACAAGCCACGCATGTGACACTTGGCGTTACCTACCTCAGATACTGGTGAGGTGGCGGTCTGACTGGGTGCACTCGGCTGATAGTTTGGGCTGGCCGGATGACGGGACTGGTTATAGGCCGCTAGGGCAACAGCGCCGATAATTACAGCGCCAATTAGTAGTTTAGGTGCCAAGTTATGGTGGTGCGAGCGGCCGGGTGTATAAGTCATTACCAAATTATAACCTGCCTAAGCCATAAGCACATTACCTATCAGTACTGACAAAACATAAAAATTATGATAGAATTACTGCAAGCAAGTAGTTTATCTCCTTTCCGTTCTGACATTCGTTCTAACAAAACTTACTATCATCGGTTCAAAAAGTGATGCGTGTGATAGTAAATAACCGTTAGGAATAACACCATGGCATCAAAATTATACGTCGGCGGCCTCGCCTATAGCGTTGCAGATAAAGAACTCGAAGCATTTTTTGCCGAAATCGGTAAAGTTGTTAGTGCAGTCGTCATTAAAGACCGCGATAGCGGCCAATCTAAGGGCTTCGGCTTCGTAGAGATGGAAAACGATGCAGACGCCAAAAAGGCTATTGCCGAATTAAACGGTAAGGACCTTAGTGGTCGTTCAATCATGGTTTCCGAGGCTCGTCCTCAAGAAGACCGCAGTAGCGGTGGCGGCTTCCGCAAGTCTTACTAATAGACTAAATCCTGTTTAAAATTATCCGGCCGCTACGCAAGTAGCGAGCCGGTTTTTTATTTTTCCTCAACGCCGTTCTAACAGAGGTAATACTGTGTTACTATGGCGATATGAAAAAAGACTATGTTATAGAGGCATCAGGCTTAGTTAAAGCCTACGGTTCAAATCAGGTGCTGAAAGGTATTGATTTGCGGGTTGAACGAGGTACGATGCTGGCTCTACTCGGCCCTAACGGCGCTGGTAAAACTACTACGGTGCGCATTCTCAGCACGCTACTAAAGCCAGATGCCGGTAGCGTGACTATCGAAGGCTATGATATTGCTACTGAGGCCGACAAAGTGCGGACCGTCATTGGCCTGACTGGACAGTCAGCTGCCGTTGATGAGCTGTTAACCGGCCGCGAGAACCTAATTATGATGGGCCGCTTATACCGACTGACTAAGTCTAGTGCGGTGGCCCGAGCCGCCGAGCTACTGGCTGAGTTTGACCTGATAGAAGCCGCCGATCGACCGGCTAAAACCTATAGTGGTGGTATGCGCCGCCGCCTTGACCTGGCGGTGAGCTTAATTGCCACGCCACCAGTAATATTTTTGGACGAGCCGACGACCGGACTTGATCCGCGGTCCCGCTTAAGCATGTGGGAGATTATAAAAAAACTACTGGCCGCCGGCACAACCATCCTGCTAACTACGCAGTACCTCGAAGAAGCCGACCAGTTGGCCGACCAAATCGTGGTTATAGATGGGGGCAAAGTTATTGCCCACGGCACCAGTGCCGAACTGAAGAGTAAAGTTGGTAAAGACCGCCTAGAACTAGTCTTTAAAGACGGCAAAACCCTACAGGCAGCTCAGCAAGCCCTGGGCAAGGCGGTCGTGTCTACTAACAGTAAAGACTATTCGGCGACACTCATCATTACCGATACCAATACCGACGTTAAGCGGGTGCTTGATACCTTAGTTGCCGCCAAGCTGTCGGTTCAATCGATGGCAGTTCACCAGCCAACCCTGGATGATGTGTTCTTAAGTCTGACCGGCAAAGTCAATCAAGCAATTACGGAGGAGGAAAGCTAATGGCTACTGAACTTGTTTTTGAACGTCGTCCGCGAGCCGTTATGGCGCTAATTGATTCGTGGCTAATGATTAAGCGTTCATCGACCCACATTCTTCGTAATACCGATCAGCTTTTAGGCACCTTTTTCCAGCCCATCATGTTCTTAGTGCTGTTCGCAACCGTTTTTGGGGGCGCTATTTCGAAAGCTTTGCCAAAAGGCATAAGTTACCTTGATTTCTTAATGGCCGGCATCATTATCCAAACCGTCGCCTTTGGCTCGACCACGACGGCCATCGCTGTCTGTAATGACTTGCAAAAAGGGATTGTCGATCGCTTCCGGTCCTTGCCGATGAATAACCTGGCAGTCTTGAACGGTCATGTAGTGTCCGATTTACTCCGTAATAGTATCTCGACCATAGTTATGCTGCTGACCGGTTTGTTGCTCGGTTTTCGTTCACATGCTACAGCCCTCAGCTGGCTGGCTATCGTCGGACTAATTTTGCTCTTCACCTTAGCCTTTTCCTGGCTAGCGGCCATAGTCGGCGTGATTGCCAAGAGTGTCGAAGCCGTGCAGTGGCTAACCTTCATAATCATTTTCCCGCTTACGTTTGCCAGTAGTGTCTTTGTGCCGACCGAAAGCATGAACAGTGTCCTACGGGTATTTGCTGTTAATCAGCCGATCACTCAAGTTGTGGAGGCTGTACGAGCTTTAATCCTGGGAACCCCAATCGGGAATCACGGCTGGCTAGCAGTCAGCTGGTGCTTGGGCATTCTCGTTGTAGCCGTGCCAGTAGCCTCGTGGCTCTTCAAGCGCAAAAGTGCCTAAGCTAGCTGTTGGCACTTACAATTCGCGATTGGTGTGGTTACGAATCGTCTCTTCTATCGACGCTTGGAGGTTTTTAAGATCTTGTAAATCACCCATCCGCACCGAGGCTACGACATCGGCAAAGACTTTATCGCCTTGTTGGCGCCGCATCTGGAAAAACGTTATCGTCGGTATATCACCATCATTGCTAATAAAGACACCGTTGCCGTCCGACGCGACAGTTGGGACGAGGTAATTTAGTTCTAAGTTGCCTTGGTTTGGTGGTTGCATGACTATAAGTATACGCTTATCGCCGAGCAGCCTGTAAACTAGTGATATGAACACGATTGTCTGTACGGGGTGCGGGATTGAAATTGAAGTCGACAAAGCCTTAGAGGGGCAAATTGAAGCCCGGGTAGTAGCGGCTGAACACGCTCGTCATCAGGCAGAGCTGACAAAGTTGCAGGCTGAAGCTGAAGCGGCCGCGAAACAGGAGCGCCAAGCTTTTGAGGACCGTAGTAAAAAGCTACTCGCAGCCGAGCGAGAACTGTTACAGCAGGCCGCCGCCGATGAACTAGCGCTGGCTCAAAAAAAGTTAGCCTTGGCAGCCGAAACAGCCCGCAAGCAAGCCGCTGCTGAGCAAGCTAATACCGTTAATCAATTACAGGCCGATGCAGCCAGTGAAAAGCAATCCAACAAAGAGCTGCGAACGCAACTCGGTGAACTTATGCAAACCGTGCGGGAGGAGCGTAAAGCTCGCGAGAACGCCGAACTCGAGGCCGCCCGTAAACTAGCCGCCAGTGAAGACAAGATTCGTGATGAAGTTTTAAAAAGCGCCGATGAAAAGTATCGCCTTAAAATAGCCGAACAAGAAAAGAAGCTGACTGATACTCAGAAGGCCTTAGAGGATGCCCAGCGTAAAGCACATCAAGGCTCGCAGCAGAATCAGGGCGAAGTGTTGGAGTTGGATCTAGAAAACCGCCTCCGTGAAGAATTTCCCTACGACACGATTACCGAAGTTAAAAAAGGCCAACGGGGGGCTGACATTAAACAGACCGTATGTAATCAAACTGGCCAGGCCTGCGGCGTGTTGTTATGGGAAACCAAAAATGGTAAATGGCAGCCGGCCTGGGTGCCAAAGTTTAAGGCCGATATCCGGGAAGCTAATGCCAGTATTGGCGTCATCGTGTCGCAAGAAATTCCTACTGAGCTGGGCGAGATGAAGCACCTCGAAAATAATGTCTGGGTCGTTAGTCCGCGCTTGGCGGCCCGCTTGGCAGCCGCCTTGCGAGTCACCATTTTGCAGGTTGCCGCCGCCAACACTATGAGTGCCGGTAAAGATAGCAAGATGGAAGCCCTGTATCAGTTCTTAGTCGGGCCTGAATTCCGTCACCGCGTGGAGGCAATTGTTGAAAACTACACCGTCTTGCAGGACGAGATTGAACGCGAGAAGCGAGCCAGTGCCCTCAAATGGGCGCGCCAAGAAAAAGCCATACGAGCAGTTATTGACAACACAATCGGGATGTACGGCGACTTACAGGGCATCACTAATAGTGCTTTGCCGACTATCAAGTCCCTCGAACTCGATAGCGGCGAACTGGATGACGCCGAGTTGCCCACCTCGCCAGCCAGTCAAAGTAGCTTATTGTAGCTCTCCCGCAGCCAATTATTTAAGTAAAATTTAAGCTTTGACCGTTATCATTAGCGTACTGAGAAAAAGCTTACAGTCATACTGAAGAGCCAGGCTATATGATTGGCAGGTAAACACATAAAGGGGGCAGTGATGGCAGGCAACACAAACACCGGTAATATTGATGGGGCTGAGCTATTTAGTGACTGTTTAGCCCAAGCGACCCTAATAGTGAAGCAGGTTTTGCCAAGCCATTTTACAAACGCAACACCTGATGCCGAGTGGGACGTGCGCGACTTAACGAGCCACATGATGAGTGTGCTCGAAGCTGTTCCCGCAGCCTTAACTGAGTCGGCCCAACAGACCGACGATGACCTGTTAGACGAAGATATCCTGGAGCCAGTTACGACTGATTTAAGTCTGCAGTGGCAGCAAGCCGCCGACCGAGCCGAAATGCTGATTGCTGATCTGGATACGGAAGACACCCTCCGCATAATGGCGCTCAGATGACGATAGAAGATTTCCTGATAGAATTAGCTGGTGATTTATTAATCCATGCTTGGGACTTGGGTGAAGCTATCGGTATGCCGGTTCGGTTTGCTCCCGAGGTGGCGGCAGCGGTTATGGAAACTACCGTGGCGCCCAATAAGTTCATGCTTAGTAATCACCCGCTCTTTACTGAGCCCATTGATCCTCCAGCTAATGCTGACCTGCAAGCCCGGCTGTTGGCGCTCTTTGGCCGCAGCTATGCTTGGCGTACGGCTAGCTAGCTAATTGGCATGGTACTATGAGTACTATGTTACGTCAGTTCGCCGCCTCACTTATCCTCACTATTCTAGCGACGCTGGGCGTCGGGATTGTACTCGGTCCAGGTGCGGCTGTTACGACGCTTATCCTGATAGCTATCGAAGTGGCTTTTAGTTTTGATAACGCGGTGATTAACGCCAAAATTCTGGAGCGTATGTCTAATGTGTGGCGCCGATTATTCCTCACCCTTGGTATGCTGATTGCCATTGTCGGCATGCGACTCATCTTTCCAATTCTCATAGTATCGGTAACTGCCAAGTTAGGTTGGCAACGGGTGGTCGATTTAGCGCTAAATAAACCCGACCAGTATGCTCATTTTCTAGAGGCCGCTCATGTAACTATTTCGGCATTTGGTGGTGGTTTTCTGCTGGTGTTAGTATTATTTTTCTTTCTGGATCACGAACGTGAACTGGTCTGGCTTGATAAAATTGAACGCCCTTTGCAGCGACTTGGTGGCGCTATCTGGCTGGCGCCCGCGATTGCAGCAGTACTTATTGGCCTGACCGCGGCGCTCAGTAAGCAACCGGGACCCGTCCTCAAAGCTGGTCTGGCCGGCGTGCTGCTATACACCATTATCCATGCCGTTATAGAAACTTTAGGGCGGTTGACGGGTAATGATAAAGTCGGGACGTACACTGGCTGGGGAGCTGCGACCGCCTTTATATATTTGGAAGTTCTCGATGCCAGTTTTAGCTTTGACGGTGTGCTGGGGGCCTTTGCCATCACCAATATTGTGCCGATTATCGCCATTGGCTTGGGCGTTGGGGCATTATGGGTGCGTAGTCTCACGCTGTATATGGTTAAAAACGGTACGCTGGCCGCCTATCGCTACCTAGAGCATGGCGCCCACTACGCCATTTTAGTCCTGGTTCTCGCCTTGCTGGTGAGTATTTTTGTAAATATTCCGGACGCTGTTACGGGTATTGCGGGGTTAGGCGTTATTGGTGCCTCACTAATTGCGTCGCGGGAAGCCAACGCACATCGTGGCAAGGCTTGAGTCGGCGCTGAGCCTGAGTGCCCCCGATGCCGCTAGGCGTCTATTGGGTGCGGAATTAACAAGAGAAATTAACGGCCAAACTTGTCGCGTGCGCATCGTCGAAACCGAAGCCTACGACGTAACTGATGCTGCCAGCCATAGTAGTAACGGCCTGACGGCCCGGACAGCAGTGATGTTTGGCGCGGCCGGTCGAGCCTACGTCTACTTCACTTACGGCATGCACTACTGTTTTAATATCGTGACGGGCAAGGTAGGGGAGGGCTCAGCCGTGTTAATCCGGGCCGTTGAGCCGTTGGCTGGTGAAGCTGTCATGAGTACTAACCGCGGCAACCTGACTGGCGTGGCACTATCCAATGGTCCAGCCAAACTGTGCCAGTCGCTACAAATTGATAAAACGTTCTATGGGCATAATCTAGAACTGCCGCCGTTTAGCCTGACGCTCAGACCGGCTTTGCCCGACAGCGCTGTCACCCAGACCACTAGAATTGGTATCAGCAAAGCGGTTGATACTCCCTGGAGATTCTACGAAACTGGTAACCCTTATGTGTCTAAGCTGTAATATATATTACAAAGAGCGGGCCCTAGAAAGACTATAGTTGGGAGTAGGAAGTGTGAGGCTTCCCTAGAACCGAGAATATTTTTCTCGGTTCTTTTTTGTAACAATACAGTACTATATGAGTATGATTCCGGTACTACTTTCCATCGCCACCTTTGTTTCGACTATGGCTGGCGGCATTACGGCCATCAAAAACTTAAAACGGCTCCATTATGTGCTGGGCTTTACCGCCGGTGTAATTTTAGGGGTTATTGCCTTTGATTTACTGCCAGAAATATTTAGGTTGGTGGCGGAACATCACTTCGATCCAACCAAGCCAATGATAGCCCTGGTGATTGGCTTCCTCGTCTTTCACATCTTCGAAAAAGGCTTACTAATTCACCATGCCCATGAGCACGAGTATGGCGATCATAAGCACCCACAGGTCGGCGTCTTATCGGCCTTAGCCTTATCGGGCCATAGCTTCTTAGACGGAGTTGGTATTGGACTGGGCTTTCAGGTTAATACTGCTGTTGGCGTCGCCGTCGCCATTGCGGTTATCGGCCACGATTTTGCTGATGGCCTTAATACGGTCAGCCTGATGCTAACCCATAAAAATAGCATCCGGAAGGCATCGAAGTTACTGTTACTCGATGCGATTGCACCTGTCCTCGGCGTCGGTTCCACCTTTTTATTCCAGCTAGCCGATAGTCAACTGGTTATTTACCTGGGCTTCTTTACCGGCTTCTTACTCTATATTGGCGCCAGCGACATCTTGCCCCAAGCCCACGAAGAGAACTCATCACGCTGGACGATTGCCTTAACGGTGCTTGGTGCCTCCCTAATGTTCGTCGTCACCCGGTTTGCCTAATGAGCAAAGCGCTTAAGATCATTCTCATCGTTGGTATTGGCACTACAGCAGTAGTTTTCGGACAAGCCTATCTGAAAGCGCACCAGCCCAGTCCGCATGAAGCGGCCTGTCGGCGTGCCGCCAAATACCATCTGTTACATAAGGGTCCGCTCGATGAATTAACGGCCGATGATGTGACTTGCTCCCTAGCGATTCAGGAAAAGTAATCTGTTAGAATAAGGTTATGATTATAGCGGTGATTATTTTGGGTGTGGCGGTAGTCGTCTTGCTGGCAATAATCCTGCGCCGTCCCACCGCCGGCCCAGACCTACAGAGCGCCCTGCTGCTCAAGCAGGATTTGACCAAGCTGAGTGACGACATAAGCAGTCTTAAGAGTGGCTTACAGACCCAATTGGGGGATCGTTTCGAGAAGAACCAGGCCATGATGATGGGCAGCCTACAGCGCCAGTTCAGCGAAAGCACCAAACTTATTACTGAGGTGACTCAAAACTTAACCGAACTCAAAGAGTCCAACAAGCAGGTGCTCGGCATCACCGATGAATTAAAGACCTTACAAAACGTCCTGCAAAACCCTAAACAGCGCGGGGTGCTCGGTGAGTACCACCTGCAATCCGTGCTCGAGAACGTTTTACCACCAGAACGCTTTAAGCTGCAATTCAAAATCGGTAAGGATGATGACTCCAAAGATCTGATTTGTGATGCAGTCGTCCTGCTCGATAAGGGCATTATGTTGCCGGTGGATAGCAAGTTCAGTTTGGAAAACTATAACCGGTTAGTCAGCTCCAAAGACAAGCTCGAACGCGAAACGCTAATTAAGCTCTTCAAGAATGACTTAAAGAATCGAATTGATGAAACGGCGAAATACATCCGACCAAAAGATGGCACGATGGACTTCGCCTTTATGTTTATCCCGTCCGAAGCAATTTACTACGACCTGCTAATAAATAAGATTGGTACTACCGGCACTAGTGCCCGCGATATGATTGAGTATGCCTTCCGCGAAAAGAACGTTATTATTGTTAGCCCAACTAGTTTCATGGCCTATTTACAGACCGTTTTGCAGGGACTGCGGAGCTTGCAGATAGAAGAAACTGCCAAGGAGATTCAGCAACGAGTTGGCGAACTTGGCCGCCATATTGCGAGCTATGAAACCTTTATGCAAAAAGTTGGCAACTCACTGGGTGTTACGGTCGGCCATTACAACACGGCCCACAAAGAACTAAGAAAGATTGATAAAGACGTTATAAAGATTGCCAAAACCGCACCCAGTGTCGAGCCGCTGATTTTAGACCGTCCTAACACCGACGACGAAGACTAATTAGTTTTGGGTTTTAAATAGATCAATTGCTAGGGCGGCCGTCCACGAGAAATTAGCGGCACCAGCACCGGTCCCGTCGCGTGGATCGAAATACTCATAGCTTCCAGCTCGCTCGACCATTTCCAGGGTTGACTCAGTCAAGGCGGCGGCGTGATCTTTATAGCCGTAGCGTTTTAAGCCATCAATAATGAGCCAGTTCATGTTTACCCAGGCCGGTCCTTGCCAGTACAGCCGCGGGTTATACCAGAACGAATTGAGGGGCACACTCGGAATCGGGAAGGCTGGACCAAAGGCATGCTCATTCTCTAACAAGCGGACTAATTGCGCCGCCCGGTCTTCAGTAATAGTGCCGGCGTATAGGGGTAAGAGGGTGGCAATCGTCGGTGACTTAAGCAGCCGATGGGTTACAAAGTCCCGAGAGAAATACTGATTAGCGTAGGGGTCCCAGAGCTCCTCGAGGGCTTTTTCGGTGCGCTTCATATTGGTAACAAGCTCCGGTGGCAGCGTTTGCTTGAGGCTGGTGGCTATCTGTTGCAGGTGGCTGTTAGCTCGGATAAAGATGCTGTTAAAGGATAAATCCTCAATAGTCAGTAAGGAGTGGTCCAGAATCTTATTAGCGTCATACGATTTGCGTCGTAGCCGGCGTTGGATATCGAACAGAGTAAGTGCTTCGATAGTTGAAAAGCGTTCATCCATGGGCACGCTTTTAGTATCGCGCCGGAACAGGTTAATAACCTTATCCAGCCGGGTAACCCTGATAGCTGAAATCCAAAGCGGGAGTTGGTGCTCGTGCATCTCGGCTATCCAGGGTGGCGTGTTGTCCAAGCCGGTTTCCCAGGGGTGAATTTGTAGCACTAAGCCTTCATGGTGAGGATCTCGGTCATTGTAAAGCCACTCGTGATACTTCACTAGAGCCGGGTACATAATGGCATACCAAGAACGGCGCTCTGGCCAAGCCATTTTGGCCCCAACTTGGACAACGGCCTCAGCCAACATGGGCGGTTGAGTAATACCAGTAGTGGTGACATCGTTAGGGGCATAGGGGTTCACCCAGCTGCGCCAGATATTACGATCGGTTCGGTACTGCGGGTCATCGCGGAAGATAATGTTGGGTAGCATGCCATTGTGCCATTGGCCACGAAGTAAACTCAGCAACTCGGCCTTGGCGCGTTCGACGTCAAGGTGTCGCAGACCAATAGCTACGAAGCAGCTATCCCAGAGCCATTGATGCGGGTACAGACCATGCGCCGGCTGCGTATAGCTGCCACGGTCATTCATATCTAAAACGGCGGTCGCGGCGGTAAGAAGATCGGGCGCATCCTGCATATGCTTACCAGTATAGCGCAGATGGCCTAGCGATAGTTATTGAAACTAACTGGAAAGTCAAAATCAGCACCACGGAGTAATTGCATAACCTGTTGCAAATCATCTTTGCTGGTACTCATGACACGGACGGTATCGCCCTGAATCTGTGGTTTTACTTTCGGGAACTGCTCACGAATTAGGGCAGTGATCTTTTTGGCTTTTTCTTGATCGAGACCCTGTTTGAGCGGTACTTCCTTAGTAGTTTTTAAGTTACTTTCGGTGACGTCTTTTGAAGTGTCGAGAAATTTTTGGCTTTGTTCGCGGGCCGCCATTTTCTTACGGACAATATCAAGGATGGCATCAATCTGCCACTCACCATTACCGATAATTTTGAAGCCCGACTTATCACCGTCTAGCCAATCAATTTCAGCCGGTGTGCCTTTAAAGTCGTAGCGGCTGGTTATTTCGCGCTGCGCTTGGTCGAAGACGTTGTTCATCTCGGCCTTATCGTATTCACTAACAATATCGAAGGAAAAGTTTGCCATATAACTACCAGTATAACGTAACAAAGCAATAATATCTTTCTTACGAAACAGCAAGCTCTAGGTGTATGCTTAGCATATGGTACTGATTGCCATTTGCTTGACCCTACTATTACTGACCGCCACGGTATCGTTGTACAGCGGCTTCGTTTTTCTAACCCGACATCATATGAGCCACTACAGCTGGCTAGCGGTCGGGCTGCTCCTGCTGATTGCCATAGTTGAAATCAGCCTGTTGCTGCGTTTACGCATGTCGGTAGCGATACGGGCTAGTTATTGGAATAAACTAGCGCTTACTGATACGGGCCAGCTAACCTATGTAGCCTTAGGAGATTCGGCTGCCCAAGGTATTGGGGCCTCCAAAGCCAGCCTCGGTTATGTCGCGTTGGTGGCAAAAACTATTGAGCAGAGCAGCGGTAAATCGGTCAGAGTGATAAACATTAGTCAGAGTGGTGCCAAATTACAAGATGTAATACATGACCAGTTGCCGCAGTTACAAAAACTTCATCCTAATATAATTACCGTCGATATTGGCGCCAACGACATAGCCGACGGCACCCCGACGGTACAAATGCTAGCTGAATACCAGCAAATTACTACTAGCTTAGCTGGTTATAAGGTGGTGTTTGCCAGCCTTCCCGATTTTATGTGGGGCACCCAACAAGCTGAAACTTTGAAACTTAATAAAACTATCAAGTTGTTATGTGAGCAATCTGGCCTACAGTATGCCGATTTGTACACTGCCACCCATGCAAAAATGTGGAGCTGGAATGAGTTTGCGGCTGATGGCTTTCACCCTAGTAACGCCGGCCACCTTACCTGGGCCAGCTCGTTTAAGCCTGGTGTGGAAAAAATTCTAAGTAAATCTTAGCCTAGAGTGCTGCTGGAATAATAGCTTCTACAGCGGTAATCTTGTATTGGTCAGATGCTGGGTCAAATACTAAATCGGCTGGATGAACGTCAAATTCGATAGTTTGCAGTTCGCCGAATTCATCAATATGTCTTTGGACTATGCTTTGACTGATAGTTGCAATGGTGTAGGTTTGAGCAACGGTTAATATTCGCTCACCGCCGTACTTGTTGCAAATAACCGTCAGCTTAGCTTTATCTTCTGGCCTGGCCGCGATTAAACCCAGATAGGTTGTAACTCGGTCGCTGATGGGGCTGGTGTAGACTACTTCTACTAATTGATCAAGGTAATACCCTAGTGTTGCCGGTACAGTTAAATCAATTGACTCAGAGTGTACTTTGTTCGGCATGGCGGTTTCCCTTATTGTTTGTTAACTGACTTTAAACGTAGTGTAGCTGTATTGCCTGATTTTACCTAGCCGCAGACAGTTGTTTTATTATCGTCAAAAATAACACTGCTGTTATACTTATTGCTATCATGCAGTATCAAAACGAACAGATAGCCGCGGCCGCCGAAATTCTAAAAAATCGACTCCCCGACCTAGCCGTAAAAAGTGAAATCTTGAAAGCCGTCGAACTAAAGGCCTTGTATGACCAACTCCGTTTGTTACCTAACGACCAAAAGGCGGCCTTTGGCGCCGAAGTAAACAGTCTCCGCCAGGAACTCTCCGCCTTGGTAACTGACCAAGCTGTGGCTGGCACTGCTTTGCCGGCCATCGACATTACGGCGCCCTTTGACGTTAATGTCGCTCCAGAACGCCGGCCACGATTGTTGCCCAGTGAACAGGGTAGTTTACACCCGCTGATGACAGAGCTTTCGACGGTCCTCGATATATTCTATCGAATGGGTTTCACCGCGGTAGAGTCACGAGAGATTGACGATGACTTTCATATGTTTGGATCACTGAACTTTCCAGAGAATCATCCGGCCCGTGATGATTACGATACCTTTATGACTGAACAGACTGATGCTGCTGGTAAATCGTTCATCGCCCCCGCCCACACTAGCACCATGCAACACCGAGTTTTAAAACAGCATAAACAGCTGCTTGAACAAGGTGAAGCCATTGCCGCCGTTATTCCCGGTCGGGTATTTCGTAACGAAGACCTCGATGCCCGTCATGAGCACACTTTTTACCAGCTAGAAGGTGTCTATGTTAGCCAAGGCGTGCATGTTGGTAACCTGATAGCCACGCTCAAAACGTTTTTACAAACCTACTACGGCAAAACGCTGGAAGTTAAAACCCAACCATTTTACTTTCCATTTACCGAGCCGAGCTTCGAATTTGCCCTCAGCTGTCCGTTCTGTGACCAAGCCGGCTGTAGTGTCTGTAGTCAGGCGGGCTGGATCGAATTATTAGGCTGCGGCATGATCCACCCTAACGTTCTCCGGGAGGCTGGCATTGACCCCGAAGTCTACACCGGTTTTGCTTGGGGCTTTGGCATCGAGCGGTTAGTGATGATGAAGTACGGCATAGAAGATATCCGGCATTTTGAAGCCGCTAAATTAGATTTTCTGAGGCAATTTTAATGAAGATTAGTTACAACTGGATTCAAGAATATTTAGATTTCCCATTACCGCCGGTTGCTGACTTAGTGCAAACCATTGGGGCGCAGCTGGGCGCAGTCGAAGACGTTATTGACCTTGAGTCGGTCTATAAAGACGTCGTGATTGTTAAGATTGTCAGCTGCCAACCAGTAGCCGACTCGGATCATTTACAAGTTTGCTTGATAGATGATGGTGGCGCGGCAACAGCTGTTGAGCGCAATGAACATGGCTTGGTCCAGGTTGTCTGCGGCGCCCCAAATGCTCGGGAAGGCCTGACAGTCGCTTGGTTGCCGCCAGGTGCGACAGTTCCGAGTAGCGTCGGCAAAGATCCGTTCGTACTGGGCTCTCGTCAGCTACGAGGGGTGATGAGCAACGGTATGTTGGCTAGCCCTCAAGAGCTGGCGATTGGCGACAGTCATGACGGCATCTTAGAGCTAGACGAACAAGCTCCGGGCACCAGCTTTGCGGTAGCCTACGGCTTAAACGATCAGATTATTGATATTGAAAACAAGATGTTCACCCATCGCCCCGACTGTTTCGGTATTCTTGGCGTGGCTCGCGAAATAGCCGGTATTTTAGGCCACAAATTTAACGAGCCCGATTGGTTTCAGACCTACCATAAACAGCTTGATTCACCAGCCACCAGCTTGCCGCTAACGGTTCGCAGTGATGCTCCTGAAGCGGTACCGCGCTTCATGGCCGTCGCCCTCAGTGGTATTACCATCAAACCAAGTAGCCTGCAATTACAGACCTATCTCAGCCGTGTTGGTATACGACCAATCAATAACATTGTTGATGCCACTAACTACTTCATGTTCCTCACCGGTCAGCCATTGCACGCCTACGACTACGATAAAGTAGCTGCCTTGAGTGACGCTGACGGTGCTGTCTTGGTTGCCCGCTTAGCGGCGCCAGGCGAGGAACTTACCTTGCTCAGTGGCAAAACAGTCACACCGCGTGACGGTGCGGTTGTGATAGCCACCGACCGTCAAGCCATCGGACTGGGCGGGGTTATGGGCGGTGCGAACACTGAAGTTGATGCCAATACTAAAAATATCATTTTGGAATGCGCGACCTTTGAAATGTATGGTATCCGCCGCACCAGTATGACGCATGGCTTGTTTAGCGAAGCCGTTACCCGCTTTAATAAGGGCCAAAGCCCGCTCCAAAATGACCGTGTGTTGCTAGCGGCAGCCCAACATATCTGCCAACACGATGGGGCTATGGTGGCGAGTGTAGTTTTTGACGCCGTGGCGCCTGGCCTGGTTATTGATCGGCCGACAACCAATAGCGTGCAGTTGTCGTTAGGCTTCATAAACGCGCGCTTAGGCCACAGCTTTACACCCGATGCAGTGGTTAGTCTGCTGTCGAATGTTGGATTTATTGTCCAAGCGACTGCCGATAATACTACGGAGTTGCAAATTGCCGTGCCGTTTTGGCGAACTGATATTGCCCTTAAAGAAGACATTGTTGAAGAAGTTGGTCGCCTGTACGGCTTCGATAAGTTGCCGCTCGAACTAGCGGTTCGTCATCTATCACCGGCGGCAAAGAATCCATTGCTGGAATTTAAAACTGCCATTCGGACTGCCTTACTCCGATCGGGGGCAAATGAAGTGTTAACCTACAGTTTTGTACACGGTAATCTATTAGCTAAAGTCGGCCAAGATGAGCGACACGCCTACCGTATCAAGAACGCCCTTAGTCCGGATTTGCAGTATTATCGATTGAGTCTGACGCCGAGTCTATTGGAAAAAGTAAATTCAAATATCCGAGCCGGCTATAATCAGTTCGCTCTGTTTGAACTTGGTAAGACGCATAGCCTAGGCGGCCCTGACAGCCTGACTGCCGAAGGCGTACCAGTCGAGGACGAAAAGTTAGCCTTGGTAGTGACGGCTGACGCCAAAGCCGCCAAGCAGTATGAGGGCGCGGCTTACTATCAAGCGCGAACTTTCTTGGCAACACTGCTAACTGAGCTGCAATGCAACCAGGCCATTAGCCTGCGCCCGTTGGCCGATGAACCAGAGCTAAATGTCTACACTAGCAGCTACTATGCTCCGGGCAGGGCGGCCGCAGTCTACGTGGCTGAAGCCTTCGTCGGGGCAATTGGCGAGTACAATGAAGCGACTCGAAAATCCCTTAAACTACCGGCCTTTAGTGCTGGCTTTGAACTGGATGTCGTGGCTTTGCAGGCTGTCCAAGCCACCGGCTCAAGCTACAAGCCGTTGCCAAAATATCCGAAGCTAGAACAAGATATTTGCTTACGGGTCCCAACTCAAGTCACCCACGGCCAAGTAATGCATGTAGCCTACAACAGCTTGGCAGCGTTCGAGGACAAGCACATCGCAGCCAGCGTGACGCCAATTGATATTTTTCAACGACCGGAAGAACCAGACTTTAAACAAATAACGATTCGCATCAGTTTAGCTAGCCATGACCGGACGCTGACTGAAGCCGAAGTCTCAAAGTTTATGACCGACTTAGCCGACCAAGCTCACCAAGCGCTACAGGCAGAACGAGTGTAATGAAGACTAGCCTGCGGTTGGGAATCTTAGCAGGTTTAATACTGATATTTGGGATGGTAGGGGCCCCGGCGCGCAGCTATGCCGATGTTAACGATTTTGTAATAACTAAATTTTCGTCGGATCAAACGCTATCGCGAGATACACCACACGGTCATCTCGATATAACCGAAGATATTACTGTTAACTTTACGGACAATAATCACGGCCTATTACGGGCGCTGCCGCAAACTTACCACGGACATACATTAATTCTTCAAGTCTTGTCGGTCAGTTCACCATCTGGCGCACCCGCCAATTTCATAACCTATGGCTCTAATGGCAATACTGTTTTAAAGATTGGCAGTGCCAGTCAAACGGTCACTGGCCCGCAAGAATATAAGATTCATTACAGCTATGACAACGTCATCAGTAATTATCCCGACCATGACGAATTGTATTGGGATGTTAATGGCGACCAATGGCAGCAGTTAACGCAGGATGTGCAAGTAACACTCCATACCGCCGATGGAATTTCAACCAAATCAGGTCCGCGTTGTTTTGTGGGTGCTTATGGTTCGACTGATACTAATTGCACCGTAGCCGTCAATCCTGATGGCGGACTTACTGCCAAGTCGGGTCCGCTATCGCCCCGACAAACACTCACCTACGTGGCTGCCTACGCTAAGGGAACCTTTGCTGCCTACACCTGGCACGATACTGTAGCTACGTATGCGCCAAGGGTTATCAAAGTAACGCTTCTACCCTTGCTGGCTTTTATGCTAGCTTTTCTGCTGTGGCGCAAAAAAGGCCGTGATGCCAAGGGGCGGGGCATAATTATTCCGCAGTATGAACCTTACGGCAGCCTCAAGCCGATAGAAGTTGGCACGATTATGGATTTCAGCGTTGATAGCCGTGACATCACTGCCACTATTATTGATTTAGCAGTTCGTAAGTATATAAAAATTATCGAAGCCCAGCACGAAGGATTGTTAGGCAAAAAGAGTCTTACTTATAGCTTGGAACTCGTAAATAATGATCTTTCACCATTGAATGCCTACGAATCCAGCCTTATCAGCGGACTGTTTCCACAATTGGTCGTTGGCGAGGTTGCCAGCCTATCGTCGAGGGGACGTTCTGGTGGGCCGCTCTATGCGATTGCTTTCGATCTGCGAGCTGCAGTCAGTAAACAGTTAACCGCCGGTGGTTACTTTAAACGCAACCCCACGCAATCATCAACAGTGCTCGTTTTGTTAATGATATTGCTATTCCTTGCGGCTGCTTATGGCGCTAAACCGTTCGGCGTCTACTGGATTCTAGGTGGTGGTATCGCAATTTTCATCTGTATCCTATTTGCTAGAAAGATGCCGGCCCGGACCGCTCACGGCGTTGCAGCGCTAGAGCACTGCCTCGGGCTTAAATTATTTTTAGAAGTTACTGAAGCTGAGCGCTATAAAAAGCTACAGTCACCGAATGCAGCCTACACCCAGACCAACGAGCCGGTAAAAACAGTCGAGCTATTCGAAAAATTACTACCGTATGCGGTTGCGCTCGGGGTTGAAAAAGGCTGGGCTGAACAATGTAAAGATTTATATACTCAGCCACCAGATTGGTACAGCGGTAATATCAATACCTTCAGCGCGCTGTATATAGCAAATAATCTTCAGAGCAGTTTCAGCTCGCAAATGAACGCTACTTTTGCAGCGCCGAGCAGCTCTAACAGCAGTGGCTTCGGCGGCGGTGGCTTCAGTGGCGGTGGCGGTGGCGGTGGCGGTGGTGGTGGCTGGTAAAACAGTTGCTTGGTCGGCGGTTGCCGGCTTGCTACACTTAAAGCAATGAAAAACATCTGGCGCATTGTTCGCTTCACTAGCCAGTTATGGCCGTTCTACATTGCTATCAGCTTCTTTACAGTGCTGTTGGCGCTCATGGGAGTACTACAACCATTGCTTACCGGTTGGGCAATTGATCAATTACGACAGGGAACCCACGCTAATTTACACAACCTGATAGTAATTGCTGTTGCCATCTTCCTGCTCGATTTCTTTTCAAATATTTTCTCTAACATTAGTGGCTACATTGGCGACCAACTCAATGCCCGGCTTAGCTACTACCTCAGCCACCGCTACTATGAGCATCTGCTTAGCCTCCAGCAGCAATTTTATGATACTGAGCTGACCGGTAAAATTATCAATCGACTCAACCGCTCCATCAGCCAAATCACCAACTTCTTTCAATTCGTTACTAACAACTTCTTACAGCTGATATTCACCACCATCTTTACACTGACGGTGGCGTTTCATTACAGCTGGCAAGTCGGCTTGCTTCTGGCGTCGCTGTACCCGATTTATATCTTGCTAACTATCCGCAGCAGCCCTAAATGGCAGCACTACCAAACTGAAAAAAATGATAATCTGGACATCGCTAATGGGCGGTTTGCAGAGGTTATCAATCAGGTAAAAGTCGTTAAAACCTATCTCCAAGAAAAACGAGAACTCAACCTCTTTGACCACCATTACAAAAAAGTTATCGACATTAACAAACCCCAGTCCAAGCACTGGCATGTTAATGACTTCTATCGACGAATTGTCTTAAATGTTATTTTCTTCGCGGTCTACTTGTTTATATTTGTGCAAGCGGTGCATGGTCAATTATCACCCGGTAATGTCGTGACCTTAATTCTATTTAGCGCTCAAATTCGGATACCAATCTTTACCATCAGCTTTATGGTCGACAACTTCCAACGCGCCGTCGCCGATAGCCGAGACTATTTTGAGATAATGGAGATTAAACCGTCAATTGACGATAAGCCCAGCGACCACACCCTCAAGCTGTCTCGGGCGGCCGTTAGTTTTAACAATGTCGTCTTTGGCTACGACGAGCAAGCGGTGCTAAAGGGTGTCTCCTTCGAGTTACAGCCAGGTACTAAAACTGCTCTCGTTGGCGAGAGCGGTGAAGGCAAGACCACCATTACCAGTCTGCTACTACGGTTGTACGATGTTAATAGCGGCAGTATCGCCATTGATAACCAAATTATTAGTAACGTCTCGCAAGCTTCGCTCCGAGCCAATATCGCCGTCGTCTTTCAGGAGCCAGCGCTCTTTAGTGGCACGGTCCGTGAAAACATTTCCTACGCCAATCCGAAAGCGACCGAAGAACAGATTATGGCCGCCGCCAAAGCCGCCAATGCCCATGAATTTATAGTTAAATTTGAAAATGGTTACGAGAGCCAAATTGGCGAGCGCGGTCTTAAACTGTCGGGCGGTCAAAAACAACGCTTAGCGATCGCCCGGGCGCTCCTAAAAAATGCCCCGATTCTAATTCTCGACGAAGCCACCAGCAGCCTCGATAGCAAGAGTGAACGGATGGTGCAGGAAGCGCTAGAGCGTTTAATGCGCGGCCGGACGACGCTGATTATTGCGCACCGTTTGAGTACTATCCAAGCTGTTGATCAAATTGTGACCATCCGCAATGGTACCGTCGATGAGACTGGTAGCCCGACTGCATTAGCCAAGAGTGGCGGTATTTATGCTCAATTGTTAGCCTTACAAACCGGATCGTCTGAAGCCACCAAGAAAAAACTACAAGCCTACGAGCTGAAAGGATAATATGCGTCAAGCAGTTCGAGTTATTGTCATCAAAGATCAGTCGTTGCTGGTAATGCACCGTAATAAGTTTGGCCAACAATTTTATGCCTTAGTTGGCGGCGGCATTGATTACGGCGAAAATCCGGAGCAGGCCTTGTATCGTGAAGTCGCTGAAGAAACTGGCCTACAAATTACCAATCCAAAATTAGTAATTATCGAGGATGCTGGTGATGTCTACGGCATGCAGTATATCTACACCTGCGATTACGTCAGCGGCGAGCCAGCTTTGGCGGCTGATTCGGCCGAAGCCCTGATTCACGCCAAGGGTGAGAACCTTTACACGCCGATGTGGTTACCGCTGAGTGACCTTCCCAACGTGGTATTTCAGCCCAAAGAGCTGCAGGCCACGCTCATTGCCCATGCTACTGCTGGCTGGCCAGCAGCGCCAATCGAGCTGCTTATCAACAGCTAGCCGTGTCAGCTGACGAGTTCGATGCTATACTGGTTTAACAACAAATAAGGGGAGTTACATGGCAGCAAAACGAACACGTTTTTTTGCGCTGTTTGGGGCATTATTGTTCCTGTTCACATCTTCGGCACTGACTATTGCCGTAATTTACAGCGCGACGCAACAGAATAAGACGACAACCACACCAGCAACTAATAAGAAAGCGAGCACCAAGATGTTACAAGGCAACCCATTAGCGAACTACACGCCAGTAAGCGCGATTTCAGAGTTAAAGAGCGAAGATCTAACACCAGGCACTGGTGAAGAAGTTCAAAAAGGTGACACCATAACGGCCGATTACACCGGCGCCTTAGCTACCACTGGTACGGTGTTTCAAAGCTCGTTGGACTCCGGCCAGCCATTTACGACTGGTTTGAGCGGCGTAATCAAAGGTTGGCAAGAAGCAATTCCCGGTATGAAAGTCGGTGGAACTCGTCGCTTGTTTATTCCAGCTGCGCTGGCCTACGGCTCACAATCTCCTAGTGCCGACATCCCGGCTAACTCTGATTTAGTCTTTGACGTGACGGTTCACGCTACCAAGCGATAATTGGTAGTTTGTACTAAAAAACACAATATATAGCGTATTGCATTAGCCGTAAGCGCTATATATACTTATAAGTAGCAATTACATAAACCCAAAAAGAGGTCTCTCATGCCCAAAAACGTCACCATCTTCACCACCAACACCTGCGGCTACTGCCAGATGGTAAAAAAATACCTAAGCGCTAAGGGCGTGGGCTACCAAGAAGTTAATCTTGATGAACACCCGGACCGCCAGGCTGAAGCTTTAGCGCTCAGCGGCGCTATGACCGTGCCAGTTACGGTAGTGACTAAGAATGATGATAGCCAAGAAGTGATTGTTGGTTATAACCTGGCCAAGCTGGCTCCCGCAGTCGCCTAATTTTCTGAAAAAACCTATAAATGAATGGAGCGATATGAGTGATAGTATTTTAGTGTATGGCGCTGATTGGTGCGGTGATTGTCACCGAACCCGAGCCTTGTTTGATCAATATAATGTGGCCTACACCTACGTAAATATTGATGAAGACGCTGCTGCCAAAGCTAAAATGCTGGAACTGGTAGATGGTCGAAACACCCTGCCGACAGTCGTCTTTACCGACGGCAGTATTATGCAAGAACCGAGCAATGATGAGCTACTGATAAAACTCAATTTACGACCAGCTGCCGACGAAACTGCTACGCCGGTGGTACCAGAGCACGATATTATCATTGTCGGCGCCGGACCAGCCGCCTTAACGGCAGCCATCTACACCACCCGCGAAGATATCGAGACCTTACTGTTTGAACGCGGTGTCGTCGGTGGCTTGGCAGCTGTGACTGATAAAATTGATAACTATCCAGGTTTTCCTGATGGCGTTGCCGGATTGACACTAGCTGACGATTTACGAAAACAAGCCGAACGGTTTGGCGCCGTAATTGAACTCGGTGAAGTGACGGGTCTAAAAACACAAGGCGACAAAACCCTAGTGTCGTCTACTAGTGGTGATATGTTGGCTCGAGCTGTTCTACTAGCTGTTGGCTCGGATTACAAGAAAATTGGTGTGCCGGGCGAACTTGAGTATTATGCTCGTGGCGTGCACTACTGCGCGACGTGCGATGGCGCCTTTTACCGTGATAAAAAGATAGTGGTTGTCGGTGGCGGTAATTCAGCTGTTCAAGAAGCGATTTTCCTGACTCGCTTTACCACCCATATCGACTTATTAGTACGCTCTAAGATGCGAGCCAGTGATGTCTTACAAAAAGACCTGCAAAAGTTTGTTGACGACGGTAAAATCACCATCCACTTGAATACCACAACTGATGAAATCGTTGGTGAGAATAACTCTGTCAATAAAGTCGTAATTACTGAAGACGGCACCAAAAAAGACTTGGCAGTGGATGGTGTTTTCGTGTTTGTTGGCCTCGAACCAAACTCCCAGTTCCTAAAGGATACGCCAGTTGAGTTAGATGAAATTGGTTTCATTAAGTCAGATGATCGTATGATGACCAGTATGCCAGGAGTGTTCGTGGCCGGTGACATCCGAGCTGGTGCCACCATGCAGATTGCTAGCGCCGCTGGCGAAGGTGCCACTGCAGCCTTGAAAATGCGCGAGTATCTCGAAGGCCAACCGCACCCTATTCAGAACTAGTCTGCTACAATAAACGACTATGACACATGAAACCACCAGCCACGAGCTGACAGTGGGCGGGATGAGCAAAGCGAACATCGACCATGAACTATTTGAGTCGGGTAATTGGGGCGAAGTCTGGCTTGATAGGTATGAAGCGGCGATTGGTGATATTAATGCCCGTCAAAAAGAAGCTGTCGAGAGCGTTAATAGTTTACTGCAAATGTATGGTTTGCCCTTAGAAGCCGGCGCGTGGGCACAGCATGTTAGAGCTATCAGTACCACAGGCTACAGCAGTAGCGAGAACCCCGATGAACTGCCTAGACTTCTTGAGATTATCAAAACTAAAGGTATGACGCCTGGTGAATGTATTGATGACATGCTATGGCGGGATTTTAATATTGAAAGCGAACCTGAGGACGGTAACGGGTTAGTGCAGCTTCATTTCGAGACACCGGCGGGACAGCAGTTTATGATTTATGCTGAAGGGTACTATTGGATGGAGCGCTACTACCGCGATGCCGCTGGTGAGCCGGCCGACTTATCACGCCTCACAGAATATGAAATCGACCGACACGAAGAGTCAGGAGCGATCAGCTACGACTCCAATGAGATCTTTGGCCATCTTACCTTTAAAGCACGACCCGTTAGCGGTCAGTCTGCGGGATAATTAGGGAAATAGTCGCCAACAATCTGATGTTTATCTAGGCCAGCTGCTGCTAAATCTGTCGCTAGCGTTTCAACTAATGTTTCTGGCCCAGAAATATAGAAAAGGCTATCTTTGGTAGGGGGCTCTAAGCCAAGAATCAAATCGGCCGACAGGTGACCACGCTCACCACCCCAGGCCGCCGACGGTTGCGACACGACGATAGTGGCGTGCTGCCGAGCGCCATCCAACACATCTTGGAAACCAATTTCATCTTCATTAGAAACGGCTTGCAGGAAGCGAATCGGCCGTTGCTCGCCAGTATCCTTTAGCCATTTGAACATACTCAAAAAAGGCGTAATACCAATGCCGCCGGCGACAAATACCAACGGCGTCTGAATCATCTTAGGGAGTACAAAATCGCCCATCGGGCTGCTCATTGTTAGTTGGGTGCCTGGTTTTAGCTCCTGTAAGGCCGCTTTGAAACTGCTGCCGCCGTTAGCAGCAAACTTAGTGGTGATGCTGAGTCTGGCTTGCGGTGGGGATGATGACAACGTAAACCAGCGCTTAATGCCGCGCTTGTCAGGATTATCATGGGGCAGCGTTAGCTCAATAAACTGGCCAGCGGTGTAGGCAAATGGTTGCTCGGGCGTAAAGTAAAACGTGCGGCAACTAGGGGTATTGTCCTCGAAATGATTAAACGTTATTTGCATCGTTTCAGTGTAGCAGCTAATGGTCCTTAGGCTGAAAACGATCAGGGAAATCGGTAATGACGGCGTAGATGCCAACTTTGGCCCAGCGCCGAGCTTTGTGTGGATCATTCAAAGTGTAGGGAGCTAGCTGATAGCCATTACGTTGCATAGCGCGGATAAAACCCGACCACAACCACAGCTGCTGCATATTAAGTCGTTTGGTATTAACTTGGCGGGCCCGCCAGGTAGCCCGGACGCCACTCCAGCGTTCAATTACGACTTTGGTAATTGTCGGTAGGGCTTGGTGGAGCTCACGCAGAATCGGCTGACTAAACGAGCCGAGGAGCATGTCGGCATCCAACCAGCCGTTAGCTTGGAGAGCGGTAATTTCAGCGATGACGGGTGCTGTCGAGACATCGGGTTTGACTTCTATTAACACCGGGACGCGCCGGTTAATCAGCTGCATGGCAGCGGTAAACGTCATTAGGTCTGGTTTGTGAGCTAACAGCGTCGCATAATCACTGCCTTTGACACTGAGATGGTTACCGGCTGGATCATGCAGTTCGGCGTCATGCTGCACGACGACTACGCCATCCCGGCTGACGCGGACATCAAGCTCAATCTCATCAACCCCACAGTCGATAGCTTTCTCAAATGAGGCAGCCGTATTTTCTGGGGCTAAGCCTTTAGCACCGCGGTGACCAATAATTTTCATCATTCCAGTGTACCAAACCAAAAACATTTCATGACAATTTGACCATCTAAGGTGTACAATGGCGGTTGAAGAAATAACAGGAGTACCTATGGCTGACTTTAACCAGGTTCTGGAAACCGGTGATTATCAAAATGGCGTCGTTAACACCGTCGTCGAAATTCCTCAAGGCAGTATGTTAAAAGTTGAGTGGGACCGTAAGCGGGCCGCCTTTATGCTCGACCGTGTTGAACCAGCAATTTACGCCAAGCCAGTAAACTATGGCTTTATCCCGCAGACTTTGGACGAGGACGGCGATGAATTAGACACGCTAGTAGTCTGTGCCGAGCCGATTCCAACCGGCGTCTGGCTAGAAGCCAAAATTATCGGTATTTTAAACTTTGTGGATGATGGCGAAGCCGACCACAAGGTTGTCTTAGTACCGGCTGACGATCGCAATACCGGCAACAGTATAAATTCACTGGCCGATTTAGGGGAGCGCTGGCAGCAGCAGATTGTAGAACACTTCACGCACTATAAAGACTTAAAAAAGCCGGGCTCTACCGAAGTCTTGGGCTGGGGTGATGCCGAAGCTGCCAAGCTTATCATTGCCGAGTCTATTGAGCGCTACCAGAAAGCCTAATCATGACCGAACATCTTCCGACCGAGACTAACATTACCGAACTTCTGGACCAATACGTCGAGGCTCGTCACAACCTAGATGTTCTCCATAACAGTTTGCGAGATGCTCTTGGCGGCTTAGTTGGAAAATTTATTTCGGTATCAGGATTCCCCAGTACTGTCGGCGTCGCCGTACAGGAACCAGACTCAGCTGGCCGACAAAAGCTGAGTTTCGTGCCGGCCTATAGATTTACGACGCCTGAGACGGAACGGAAACTATTTGTCCTACCGGTAAATAAGGTTGTTAACACATCGCACCGAGGTTTGACCGTGGAAGCATTAACTGCCGATGGCCACACTATGACGCCACCCCGGCAGTATCGATTTACCCTCAATGGCATTGTCGCGCTATCGCAAATACCTGAACTACCAACACCAGAAGCCAGTCAACCAGAAAACTAAATTATGGAACAATTACCGATCAGAAAAACCGCTCGCTTAGTAGTGCGTGATAAAAATGACCACATCTATGGTTTTATCCGGCCACTCGGTTCTAAAAGCCGGGCTGGTGATTTGGACTTTAGTGGCGGCGGTGTGGCCGACAACGAGACGCCGGAAGCAGCCGCGCTTCGGGAGTTTAAAGAAGAAACTGGCTTTGAAATATCCGAGCCTATCACCTTCCACTACGGTGTTAGTGAGCGCGACGGCGACGAGTGGTTTACGCGCTACTACTATTTAAGTAGCGAAAGAATTTCGCCCTGCGACATTACCCAATTGCCGGAGCATATCGGCATGGTCTGTGCCTCCAAGACCACCGTTTTAGACTTAACAGATTGTCAGCCGCATAAGGCGGCGATTGATTGCCTCGAGTTTACAGCGGTTGCATAAGACGCTTAAGCTAATTACAATAGACCTAGAAACAAATTACACTGACCAAAGGATGGGCTCATGAAAACACGTCTCGCAATTAACGGATTTGGTCGCATTGGCCGTAACGCATTTAAGGTCGCCTTCGAACGCAGTGACATGGAAGTCGTGGCTCTCAACGACTTAACCGATACAAAAACTTTAGCGCATCTGTTAAAGCATGACAGCAACTATGGCACCTATCAGCACGAGGTTAGTTTTGACGATACCGGGATTATTGTCGACGGTAAGCACATCCGCGTCTTTGCCGAGCTAGACCCCGCTAAATTACCGTGGAAAACTAACAAAATTGATGTTGTTATCGAATCAACTGGTTTCTTTGTTGATCCAGCCAAAGCCCGAGCACACATTGATGCCGGTGCCCATAAGGTAGTTATTAGCGCGCCCGCCAAGGGCGAAGGCGCCACCACGATTGTGTTGGGCGTTAATGAAGACCAGCTGCCCGAAGCCAGCGAGATTGTTAGCAATGCTAGCTGTACTACCAACTGTATTACCCCAGTGGCGGCCATTATTGAGCACAACTTTGGTATTGAAAAAGCTATGATGACCACCATCCACAGCTACACTGCCAGCCAGAAACTACAAGATGCACCATCGAAAGATCTCCGCGAAGGCCGTAATGCTGCCGAAAACATCGTGCCAACCACGACTGGCGCCAGCATTGCCGCCGGTCAGGCGTTGCCAGCCTTGCAGGGCATCTTTGGCGGCCTGAGTGTGCGTGTACCGACGCCGGTCGTCTCGCTGAGCGATTTCGTCATTATTACCAAGAAGCCCGTCTCGGTAGAAGAAGTTAATGAAGTCTTTAAAAAGGCTGCAAAGGAACCGTACTACCAAGGTATCTTGGCGGTAACTGAAGAAGAACTAGTTAGCAGTGACTTCATCGGCAACAGCCACTCGGCCATCGTCGATCTGAAATTAACCGCTGTCGTCGCCGGCAACATGCTAAAAGTCGTGGCCTGGTACGACAACGAGTGGGGCTACAGTAACCGTCTGGTCGAGAATGTGGCCGATATTGGTCGTTTGTTACATCAAAAAGATCAAAGTCACACGCACGCTTAAGCCATGAAAATATACATCGGCGCCGACCATAACGGTTACCAATATAAACAAGATTTAACCTATGCGCTGCAGAGCGCTGGACATGAAGTTATCGATGACGGCAACGTTTCTATCGATCCGAACGACGATTTTCCGCAATTCGCCGGCAAGGTCGTTACCGATCTACTGGTTGACCCCGACCCGAATGCCCGCGGTTTACTCATCTGCGGCAGTGGCCAGGGCATGGCGATGGCGGCCAATCGGTTCCGGGGCATCCGCGCTAGCGTGTGCTGGAATTTAGAAGAAGCCCGTGCTAGCCGAAATGACGACGATAGTAACGTGTTGTGTCTGAGCTCGCGCTACTTATCAATTGATGAAGCTCAATCAATTGTAACTACTTTTATGCAAACGCCGTTTGCGGGCGCACCGCGCTTTATCCGTCGGCTGCAAGAGCTTGACCAGCTGACCTAATATGGCAATCATCTGTCCCACAGTCACAGCCTTTAACGAGCATGACTATAAGGAACAGCTGCTGCGGCTGCGGCCGTTTGCTAAACACATTCACATCGATTTGATGGATGGGCACTTGGCACCCACAGTTTCGCCCGGCCTAGACCATATTTGGTGGCCACCGGAGTTTACGGTTGATATTCATTTGATGTATCAGGAGCCAATGACAGCGCTTGACGATTTAATTCGCCTGCGACCACGGATGGTTATCGTTCATAACGAAGCTCACGTGCATCACATGCATTTTGCCGGAGAATTACACAAAGCTGGGATTCAGACCGGGCTGGCATTACTACAAGCTACGCCAGTAGCCTATGCCGAACAGATTATGCATAGCTTTGATCAAGTACTAATCTTTAGCGGCAATCTGGGGCACCACGGTGGCAGTGCTAATCTCGAACTCTTAGCCAAAGCTAAAGAAATTCGCCAGCATCACCCCGATGTCGAAATAGCTTGGGATGGTGGTATTACTGATCAAAACGTCGCTCAGCTGGTAGCTGGCGGCGTAGAAATCCTGAATGTTGGGGGCTACATCCAAAACAGTGGTGATCCCGCTAGCGCTTATGCTAAACTAGAGGCAGTACTGCGTAGCTAACATGAAAAAACAACCAATCGCCAGATTAGAGACGATCGCTAATGATATCCGCAAAGATATCATTAAAATGCTGGAACACGCCGGTAGCGGTCATAGCGCCGGGCCCCTTGGCTTGGCCGATATTTTTACAGCTCTCTATTTCGATGTCTTAAAACACGATCCTAAAAACCCTGACTGGGCTGATCGTGACATATTATTACTGAGTAACGGCCACTGTGTACCGGTTCGCTACGCTGCGATGGCGCATGCTGGCTACTTTCCCGTTAAAGAGCTGCTGACGCTCCGCAAATTCGGCTCACGCCTGCAAGGCCACCCCGAACGGACCCGACTACCGGGTATGGAAACAACCAGTGGACCTTTAGGCTGTGGCCTCAGTCAAGCCTGCGGTATGGCGCTGGCGATGCGGATGGATAAGCAGACCCACCGCTGGGTCTATGTGGTCATGGGCGATGGCGAGCTTAACGAGGGTAATATTTGGGAAGCAGCCATGCTCGGCGGCAAGTATCGGCTCAATAACGTCATTGGCATCATCGATCGTAATAATATCCAAATTGACGGCCCCACCGAAGATGTTATGCCGCTCGAGAATCTCAAAGGTAAGTGGGAAAGCTTTGGTTGGCACGTCTTAGAAGTTAACGGCAATGATATCGAAGCCGTTATCGACGCCTGTGCTATGGCTAAAACTATTGCCGAAAAGCCGGTCATGATTATTGCCCATACCATTCCCGGCAAGGGCGTAGATTTCATGGAAAGTGACTTCCATTGGCACGGCATGCCGCCGGATCACGAGCAAGCAAAAAAAGCTTTACACGAACTCCGCACCTTAGGCGGCAAGATTAGGGGCGAACATGAATAGCCTTGGCATCAATCAGTACTCCTATCAGCGCCGGCCAATTAGCACTATTGTCTGGAGCTGGGTCGGAGCGTTAGTGAGCTTGTTATTACTGATTCCGGCCGGCGGTATGGTCGTGGCCGATATATCAGCCTATCGCTCATGCTCGATTAACACTTCCGGCTTAACAGTCAGCGCCTGTGGCAAACACTCGGTTGACGTATCAGATCTGATTATCATCGGACTGTTTATCGGCACGGTTTTATTAGTAATTTGCGCGGTTACCCACGCGCTCCGAATGTCGAGGAAAACCCAATGAGCAATCTACACTTAGCTGATTTATCGGCCGATATAACAGCCGAACCAATCCGCAAGGGCTTTGGTCGCGGCTTACTAGCGGCCGGCAAGCTCGACGTCAATGTCGTGGCAGCCTGTGCCGATTTGACTGACTCAACCCAAATGAGCTTATTTAAGGCCGAATTTCCCGAACGGTTTGTAGAAATTGGCGTGGCCGAACAAAATCTGGCAACCGTCGGTGCGGGGCTGGCGGCGATGGGTAAGATTCCATTTGTCAGTAGCTACGCCGCCTTTAGCCCGGGCCGAAACTGGGAGCAGATCCGGACCACCGCCTGTCTGAACGAGCGAGCCGTTAAGATTGTTGGTTCCCACGCCGGCGTTAGCGTTGGTCCCGATGGCGCGACGCACCAAATGCTGGAGGATATCGCCCTGATGCGCGTCTTACCTAACATGGTGGTGATTGTACCCGGCGACAGCCTAGAGGCTGAACGGGCTACCATGGCGATGGCTAAAGATGGTCGACCTAACTACCTCCGTTTAGCCCGAGAAGCAACCCCCATCATTACTACTGCTAAAACACCGTTCGAAATTGGCAAGGCCTATGTCTACGAACCGGGGAGTGACGTGACTATTATTGCTACCGGCACTATGACCTATCAGGCACTGCTGGCGGCCGAGCAACTGTTTAAAGACGGTATTGAGGCCGAGGTGGTACACGTACCGACCATTAAACCGCTCGATGCTGACACCATCTTAAAGAGCGTTAGAAAAACTGGTTGTGTTGTCACGGCCGAAGAAGGCCAAGTCATTGGCGGTTTAGGCGGGGCGATTGCCGAGTTGCTGGCCGAAAATCACCCGGCGCCCCTCAAACGAATTGGCATGTTAGATCACTTTGGAGAATCGGGCGAGCCAAATCAGTTGTTAGAACACTTTGGGCTAGATGCCAAGCACATCCGTTTAGCCGCCCATCACGTTATCGATAAGAAAAAATAACCGTAAGGAAACCTCATGTCTCAAACTCTTCGCCAAATGCGCTATAACTGTCATAAAGCTCGAGCTCGCATGGCCCAAGCCCGAGCAGAGCACTGGGCTTTTGGGGCCTTTAATCTTGATGACGAAGCGACCTTAAAAGCCGTTGCGCTAGCTGCCAAAGCTAAGAATGCTCCCGTGCTAGTAGAAGTGAGCCAAGGCGAAGTCGATGACATCGGCATCGACACGGTTCGTGATATGGTTGATAATTTTATAGCTGAATACGGCGTTGAAATGTACGTTAACTTAGACCACAGTCCCAGCGTCGAAGCGGCCATGGACGGTATTGAAGCCGGTTTTGAATTCATTCATATTGATGTTTCCCAGGCCGATCATGACGCCAGCGATGAAACGATTGCCGATGCCACCCGGGCGGTTGTAGAGTATGCGCAGCTGACCGGCGCCCTGGTAGAAAGCGAGCCACACTACTTTGGTGGTTCTAGCAATGTCCACACCGAAGATATTAATTATGATGAAATCAAAAAGACCTTTAGCACGCCTGATGGCATGCGGGCCTTTGTGGAAAGCACCGGCATCGATACCTTCGCTGCCGCCATTGGTAACCTGCACGGTAAATACCCGGTACCCAAGGTGTTAGATTTAGAACTGTTACAGCTACTGCGTGACGCCAGCGACTGCAATATCAGCTTGCACGGCGGTAGTGGCACTCCCGGCCATTTTTTCCGCGACGCGGTTAAGATTGGTGTCACCAAGGTTAATATTAACTCCGATATGCGCTATGTTTATCGCACGACGCTTGAACAAGCCCTTAAAGACAATCCCGATGAGTACGCGACCGCCAAACTGGTAGGGAAGCATGTCGTACCTGCTGTCCAGGCGGTGGTAGAGAGCAAGCTGGTCGACTTCAGTTCGGCCGGTAAAGCCGTCATTGGCTAGGTAGTTGCTCTAGTTCACCCAAGTATGGGACAATAGAGGCAGATAAGCATAACAATAATTAGAAAGTGGTGGGAACAATAGAGTGGCGCAACAACCAGATGTAATTTGTATCGGTGATATTGTTACCGATGCTTTTATTAAGCTAATCGATGACCAAGCACACACCTATGCTAATGAGCATGGCAAGTGGCTGGCCATGCAGTTTGGCACCAAGTTGCCATTTGACCACGTCGAAGTCTTAGAAGCGGTCGGTAATGCCGCTAACGCGGCGGTCTCGTTTGCACGGCTCGGCCTCAACACCGCCTTCGTTACCAATGTTGGTGGCGACCAAGCTGGCCGTGATATGATAACTGCTCTCGAAAAAAACGGCGTCGATCACCGCTTTGTACGCGTTAACCCGGGCAAGAACAGCAACTATCACTACGTCTTGTGGTACAAGGAAGAGCGGACTATCTTAATTAAGCACGAAGAGTACGACTACCACTGGCCGCACCTCCGCCCGAGTGAGGTTCCACGCTGGGTCTACTTTAGTTCTATCTCCGAACACGCCCTAGATTATTCTGATCAGATTGCTGATTGGCTGGAGGCTAATCCGGAGGTGAAATTAGCCTTCCAACCTGGTACTTTCCAAATGGAAGCTGGCATTGAGCGCTTGCGACGATTATACGCCCGAGCCGAAGTTGTCGTCTTGAACCGCGAAGAAGCTGTCTTTGTAACCGGCGGTGACTACGATAACGTTCATGATTTGATGGACCGTTTGCATAGCATTGGCACCAAGATTGTCGTCATTACAGATGGCCCGAAGGGCGCTTACGCCTCGGATGGCCATACCCGTTTACAAATGCCACTGTATCCCGACCCAGCCCCACCAGTTGAACGAACCGGCGCTGGTGATGCCTTTGCTTCGACCTTCGTGGCCGCGCTAGCCAAGGGTAATACGCTGGAAGGCGCCTTACAATGGGCACCAATTAACTCGATGAATGTGGTCCAGCACGTTGGCGCTCAAAATGGCCTATTACCAGAAGCGCAGCTCGAAAACTTGCTACGCCACGCACCAGATTGGTACCGCGCTACGCCAATGCAGTAATTACCGCTATCAACGTGTTAAAAACATGGTGATTATGGTAATCTGTAGATAGAGCTAACGTTTAAAACAAAAGAGACCAAGACATGACCCGCTTCCTGTCAGAATCGCTGCAAGCACCCGAGCCGTTCTTCCGGCTTCATTTACGCGGCCTGGAACGGGCCCATGGCAACCCAAGCGCTGATATAAAACTGACCAGTGCTATAAACGCCAGCTTGCAGGCCAAGCTGCAGCAGCTCGGGCTTGATCCGCACGACACAACCCCTCAAGAGCTATATCTGGCCCTAAATTCCAAGCTACAAGCCGATGAAGCTAAGCTAATCAAAGGCCTGCGGACACGCGCCGCCACGCACATTTCGGCCGAAGCCGATGTGGTCGCCGGCATGGCTCATGCTTTAGAACGGTTACCGATTAAAACTAACTGTTACGCCCTAAAACCGGTCACCTTTAAGCAGCTCATTAAAGCCCAACCACCGAAGAAAGTCATGAAGCAACTAGGTTATCGGTCTATCGATTCCATGCTGAAGCAGGAACCGATGGCGGCGATTATGGCCGCCGCCGTTATTGCCGAATCGCCATCATGGCAGCGGCATTTGTTTGATCGTTACAAAAAATTAACCCCCAGTAACTTCGAAACTCGTCAACTAGCCATCGTTCACCCTAACTCGCGGCGCTGGCTCAGCTTATCGGCTAACAGTGTAGCCCGCCAAAAACACAATTTATTAGCCTTTCCAGAATTGGGGGCGATTGTCTTGCTACCACTACCGGCCGCTGCGCCAGTCGGGGCAGTTACTGCCAGCTTAGCGTTGGCGTTGCACGCCCTCAACGAAGTGCGAGCCAGCGGTACCTATCTTAAGTTGTGCCAGGTTCGACCGGACTTTGGGACTATCGTCCAGTCGATTGCCACTTCAGAGCCGCAGCTCCAGGCGCAGTTGCTCGATAAGCAAGTGTCTTGGCAGGTAATACAGCGCTACTATGCGCGCTTACAACAACATTTCCGTGAGGATTTGTTTGAGCCACACATTCAGCTCGACGATCTGGCCTGGCATGGTGTAGAGCAAGCCATGAGCTTTATTGAACCAAGTCTGCATTTCTGGCAGCACAGTAGCCATATTGGCATGCTACACAACCAAAAAGCAGTGTCGCTTAATATCATCGATACCGCGCTCAACGTCTGCAATAAATTACCGTTTGAGCAACGGGTGCATAGCTATTTCCAGAAATCACTGTGGCATGAGCTGCAGCTACAGTATTTGCAGCCGCACATCGTCGAACAAACCGTATTATCGGCATTACAACCCCAACTGACATACGCTCCGGCGATGGCCTAAAGATGAAAGGATAAATTATGTATCAAATTTGTGTATCAGGAGCCGCTAAAGGCGACAGCGTCGAAGAAGGTAAGCTGCTGGCTGCCCAACTCGGCATCGCGATAGCTAAAGCCGGTCACTCGTTAATGACCGGGGCTACCATTGGCTTGCCTAACTATGCCGCCGAAGCTTACAAAAAAGCTGGCGGCATTATGAGCGTTGGAATTAGCCCGGCCGCCAGTAAAATCGAACACGTTATGAAATATCGGCTACCAACGTTGGCCTACGACACTATCCTCTATTCTGGGCTGCACTATGTTGGTCGCGACACGCTGCTGATTACCTCCAGCGATGCCGTTGTCAGCATTGGCGGCCGGCTCGGGACCTTGCACGAGTTTACGATTGCTATGGAAACTGATACCCCGATTGGCTTCTTGCAGGGGGCAGGTGGCATCAGTGAAGAAATTCAAACTTTAATGGGATTAGCTCACCCGTTGCGTTCCGGGGCCATGGTAACCTTCCATGAAGATTCCGACGAGCTAATTCGGGAACTGACGGCTCATTTAGACGTTGAGCACGTTAAATATAAAAACCTCTACCAGTAATGAAAAAATCACATCCCAAAACTGGCTATAAACTGACTGAAAAAATTCTGCTGCTGGTGATTCTGGCGCTGGTCATATTTGTTGGCGTCTATATTCAGCGAGTGACAGACCAGGTTAATAACCTTTCTGAGGCCTCGTCACAGGTGCAGCCGCCACGAGCGGCAACTCGCACGTTTCCAAACGGTGAAGCTCGTGATGGCCTATTAACGGTTAAGCAATGGGGCGTGTCGTTGCCGGTAAGTAATACCATAGCGACGGCTAATTACCGATTTGATCCAAAATCACCTAATACGATTTACTTATCGACGGCTAAAAATGAAACTATCCATGCTTGTGCTATGCAGATTGCTCAGGCCTTACACGGCCATGAGGCACTCTCTGAACAAGCTATCGCCCGCTATACTCTGACTGATACGGTTGACTATGGTGTTGATACGCTAGCAGCCGCCAGCGCGGCTAGTAAGTATCCTGACAGCTTCAAAAAAATTAACAGCTACGTCTACCAATACTCCACCGGCAATGGGATTGATTGTGCCGGAACGAGCAACACAAAACAGGCCTTCTTCCAAGCATTTAAGGGATTACAGCCGTCCAAATAGTCGAGCTTGCTACAATAAGGTGTGAGCAAATTTGAAATCAAAGCCAATTTTAAGCCGACTGGCGATCAGCCGGCCGCTATCAAGCAGCTAACGGCTGGCTTAGAAGCGGGGCTGCAGCATCAGACACTACTGGGCGTTACTGGTTCTGGTAAGACCTTTACTATGGCTAATTTAATCCAGAATACGCAGAAGCCGACGCTGATTTTGAGCCATAATAAAACGCTAGCCGCCCAATTGTACGGCGAGTTCAAGCATTTCTTTCCCGACAACGCCGTCCATTACTTCGTCAGCTACTTTGATTACTACCAACCCGAAGCCTACATTGCTCGGTCCGACACCTTTATTGAAAAAGACAGTCAGATTAACGAAGAGATTGATCGCTTACGACACGCTGCCACCGATGCCTTGCTAAGCCGTAAAGACGTCATCATTGTGGCCAGTGTCAGCTGTATTTACGGTATTGGCTCTAAAGAGGATTACGGCGGCATGTCGCTGGAAGTTTCTAAGGGTGAAAATCGTAAGCGCGACAAGCTACTGCGCCACTTAACTGACATGCAGTATCAGCGTAACGACATTGATTTCCACCGTGGTACCTTCCGGGTGCGCGGCGATGTGGTTGATATTTTCCCGTCCGGTGAAGAGTTGGCCTATCGGCTCGACTTCTTTGGCGATGAAATTGAACGTATCACCCAAATTGACCAGTTAACCGGTGAAATTCTAAAGACACTGGACACCCTACGGGTGTTTCCTAGTTCGCACTACGTCACCCCGCAAGATAAGCTCAAGGTCGCCCTCGGCAAGATTCAGGACGAGCTGCAAGAACGGCTGGCCCAATTTAAGCTCGATGGTCGCTTGTTAGAAGCTCAGCGTCTAGAGCAGCGCACCCGCTATGACCTAGAAATGCTGGAAGAAACCGGCTTCGTAAAAGGTATTGAGAACTACAGTCGTTATCTGACGAACCGCGAACCTGGCGAACAGCCCGCCACGTTGATGGACTATTTCCCCGATGATTACCTACTGCTGATTGACGAAAGCCACATGACGCTGCCACAGGTGCGGGGCATGTATAACGGCGACCGGGCTCGTAAAGAAGTCTTGGTGGAGCATGGCTTTCGTTTGCCAAGTGCGCTTGATAACCGCCCACTGACCTTTACCGAGTTTGAGCGCCACGTCAATAAAGTCGTTTACGTCTCGGCCACGCCGGCCGAGTACGAACTGAGTCGGTCGCCAGCCCCGGCACAACAGGTTATCCGGCCAACCGGTCTGTTAGACCCACCAATTGAGATTCGACCGGTTGAGGGCCAGGTTGATGACTTATTGGCAGAAATCAGGGCTACCACTGCCAAACAGCAACGGGTGTTAGTGACGACCCTCACCAAGCGTATGAGTGAAGACTTAACCGAATATCTGCAAGAACTTAATATTAAAGTGGCCTACTTGCACTCCGATGTCGATACGCTCGACCGGACTGACATTTTGCGAGACTTACGCTTAGGAGTCTACGATGTCTTAATCGGTATTAACTTGCTACGCGAGGGCCTGGACTTGCCAGAAGTGTCGCTCGTCGCCATCTTAGACGCTGATAAAGAAGGTTTCTTACGCAGCGAACAGGCCTTAGTGCAGACCGTTGGTCGCGCGGCACGGCACGTTGAGGGACGGGTTATTATGTATGCCGATAGAGTTACGAGAAGTATGCAAGCCACTATTGACGAGACCACCCGCCGCCGCGCCATTCAAGAAACGTACAATACTGAGCACGGTATCACGCCAACCGGCATTAACCGAGCTGTGGAAGCTGGTATGAATACCGAAGCGCAGCTGGATGCTAAAAAGCCAAAGCTCAATCTTAATAAGATTCCGAAAGACGAATATTCATCACTCATCAAAGATTTATCGGGCCAAATGGAACTGGCAGCCCAAAACTTACAATTTGAACAAGCCGCCGAGCTGCGTGATTTAATCGAACAGATTAAAGCGAAACAATAAAGGCTTAGCGGCGGGGCAGGATTGGCTGGCTGCTGGCCTCGACAATGTCGCGTTTGCTAGCGCCACTTTCAATCAGTTCTAGAGATAGGCCGATGCTGCGGACTAAATTACCGACGGCGCTGGCACAGGCGGCTGACAAGTGTCGACCTTTTTCATGGACAAAACTAGCATTGGGAAAATCGGCTAACTGCGCTTCGAACGCATCGCGATGATTTAATTTACTACCATCAAAGCTATGGAGTACTACTGGCGTGTCTTTAGCGGCATGCTTGAGAAAGGTACCAGCTTCGCCGGTTAAAATCGTGCTCCATTTATCATAGGTGTTGGAGGCAAAGCAGGGTGCCAGGCTGACGGTCCCCATCCAACGGCGGGAGCGGGCCACCGTTTGGCTTAAGCCGGTTTCTAAAATGTTATGAAATATATTCTTCGGCACCAAGGCGGCATCGGCTAAATAGTACGATAGCATCTCTTTGGTCATTAGCTGGTTATACCCCAGCTGTTCGGCCACACAGGGATCAATACCTTTATTCATGACAATATTCCAACCAAACTGTGGCGCTAATGATTGTTTGGCAAAGGCTTTCATTTCGCCCATCGAGTAGCCAAGATCTAAAGAAGTGTTGGGTGTGCAACTGGCTGCCCCCAGAAAGCTACGTTGATCATCGGCTCGTAGTATCGCCATGGTGGCCTGGGTATCGTGGAGCATGCTGTAGCCCTTGGTCTGATTGGTACCGACAATCCGGGTATGGATACCTTGTTGGGCCAGCTTACGGGCAATGTAAGTGTTATAGCCGTTAACGCGCGTGCCGAGCGGCGGCATCATATCGACGCTGGTAGCAAAGCGTTGGGTATCGGGAATGATTTTACGAATAATAAAACGCGATGGTTTTCTAAAGTTGCTGTCGGTATCAGCTACTGTCACCAGCGAGGTCTCGGTAAGTCCCACACCAACGTCATATCTATTCGGCAGCTCCTGCCAATCACTCACTTCCAAGGAGAAAGGTAGGCTAGCTGGGCTGCTAGCACCGGCAGTATATTCAGTTGAAAAAGAACCCCCATCACGTTGACGGGGGAGGATAAGTGTTGGAGGCATTGTTTCGCCGACTGCTGTTTGGCAGGAAGCCGATTGTTCGTAGCGAGCGGGAGTAGCCATATATTTTTATTTACATAATCACTTTTCTTCATCATAGTCCTTACGTTACGGCTTTGTAAAGCAGATTATTTTGCTGGCCATTTTCAGTGTAAAATAGCGGTAAAATCACTAGTCGTCTGGTACAATCGTACTTACACATGGGCAAACTTTCTCGCGATGACGTATTAAAATTAGCTAATTTAGCCCGGCTTGAGCTGAGCGAAGACGAAATCACTGAATATGTTACGGAGTTAAGCGAAATCTTACAGTATGTCGAAATGCTTCAATCGGTTGATGTTTCCGGCTTGGCGCCGACCAATCAGGTAACTGGCTTAACCAATGTGACCCGTGATGATGAAATTGTCGATTACGGCTACCAGGTTGCCGATTTATTGACCAATGTCCCGGCCGTCGAAGCCGGCCAGCTAAAAGTTAAACGGATGATTGGCTAGTTATGGAACAGTGGCCAGCAATTACAATCTTAGCGGCTGATGTTCAAGCCGGTCGTACAACTGCCCGCTCGCTGGTCGAGCGCTCACTCAAAGCTATTGCCGAGCAAGCTGATTTCAAGGCTATTATTGTTTCGCTCGATGAACGTGCCTTGGCTCGAGCTGACAGCATCGACGCCCAAGTGAGTGCTGGCACGGCAGTTGGTCGCTTAGCTGGCGTACCATTTATAGCCAAAGATAATTTCTTAGTTTACGGCGCCGAAACCACAGCAGCTAGTAACATTCTGAAGGGCTTTACAGCGCCCTATCAGGCAGCCGCTATCGAAAAACTAGAAGCTGAGGGTGCCATCTGTGTCGCCAAGGCTAACCTCGATGCTTTTGCGCATGGTTCTAGTACTGAAAACAGCGATTTTATGACTACTAAAAACCCCCACGATACGACTCGCGTGCCCGGTGGTAGCTCCGGTGGATCAGCTGCCGCCGTTGTGCTCGCTATGGCGCCGTTTGCCCTCGGTACCGATACCGGTGGCTCAATCCGTCTGCCGGCCAGTTACTGCGGCGCCGTCGGCTATAAACCAACCTATGGCCTGGTGAGCCGCTCGGGTGTGGTGGCGATGGCCAGCAGCACCGACGTCATCGGGCCACTAACAATGTCGGTGGACGATGCTGCGCTAGTGCTTGATGTTATGGCCGGCCGCGACCAACTGGACGGTACAACTATTGAAAAAGACGTCGCTGGTTATGACCACTTATCCGCTACCATAGCCGGTAAAAAAGTTGGTGTCATTAAAGAGTATCTGGCGGAGGGCATAGCGCCAGGGGTTAAACAACAAGTTGAAGCTGCAATTGCCAAGCTCAAAGCCGCTGGTGCTGAAATTATTGACTTAAGCTTGCCCAGCCTACCGACGGCTTTAGCAGTCTATTACATTTTATGTCCAGCCGAAGTTAGCAGTAACCTTGGTCGCTACGATGGGCAACGCTTCGGCTTTAGTTATAGCGATGCTACCACGCTCGACGAAAGCTACAAACAGTCCCGCTCGCGCGGTTTTGGCAAAGAGGCCAAGCGTCGAATTATGATTGGTACCTATGTCCTCAGCAGCGGCTACTATGATGCTTACTACAAAAAAGCCCAGACGGTCCGTACGAAATTGATAAACGAATTTATGGCTGCCTTCGAGCAAGTTGATATTTTAGTTGGTCCAACCGCCCCAGATGTGGCCTTTAAAATTGGCGAGAACATTGATGACCCGCTCAAGATGTATTTAACTGATATTCTCACCGTGGCCGCCAATTTAGTGGGCGTGCCGTCCATTAGCTTACCGGCTGGGACAGTCGACGGTTTACCAGTTGGCTTGCAGTTAATGGCTGCGCAGCGGGCAGATCGAGCATTACTAGCTTTTGCTAAAGGCGCTGAGGAGCTAATCGCATGAATATTAAAACCTATATCTATGCCGGCGCTGGTTTAGTTTTCTTACTTATAATTGTAGGTTTAGTGCTAAAGTATCGCCCCAGAAAAATAAATACATCCAGCTGCTCAGACAAGTGGCAGGCTGTCCAAAAGCACTGTGCCGATAAAAAAACCTGGCACTTAGCAGTGACCGATGCTGATCGCTTACTCGATGATGTCTTAAAACGCCGTCACTACAAGGGTAAAACAACTGGCGAGCGCTTAGTCAGCGCCCAACATGCTTTTAGTAATAATGAATCACTGTGGTTTGGACATAAGCTCTACAACCGTATCCACGATGATGGACTGGTTAAAATCAGCAAACAAGACACGCTTGAAGCCCTTGGTGGTTTTCGTCAGGCGCTGAAAGATCTGGGAGCCCTCCAAGACAAGATTATTACCGCACCAACCGAAACAGTGCCAGCGACAATTATTATCGAACCTGAAGCAACTGAAACAGCTGCCGCAGTTGAGGAGGCGACCAAATGATCGACCCCAAGCTCAAAGCCCAGTACACCACCACCATTGGCATTGAATGTCACGTCCAGCTTAAGACCAACACTAAGTTGTTTTCGGCAGTTGGTAACGACGCTCGGGAAGCTCCGGCTAATAGCCTCGTCAGCCATATTGATTTCGGTTTGCCAGGAGCGCTGCCGGTACTCAATAAAGAAGCCTTAACACTGGCCGTCAAGGCCGCCTTTGCGCTTGGAACTGAGCCGGAACGATTTAGTAAATTCGATCGCAAACATTATTTTTATCCTGACCTGCCAAAAGGCTATCAAATCACCCAGTTTGACGAGCCGATTATTGGTAAAGGTGCTATTACTATCCAAGTTGACGGCCAGCCAAAGCTCATCGGTATTACCCGAGCCCACATGGAAGAAGATGCCGGCAAAAGTACCCATCCCGCCGGAACTGACTACAGCTTAGTCGACTTGAACCGGGCGGGTACACCGCTGCTAGAAATTGTCAGTGAGCCCGATATGCATACGAGTGCCGAAGCCAAAGCCTACGCCTACGAACTGTATCTGCGGATGCGTTACGCCGAAGTCTCGGAAGCCAATTTGTATTACGGTAATATGCGCTTTGACGTTAACGTCAGTGTTAGTAAGACTGACCAACTCGGCACCCGTTCCGAAACTAAGAACTTGAATAGTTTCCGGTCAGTCGAAAAAGCTGTGGACTACGAAGTTGAGCGCCAGATTAACGTCCTGGAGCGTGGCGAGTCAGTCGTCCAGGAAACTCGCGGCTGGAACGACGATAAGCAGGCCACCTTCAGCCAGCGTTCCAAAGAGAACGCCGATGACTATCGTTATATGCCGGACCCTGATATCCCTCCCGTCGAGCTCGACGAAGCCTTTATTGCGGCTATCAAGGCCGACATGCCGCTACTACCAGATGATTACCGCTCAAAATTTGCAGCTATCGATTTTGACGGCAAGGTGGTAGCCGATATATTGGCGGTGCCAGAGTCGGCTAAGCTAGTGGCTCAGATTCTCGATACTGCTGGACCAGAGCATGCTCGCCGTATCGCGTTTTGGCTCATGCTCAACACGCCGACAGATGAAGAACCCACCGTAACGGCGGCGCCGATTGCCCCTGCCGAACAGCTTATCAAGCTCTCCCAGTTGGTTGCCGATAATAAACTCAGCTCCACGGCTGCCAAAGAGGTGTTAGCTGTACTTCAGCAGCAGGGTGGCGATGTGGAAGCAATTGCTACCAGCAAAAACCTCATGCAAGAATCAGACGAAAATGCGATTGCTGCCATCGTGACAGAAGTCCTAGCCGCCAACCCGAAAGCCGCCGAAGATGTCAAAAACGGCGAAATGAAAGCGATTGGTTTCTTGGTTGGTCAAGTTATGAAGCAGAGCCAAGGCAAAGCTAATCCAGCCCTCGCTCAACAACTTATTAAACGGCAGTTAGCGCTACCTAAGGAGGGTTGATGTCTACCACCCCAACTCCTAAAGTTACCAAAGCCGTGATTGCGGCGGCTGGGTTTGGCACGCGGTTTTTGCCGCAAACTAAGGCCATGCCTAAAGAAATGCTCCCCCTAATTGATAAGCCAATCATTCAGTATGTCGTCGAGGAGCTCGTCGCTGCCGGCATTAAAGACATTATCATTATTAGTGGTTCTAATAAGCGGAGTATCGAAGATCACTTCGATACGCCTAATCAGGATTTGGTTAGCAACTTGCAGGCCGGCGGTGCTAAGAAAGAGCCATTGTTGCGTGAAGTCGAAGCTATTAGTAACATGGCAAACTTTATCTATGTGCGCCAGAAGGGGCCGTACGGTAATGCTACGCCGGTGGCCTGCGCCTCTCATTTAATTGGCAATGAACCATTTATCTACACTTTTGCCGATGACTTTTTTAAAGCCAGCCCTGGCCGAACGCAGCAGTTAATTGCGGCCCACACTAAATACGGCGGCTCTATTTTGGCCTGTAAGCGCGTTGAAGATGATGCTGAGTATGATCGTTACGGCTTTGCGGCTGGCGAAAGCCTGGCCGAGGGCATTATTAAAGTGAATCAGATTGTTGAAAAGCCCGGTAAAGCCAAAGCGCCGTCGGCGATGGCTAGTGTCAGCGGCTACCTGCTCACACCCCATATTTTCAGCTACATCGAAGACGCCATTGCGGCTTACGACGGTGGTGAGCTGATGATTCAA
Source organism: Patescibacteria group bacterium (assembly GCA_030271625.1). Lineage (GTDB taxonomy): Bacteria > Patescibacteriota > Saccharimonadia > Saccharimonadales > UBA4665 > UBA4729. The sequence goes on from JARXKN010000001.1 coordinate 583,557, forward strand.
CCAATCATGCAAACCATGATAGATGATGGCCTCGGCTTTCACGCCTGTGAAATAGCGAATGGCACCTACTATGATACCGGTGACAAGCTGGAGTATTTAAAAACGGCAGTTGCTTTTGCCTTAGAACGTGATGATATCGGGCCGGAGCTCTTGCAGTTCCTGCGAAAAAAGTTACAGTAATACTTAACAACTAACACTAAGGTATTACTATGACAACTACTCAGTCCGTTCTGCTCATTATTCTGTCAGTCTTCCTAGCCCTGTTCTTGGGGCTCGCCATTGCACTCACCGTGCTGACTATTAAGCTCGTTAAAAGCGTTAAGCGGATTGTGCTCAAGGCCGAAGAGGTGGTCGACTCGGTCGAAACCGCGGCTGAAGTGGTAAAAAATGCTTCTGGCCCACTGGCCACCCTACGGGTTATTAAAAATATTGTTGACCTAGTAAATAGAAAGAAATAGGAGAACCTATGGCACATCCCATGAAGACTGCAAAACGAATTGCTGCCAGCGCTGCCGTAGCCGGTGCTGCCGGTTACTTAGCTGGTCTGTTGACCGCCCCAAAAAGTGGTAAAGCCACCCGCGAGGAATTCCTGAAAGCGGCTGGTAAAAATGCGAGTGATATGGAAGCTCAACTTAACACCTTACACACAGAATTAGGTAACCTTGTAGATGAAGCTAAAGGCAAAGGTGATGACCTTGGCAGTAAGGCGCAAAAAGAATTACGTAAGCTAGTTGATCTTTCAAAAGACAGTAAAGACAAGACCGCTACGGTATTGAGTGCCCTAAAAAATGGCAAAGCCAGCGACAAAGATCTAAAAAAGGCCATGGCCGATGCGAAGCACGCTATTGATCACATCAAAGACTACCTTAAAAAGTAGCCACTAGCCGTAGCCGTTGTAAATGTTAGGCCGGACGCAGCTGGGCATAAGCTGTATACTTAAAGCTATAACTAACGCTAAAGGGTACACGTGGCGGCTAATCCAGTTTTAACAGCGGCGGACTACGTCCATCTGCACAACCATACGCAATATAGCTTGCTGGATGGCCTGACTAAAGTACCAAAACTTATTGAATACGTAAAAAATGCCGGCATGCCAGCGGTGGCAATGACCGATCACGGTACGCTATCAGGCACAATTGAGTTTTACAAAGAAGCCCACGCTAACGGCATTAAGCCTATTATTGGTATGGAGGCTTATGTGGCCGCCCGGTCGCGCCATGATCGTGACGCCACCAAGGACAAGACCTATTATCACCTGATAATCTTGGCTATGAATAACCAGGGCTATCAAAACTTGATGAAGCTCTCCACAATCGCCAATCTGGAAGGCGTCTACTATAAGCCGCGGGTTGATCATGAAATTCTTGAGAAATATAACGAAGGTCTGATTATCCTCAGCGGCTGTATTGGTGGTGAAGTCGGCGATAGCTTACGTAACGGCCAGTACGAGCAGGCCAAAGCCACCGCCGCCTGGTATCAGCAAGTCTTTGGCGATCGGTACTACTTAGAAGTTCAAGATCATGGCCATAAAGATCACCCTAGCCGTTGGGACGAGCAAGTCGGGGTTACCGAACAGACCCTCCAACTCGGTGGCGAACTTGACATCCCCTGTGTCGTTACCTGTGACGCCCATTACCTACGGCACGTCGATCAGACGGCCCACGAAATTTTACTGTGTGTCCAAACCGGCGCCTTCCTCAGTGATGAAAAACGAATGAGCCTCAGTAACTTTGAATTGCATGTGACCGAACCAGAAGCAATTATTGAACGCTGGGGCAGTGAGCACCCAGAAGTCATTACCAATAGTCGTGTGATTGCGGAGCGTTGTAACGTCGAAATTGAGCTCGGTAAAATCCTCATTCCTCAATTTCCGGTGCCGAAAGGCGAAACCGAAAAAACTTTCTTAGACCAACTAGTCTTCCGGGGCTTAGCCGAACGCTATCTTGGATTAGACCTTGCTGCAGCATCAGCTCTTACTATTGAGCAGGTAAAAGCCCAGCTCGACCCCGTGGTGCTGGAGCGGACGGAGTATGAGCTCCGGGTTATCGACGGTATGGGCTTTAACGGCTACATGCTGATTGTTCAGGACTTCATTAATTGGGGTAAAAACCAAGGTATTATTTTTGGTCCAGGGCGTGGTTCGGCGGCCGGTTCGATTATTGCTTACACGCTGCACATTACCGATTTAGATCCGATTACCTATGGTCTGTTGTTCGAGCGGTTCTTAAACCCCGATCGTATCAGCATGCCTGATATCGATGTTGATATTCAAGATAACCGTCGCGACGAAGTAATTCAGTACTGTTCCCAAAAGTATGGCTCAGACCGCGTTTCTAACATTGTAACCTTCGGTAAGATGGCGGCCCGTAACGCGGTGCGTGACGTCGCCCGGGTGTTGCAAGTACCGTATGCTGAAGCTGATCGACTGGCTAAGATGATTCCAGCGCCGGTGCAAGGACGACATATCCCCTTGGAAGTCAGTGTCGTCAAAGACGCCGATTTAAAGCGCGAGTACGAGTCCAGTGAAACCACCAAGCAAGTAATCGATCTGGCAATTGCGCTGGAGGGCACAATTCGTAGCCACGGCGTGCACGCTTGTGGGGTGGTGATTGCCCCAGCCGAACTAGTGACCTACGTGCCGCTGGAAATGGCCCAAAAAGGCGTCGTTGCTACCCAGTACTCAATGGGGCATATTGAAGAGCTCGGGCTGCTGAAGATGGACTTTTTAGGGCTTAGTAACTTAACGATTATTAAAAACGCCCTGCGTATCATTAAGCGCGTTCATACCGAAGACATCGATTTGGCGGCCATCCCGCTCGACGATCAAGCGACTTTTGAACTATTAGGCCGCGGCGACACCACCGGTGTCTTCCAATTTGAATCCGCCGGCATGAAACGCTATTTGCGTGAGCTGAAGCCGACCGAGTTTAACGATGTGATTGCTATGGGTGCCCTGTATCGCCCCGGCCCCTTATCGGCTGGTCTGACCGATAGCTTTATCAAGCGCAAAAATGGTCTAGAGAAGGTAGAATACGCCCACCCGCTGATGGAATCAGCCCTAGGGACTACCTTTGGTGTCCTAGTGTATCAGGAGCAGGTGATGCAGATCTCGCGTGACGTCTGTGGCTTTACTGGTGGTGAAGCCGATACCCTGCGTAAGGCGATTGGTAAAAAGAAGCTTGATGTGATGCAGAAGATGCAAATTAAGTTCATTGATGGCGCCGTGGCTAACGGTGTGCCTAAACCGGTGATTGAGAAATTTTGGAAGGACTTGCTCGGCTTTGCTGATTACTGTTTTAATAAGTCACACTCCGCTTGCTACGGTTTGATTTCTTACCAGACGGCCTTTCTAAAGGCGCACTATCCAGCGGCCTTTATGGCGGCGATTATGACCAGTGATTACGACGATACCGATCGCTTGGCAATTGAAATTGCCGAGTGTAAGCACATGGGTATTACCGTTATGTCACCCGATGTTAATGAATCATTTTTGGAGTTTGCGGTAGTGCCGGGTACCAAGCAGATTCGCTTCGGTATGGCGGCCATTAAAAACGTTGGTACCGGAGCCGTCGAAGAGATTCTGCGCGCCCGCGACGAGAGCCAGTTTACCGGCATTGAAGATTTCCTGACACGCGTTAATGGTCGGGCCGTCAACCGCAAGGCCATGGAAAGCCTTATCAAGTCTGGTGCCTTTGACCGCTACGGTGAACGAACGACCTTGTTGCATAATCTGGATGTCTTACAGGCCTTTGGTAGCCGCGTCCAAAAACAAGCTAGTAGTGGCCAGACTGACATCTTTGGAAATAGTATTGATGACAGTGGTGTTAGCGAGATGCCCAAACTGGATTTGCAGCCACCAACTACCGTTATCGATAAGCGCGATCAGCTAGTTTGGGAACGGGAACTACTCGGACTGTATTTAAGCCAGCATCCGCTTGATGCCTTCGGCACTTTCTTGAGCGAGCAATGTGTGCCAGTCGCCAGCCTTAAACCCGAGCACGAAGGTAAGAATGTTAGTATTGGTGGCGCCATTACTGACGTCCGTGAAATTACCACTAAAAATGGCCAAAAAATGGCCTTTATAAAACTAGAAGATCAGTCAGGCGAAATTGAGGTTATCCTATTCCCGAACGCCTTTCAACAGACACTGGGGCTATGGGAGCGCGACCGGATTGTGCTAATTCGCGGTAAGGTCAATGCCAAGGACCGAGAAGGTAATATAGGTACCGATGTAAAAGTTATGGTTGATGATGCCCGCGAAATAACCACTCAGCAGGCCACGGCCTATCAAGCGACTGGGCGCAAACCAAAGACGCCGAAAGCACCAAAAATTAAAGTGGGATCAATGATTGGGCCTGGGGCTAAGGCAGTGAGTGAAGTTACACCCCCGGAACGAATCTATATCCGCGTCGCCAGTACCAAAGATCAGGCACTGCTCACCACCCTCAAACAGACCCTCGACAATTACCGAGGCTCAACGGAAGTTGTTTTAGTGCTCGGCAACGAGATAAATCGTCAAGCTATTAAACTGCCAGCCGGCCTGGACCGCGACAGCGAGGGCCTGTTTAAGCTCCGAGACCTGGTTGGCGCTGATAATCTTAAAATTCAGTAGCTAGCGGATTAAGCCGCTGGTGCGAGTAACCACAAAACCAATCGTGGCAATGGTAACAATTACGAAATCTACTTTAGGATGGCGAGCAACAAAAACCTCGCCGTTAACTAAGAGGCGGCGCAAGTACAGCCCGTGGCGAATGACAAACACCAACAGGGCGCTGCTGGCAATCATGGTCACTGCAAAGGTTGTCCAAGTCGGCTGGCCATTGGTAAGCAGCTGTAAGCGCGACACCAGCTGAGTTGCCGGCTCTCGTTGCTGATTGTTACTGGCGCTGGCTCCAGCCACGCTAGCTGCAGTCGGTGGTACGGTGAAGCGAATTGTCGCAACGCTGGTCGAAGGCTTGCCATATTCAGCCACGACAATGGTTTGCTCGCCCTTACCTTGATAATTGGGAGTGGTAACCACACCGAAGCCCACCTGTTGGTAGCCGGCGTTCAGTACGTTGGCCCGGTGAGTCGGGCTGTTCATCCAACCGTTGACGGCCGCTTGCGCGTCAGCAAAGCCATAGGCTAAGTTCTCGCCCGCTAACTCGTAATTATAGCCAGCAGCCGTGATAAAGGCCCAGGGAGCTTTACCGTCGGGCGTATCGTGCGCCCAATAGTTGCGGGCCGCCATATCTTCGGCTTTAGCCTGGGCTGCAGCCGTTAACTGGGGGTCAATTGTCAGATCGGCTTCGTGAGCTTGGGCGCGTTGGGTGTTCGTGTCCGATAATAATGTTGTAGAGCTGTAATCGGTGGCATCGCCCAGGACCCCATGATTGGCCCATAAACTGTTTACGGTAATACCAAGTGCTACCACCAAAAGCATCGGTAGATACGGCCAATACGACTGTACGTACTGTTTACTTTTACGGTGATGAGCGGCCTGGCGCTTTTTATGATGCGACGGTGCCTTAGGTTTTGGTTTAGTAGAGATGGCCATGGTTTTTGTTTTTAGGTGTTTAGTAAGCTGATTATACCATACTGCTACTGCTTATCAACAAAGCGCCAATGGTACATGGCCATAGCTGCGGCTTGAACGACATTGAACGATTCTTTTCGGCCAAACATCGGAATAACCACCGCGCCGTCACAGACTGCCAGCACCTCTGGCTCAACCCCTTCGACTTCGCGGCCGACAATTAAGGCCAGCTTCTCCGGCAAAACGAGCTCTGGCAGGGGTAGGGCGGCGGCTGTTTGTTCCAGCGCTAAAACCGTAAAGCCCTCAGCTTTTAGTTGACTAATGGCATCAGTAATTGACTCTTGGCGTTGCCAAATCGGCTGCGATTCAGCATCTAAAGCAGTTTTGTGTATCTGATTATGGATTTTGTGCGCCAAATGTGGCAGCCGATTATCAGCGGCTAGCAGTGGGTACGGTGTATAGCCAGTGAGGATAATTTGAACACCCAGCCCTTCGGCGGTTCGCAGCAAGGAACCGACATTGTGAGCGCTTCGTAAATTATGGGCCACGATTACCAGCTGTTTCATCCGCCAATTGTAACAATAAAAGTCTCGCAGTCCTTCTTATTTATAGTCCTAAGCTTTATACTTATGCTTAATGAGCCAAGACGCCCGCCTCGACGAAGAACAAGCAACTGCCCGCCGGGCCCGCGTTATTGGCATGAACTTTATTGACACCAGTCAGATTCAAAACAAAGTGCTTTACAAAGATATTCTGACTATCCCGGAGCTGCAACAGTCACGCATTATTCCATTGCAAGCCGATGAACATAACATTATGTTTGGTGTCACCACCACCACGTCGCAGCAAACTATGACGGCCATTCGGACTAGATTCCAAGATCAGCGGATTGCTTTTGCAATTATCTCTGACACTGGCTACAGCGATTATATGCGGCTGTATGATCCACCGGCTCAGGTCATCTATCAGGACATTAAGCTCAATCAAGCCGACAATGAGACGTTGGTGGAGCAGATTTCATCACTGCTGCAGCAGGTGCGAGCTGATGACATGCTGGCCTATCTGGTTGAACAAGCCCACCGCCTTAACGCTTCTGATATTCATATCGAAACCCAAACGAACGATGTACGTATCCGGTTTCGGATTGACGGCGTGCTGCACCCCATAGCGACCCTCTTTTTAGATAAATACCGGGTATTGATTAGCGCCATAGCTAGCGCCGGCAATGTTTCAACTTCGGCCGACGAAGCCCAACAAGGTCACATTGCACAAAAGGCGACCATGGCCGATGGCACCCGGGTCGATGTTAACGTTCGCTTAGAGACGGTGCCAACCATAAATGGTATGGATGTGGTGATGCGACTGTTTAATATGAACGCCGATATGTACACGCTTGACCGGCTTGGCCTCAGCGGTAAGGAGCGGGCCACGGTCGACGAGATTATCGCTAAGCCTAGTGGTTTAGTGATGATTGTTGGGCCGACTGGCTCCGGTAAAACGACCACGCTGTACTCGATGCTCAATACGCTCAATGTCGATACGCGAAAAATAATTACCATTGAAGACCCGGTCGAGTACCAGTTTCCCGGCATCACCCAGATCTCTATCTCTACCAAGCCAGGGGCCGAGCAAACTGATTTTGCCGAGAAACTGCGAGCGGTGCTACGATTAGATCCCGATGTCGTGATGGTGGGCGAGATTCGCGACATGGATACTGCCAAGACAGCTTTACAGTCCGCCTTAACCGGGCACTTAGTCTTGACTACCTTTCACGCCAGTTCCGCTGCCGCTGCTCTAACCAGGCTTGGTGACATCATTGGCCAAAACCCACTCTTTGTCTCAGCCATCCGCCTAGTAATGGCGCAGCGCTTAATTCGCAAACTAGACGAATCGTTAAAGCAGGCCTACAGCCCGAGCGAGGCAGAATTACAAACTATTAACGCCGTGCTGGATACGCTACCGCCCGACACGCCGCGTCCAAATCTCGATGGCCTCCAGCTCTTTAAACCGGGTAGCTCCCCTGAAAATCCCTATGGCTATACTGGTCAGATTGCCATTCGTGAACAATTCACCATGACAGACAAGTTACGAGCTTTATTGGAGAAACCAGAAACGGCCTTGTCAGCTCAGACTATCGAAGCTGCGGCCGCCGCCAGCGGTATGCATACCATGCTCCAAGATGGCATGCTGAAAGTAGTAAGTGGTGAAACTACCCTCGAGGAACTATTCCGTGTCGTCGGATAAAATGTTATAATACTGTTAATGAGTCCAGAACATAATGCTTCATTTGCGATTACCCAACCACTTACTGAGTTGCGACTAGTCGAGTCACAACCCCCCAGGCTCCGGACCATCCTCTCGCCAGCTGAGCAAAGGCGGCAAGAAGCAACAGAAACCCGCAGTCTGATAGATGCCGAATTAGCCAGTATCGAATTAGGTTCCAATGGGGAGCGCTGCGTCGGAAAAGACAGTTACTATTTTATTGAAGATGAAGACGACAAGCGCTTGCAGCTACGAAAAGAACAGGTGGCTAAAGCGATTTGCGCCGGCTGTCCGGTTGTAAACTCTTGCTTAGAGGAATCATTAGTTGATTACGAAATTCGGGGAACTTGGGGCGGAGTAACCGAGAGAGAACGGCAGCGCCTGATGCTTCACAGTTCTTCATTTAGTATAAATAGCAAATAAAGGGGCTTGCAACAGATACGGCCATGTTGTATACTCGTTCAGATATGCAAAGTGTGATTCAAAAAATCGAAGCTAAATACTTAAAGCCAGCCGTCGTCGACGTCCGCAGTGGTGACACCGTTAAGGTACACCAGAAGATTCGCGAAGGTAACAAAGAGCGGGTTCAGATCTTTCAGGGTCTTGTAATTCGTACCGGCAACAAAGGCGGTCATATGAACCGTATTACGGTGCGCCGGATTGCTAGCGGCATTGGTGTCGAAAAGAGCTTCTTACTACACAGCCCGCTGGTTGTTCAGGTAGAAGTTACCAAGCGTTCTAAGGTCCGCCGTAACTACTTGACCTACATGCGAGCTCGAACTGGTAAAGCTGCTCGTTTAACTGGTCTCGACTTTGACCGTCGTGCCGTTAACACCCTGCCAGCTGTCGAAGCTGAAGTGGCCGCTGTTGACGCCGAAGTTGCTGAAGCTAGCACTTAATTAGTATTTACTATCTTGCCTAAAAACTCCCTCGATAGGGAGTTTTTAGCTGTTACACTAGGTAGATGATTATTGTTGGGATTGATGAAGTCGGTCGTGGTTGTTGGGCCGGTCCGTTAGTAGCTGGGGCGGTTATATTAGGTAAGCCAATTCCTGGTTTAGCAGACTCTAAAGTTTTATCAGCTAAGCGACGCCAAGCTTTAGCCAAGCAAATCGAAGCTGAGGCCGTAGCCTATGGCTTAGGCTGGGTAGCACCGGCCTTTATTGACATGTATGGTCTCACCTTAAGCGTACAGCGGGCCATGCAGCAAGCCTTAGCGGCTATTAACGTGCCCTACGACTCAGTTATTATCGACGGCAATTATAACTATCTGCCCAATGAGGCCAAAGCTAAGTTTTTGATCAAGGCTGATGCTACGGTTGCGGCCGTCAGTGCTGCTAGTATTCTGGCCAAAGTAGCTCGTGACCAGTTCATGGTCATGGCTAGCAAAGGCTTTCCTGACTATGGCTTTGAAAAGCATGTTGGTTACGGCACAGCCCAGCACTTAGCAGCGCTGCAGCAATCTGGCGTGAGTGAACTGCACCGTAAATCATTTAAACCAGTGCGGGCTTTGCTGAAACTTGCAACCGAAGAGCATACTCTAGCTACCAAGCAGATGGGTAATCATGTCGCCAACTGAAATCGGTAAGAAGGCAGAGATTGCCGCCAGCGCCTATCTGGAGATGCGGGGGTTTTTAATATTAGAACGGAACTTTCGCCGCCCGCGCTGCGAAATTGATATTATTGCTCAAAAAGATAACGCCGTTCATTTTGTGGAAGTAAAGTATCGACGTACTGACGATCAAGGTAGTGGCTTTGACGCCATCACCAGTGCTAAGTTACGGCAAATGGCGCGTGGTGCCCATATTTGGATAGACGAGACTAAGTGGCACGGCGAGTATGTGTTATCGGCTATCGAGGTGTCCGGTCCAACCTTTGCCATCATGGGCTTCATAGAAAACGCCTTCTAAAGCACGACTAACATAAACATGTTATAATAAGTCTATGGAATTATTCAAAAGCGAAGGCTATGAGAGTATTAGTGTCTATGAATCTCCCACGCCGCAAGAACTGCAAGCCATGAAAGTCGGGAAATGTGTCTTGCTAAAGCAATATGCTGGCACGATACCTATATCGTTAGCTTATTCACGCCCCGATCGAAGTGAGCTGCATGGCTACATCGAGGGTGAACTGACCATCCGTTACGATGTGATGTTTCCGGAGATTTTAACTGGTCGTTTGGCAATTGTCGCTTATCAGAATCGCGTTGAAGCGGCCGTAACCGAGCTAATCGACTTTTTAGGTGACCTTTAGGCGGCTTGCAGCCACTGCGTAACGGCCGTTTCGTTGCGATCACGCCAGGCAATGCGGCTGGCAATTTCTTGCTGGGCTAAGGTTATATCTCGCGTTAAAGCCACAATCGACTTTTTCGGTTCAAAGAAAGCCGTAAAATCATCCAACTCTCCCTGGCGGCTAAAGATACTCCCGCCATAACGGGCGAAGTAGCTATAACTTTTATCACTGGCGTACTCGGCTTCAATCCATTCCCAATGGGCGGTCAGCCACTGCCAAGCCTCGGCGCGGGCGTAACGATTACGCAGCATCCAGACGTACCAGTGCATTAGGTCTTGGCGACGAATGTCGCTGCCGGTCAGCATAGCTAAAATCTTGTGGTAGCGCTCAGGATCTTTTACAGAAGTCAGGGCGCCGGCGTATTCATCGCGGTCTTCGGCGTTAGTCGATTGGTGGTGTAGGCTAAGTAATTTATCAAAGTCAGCCTGGTCGCCGTAGCGAGCGCCCACAAAGTAAACCACCGACCTGGTACTAGCCGGCAGGTCGCTGGGTTTGCTGAAGCCAGCAAAGCGTCGGGCGCCTTCATCTAAGACGGCTGGCAGTTTGGCGCTGGCCGCTAGGGAAATGATTAAACCACGCAGATGTAAGGTACTGGCATCATCGTTTGGTTTGTCATCCCAGCCAAGCTTACTAACCAGTGGCTCCACTAAAGTAATGACTAAGGCATTCAGTTTAGCTTCGCTAGTCTCGTCACCTTCGATTAAGCGGCGACTTTCAGCAATCGCCCCGGCAATCGCCCCCCAAACGTTCTCACTGGTCTCGCCCTCATAAGCCTTCACGAGGTCAAGTAAATCCACCGTATCGCTGAAGCCACCACGCTGTAGCAGCGTGTAGCCATCAAGTAACAGGAGCCGGTCAATGGTTCCGACCGCACCAGCTGTAATTGCGTTGCTAATTTGGGTGCGGTGCTGAGCATTGGCATAGCGCGGCAAGCTGTAACTTTGACCGTCATGGTTAAGCAGCAGGGTTTTATCGGTGGTACTAACTTCGGTCTCGGCACTGCTAGTCGGTAACACACTGAGGCTCAGATCGGCAGTTGCCGCCAGCGGTACTTGCCATGGTGCTTGGCCACTGTCGGTGGCGGCCGGATCACTGTAGAAACGTTGCTGAGCCAGCTGGGCAGTCGCCGAGCCCGGTTCCCAATCAATAGTCACCATTGGGTAGCCCGGGTTATTAATCCAGTTGGCCATAAAGGCGCCAACGTCTTGGTGACTACTGTCGCTCAAGGCAGCCCACAAGTCAGCTGCCTGGGTGTTGCCAAAGCGGTGCTTGGTAAAGTAGGCTTCCAAGCCGGCCCGAAAGGCTGGTTCACCGATGTAGTGCATCAGCATGTACAGGACGGTGCCACCTTTGGCGTAGACAATTGATGGGTCGAATAAGCTACTAATTTGGTCGGGGTGACTTACTTCACAGTGGATTGGCTGGACATCAGCTAGGCTATCGCGCCGTTTGGCACTGGCCCCCTCAGAAGAAACAAATTGCTCCCAAATGTGCCACTCCGGATAGATAGCATCGACGGCGCGGTATTCCATCATGTTTGCAAAACTTTCGTTCAGCCAAAGATCATCCCACCATTTCATAGTCACGAGGTTTCCGAACCACTGATGACTCAACTCATGGGCTACGACCGTAGCTATATACTGCTTAGATTCTATCGAGCCGCTGGCTTCATCGAGCAACATGGCAACTTCGCGGTAGGTAACCAGACCCCAGTTTTCCATGGCACCGCTGGAAAAGTCGGGTAGGGCAATCATGTCTAGTTTAGGTAACGGGTAGGGTGTCTTGAAATAATCACCAAAGAATTCTAACGATTTCACAGCTATGTCTAAGCTGTGCTTGGTCATGGGGACGTTATCAGGAGTAGCATAGGTGCGGACTAAGACACCGTCTTTGGTGGTGGCTTCCAGATAACCTAGCTCGCCGTACACGAAGGCCAGGAGGTAGGTGCTCATGCGGGGAGTGGTTTCGAAGCTGGTTACTAAACCGGCATCGGTTGTCGTCTGAGTTTTGATGGGGGTGTTAGCAATGGCTGTCTCGCCAACTGGCGTGGTAAGCGTTAGGTCAAAGGTGGCTTTAGCTTCTGGCTCATCAATACAAGGGAAGGCTTCGCGGGCATGATGCGATTCAAATTGGGTGGCGATGAGCTGTTTGTTTTTACCATTATGTTTAAAATCACAGGGGTAGATGCCATGCATCGGTGTGGTAATAACGCCTTCGAATTCCACGGTGACCGTGTAATTACCAGGATAGAGCTGCTCGTCGGCGTGGAGGCGGACTTCATCGAAGCTAGCTTGATTATTAATGCGGACTACCGAGAACGTTTGGTCGCCTTTTTTGTCGTGTTTTACAATCGTGGCAGCGGTAACTTTTAAGCCTTTTTGGTGCAAAGTAAGGCGCTCCGATGGCCGACCAACTTTTTTGCCGGTTAGCTGCAGTTGGCCGCTAAAGGTCATTGTCTCTCGGCTAGGGTTGAGCGTTAAATTGTAATGTTCGGGTTGGAACTGTTGAAACAGTCGGGTCACGGCTTTAGTCATAAAAGTATATCCTCCACTTCAATCACTCTAGTGTACCAAGCTTATCCCCGATGAGCCACCGGACCCAGCAATTGACAATCAGCGTCGACGGCCGTACTATATAAGAGTTACTCCGGCCACCAGGTCGGATTTTTTCATACCGAGACGGTATACCGCGTACCTATTATGCAGCCCTTACAATTTAGAAAGTAATCAAGAAAGAAGAAACTATGGAATTAGATTTCAAACAATTAGCACTAGCCATTAAAACGATAGCCGAAGAAAAGAACCTTCCCGAAGCCGTCGTCCAGGAAGCTGTCGAGCAAGCCTTAGCCGCTGCCTACCGCCGAGACTATGGTGACCGCGAACAAGAAATCCGGGTTACTATGAACCTTAATACTGGTGAAGTTGATGCCTACGTGACTAAGGAAGTCGTCGAGCGTGTCGGCGATGACGCCTATGAAATTAGTGTCGCCGATGCCCAGGTCATGAAGAAAAACGCCGCTAAGGGCGACATGATTGAGATTCACGAAAAAGTCAGCAGCTTCGGTCGCGTGGCTGCTCAGACCGCCAAGCAAGTTATCTTGCAACGCCTCCGCGAAGCCGAGCGCGAAATTGTCATGAACGAGTATGAAGACAAGATCGGTACCGTCATTAACGCTACCGTTTCACGCGTCGAAGGCAACATTTGCCGCATCGACCTCGGCAAGGCACAAGGAATTATGCCTCGCTCTGAACAAATCCAGGGCGAACGCTACTATCCTGGTCAGCGCATCAAGGTCTATTTAAAGGACGTCGAACGCGGCTTCCGTGGCCCACAACTGGTCGTTTCTCGTGGCAATAAAGAGTTTATCGAATGGCTGTTCCGCGGTGAAGTGCCAGAAATGGAAAGCGGTGCTGTCGAAATTAAAGGCATCGCCCGCGAAGCTGGCGTGCGTTCTAAAATTGCCGTCGCTAGTTCTGTTCCCGGCGTCGACCCAGTTGGCACCTTCGTCGGTGGTCACGGTACCCGTGTCAACGCCGTAGTATCCGAAGTCGGTGAACAGGAAAAAATCGACATTATTGTTTGGGCCGATAACCCGATCGACTACATTACCCAGGCTCTGAGCCCTACGAAAGTTAGCAAAGTTATTCTTGACGAAGCCAACAAAAAGGCCCGGATTGTTGTCCCAGAAGATCAACTCAGTATCGCCATTGGTAAAAGCGGTCAGAACGTCCGCTTAGCTAGTAAGTTGACTGGCTACGAATTAGATATTGAAGCCGAGCGCTTAACACAGGACAACGCAGCTGAAGTAGCTCCAGCTGCTGAAGCAGCGCCCGTTGCCCCTTCGGCACCAGTGCATGATGACACCGCTCCAAGTAGCCATGGCGTCATCGAAACCACAACACTACCAAAGCAGCCCAAGCTAAAGAAGAAAAGCGACCTCGAAAACAGCTTACTAGAGGCTATCGAAGAGCACGGCGAATAGTCACCGAAGCCCACTAAAAAAGCTAATTAGCACTCTTGACGCGAGAGTGCTAATTACTTATTATGGACGTATAGGTTCTAACACAAACCTACCAACGTTTAAGCACAAGGAGAAAATATATGATGCCTAACTCTCCCGACTTTCAAGAATTTTTGAATCACCTGACTAATAATGCTCTGCAAAGTTTAAAACATGCTGATGCTATTGCTCGCTCGTTCGGCAGTGCCTACGTGGGTACGGAACACTTACTCTTAGGTGTCCTGGCCCAAGACGGTAGCATGGGCGGTAAAATGCTCGAAGGAGCCGGCGTTACGCTGGACCGCGCCCGTTTAGCGCTTAACTTAACTCCCAAGACCCTCGTTATCAATATGGGCGCCAAAGGCTTAAGCGAAACAGCTAAGCTGACCCTTAAAATGGCCTACGATGTAGCCCAAGATTACAGCCAGGAATACTGCGGCACGGAGCATATTCTGTACAGTATCCTGACCCAAAAGAATGCCCGCGCCACTATATTGCTCCGTGATATGAATATCGATGTCGATAGCATCATGAGCGAACTGGAACAGTTCCTAAATCGCCAGCAATACAATGATGGTGAGGCGGCCAGCGGTCCACGCCGTAGCAAAAAAGCTAAAAAGACGGCCTTAGATTTTTATGGCACTGATTTGACGGCTCAGGCTCGTTCGGGGAAGTTAGACCCGGTCGTCGGGCGTGAAAACCAAATCCGACGCCTGATTACCATCCTTAACCGCCGGACCAAGAATAACCCGGTGTTGATTGGTGAGCCTGGCGTTGGTAAAACTGCCATCGTTGAAGGTTTAGCCCAACGCATCATTGCCGAAGAAGTGCCCGATAGCCTACTGGACAAGCGCATTGTTATGCTCGATCTAGCTGGCATGATTGCCGGTACTAAATACCGCGGTGAATTTGAAGAGCGGCTTAAAAAAGTTATGGCTGAACTAGAAAAAGATACCAAGACAGTTGTCTTTATTGATGAGCTGCACCTAATAGTTGGCGCTGGTGCCGCTGAAGGCGCGATGGACGCCGGCAATATTTTGAAGCCAGCCTTGGCTCGGGGCAAAATCCAGGTTATTGGTGCAACCACGACCAATGAATACGGCAAACACATCGAAAAGGATGCCGCTCTCGAGCGACGCTTCCAGCCAATTCAGGTGCCCGAAACTACTCCTGTCGAGACGCTAGCCATTTTAAAAGGCCTTCGGAAACACTATGAAGCCTTTCATGGCGTCAAGATAAGTGATGAAGTCCTGGAAGACGCCGTTACCCTTTCAAAGCGCTACATTAATGACCGTTTCATGCCCGATAAAGCAATCGATTTAATAGACGAAAGTGCCGCTCATTTACGCGTCGATAAGGGCAAAACTAGTCCTGATGTCCGCAAGCTCCAGAAAGAAGCTAAGCTGGTTAACGCCCGCATTGAAGAAGCTGTTGATGCCGAAGACTATGAGCGCGCCGCGCAGTACAAAACTCGCGCTAGTCAAATTAGCGATGAACTAGCCGCCTTACTAAAAGGCGCCAAAGAACAGAAGCGCTTGACGCTGACTAGTGAAGATCTGGCCGACGTGGTGGCCCGTATGACCGGTGTGCCCGTTAAAAAAGTAATCCGTTCCGAAGCTAAGTATTTACTAACATTAGAGAAGACATTACAAAAGTATGTCATTGGCCAAGAAGAAGCCGTCTCGGCCGTGGCCCGGGCTGTCCGCCGCAACCGCAGTGGTATTGGTAGTGAAAAGCGACCAATTGGTTCCTTCATTTTCCTTGGTCCGACTGGTGTCGGTAAGACTGAGTTAGCCCGAGTGTTGGCTCGCGAGTTCTTTGGCTCCGAAGAGAACCTGGTGAAGATTGATATGAGCGAGTTTGGTGAACATCACAATGTCTCGCGCCTCGTCGGCGCGCCGGCTGGCTATGTTGGCTACGATGAAGGCGGTCAGTTAACAGATAAGATTCGCCGCCAACCCTATAGTTTGGTTTTGTTCGACGAAATTGAAAAAGCCCACCCTGATGTCTTTAATATGCTGCTGCAAATGCTCGAGGATGGCTACTTAACTGATGCTAAAGGTCGTAAAATCGACTTTACCAACACGATTGTCATCATGACCAGCAATATCGGTGCCGATAAATTACAAAAAGAAGCCAGCTTTGGTTTCCGCGTCCGCAACGAAGGCGACCAAAAAGATTTAGACGCTTTACACACCGCCAACGAAAGTCGTGTTCGCGATGAACTAAAGAAGTTGTTACGCCCCGAGTTACTAAACCGTATCGACAAGACAATCGTTTTCCGGGCCTTAACCCAAAAAGATATCTTTAAGATTATCGACTTACAGATTGACGAACTGAAGGGTCGATTGCAACGCAAGGGGCTGAGCATTCAGTTAGCGCCAGCTGCCAAGCAGTTCTTGCTTGATAAGGGCTACGATGCCCATAACGGTGTGCGACCGCTGCGACGTTTAATTCAGGACACCATTGAAGACCATTTAGCACTTGATCTGTTAGCTGAAAAATATGCTAAGGGTAACATTATTCAGGTCGCTGCTAAGAACGGCGAACTGAAATACGCAACCAGTAATGAGTAGGGCGCGGCTCGGCTTACTGCTAAACTAGTAACCATAAGCTATGCAGCCATATTCAGACGCCATCAGCTATAACCAACCGCGAAAACCACAGGGGCGGGGTGGTACTTGGTTTTCGCTCGCTCTGCTGGTAACTGTCGGCCTGGGGTTTGTCTTTCGGCAACAGCTAACCGATGCCTATCGGCTCCACAATTACGTTCCACCGGCTGCTATCGCGCAGCTGGCTGCGCAAGACGGCCTGCAACCGGGAACACGGCGGGTGTTTTTCGTCAATCATCCGCAACTTCAGAATAAAGCCACCTTTAAAACGGCTTGTCCAAATGGCGGTGGCGAGACAACAATTATCCTGGGCTGTTATCATGGCGGCCAGAACGGCATTTATTTACTGCAAGTTAGCGACAGCCGACTAGATGGTGTCACCCAGGTTACGGCCGCCCACGAAGCCCTGCATGCCGCCTACGATCGCCTTTCCAAATCAGAACGTCGTAAAGTCGACGCCATGCTGCTTGACTATTACAATCATGGGCTCCAAGATCAGCGTATTAAAGATACCGTCGATGGCTACAAAAAAACCGAACCAAAAGATGTCATCAATGAAATGCACTCCATTTTTGGAACTGAAATCACGACCTTGCCCAAAGACCTGGAAGCCTACTATAGCCGCTATTTTATAGATCGCACCAAAGTCACCACCTTTGCTAATCAGTACCAGGCAGAATTTAGTTCTCGACAAGCTGCCGTTAAGCAAGATGATGCGCTGCTGTCGACGCTCAAACAGCGAATCGATGCCCTAGAAGCAAATCTCAATACCCAACAGATCCAAATAACTAGCCGACAACAAGACCTAGTCGCCAAGCGTAAGAACGGTGAAACAGCTGCCTATAACGCTGGTGTCCCCGGCTACAATGCCTTGATTGAGACCTACAACACTAATGTCCGTGAAGTTCAAAAACTGGTCAGCCAATACAACGAATTAGTGGCGGCCCGCAACGACATTGCGGCCCAGATTTCGGAACTCAGTAACGCTCTGAGCTCGACAGCCACCCAAATTAATCAATAGTTAATACCAAACTGCTACACTAGAGGCTAAAGGAGCTTTGCTAGCATGGCTAAACGACCCCCAACTCGCTACGAATGTACTAACTGCGGCGCCCAGAGCGGTAGCTACGCCGGCCGCTGCGCCCAATGTGGTGAGTGGAACACTATGCAAGAACAACTGACCGGTACGGCCGTTCAGGCCAGTGTTCGCAGTGGTCAGCAACTCCAGGTACAATCAGTGGCAGCTTCGGTGGCGGCCGATCAGCCCCGTTTAAAAACTGGTATGACGGATGTCGATAATGTCTTTGGTGGCGGTATTGTGGCTGGCAGCGTCAATTTGATAGCCGGCCAGCCGGGGATTGGTAAAAGTACCTTACTGTTACAGCTGGCGTATGCCGTAGCCGCCCAGGCGCCAGTCTTATACATTAGTGGCGAAGAGTCAGCCTACCAAATTGGCTTACGGGCTGAACGGCTTGGCACCTTGCGGTCCGAGCTGCAACTAGCAACCAGTTCCTCAGCCGATGATATTGCGGCCACCATCGCCAATGGCAGCTATCAGTTGGTAATTGTCGACTCTATCCAGACGCTCCAGGCCAGTGCCATTAGCTCAGCGGCGGGCACGGTGACCCAGATAACCAATAGCACGCATCTTATTACCGCTGCCGCTAAGCAATCAGGCACGGCTGTGGTGTTAGTTGGCCATGTTACCAAAGAAGGGGCCATTGCGGGACCGAAAGTCTTAGAACACGTTGTTGATGTTGTCTTGCAGCTGGAAGGCGACCGCTACGGTGGCTTCAAAATTCTGCGGGCTGTCAAGAATCGCTTTGGATCAACTAACGAAGCTGGCATCTTTGAAATGGTAGAGCAGGGGCTCCAGCCGGTCGATAACCCATCGGCGGCGCTGTTAGCCGAACGCCAAATTAGCGACGGCTCAATTGTGCTGGCCACCCTAGAGGGTACGCGGCCGTTGCTGGTCGAGGTGCAGGCCCTCGTTAATAAATCGAGCTATGGCTATCCCAAGCGGGCGGCCAGTGGCTTTGATCTTAACCGGCTAAACCTACTGGTGGCGATGCTGGAACGTCGCACCAAGCTGAACTTATCGGAACAAGATATTTATATTAATATTGTTGGCGGCATGCGCATAACCGAACCAGCTGCTGACTTAGCGATTTGCTTAGCTATCGGCTCGGCGGCTAAGGGTTTGCAGTTAAAGAAAAACGCCGTCGTCTTTGGTGAGGTTGGCTTATCTGGCGAGGTTCGGCATGTACCACATGCTGATAAACGCTTAGCTGAAGCTAAAAAACTCGGGTTTGACGGTGCCATCGGACCGCAGCAAAAGACCGGTAAAAAACTTACCGGTCTGCATGCAGTGACGGATGTGCGCACCGCCCTTAATGTATTTCTAGAAAAAGATTAACTAGACTGTCGTCGCACCTTTATTGCCGGCACTATCGGTAATCTGGTATTCACCTTTCGGTAACGCCGTAGTTGAGGTGCAACTGCTGGTTCCGGCTTTGACGCCAGCACAACCGGCCACGGGCACACCGGCTTTATTGGCGACATTGTAAGGACCGGTACCGCCAGTCCACTGGAACGTCACTGTATTACTGGGCTTGTTTATTGTGCCCCTTAGGTTTAGGTCCACCTGATTGTCCCCCGGCTGTGTTACTGCCCCCGTTGGCTGAGCCTGGGGTACCGTAAAATTTAGCGTCGCACTGTCCGATCCTTGGTAGAGCACGCTGTCGGTAACATTGACTACTAAATTACCACTGCCGCTGCCAGTTGGCGAATAGGTAAAGGACACGGTGCTTGGAGAATCGGTGACATTTTCAGTATGGATAGCCTGGCCATCCAACGTAAAGGTTACCGTGCCTGGGAACTGAGCGTACTGACTATCTGACAGTGGGTGGGTGCCTTGAGAGACGGTGGCGGTTATAGTACAACTCGTGTCACAGCTGCCCGGGGCCGTTAAGGTGACGTTTGGTGGAGCGTCATTACAATTGTGGACATCATCCTGCGGCGCTGGGGTAGATGAACCGGTGCTGCCACCAGCCCCAACTAGATTGGCTTTACCGCCACTAAAGGTATCAACATTCCAGAAGTTAGCATTACCGTTCGTTACGGTTTGCTTAGCTGCCGCTGGCGTACAGCTGGTAGCAACTTTGCCAGAAACTCGATCGGTCGTTTCCGAAGTCGTTGATTTTCCAGTGCCACCAATGTAGTAGCCGGGATAGATATCGTTCGTTGGGCTCGGTTCAATACTGCCGATACCGACGTGGCTACGGACAACAAAGGCAGCCGATGTCTTAATAGTAGCTGGTTGGGTCCAGTTAACTGGCTTTTCGTTGGTGTGGGCGTACTCCATCCAGCCGCGCGTCAGGGGCTCGGTTAAGTTCTCCATGCTAGAGCGCAAGGTAACGTGACGGTTGTGGTTACCAACCCAGGAAACAAAGGCATACTTGGTAGACCAGCTGGTCATGAGACCATCGTAACCATCGTTGGTGGTACCGGTCTTGACGGCAAAGTTCCAGCCATTCTTTTGTTGTTGGAATTTGTAGCTTGCTGGTAGATAGCTGGCTTTACCATCACTGGCCATGCTGTTGACGATAAAGGCAGCATCGGCCTTAATCACCTGGTTCGCTTTCGGCTGCGTCCACTGGTAAAGATTGCGGTTGCCGGCATCGGTTACTTTTAAGATGTAGGTCCGAGGAATTGCGTTGCCGAGGCGGGCCAGGGTAGAGAGGCCATTAACATGATCGTCTAGGTGTAAGTAAGCACCATCACCAATTGCCGAGGCTGCATAACACTGGCTAACAACCGTTAAACTTTCGTCGCCGTAACAGTTGTAGGTGTTTTTGTGCTTGGCGGCTGCATAGGGATTAGCCATCATGGCACTAGCAGTGCTGATGACCTTATTGATGGAGTTAACTTTGCCAACGCTGGTGTCGCCAGGTACGGCTTGGAGCATAGCTTTCACGGCGGGTACGTTACGTGATCCACCAAGCGCATAACGCAGGGTGATGGCTCCTGGGTAGCGGAAGTCGTAGTCTTGCAGACAGTTACCGCCGTCTTTTGGCTTGGCCTTGTTGGTACAAGGGTAGCCGGGTAGGGTGGTTTGGGAATCGTACAGCACCGAACCAGCACCAACATTATTATTGTTATTAATGAAGGTGGCGTAGTCGTAGGGCTTAAAGCTCGAGCCCGGTGGAATCTTAATACCGGCAGCGTAGTTGTTCTGACCGTAGTCGGGATTGGTAAAGTCGGTACCACCAACGAGCGAAACAATCTGCCCAGTCTGGACTTCTTCGCCAACTACCGCTTCTTGGTCGGCACCATAGCGGCTAATGTTTTTAAGATTAGTAGCAACTAGGTCTTCGGCTTTGTTCTGGAGATCCATATTAAGCGTCGTCGTAACTTTCCAGCCACCGCGCTGGACAATGTTGGCACCATATTTCTGCTGCAGTTCTTGTTTGGCCGCTAGCACGAAGTAAGGCGCTTTGATACCTTGGTATTTTGGAGCCTGGAGCTTAACCTGGGCTAAGACATCGACTTTTTTGGCATCATTGGCTTGAGCCGTTGTAATGTAGCCCTGCTTAACCATTTGGTCCAGGATGTAGTGTTGGCGACCAATTAAAGCTGCTTGGTTAAAGGTATCAGCAGTAACCGCCGGGTTAAACTTGCTACTGCCATACGGCGAGTAGTAGCTCGGAGCCTGTGGTATAGCGGCTAACATGGCCGATTGTGCCAAAGTGAGGTCTTTGGCACTCGTCTGGAAGTAATCCCGAGCGGCGCTTTCAACACCGTATTCGACGCCACCATACGGTGCGGCGTTGAGGTAGCCGGCCAGAATATCTTTCTTGGAATATTCGCGCTCCAGTTCCACCGCTAAAATTAATTCCTTCACTTTGCGGGTTACGGTTCGATTGTCGGTCCATTGCTCATTAAGCTTGACGAACTGTTGGGTAATGGTTGATCCACCTTGGACGGAGCCACCACCACCAATAAGGTCATGGGCACCGGCCCGGGCAATACCGCGGACATCAAAAGCTCCATGCTTAAAGTAGTCCTTGTCTTCAATCGCGACGGTCGCCATCTTTATAAATGGCGAAATGTCTTTGTCCTCGACCGGGATTCGCTTGACGGCATCATAGTCCTGCCAGAGAACCGTCTGACCGGTGCGGTCATAATAGGTAATACTGCCACCGAGGTCGCTGCCAGAAATGTCTTTTACTTTTGGAAGATCTTTACGGAAGTAGGCGAATAAGCCGATGGTCAAGAAAAAGCCAGCAATAATAGCAATGCCGATGATCTTTAGCGCCATAACACCACCTTGACGGCTAAACCAGTAAGCGGCCACCCGCTTCGGGTGCAAACGGTACAAAATGCGATGTAGGCGGTCTTTAGGTAGGGTACTTAAATAGGCCGCTTTATCGTTCATGACTGACTGCTTGCGCGCCTTGAGGCGATCGCTCATGGTGCGGTTTACTTTTATGGTTTTACCACTTTGGGTAGTGATTGTACTGCGAGGACGCCGACCGCGTCCTGAACCTGGTGTATTCATAGATGTACCGTATTCTCCACTAAATTCCAATAACTATTGCTAGCAGTATTATAGCAAAGTAGCCTACTATACCGGCTATGTTTTTAGTAATGGTATACTACGGCAATATAAACAGAGACACCTACTATGACGCTTTCCGAAGAACTGACTTTGCGCGGTTTCACTAACCAAACAACCTATAAAGACATTACGGCGCTTGATGGCGAACCGATTAGTTTTTACCTTGGTGTCGACCCGAGCGCTGACTCGATGACGATTGGTAATTTAGCTATTGTGATGATGGTTCGGCACTTTATTAATCATGGCCATAACGCCTTCATGCTGGTCGGTGGCGCCACTGGTTTAATTGGTGACCCCGATGGCAAAAGCCAGGAACGCGAGCTACAGTCTTTAGAAACTATTGCCCACAACAAGCAAGCCATCGCTGCCCAGTACACGACCTTACTTGGCGCCAACAGTTTCACGATGGTTGATAATTACGACTGGTTCAAAAACATGCATTACCTCGACTTTTTACGCGATGTTGGTAAGCATGTGCCAATGCGGAGCATGCTGGGGCGCGATTTTGTGTCGAGCCGTTTAGGTGAAGACGGGGCGGGCATTAGTTATGCCGAGTTTAGCTATTCTTTAATCCAAGGGTATGACTTTTTACATTTACATCGTGAACATGGCGTCAGCCTGCAAGTTTGTGGTGCCGACCAATGGGGTAACAGTATTGCTGGCGTCGATTTAATTCGACGCGTTACTGGCGCCGCGGCTCACATCTGGTCCGCTCCGTTAATTGTTAATAAGACAACCGGCGTGAAGTTCGGTAAAAGTGAAGCTGGCGCTGTCTGGCTTGATCCCGCTAAGACCAGCCCAACCCAGTTTTACCAGTTTTGGATTAACTGTGACGATGCCGGTGTAGCCGATTATCTGAAAATATACACGCTGCTCACTAAGGAAGAAATTGACGGTATTGTTAGTGAACAACAGGCCAATCCAGCAGCCCGAGTGGCTCAGAAACGATTAGCGGCTGCCGTCACCAGCCTCGTCCATGGCCCGGCGAATGCCGAATTAGCTGCCGCTGTGACTGATTACTTAACCGGCGCCACACCCTTGGATACTATTTCGGACAGCCAGCTGGAAGCATTAAAAAATGAGATTCCCTACATACCCCAGACTGTCCAAACGCCGATACTCGAAAGCCTAGTAGCTAGCGGCTTAGCCAGCTCAGTTTCTGAAGGCCGAAGACTTTTAACGGGTAATGCCATCAGTGTTAATGGCCAAAAAGTAACCGAAACATCCTATGCCGAAGCAGGCTTCCAAACTGGTCGCGTCTTACTGCGTCGCGGTAAGGCCTTCAAAGACTCCGCCATCGTCGAACTACGTTAGTAGCCTTGGGACAAATCTAGCAGGCTGGTATACTGAAGGCTTATGAATACACCCAGCCCAACAAACCCAACCAGCAAACAAAAGAAAAAAGCCGATCAATATAACGACCCCACCCATAACTATTTACACTACTGGGATGGTCGCGAATACGAACACGCTGCCGAAGAAATAGCGATTAAAAAATTGCTCCGCGGTAAGCGCTTCGCCCACGCCGTTGATATTGGTGGTGGCTATGGCCGCCTCTGCGTTTTACTGGAAAAGTACGCCGAGAAGGTGACTTTAGCCGAACCGAGCCAACAGCAGCTTGATATTGCGGCCGACTTCTTAAAAACCCATCCCGAAGTTGATCGGAAGCTGATGCAGGCCGATGACCTGAAGTTTAAGGACGGTACGGTTGATTTGTTTACCATGATTCGTGTCATGCACCACTTACCAGATCCAACGGCAGAGTTTAATGAAATTGCCCGGTCACTGGCGCCTAATGGCTACGCGATAATTGAGGTCGCAAATTATGCCCACGCTCGCAATCGCTTAAAGCACTTTATAAAAGGCCAACGGCTGCCCGTTAAGCCGGTTGATATCCGCTCGGCAGCTAATAAGCGCGATGAAGAGATTGCTTTCGTTAACCACAACCCGAAGACGGTCCTGCGCCAACTTGAACACGCTGGCTTGCATGTTGAATCGACGTTGTCGGTGTCTAACCTTCGCAGCACGCAGTTAAAGAAGTTATTGCCTAAGAAATTATTGCTAACGGCCGAATATGTACTCCAAAAACCATTAGCTGGTAGCTACTTTGGTCCGAGCATTTTCTTCTTAGTCCGCAAAAAAGGCTAGAAACTCTCGTATACTGACTGCATGACATTGACTAGTCCGTTAACGGACCTAAAAGGTGTAGGTGAGGCAGTTGCCAAGAAATTTGCTGTGCTCGGTATTACCTCAGTCGGGCAATTAATAGATTATTTCCCGCGCCGCTACGAAGATTACTCGCGCCTGCTAACGACTGCCCAGGTCGAACCCGGCCCCGTAACAGTTCAAGCTACAATTACGAGCGTCACCGGTCGCTACGTGCGCCGTGGTATGCACATCACCGAGGCCGTGGCGACCGATGCCAGCGGCAGTATCCGGCTGCTATGGTTTAATCAACCGTATCGGGCGACAGCCTTAAAATCTAATCAGGCCTATTATATTTCCGGTAATTATGAACTGAGCCATCAACGGTTTGCCATCCAAAACCCTAGTTTAGAGCTGGTGAGCGACTTTACAGTTAACACGGCGCGAATTATCCCGGTTTATAAAGAAACCAAAGGTTTGACCTCGCGACAGATCCGAGCCGCGGTGGCCCAAACCTTGCCCGTATTACAAAAACTGCCGGAGACGTTGCCACTGTGGCTAGTCGCCGAGCAGCAGGTCGTCAGCTACGCCCAAGCGGTAGCAGCCATTCACTTTCCAGAATCAAGTGCCCAGCTGGAGCAGGCGCAGCGTCGGTTGGGTTTTGAAGAAGTATTCCAACTGACACTGGCGGCCTTACTTAATAAGCAAGCTAATGACCATGAAGTCTCGGTAGCGGTCCCGTTTGTAGCTGATCTGGCTAAGCAATTTGTCAGCCATCTACCATTTACGCTTACCGATGCCCAGCGCCAAGTTATCTGGCAGATTTATCAGGATATGCAGCGCACTGAGCCGATGAACCGGTTAGTAGAAGGTGATGTGGGGTCTGGTAAAACCGTTGTGGCCGCCATGGCCGCCCTGATGGCGCTAGCCGAGGATTGGCAGGTGGCCTTAATGGCCCCGACCGAACTGCTGGCTCGGCAGCACGCCGATACCTTGCACAAGCTCTTGCAACCACTGGGCTACGCCGACCGAGTGAGCTTACTGGTCGGTAGCATGACGACCAAGCAAAAGGTGGCTGCCCGAGCGGCCATTGCCGCCGGCGCGGCTCAGTTCTTAATTGGTACCCAAGCGCTTATCCAGGATTCCGTTGATGTCCACCGCCTAGCCCTAGTGGTAATCGACGAGCAACACCGCTTCGGGGTCGATCAGCGTAAGGCGCTCCAGGCTAAGGCGGGCCACATGCCCCATGTATTAAGCCTGACTGCCACCCCAATTCCACGCTCACTGGCGCTAACGCTGTACGGAGAGTTAGATGTTTCAATCTTGGGCGTTAAGCCAGCCGGCCGAAAACCAATCATCACTAAAATTGTCTCACCCAATTCTCGGGCTGATTTATATCAAACAATCGATCAGGAACTGGCTAGTGGTCGACAGCTGTTTGTGGTCTGTCCGTTAATTACTGATTCCGAGACTCTTAACCTAAACTCAGCCGAAAAAGTCTATCAACAGATGAGTCACACAGACTTTAAGCACCGCCGGGTCGGTTTACTGCACGGGAAAATGAAACCGGCCGACAAAACCGCCGTCATGGCGCAATTTGTGGCTCATGAACTCGACATTCTAGTAGCAACTACTGTTATTGAAGTTGGTGTTGATGTGCCGAACGCCAGTATCATGCTGATCGAAGGCGCCGAACGCTTTGGGTTAGCCCAAGCCCATCAGCTACGAGGCAGGGTTGGCCGCGGCCAAGATCAAGGCTATTGCTATCTGATGCTTAGCGATTCTAAACCGCCGGGGCGGCGCTTGCGGGCGCTGGAAAGCTCTAACGATGGTTTCCGCTTAGCCGAACTAGACTTAGAGCTCCGCGGCCCGGGTGCCATTTATGGTCGGGCCCAACATGGCCAATTAGATCTCAGAATTGCTAAACTAACGGATGTTAAATTAATTGCTAGCGCCCGCCAAGCGGCTCAGAAGTTCATCGATAACGGTGAAGATTTGCTACACTATAAGCAGTTAGCGCACACCGTCCATAAACTTCGCGCCGTTACTAATTTGAACTAAGGTTATTTGTGTCTTTATCCCTCGCATCACAATTCAGTCAGGACTACTAGCGAATGTACGCCTTATTTTTCCACGCTCACCAGAAGCTCGATCGCATCGCTTATGGTCACTTGCAGACCTTGCTGCCTGAAAGCGGTTTCTTTCCTAAGCTCTCGACGGTCCTACATTTTGAAGGTCCCAACGGTCCGGACGCTCCAAAACTAAAGAATCATGAACATATCGAACAACCTTGGCATTTTATTGACCCGATGGATGTGACCGATACGCTGCTGCACGATTTAATAGATGGGCACTATGAACAGTTAGTCTTAGCCCTGCGGGCGCGTGATGAAATCCGGGCTGGTTTTGAAGCTGCTTGGCTTGCTCATGCGTTAGTCGATGGCCTAACACCGGCCCATCACTATCCCTATGAAAAAGAGTTGGCCGAGCTACGTGGTGAGGAACGCCATACCCGTAAAGGGCTTGTTGGCCGGGCGTATGTGAAAGGCGACACCGTTCGCGAATCCGTTCTGCGTAGTTTTAAGCTGATTGGACCAAAAGGCTTGCTGACGACCCATGCGTTGTTTGAGGCTGGAGCGTACGCTGTTATGGCGCCATTACGGCTCAAGCGGGCACTCCCGTCGCCAAAAGATATCGAGTTAGTTTCTACCCATGGCATAGTCGGCTTATTTCGACAGTTAGCCGAAGAAGTCTCGGACCTCAAGCTCTACGAGCGCTATTCAGTCGGTGGCTGGACGCAGCGTCTCAGTCGGGACATTCGTCAGGAACTAGCGCCCCGGATGGTGCGAGCCATTCTGCTAGCTTGGTTTACGGCTGCCCGCGAGGCCGAAGCCGCTGACTTTCAAGCCATTCCGGGAGCCAAGCGCTAATGCGAATTATTGCTGGCAGCCTCGGGGGCAGGCAGTTCGTCAGCCCTAAGGGTAATCGTACTCATCCCATGAGTGATAAAGCTCGCGGTGCCATCTTTAATGCCCTGGGTGATATCAACGGCCTACGATTACTGGATGCTTTTGCCGGCAGTGGCGCCATCGCTTTCGAAGCGCTGAGCCGTGGAGCTAGGGCAGTTACCGCGGTTGATATTGAAACCAATGCCTTCAAAGCGATGACTGAAAGCGCCGAAAACCTTGGCGTTACCAATAAAATTGAAATTGTTCGTGCCAACGTCGGCGGCTGGTTCAAGTCATCACGCCAGGATAACCGTTACGATATTATTGTCTGCGATCCACCGTACGATGCCTTACAGCTACCAATTGTCGAAAAGCTATCGTCTAAGCTAGAGGTTGGCGGTGTTATGGTCATATCACTGCCTCCCGGCGCCCGGTTAATAATGCCCGAGCGCTGCGAACCGTTGCAGACCAAAGATCACGGTGATATTACGCTACAGTTCTTCCGCCGCACCAAAATCTAGCTGTGGGTAGTATTCTTACTCCGTACTGTGTAAAATAGGGCAGTTACCAACTATGTTCTGCGGATGTGGTGGAATTGGTAGACACGCCAGTTTTAGGAGCTGGTGTCGCAAGACGTGGAGGTTCAAGTCCTCTCATCCGCACCAACTAAAAAGGCCCACGAAAGTGGGCCTTTTTAGTTGGTTTGGTGAATGGATTTTAGAGCCTCTTTGCGCAGCAAATGAGGTTCGCAGAGCAAAGTCACGCGCACGAGCTCGCTCGGAGCATGACTTTGTGGCGGAGGCCAAAGGCCGATAGTCCTCTACCTATCACACGTACAGAGCCCAGGTCTGCTATTCTAGACAGATGAAACCACTCCACCTAATCTATGTCCCAGGACTGGGCGATCAGAAGATTGCCGTTCAAGCAAAGTTGGTTGCAACCTGGAAGCACCATAACGTTAGTTACGAACTGTGTCAGATGAACTGGGCTGATGGCGAATGGGCTCCTAAATTAGAAAAAATCTTAAAGGCGATTGATACAGCGGTAGCGAACGGCCAAGATGTAGCCCTAGTCGGCGCTAGTGCCGGTGGCTGTGCCGTCGTCACGGCTTATGCCGCCCGCCAAGATGTTGTAACGGGCGTAGTGGTAATTGCCGGTAAAGTTAATCGGCCACAAACCGTCGGCCATGGTTACAAGAGTAAGAATCCGGCCTTTTGGACAGCTATCAATGCCGCACAACCGGCGCTAGCCAGCTTAGGCCCCGACAAACGCAGTAAAATTTTGTCTCGGCGCGGGCTGTTAGACGAAGTGGTGCTGCCATCTGACAACATCATTGCAGGAGCAGTAAATCGGGTAACCCCGAGTATCGGCCATGTGATAACTATTGGCAGTCAGTTACTGTTGGGTGCATCATCGTTTATTAAGTTTTTACGAAAACAGCAAACAGCCCCAAAAGCGTAACTTCTTTTTCAAGCGTTACCGTATAATAAAGAAATTATGGCTCTATCTACACAACCCTACAAAGGAGCGCGCGACTTTTTCCCAGAAGATAAGCGGCTGCAAAAATACCTGTTTTCTAAATTACGTCAGACGGTCGAAAGTTTTGGCTACGAAGAATATGACGCTCCTATTCTTGAACCATTAGAACTCTACCTGGCGAAATCGGGTGAGGAAATTGTTAACGAGCAAACCTACAGCTTTACCGATCGTGGTGGTAGGGAAGTGGTAATTCGTCCCGAAATGACACCAACGGTAAGTCGGATGGTGGCCGCCCGCCGCCAGGAGCTAGGCTATCCATTACGCTGGTACAGTATCCCTAACTTATGGCGTTACGAACGTCCGCAACGGGGCCGCTTACGCGAACACTGGCAGCTTAACGTCGACATGTTTGGTGTCGCCAGCAACGCCGCTGAGCTAGAAATGATTACCATTGTTGATGCCATTTACAAGAACTACGACGCTACACCAGATATGTACACCATCCTGCTCAATAGTCGACCGTTAATCAATGATGTGTTGCTTGGCTTCCTGGCGCTGTCGGAAGCCCAAGCCCACGCCGTTGGTAAGCTTATCGACCGCATCCACAAAATGGAGCGCAATGACTTTATTGCTAAAGTAGACGCGGTTTTGACGCCGGAGCAACGCGCGGCCGAAGCAGTTGAAAAGTTACTAAGCGTTTTGGACTGTCAGACGACGCAAGATTTACCAACCGAAGTTAAAACAAAGCCTTCGGTAGTAGAACTCGAACAAGTTCTTACTCAGCTGCAAGCTAGTGGCATCGCGAATGCCCGTTACGACGCCAGTCTGATGCGCGGCTTTGATTATTACACCGGCATTGTCTTTGAAGTTGCCGATACCCACCCCGAAAATAATCGGTCAATGATGGGCGGTGGCCGCTACGACGGCCTGGTTGGCCTGTTTGGCGTTGACCCGGTGCCGACCGTTGGTTTTGGCCTCGGCGATGCCACGCTAGCTAATTTCTTGGAGCTGCACGGCTTACTGCCGGCCCTGACTGTCGAGACCGATCTGTATCTGACCACTGTCGGTGAGGTCGATGCTGGCTTAGTGCAAGCCTTGGCAGCTCGTCTGCGAGCCGCCGGTTGTGCCGTGGCAGTCGATATTTCCGATCGCAAACTTGGTGATCAGCTGAAAACGGCATCAAAAAAAGGTATCACCTACTGTTTGGTGGTTGGTCCCGAAGAGCTGGCATCTCAAAGTTACAGTTTAAAAAACTTAGAGACCGGGGACAGCCAATCAGTTTCCGAAGCTGAGCTGATTAAACAACTCACCAAAGCCTAAAATGACCGCCACTAATCATGCCCTAACCGGCGCCTTAATAGGCCTAGCTGTTGGCAACCCATATATTGCCGTACCTGCCGCCCTAGCTTCTCACTTTGTGTGCGACGCCTTGCCGCATTTCGGCGCCGGCAACAAACAAACCAGCCAATCCTGGTTTCGCAATTTATTGATACTCGAATTCTTGCTGTGCGTGACACTCGTGTTTGTACTAGCGGTGACCCAGCCGGCCCACTGGCTACTGGCTGCCAGTTGTGCCTTTGTAGCTACTAGCCCCGACTTTATGTGGATCAAACAGTTTCTACGAGCTCAAAGGGGTCGGATTCCAACCGCTGATTCATCGATGCTACTGCGCTTTCACGCTGGTATTCAGTGGTTCGAACGGCCCATTGGGGCCGTCTTTGAAGTTGCTTGGGCGCTCAGTGCATTGATATTGCTTAAGCTTTATATATTCTAGTCAAACAAAAAGTCATCTGTTACACTAGACAACTATGCAAATTAAACTCGAAACCACCGGACCTACAAACGTTAAGCTACAAGTGACTGCCGATCAGGCAACGCTGGATGCCCTCAAGACAGCCGCTATCGGCCGCCTGAGTCGCAACCTCAAATTATCAGGCTTCCGCGCCGGTAAAGCACCATTACACCTTGTGGAAAAGCAGCTCGACCAACAGTTACTGCAATCAGAATTCTTAGAAACGGCTGTTAATCGCCTGTATGTCGATGCTATTCAAGAGCAAAAACTTCGCCCGGTAGCGCAGCCAAAAGTCGATATTATGAAATTTGTACCGTACGCCACTTTAGAAGTTAGTTACGAACTGGAAGTTCTAGGCAGTATTACTTTGCCCGATTTAAGTAAGCTATCGTTAGCCAAGCCAGAAGTAAAAGTAACTGCTAAAGACGTTGATGAAGTAGTCGCCAATCTACGCGCTCGGGCCGCCACTAAAGAAGAAGTTAAACGCGTCGCTAAAGACGGCGACGAAGTTACTATTAACTTCAGCGGCGTCGATACCAAGACCAAAGAGCCAATCACCGGGGCCACCGGTACCGATTACCCGTTAGTGCTCGGCAGCAACAGCTTTATTCCTGGCTTTGAGCCTGAACTTATTGGCCTGAAGGCTGGTGACAGCAAAGACTTCCCGATTACCTTTCCCGCTGATTACAGCGCCGTCGAACTCCAGAAACGCAAAGTCACCTTTAGCGTCACCGTCAACAAAGTCCAAGCCGTAACCGAGCCGAAGCTCGATGACGCTTTTGCGGCTACGGTCGGGCCATTCAAAGCCTTAAGTGAGCTTAAGGGTGATATCAAGAAGCAACTCGAGCAAGAACGCGCTGGCCAAGCCGAGCGAGCCTACGAAAACCAGTTACTGGAACTGATTGCCGGTAAAACCAAAGTCAACATCCCAACTGTCCTGATTGATGAAGAAATTGAGCGTATCGAAGCCGAAGAAAAGCGCGAAGTCGTTTACCGGGGCCAAACCTGGCAGCAACACCTCGATGCCGAGCAGCTCAATGAAGACCAGCACCGTGAGAAGCAGCGACCAGCCGCCGAGCTACGGGTTAAAGCCGGCTTAGTCCTTGGTGAGATTGCCGATCAAGAAAAAATCATCGTCGAACCGGCCGAACTAGAAGCCCAGATTCAAGCTCTGAAGCAGCAGTACACTGACCCAGCTATGCAAGCCGAACTCGGTAAGCCCGAAAACCGCCGCGACATTTTGAGCCGTATCCTGAGTCAAAAATCTCTAGAGCGCGTTAAACAACTGATTGGCAAATAGGGCTCATACCTAACAGTTAGCACTCTTGACGCGAGAGTGCTAATTTTTTATACTGCAGTAGTAACATTGCTCTCACTGAGCGAAACAAAGGAGCCACCATGTCTGTACTTATCCCCACTGTAGTCGAAAACGAAGGCCGCTATGAACGAGCCTACGATATTTACAGCCGTCTACTGAAAGACCGCATTATCTTTTTGGGTAGCGACGTCAATGAAGCTAGTGCTAACGTCGTGGTAGCTCAATTATTATTCTTGCAATCTGAAGACCCCAAGAAAGATATTTATTTTTACATTAACAGCCCCGGCGGCAGCGTCTACGATGCGTTAGCCATTTATGACACCATGCAATACATTACTAACGATGTCCAAACGGTGGGCATTGGCGTCCAGGCTTCAGCCGCCGCCTTCTTGCTCAGTAGCGGCACGAAGGGCAAACGCTTTGCATTGCCTAATGCGACCGTCATGATTCACCAACCCAGCAGTGGTACGCGTGGCAAAGTGACTGACCAAGAAATTGATCTGCGTGAAAGTCTGCGCATCAAGAAATTACTGGAAAGTATCATGGCTGGTAACACCGGCCAGAAGCCAGAAAAAATCCACGAAGACATGGAACGCGATAAGTGGCTGACCGCTAAAGAAGCCAAGCAGTACGGTATCATTGACGCCATCATTGATAGCCCTAAAGATTTAGAAAAGTAAACGCTCATGGTTAAAAGCGACTTATTGCGTATTATATTTTGATGACAACCAACAACGAAACCATTAAGCCAATCTCAGCCCTCTGGAATCCCGGTGAAAAAGAGTGGATCTCTTCCTATCTGCACGCCTTATTCACTAAAACCAAGCAACGAGAGGTCCTAAAAGACTTCTTTGTGGCCCGTAATTTAGGCGAGGTGATATCAACCTACAGTTCCAAGCAGCTGCGAACTGCTAACGAAGCCATCCTGAAAGCCGACGATTTACATAAACAGCGAACATTAGGTACCTTTGTCTTGCGCGCCAGCAACGGCAACTTCCAGGGCATTGCCGAGATTAATCCCCATAGTAAGCTGCGTAAGCGCGTCATCAAGCCAGTTAGCAATAAACTTGTACCTATAAGTAAACTCCAAATCCCGAACCCAAAGACGCTAATTCCTAAACCGCAGCCCGTCACCGGGCCATTCGTACGAGCCTGGACGATTCCGGGCTACGGTGAAACTGGTGGTCGGACGTTAACTGCGGCCTTAAAGGCCCTGGCTGATCCTAACGGTATTGCCAGCGATTTTTATGATGTCTATAGCGCTGAGAACCCCGAGCAGGCCGGGCCAGTCCGGGCTTATACCGTCGAACCATTGACTGCCAAAGACTGGGTGCACAAAGCTATCCGCCACGCCGGCTTGGTAAAAGCCGATAGTGGTTACTTTGACGACAACAGCACCTATCTATCGTTGCCAAACATTAGCAATTTGTATATTGCCCCCGCGCTTGACAATTAGCGTCTTTTAAAACAGAATATAGGATAAGAAGTAGTGTAAGTAGAGTTTTTCTCGCTTAGGATCTTCGGCCGAAAACAATACAAACACTCGTTAGTTACAAATAAATAACCTTCGACAATTAAAAATTGCCTTATTTACATGTGTAAGGAACGCCAATTTTTAGTCAAGAAGTTGTACGCATTAATTTAATCAGGGGGCGTTGATTGCAATATGGCAAAAGCAGCAACTACTAGTAATGCCCGTGTCTTTTTTACGAGCACGGACGATACGTTAGATTTACCAAACTTAGTTGACCACCAGAACCGTTCGTTCCAGTGGTTTGTAGATGAAGGCCTTGGCGAATTACTTGCCGAAATTAGCCCGATTGATGACTACACCGGTGGCAAATTATCATTAAGCTTCAAAGATTACCGCTTTGGCGATCCTAAAATTACCGAAGCAGTGGCTCGTGAAAACAATGTTAGCTATGACGCGCCATTAATGGCCAACGTTGAGCTGGTTAACAAAGTTACCGGCGAAGTTAAAGAGCAAGAAATCTACCTGGGCGATTACCCATGGATGACCAGCCGTGGAACGTTCGTTATTAACGGCGCTGAGCGGGTCGTGGTTTCTCAGCTGATCCGTTCGGCTGGTGTGTTCTTTACCTCCGACCAGCACGGCACCTCTAACCTTTACGGTGCTAAGGTCATTCCTGGCCGTGGTGCGTGGTTAGAGTTTGAGACAGCTGCTAACGGCGCTCTGTATGTAAAAATTGACCGCAAGCGCAAGATCCCCGTCACGACCCTGTTGCGAGCACTCGGTGTTACCGAAGCCCGTATGCGTGAGCGCATGAAGCACGTCGATACGGGTACCAAGAGTCACTTAGACGCCACCCTCGAAAAAGACCCGACTCGTGGTCAAAACGATGCCTTAATTGAAGTCTACCGTCGTTTACGACCGGGCGACCTAGCTACCGTTGATAACGCTCGTAGCCTCATCGAAAACATGTTCTACAACTACAAGCGCTTTGATTTTAGTCGCGTCGGCCGCTACAAAATCAACAAGCGTTTAGACCTTGATGTGCCTAACACCATGGAAAACCGCGTTATGCGCTTGGAAGACATCGAAGCTATCATTGCCGAGATTATTCGCCTTAACAACACCCAAGAACCAGCTGATGACATTGACTCATTGGCCAACCGCCGCGTGAAATTAGTTGGTGAGCTCGTCCAGCGCCAGTTCCGAATTGGCTTACTGCGCATGGAACGCAACACTAAAGACCGCATGAGCATGAGCGAAATCGAAACTGTAACGCCGGGACAGCTCATTAACGCTCGTCCTGTCGTCGCGGCCGTTCGTGAATTCTTTGCTAGCTCTCAGCTGTCACAGTTCATGGACCAGATTAACCCGTTGTCAGAACTAGCTCACAAGCGACGCCTGAGCTCGATGGGCCCTGGTGGACTGTCCCGTGAGCGCGCCGGTTTTGAAGTCCGTGATGCCCACGCGACGCACTATGGTCGTATCTGTGCGGTTGAAACTCCCGAAGGTGCCAACATTGGTTTGGTACTTAACCTGGCCAACTACGCTCGGGTTAACGACTACGGCTTCGTAGAAACTCCTTACCGTAAAGTTGTTAACGCTGTTACCGCTAAAAACGCCGTTGGTAAAATTGCCAGCGCTGATTTAGAAGATAAAGCCGGCAAACTGATCGTCAAAAAAGGCGCTACCATTACTGCCGCCGACGCCGCCAAGCTGGCTAAGGTCACCGACCAAGTGACATGGCCCGTTAAAGCTCAAGTTACATCAGAAATTGTTTTCCTAGATGCTTACGACGAAGAATCAGCCGTTATTGCTGGTGGTGGTACGGAACTCGACAAAGACAACTACTTTATTGAAGAGCGCGTTAGTGCTCGTACCCGACTTAAGTCTGGTGAATACGACTCCGATGACGTGACCCACATGGACGCCAGCCGTAACCAAATTATTGGTTCCAGTGCCGGTTTAATTCCATTCATTGAAAAGAACTATGTCTACCGCTCACTCATGGGTAGTAACCAGCAGCGTCAGGCCGTACCACTGATTCAGCCCCAGGCTCCAATTGTTGGTACGGGTCTCGAAACAGCGGCTGCTCGTAACACCGGTCAGGTTATTTTGGCCGAAGCTGATGGTGAAGTTACCAAAGCGACTGCCCAGGCCGTCGTTGTTAAGTACAAAGAGGGCAGTATTACTTACGAGCCACAACGTTTCCTGCGTTCCAACGAAGGTACCAGCGTTAACCAAAAAGTAGTCGTCAGTACTGGCGATAAGGTTAAAGTCGGTGACGTGCTGATTGAAGGTATGTCCATCGACGGTGGTGAACTGGCGCTTGGTAAAGACCTGATTGCCGCCTTTATGCCATGGGGTGGTTACAACTTCGAAGATGCCATCATCATCAGCCGCAAGCTGGTGGAAGACGACACCCTAACTAGCGTGCACATTGTTGACTTCATGATTGAAGTCCGCGAAACCAAGCTAGGCCCTGAAGTTGTTACCCGTGATATCCCTAACGTTTCTGAAGAAACCCTGCGTCACCTCGACGAAGACGGTATTGTCCGTATCGGTGCCGAAGTGCACCCCGGTGACATTTTAGTTGGTAAAATTACGCCAAAGGGTGAGCAAGAACTCAGTTCTGAAGAGCGCTTACTGCGCGCCATCTTTGGTGAAAAAGCTAAGGAAGTTCGCGATACCTCACAGCGTATGAGCAACGGCAAGCACGGTAAAGTTGTTGGTGTTAAAATCTTTAGCCGTGAAAACGGTCACGAACTAAAAGCCGGTGTGATTATGCAAATCCAGGTCTTTGTGGCCCAGATGCGCAAAATTGCCGTTGGCGATAAGCTTGGTGGTCGTCACGGTAACAAGGGTGTAATTGCACGAATTCTACCGGTTGAAGACATGCCATTCATGGCCGACGGTACACCTGTTGATATCGTGCTGAACCCACTTGGCGTTCCATCTCGTATGAACATTGGTCAGTTGTTCGAAACGCACCTTGGTATGGCGGCTCGTGCTCTTGGCATGAAAGTAGCCAGCCCATCGTTTAACGGTGTGCCAGTTGCGAAGATTCAAGAACTGCTCAAAGAAGCCGGCTTCCCAGAAGATGGTAAGCAACAACTCTTCGATGGCCGCACCGGCGAAGCTTTCAAGGAACAAACTACCGTCGGTAGCATGTACATGATTAAGCTAAACCACATGGTCGCCGATAAGATCCACGCCCGTTCAACCGGACCATACACTATGGTTACGCAGCAGCCACTTGGTGGTAAGGCTCAAAATGGTGGTCAGCGCTTTGGAGAAATGGAAGTCTGGGCCCTCGAAGCTTATGGCGCCGCTACAACACTGCAGGAAATGTTGACCATTAAGTCAGACGACGTTTACGGACGTTCTAAGGCTTACGAGTCAATCATTAAGAAAACCGCCATTGTTGGTCCGAAAGTTCCAGAGAGCTTTAACGTCCTTGTTAAAGAACTACAAGGTCTCGGCCTTAAGGTTGACCTAGTTCACTCCGACGTCGTCGTTGACGCCGAAGCCGTCCTGGCCAGCAACATTCACGAAGAAGCCAACCATTTATCTGATTTAGAAGTGCCTCAAGCCGCTATCTCAGAAGTAGATGTAACCGAAGAAGCCGCCGCCGACGAATTTAGCGTCGTTGGAATTGGCATAGATGATGACGCAGCTCTAGTAGGAATTGTCGACGATACAACAACTGATACTACAGAAGAGGAGGTAGCGTAATGAATCCCCAACGCTACGCTAACACAGGCACTGATATTGCCGATTTTGACGCCGTTCGTTTAGCTGTTGCCAGCCCAACCGATATTCTCGATTGGAGCTACGGCGAAGTTACCAAGCCAGAAACTATTAACTACCGAACCCAAAAGCCTGAGCGCGATGGTTTGTTCTGTGAGCGAATCTTCGGACCGGTCAAAGACATTAACCCACACGATGCTAAGTACAAAGGCGTTCGGTCTCGCGAAGCTGCCGTCGATAAGAATGGCGAGCTAGTCACCAAGAGTATTGTCCGTCGTGAGCGCATGGGCCACATTAACTTGGCCGTCCCGGTAGCCCACATTTGGTTCCTCCGTGGTACCCCATCGGCCATGGGTCTTTTACTCGGCATGACCGTTAAGAACCTGGAGCGGGTGGCTTACTTTGCCGCCTACATCCTTAAGGATGTTGATACTGACAAGCGCGACAAGCTGCTGAGCGATAAAGAAGCCGAATTTGCGGCTGCTAAAGAAGCCATTAAAATGCGCTACGCCAAAGAAGCTGAAGCTGAAGACGCCAACGTTAAGGCGCTAGCTGAACTGCAGACCAAAGAAACTGAAGAAGTTACTAAAGACTTTGAACTCCTGCGCGAGCAAGTTAAAGCCCTTAACAAACTGAGCCTCATTAACGAAACCGATTACCGCAACTTACCAGACGAACTGCGTTCGATTGTGAAGGTTGGCATGGGTGGTAACTCACTCCGTGACTTACTGGAAGACATCGACCTTAAAGAATTGATTGAGCAATTAAGTGCCGAATCGGAAGAAGCCAAAGGTCAACGTAAAAAGAAGCTGATGAAGCGACTCCGTTTACTGGAAAGCATGGAACGCGCTGGCATTAAGCCATCGAGCATGTGTCTCAGTGTCCTACCTGTTATTCCTCCGGATCTTCGCCCTATGGTGCAGTTAACCGGTGGTCGTTTTGCAACCTCCGACTTAAACGACCTCTACCGTCGTGTCATCAACCGTAACAATCGACTTAAGAAGCTGATGGACTTAAATGCGCCAGAAGTTATTCGTCGTAACGAGCAGCGTATGCTGCAAGAAGCCGTTGATGCCTTAATTGACAACAACAACGCCCGTAGTGGTCGCGCTGTGGCCGCTACTGGCCAACGCCGCCGCTTGAAGTCCCTGAGCGATATGCTTAAGGGTAAGCAGGGTCGTTTCCGCCAGAACTTACTTGGTAAGCGCGTTGACTACTCTGGTCGTTCAGTGATTGTGGCAGGTCCAGAACTTAAGATCCACCAGTGTGGTCTGCCGAAGATGATGGCCCTCGAACTATTTAAGCCTTTCGTTATCGGTGAGCTAATCGCCAACGAACACGCGCACAACATTCGCAGTGCTAGCCGCTTGATTGAAATGGGCGAGACCGTCGTTTGGGACGCCCTCGACGAAGTTATTAAGGGTAAGTACGTGCTCCTAAACCGTGCTCCATCCTTGCACCGTTTGTCTATCCAAGCCTTCCAACCAGTCTTAATTGAAGGACGGGCTATCCAGTTGCACCCCCTCGTTTGTAAGGGCTTTAACGCCGACTTCGATGGTGACCAGATGGCCGTTCACTTGCCATTGTCTGATGAAGCCCAAGCTGAAGCTCGTGACATCATGGCTGCTAACCGCAACCTGCTGAAGCCAGCCGATGGTTCACCAATCTTGCACATTGAGCAGGATATCGTCCTCGGTTGTTACTACTTAACCTACGAGCGCGCCTACAGCACGAAAGAGCAGGCTATAGCCTTCTCTAGTCTCGAAGAAGCCTTAATGGCCTTCGATAACGGTACTGTTACGCTCCAAACGTTCGTACGAGCGCCATTCCGTGGTCAGACGCTCACCACTACCCTTGGTCGATTGCTATTCAACGAAACTTTCCCTGAAGATTTCGCCTTCCAAGACGAAACTATGACCAAAAAGCGTTTACAAAAAGTAATGGCCGCCGTCTACATTCAGTACGGTCAGGAAATTACTGCTGAAATCGCTGACAAACTAAAAGACATTGGCTTTGAATACGCTACCTTGTCTGGACTCAGCATGGGTATGGGCGACTTTAACCCGGTTACTGGTATGCAAGCCGTCATCGACACTGGTGAAGATCGCGCCACCGCCATCTCCGTTCAGTACGAAGAAGGCTTCATTACTGATGACGAGCGCCACCGCTTAACTGTCGATAACTGGATTAAGGTTCAGGAAAACGTCGTTACCATGCTGACCGAGCAAATGGTTGGACAAGACTCCAGCATGGCTATCGCCATCAACTCTGGAGCTCGTGGTAACATCACCCAGCTTAACAACGCCGTCGGTATGCTTGGTATCCAGGTTGACGCCGCTGGCAACAACATTGAACTGCCAATTAAGTCCGGTTACATTAACGGTCTTAACCCACTGGAATACTTTACCGGTACTCGTGGTACCCGTAAGGCCTTAATCGACATCGCCCTAAAGACCGCCGATGCTGGTTACCTAACTCGTCGTCTCGTTGACGTCTCCCAAGATGTCTTTACGATAGCCGACGACAACACTGACCCAGGTTTCGCATTGCTTCGTGAAGATGCTGCTGAAATCGGTGTTAGCTACGCTAGCCGTTTGACTGGCCGTGTTGCCGCTCAGGACGTTAAGGGTTACGTTAAGAAGGGTGAGCTAATGACCGGTGTGGTTGCAGATAAGATTGATGCTGACGAAAAGCTTGATGGCATCAAGATTATGAGCGCCCTAAGTTGTACAAACGTCCGTGGCGTTTCTCGTAACTCGTACGGTGTTGACCCAGCTACCGGTAACCTGGTTGCTGACCACCACCCGATTGGTGTCATTGCCGCTCAGAGTATTGGTGAACCTGGTACGCAGCTGTCACTTGACTCGAAGCACCGTTCCGGTGCCACGATCGCTGACGATACCGCTCAGGGTCTGTCACGTATTGAAGAGTTGTTTGAAGTTCGCACCCCTAAGGGTATGGCCTACTTAACCGAAATCGGTGGTATTGCTAACACTTGGGAAGAAGGCGATCACTACGTGGTCCAAGTTACCGCTGACAACAGTGAAGTCCTCACCATGGAACTTGGCGAGCGTAAGCCGCAATTAGCCAGTGGTTCTGATGTTGCTATCGGTGATGTCATTGCGGCCCTCGAAGATAACTCTGAGCCTTTGGTAGCAACTATGGCTGGTAAGATTGAATACACCAATCGCGCCGCTATGATTTCTCCAACCAAACAGAGCGTTCTGCGTTACGAGATTCCTGGCTTTAAGCAGTTACAGATTCTTGATGGCGACCACGTCAGTGCTGGCCAGCGCTTAACCAACGGTTCTATCAACTTACAGGATCTGATGCGCCTACAAGGTGTTGAAGCGACCCAGCGTTACATCATGAACGAAATCTTGCGTATCTTTGCCGGACAAGGTCAGAACATCGCAGATAAGCACTTGGAAATCATTGTGCGTCAGATGTTCAGCCGCGTCCAAATTGAAGATGCCGGTGCGAGCGAATTCGTGACCGGTGACGTTGTCAGTAAGTTAGCGGTAGTTGAAGCCAACGAAAAGCTTAACGAAACTGACCAGGAATTAGTTCAGTACAACCAGTTGCTGCTTGGTATCACCAAGGCCAGCTTGAGTACCGATTCCTTCCTGAGTGCGGCTTCCTTCCAAGACACGACGCGCGTCCTGATTGCTGCTGCTACCAGCGGTAAGATTGACCGCCTGTACGGCTTGAAAGAAAACGTTATCTTAGGCCGTAAGATTCCTGTCGGCACCGGCTTCAAAGAAGAAACCGACGACGAAGAAGACGAACTAACTCAAGAAGCCAACGAAATGATTGGCGCGACTGGTTCGACTGAAGAATAAAAAATAAAAAAACTACTAAAAGAACCCACTCAACTGAGTGGGTTCTTTTTTGTTTGACAAACCTTAGCCGGTTAATTAATAATCATAAGCAATATAACTCAAAGGAAAATCCCCATGCTTACCAAATTATCCCAAAAAGGTTTCGCCCACATCATAGCTCCTCTAGTTGTCGTTGTGGCAATAGCAGCTGTCGGTACCTACGTGCTCGTTAAAAGCCATGCCCAAGTGCCAGTTGATAATTATAAAGCCGCAGTCTGTAGCGTCACTGCAAGCCCGACCACTATCGCAAAGGGTGGTACTTCTACGCTGAGTGTCACAATCAAAAATACCGGTACAGTTAGTTTCTATCCTTCATTTTCCGTTACTAAAAAGCTGTATACTGTTTCAGGTGGTGTCGCTTACAGTGGCACCGGCACCGCCACAACCTACCCGACATCTTTATTTGCCGGTACTTCTAGGAAAATCGGTCTCGGCGGTACAACCTATTCTGCTGGTTATGCCAAGCAATCCTACACCGTTACTGGTCAAAACCCATCGTTTAGCTGTACGACATACATTGGCCAAAGTTAAGGCCTAGCAAATAAAGTGAAGAAGCCCGCAAGGGCTTTTTTACATTAGTCCTATTGTTAACATCTGTATCATCTGTTAAAATAAGTTTACCAATTAAGTAATCCGAGCCTCGGACCCCGGCATAGGTCCTACTTGGCAGCAGATTACAACCGTAGAAGGAGAACCATGCCAACAATCAATCAATTGGTGCGCAAGCCGCGTGTAGCTCGGACTGTAAAGTCTAAGTCGCCACATTTGCAGCGCGTTACCAACAACTTAAAGACCAAGAACTACGAAAAACCAGCGCCATTTAAGCGTGGCGTTTGTGTCAAGGTCACTACTAAAACACCAAAGAAGCCAAACTCGGCCTTACGTAAGGTTGCTCGTGTGCGCCTCACCAACGGTTACGAAGTCTGGGCTTACATTGGTGGTGAAGGTCACAACTTGCAAGAGCACGCCGTGGTCATGATCCGTGGTGGTCGCGTTAAGGACCTTCCTGGTGTACGTTATCACATCGTTCGTGGCGCCCTTGACCTTCAAGGAGTTAATAACCGCAAGCAGGGCCGTTCTAAGTACGGTACTAAGAAGGAGAGCAAGTAATGCCTCGTAAAAAGACTAAGGCGCTTATCCGCGAAGTTAATCCGGACCGTCTCTACAACAACGTCCAAGTTCAAAAGCTTATCAACCGCGTCATGCAAGATGGTAAGAAGCAAATTGCTGAAAAGCTGGTTTACACAGGTATGCAAAAAGCTGCTGACCGCTTAAAGGTAGAAAACCCACTCGATGTATTTGAGCAAGCGTTTAAGAACATTCAGCCCCACATGGAGACTCGCTCTCGTCGTGTTGGTGGCGCTAACTACCAAATTCCATTTGAAGTTAA
Source organism: Patescibacteria group bacterium (assembly GCA_030271625.1). Classification (GTDB taxonomy): domain Bacteria; phylum Patescibacteriota; class Saccharimonadia; order Saccharimonadales; family UBA4665; genus UBA4729. Next base: position 626,032 of record JARXKN010000001.1, read on the forward strand.
GGGTCAGCGTCAGAACCACTTAACTACTATGTGGTTTGTGGCCGCTTGCCGCAGCCGTAAGGGTATTGGTATGGCTGACCGCATCGCTGCTGAGTTACAAGATGCCTACAACGCCCAAGGTACATCAGTTAAGAAGCGTGAAGACGTCCACAAGATGGCCGAAGCCAACCGAGCCTTTGCTCACTTTGCTCGCACCTAATACTACTATGGAAAAAGCCGGAATATTTTGTGGGTCATGCCCAATTCGTACACATTGTGAACGTTCAGTAGAACAGTTACCAGTAAATTTAGGCGCGGCTACTCCCGTATCTGTTGATACTGCCCGCCACTTGCTTGGCCACAATGTTGAAGCTGTGCGATACGCAACAGTTAATGCAGACGGTTTAGTTGTTCCCGAGGCAACCATCGTTACTGCTGCTGAGCTGCTGCCGAGCCAGGTCGAGAATGCTTTTAAAGAGTGTGTGTCACCGGCGCCAAATACCATTAAGGTCCTAGGTATGCGATTTACGTTTGGCCGGGCTTGTATGGGATTGTACGCTCTAGATGAGGGCATACACTGGGACAACGCCCAGGCTATCATTCGAGAACAATCATAAACTGATATAATAAAATCAAAGTCGTCTATTTATGTGCCTGTAATCAGCCATTAGACGGATTCAATAAGTAATCAACGAAGAGGTAGTTATGGCAGATAAAAAAGTAATCATGGAAAAAATCCGTAATATCGGTATTATCGCACACATTGATGCCGGTAAAACCACCACCACGGAAGGTATTCTGTACCGCACTGGCTTAAACCACAAGATTGGTGCTGTGCACGATGGTGAAACCACCACTGACTGGATGGCGCAAGAGCGCGAACGTGGTATTACTATTGTTGCCGCTTCTGTAACCTGTTACTGGAAGGGTCAGAACAACTACGCTGGCCAAGAATTCCAGATTAATATTATTGATACTCCAGGTCACATTGACTTTACTGCCGAAGTTGAGCGTTCTCTACGCGTACTTGACGGTGCGGTCGTGGTATTTGATGGCAAGATGGGTGTAGAATCTCAGTCCGAGACGGTCTGGCGCCAAGCTGATAAGTACGGCACGCCACGACTCTGCTTTATTAATAAGATCAACCAAACTGGTGGTGATTTCTACAAGTCACTCGATTCAATCCATAACCGCTTGAGTAAACGAGCCTTCCCAATTCACTTACCAATCGGCTTCGAACAAAGCATTAACGGTATCGTTGATGTCATTTCAATGAAAGCCTATACTTACAAAGAATTTACCGATCACGAAATGATTGAAGTCGAAGTTCCAGCCGACATGGTTGACAAAGCCCAGAAGTACCGCAGCCTGCTGATTGAAAACGCCGTAGCTGAAGACGAAGCCATGCTCGAAAAGTACTTTGAAGTTGGTGAAGAAGGCCTGTCAGAAGCCGAAATCCGCCAAGCTGTTCGTACTGCTACCTTGACGGGTAAGTTCTTCGTTGTAACTGGTGGCGATGGCCGCGGTGTGATGGTAGAAAAGTTGCTTGACCTCGTCGTCGACGTTTTACCAGCTCCTAACGACCGTAGCACCAACTGGGGTGTTCACCCGAAAACTGGTGACGAAATCGAGCGCAAGCACACCGAAGCCGATCCATTTGCCGCTCTGGCCTTTAAGATTACCAGTGACCCTTTTGTTGGTAAGTTAGCCTACTTCCGGGTTTACTCCGGTAAAGTTACCGCTGGTTCATATGTCTTAAACAGTTCGACTGGCGAAAAAGAGCGTATTGGACGTATTGTTCGTTTGCAAGCTGACAAGCGAGCCGACGTAACCGAAGTCGTGGCTGGTGATATCGCCGCCATTGTTGGACTAAAGGGAACCACCACTGGTAACACACTGTGTGACCCAGCGAATCCAATCGTGCTCGAAAACATTACCTTCCCTGATCCTCCAGTTTCGATTGCCATTGAACCAAAGACCAAAGCCGACCAAGAAAAGATGGGTATTGCCTTACAGCGCCTAGCTGAAGAAGATCCGACCTTCCGTGTCCGTGTTGATGAAGAAACTGGTCAGACTATCATTTCGGGAATGGGTGAATTGCACCTTGAAATCCTTGTTGATCGTATGAAGCGAGAATTTACCGTTGAAGCTAACATTGGTCAGCCACAAGTGGCCTACCGCGAAACCATTCGCAAGAGTGATGTTGAAATCCAAGGTAAGTTTGTTAAACAATCTGGTGGTCGCGGTCAGTATGGTGACGTCTGGTTGCGCTTATCGCAGAATGAAGAAGGCAAAGGCTTTGAGTTCATCAACTCTATTAAGGGTGGTGTGGTACCAAGCGAATACATTAAACCAGTTGAACAAGGTATCATCGAAGCCATGGCGAGCGGTGTTATTGCCGGTTATCCAGTTGTTGACGTGAAAGCCGAGCTATACGATGGCAGCTATCACGAAGTTGACTCCAACGAAATGGCCTTCAAGGTCGCTGGATCGATGGCCCTTAAAGAGGGTGTTCGTAAGGCTGGACCAGTCTTGCTGGAGCCAGTTATGAAAGTCGTCGTGGTGACTCCTGAAGAAAACATGGGTGATATTATTGGTAGCCTTAACGCTAAGCGTGGTCGTATCGAAAGCATGGAAGATTTGTCTGGTGCCGTGAAAGAAATTACCGCTTTCGTACCATTGGGTGAAATGTTTGGCTACACCACCGATATCCGCTCTATGACTAAGGGTCGAGCCAGTTCCAGCATGGAGCTTGACCACTACGCAGATGTGCCTAACCACGTTGCTGAAGCTATCATTGCCAAGAACGCTAAATAGCATTTGACCGCGCAAGTAGAGGCTTGTTTGGGCGAGTTAGCTTGCAGTCAACAAGCGAGCTAACTCTTTACAAAGAGTTCCAGATTAGATAAGATAGTTCGGTAACTCATGCGCGGCCTTGTTAATACTTGTGCCTACATGCTAGTAACTGGCAGCAACAAACCAAGTTATTAAAACTATTAATCATAATACAGGGAGCTATTTTTATATGGCAGATCAATTCGACCGAACCAAACCACACGTTAACGTTGGTACCATGGGTCACGTGGACCACGGTAAAACTACACTAACTGCAGCCATTACTGCTGTACTTGCTAAGAAACTGCCAAGCTCGGTTAACAAGCCTGTTGCTTACGACATGATCGATAACGCTCCAGAAGAACGCGCTCGTGGTATTACGATCGCAACTTCTCACCAAGAGTACGAGTCTGAGAAGCGTCACTACGCTCACGTTGACATGCCAGGTCACGCCGACTACGTCAAAAACATGATTACCGGTGCCGCTCAAATCGACGGTGCCATTCTCGTTGTTGGTGCTAACGACGGTCCATTGCCACAAACTCGTGAGCACGTTTTGCTTGCTAAGCAAGTTGGTGTGCCAAAGATTCTTGTCTTCATGAATAAGATGGACTTAGCTGATGCTGAGCTCGTTGAACTCGTTGAAGAAGAAATCCGCGAACTGTTGGAAAAGAACGGCTTTGACCGTGACTGTCCAATCATCAAGGGTTCAGCCACCCAAGCACTGGCTGGTGATGCTGCTGCTGAAGACGCTGTCATGGAACTGGTTAAGGCTATGGACGACTACGTACCAGAGCCAACCCGTGAGCTCGACAAGCCATTCCTGATGCCTGTTGAAGACGTCTTCTCAATCAAGGGTCGTGGTACAGTTGCTACCGGTCGTGTTGAAACTGGTATCGTTAAGATTAACGACCCAGTTGAAATCGTTGGTATCCGCCCAACCAAAGCTTCAGTTGTTACTGGTATCGAAGCCTTTAAAAAGCAGCTCGACCAAGGTCAAGCTGGCGACAACGCTGGTATCTTGCTTCGTGGTATTGAGCGCGATGACATTGAGCGTGGTCAGGTTATCTGTAAGCCAGGTAGCATTACCCCTCACACCGAGTTTGATTCTGAGGTCTACATCTTGACTAAGGAAGAAGGCGGTCGCCACACTCCTTTCTTCAAGGGCTACAAGCCTCAGTTCTACTTCCGTACGACGGATGTTACTGGTGAAGTTGAGTTACCGGCTGACAAAGAAATGGTCATGCCGGGCGATACTATTACCTTTAAGGTTAAGTTACTCGCTCCAGTTGCCATGGACCAAGGTCTAAACTTCGCCATCCGCGAAGGTGGTCGTACTGTTGGTGCCGGTGTCGTTACCAAGATCGTAAAATAATCAGTTCTTGATTAGATCAGGAGAGCCTCGGGAGACCGAGGCTCTTTTATTTTGCTGGACAAGTGGTGTAATATGTCTTTATGGAAGCTATCTTTAGTGGTGACGTCAACGAAAGTCATTATCGCCCCCGCATCGTCGATTTGACGGGTATCGATGATGTGCCGCCGCCAATGGATGCACAGGGCAGAATTCTCGATCATGACTGGGAGTTGCCAGATGCTATGAAAGTGAGCTTTAAGGATTCCGAAGACTTGGAATAAACCGCTGATTGTTATACAATTAGCTCACTAAATTAATCGTAATGACTAAAAGTCGTTGCCGTCTCCTTAGTAGATTGCAAAGATGTTACATTACAAGGAGAACACAGTTATGGCTGACGCCCCTAAAACAGATGCAAAACAGCGGATTCGTATCCGCCTCAAGGCCTACGACCACAAAGTAATTGATCAGGCCGCCAAGCAGATTGTTGATACTGCTTTGCGGACCGGCGCCACATTAGCCGGCCCAATCCCGTTGCCGACACGACGGAGCACGTTTACGGTCGTTAAGAGTCCTCACGTCTATAAAAAAGGCCGTGAGCAATTCGAAATGCGGGTTCACAAGCGTTTGATTGATGTTTTTGAGCCAACGCCAAAGACTATCGACAGCCTCATGAACCTTAGCTTACCGGCTGGTTGTGACGTCGAAATAAAGATGTAATACTGCCATCTGGCACTCACTACCGTCCGCTCAACGCGGACGGTTTTTATTTGGTGTGAGCAATTTCATTTACTGTTACTACAGTTAGGCGTACGATAGTCATAATCTAAAGTAATAGGAGATATACATGGGCCATTCGCACTCAAAGACTGATAAATTACACCTGATTGCAGTTGCCGCCATTGCTGCCCAAGTTGGCGCTATTTCTGCCATGCTGTTTTCATCGAAAAATGGCACCGAGAATCGCCAGGCAATTCGCAGTAAAGTCCAAGCCCTGAAAGCAAAAGCTAAAGATCCAATTGTCGAGATTAACGAAGCAGCTGATAATGCCAAAGAAGTTGTCGAGAAAGCTAAAACTGGCGCTAAGAAAAAGGTCGAAGACAAGCTCGATAAGTAGATAGTCTATACTATCGGCATGGACCACAATGCTCGTCGCGGCTTTGATTATATAGGGGTGACTGCTGTCGCCTTAATTCATGACGGGCGCGGCAAACTATTGCTGCAGAAGCGTGGTGAACAGGCACGTGACGAAAAGGGAGCTTGGGATTTGTGCGGAGGAGCCGTTGAATTTGGAGACAATTTTGAAACTACTCTGCGCAAGGAGATGCAAGAAGAACTTTGCGTAACCCCCAAATCGCTCCGGTTCCTAACCACCTACGATGCTCACCGAACGCTCGATGGTCGTCCAAGTCACTGGGTGGCCGTGGTGTATGCTGCTGAAGTTGACCCTGCTGAAGTCCGCATTGGCGAGCCCCATAAGATTGCAGAGATCGACTGGTTCACTAGCGATACGTTGCCAGCACCACTCCATTCGCAGTTTCAGAAATCCTTCAGGGTCGCTCATGAGCAAGGTATTATCCTGTAGCAGGTCAGCTGGTCTACCATAAGCAAGCTGTTTATGGTTAACTAAAAGCAATGGCTAAAACAAAACAGCATTCAAAGGTGTCTAAAAAGCGAGCCGCTCCTGAACAGGAGCTGGATAGCGTCTATTTCTTAAAGCTGGTGATGTACATGATTGTTGGCGCCCAATGGTTACGCTTCACCGATGCCTCTGGCGCCACTACTGTAACCGTACCGATTGGTTTATTTATTGGTATGGCTTTTGCGCTCCATGATCATTTTCGAATTGACCGCAAAATTGAGTTTGCCGTTCTGCTGGTGGCAACTATGGTAGGTTTTTATGCCTCCGTTGGACTCTCTGTAGCAGTCTAAGCCAAAGTAATATTTGCAACACATTGACAGGAGTAACGCTCGCATGTTACTCTAGTATGGTATCTTTTTGAGAAACACACTTGGTCCACTACATAGGTCACCTTAACAGAGGTAGAAACCGGTAGTCACCAAGAATTTTTATGTCAAACCTCAGGTCTTATTTAACAGATAAGCATCAGAGAGGAGCTTGACCACTAACGTAATAAAGGAAAACTATGAAAGCACTCATAACTCGAAAAGTAGGTATGCTGAGCACCATCGCTGAAGATGGTGTTATGACGGCTATTACCTTGCTCTCGGTTGGCGAACACACTGTTCTCCACCACAAAACTGAAGAAAAAGATGGCTACGTGGCCGTCCAGGTTGGCGCCGAACAAGCCCGCAAGCTCTCTAAGAGTGTTGCTGGTCACGTTAAGGCCGCCAAGGTAACTCCTAAGGTCATTCGTGAGTTCCGCGTCAGCGAAATTTCAGATGATCAGACCGTCGGCGCTAAAATTACCGCCGACGTTTTTAGTGTTGGCGATACCGTCGACGTCACCGGTACTAGCAAAGGTAAGGGTTGGGCCGGTACTATTAAGCGTCACAACTTTCACCGTCAGCGCAAAACGCACGGTGGTAAGGGTAATACTCGTAAGCCAGGTTCGATTGGTTCGATGTACCCACAGCACATTTTTAAAGGTAAGAAAATGGCCGGCCACATGGGTCACGAACAAGTTACCATTAAGAACCTCAAGATCGCCCTAGTCGACCTCGAGCACAACGTTATCGGTGTAACCGGTGCGGTACCTGGTCCTCGTAAGAGTATTGTGATCCTGAAAGGAGTCAAATAATGGCTACTACTTATACCAAGAGCGGCGGCAAAGCTACTTCAGCTGCTAAGCTAGATGCGGCAATCTTTGAAGTTATTCCTAAGAATCATCAGCTATTAAAAGAAACCTATGATGCTTACCTCGCTAACGGCCGTGAAAACCTGGCTGTAACTAAGACCCGTGGTCTTATCAGCGGTGGTGGTAAGAAGCCATGGAAGCAAAAGGGAACTGGCCGAGCCCGTTTCGGTTCATCTCGTAACCCTATTTGGCGGGGTGGTGGTATCGTTTTCGGTCCAACCGGCAACGAGAACTACTCCAAGCACGTCAACGTTAAAGCTAAGCGCCTGGCTATCCGCCAAGCCTTAAGTGTTAGCAACCAAGCCGGCAAGCTCAGCATTATTGAAACCATTGAAGCGACCGGCAAAACTGCCGACCTAGCTAAGCTACTAACGAAGTTAGGTGCTAATCGGACTACCTTACTTGTTGTCGATACCAAAGCTCCAGAACTAGTACGGGCCAGCGCCAACCTTCAGGGTGTTAAAGTCGCGACCGCTAAATACTTGAACGTGTTTGATTTACTGAATGCCGACAACGTCGTTATTAGTACTAAGGCACTAACCATTATTAACGAATGGTTGGGAGAGAAATAATATGAGCAAAACTATTAACCTACAACCACACTTAAGCGAAAAGACCTACGGTCTCAGCGCTAAGCGTGTCTATGTCTTTACGATCGATAAAGACGTTAACAAGCACTCAGTTGCCCGAGCTGTCGAAGCCCAGTTCGACGTTAAAGTAACGGCTGTTAATGTCACCAACCTTGATGGCAAAGCCAAGCGCACCATTAGCGTCACTGGTAAGCGCTCAGTCAACGCGACTGGCAAGCGAAACGATATTAAGAAAGCCTATGTTACTTTAGCTGAAGGTTTCAGCTTGCCATTCTTTGCAGCTGTTGAAGAAGCCCAGGAGCAGGAAACTGCAACTCAGGAAAAGATCGAAAAAGCCGCCGCCAAGCAAGCTGCTAAACCAGCTAAGCGCGGTTTACTCGGTAAGAAAGCAGAGGCATAACCCATGGCTATTAAACAATATAATCCGACAACCCCAGGCCGCCGTGGCATGACCAGCCAGGACTTTAGTGGCATTACTACTCGTAAACCACTTCGTTCTTTGCTGGTTGCTCAGAAGCGTGGCAGTGGTCGCAACAACCAAGGCCGCATTACTACTCGACACAAGGGTGGTGGCGCTCGAACGTTCTATCGCAAGATGAACTTTAACCTAGCGGCTGATACTACCGTCACCATTGAGCACATCGAATATGATCCAAACCGCTCAGCTCGGATTGCTCGTGTTAAAGAAGCTAACGGCACCTACCACTACATTCTGGCCGCTCAAGGCATGAAAGTTGGTCAAGAACTGACCAGTGGTAGTGATATTGCCATCGAGATTGGTAACCGTTTGCCATTAAAGAATATACCGCTTGGTAGTACAATTCACGCCATTGAGCTACAGCCTGGTAAAGGCGCTCAAATTGTTCGTTCGGCTGGTAACAGCGCCCAGTTAATGGGTCGCGGCGAAGAAGGCTATGTCCAAGTTCGCTTGCCATCCGGCGAAGTCCGCTTATTCCTCGATACCTGTACTGCCAGTATGGGCGTCATCGGTAACGAACAGCACCAGAACGTTAAGATTGGTAAAGCCGGTCGTAACCGTCACTTAGGTAAGCGCCCGAGTGTCCGTGGTGTTGTTATGAACGCGGCCGATCACCCACACGGTGGTGGTGACGGTGGTCGTCACGGTATCGGTGGTGGCAAGAACCACGGTTCGGCTCCTAAAACGCCGTGGGGACAGAAAACCCTTGGCTTTAAGACCCGCCGTCGTAAGAGTACTAATAAGTTTATCGTAAGAAGCCGTCACGCGGCGAAGAGGAAATAACCATGAGTCGTTCACTTAAAAAAGGTCCATTCATTGATTTCAAACTCGCCAAGAAGGTGAGTGCGTTAACTGGTGATGACCGTACCATTATTAAGACTTGGGCCCGGGCTAGTACTATCGCGCCTGACTTCGTTGGCCGAACGATTGCTGTCCACAACGGTAAAGTACACGTGCCGGTTTTCGTTACCGAAAACATGGTTGGCCACAAGCTAGGTGAGTTTAGTCCAACCCGTAAGTTCCGCTCACACGGCGGTAAGTTAGCGAAGGGCAAATAGATGGCAGTGCACGCATTAGCTAAGGGCGTTCGTATGAGCCCCCGCAAAGTTGCCGTTGTTGCCGCCTTAGTCCGTGGCCGCACCGTCGAAGACGCCCTGACAATTCTAGAGCACACTCCCCGCCGCAGCGCCCTAGCCGTCAGCAAAGTTATTGCTAGCGCTAAGGCCAACGCTGACCATAATCATGGCCTAAAGCCAGGCACCCTTAAGATTACCGAAATTACTGTCACGCACGGCCCTCGCCTCAAGCGTTTCCGTCCTGCTGCCCATGGTCGCGCCTTACCGTTCATGCGCCGTACTAGTCACATCCGCGTCACCGTTGATGGTGAAGTCCGTGAAATTAAGAAATCAACAACTGCTGCCAAACCAGCAGTTAAGAAAGAGGAGACAAAGTAATGGGCCAAAAAGTTAACCCAATCAGCATGCGTCTCCAGCTTAACAAAGACTGGCGCAGCAAATGGTTTGCTGGTAAGCAAGATTACGCCGCTTACCTAAAAAGTGACCTACAAGTTCGTAGCCTTATCGCTAAGAAGCTTGGTTCACGGGCGGCTATTAATAAAGTTGATATCACTCGCACACCTAACTTAGTAACGGTCACAATTGCTACTGCTAAAGCCGGTGTTGTCATTGGCCGTGGTGGTGCTGGTGCAACCGAACTGAAGACAGCGATTGAAAAAATTTATGCGATTCCTGTCCGCATTAACATCGAAGAAGTTAAAAAGCCTGATATGTACGCCAAGCTGGTTGCCGAGAACATTGCCCACCAGATCGAGCGCCGTATGAGTTTCCGCCGTGCTATTAAGAGCGCTAGTGCCGCAACCATGCGTGGTGGCGCTAAGGGTATCCGTATTCAGGTAGCCGGTCGTTTGAACGGTGCCGAAATGAGCCGGACTGAAAAAGAAGTCCAGGGTTCAGTCCCATTGCACACTATCCGCGCCGATATTGATTACGCGCAAGTTAATGCTCAGACCGTCGCCGGTATCATTGGCGTCAAAGTCTGGATTTATAAGGGCGAGGTACTGTAGCCATGTTGATGCCAAAACGAACTAAGTTCCGTCGGATCCGTAAGGGTAAAATCCGTGGCGTTGCTACCTCTGGCCACTACATTGCCTTTGGTGAATTCGCGCTCCAGGCTCAGGGCCACGAACGAATTACCGCCCGTCAAATTGAAGCCTCCCGTCAGGCTATGACCCGCTACATCAAGCGTGGTGGTAAAATCTGGATCCGCATCTTCCCTCACATCGCTGTGACTCGTAAGCCACAGGATGTAAAGATGGGTAGCGGTAAAGGTAGCCCAGAATTCTACGTTGCCAAGGTTAAGCCTGGTACCATCTTGTTTGAAATGCAGGGCGTCAGTGAAGAAATTGCCCGAGAAGCTATGCGCCTCGCCGCCCACAAGTTACCTGTTAAAACTAAGTTTTTGACACGAGAGGAAGCATAATATGAAAATTGCTGAAATCCGTAAATTATCAACTAGTGATCTCGCCAAAGAGAGCACTAAGTTGCGTGAAGAAATAACCGAACTCAAGCGACGCTTGCACATGGGTGAAGTCCAAAATGTGCGAGTTATTCGTACTAAGCGCAAGGATTTAGCTCGCATGCTAACCGTGCTTGGTGAGCAACTCGTAAAGGAGAACATCTAATGGCCCGCAGTATTATCGGCACCGTATCATCCTCTAAGGGTGACAAGACTATTGTCGTTACGGTCCACACCCGTAAAACCCACCCGTTGTATCGCAAGCAGTACACCGTTACCAGCAAGTTTATGGCTCACGATGAAAAGAATGAAGCCCAGACAGGGGACAAAGTTTCAATTATTGAGACACGTCCGTTGAGCGCTCGCAAACGTCACATTTTAGAGCGCATCATCGAAAAGCCAGCTTTGCGTGAGGATTCATTAACTCTGACCCAAGCTACGGCTGCTGAAAAGCAAGTAACTAAAATAGCGCGAGCCAAGAAAGTCGAGGACGAGTAATGATCCAACAAGAATCACGCCTCGTTGTCTGCGACAACAGTGGTGCTAAAGAAATTCTTTGCATCCGTGTCCTTGGTGGCACGCGCAAGCGTTATGCTCGCGTTGGTGACATTATTGTTGCTACCGTCAAAGAAGCTAACCCAAGCGGTGCTGTTAAGAAGAAGAGCGTTATCAAAGCCGTCGTTGTCCGTACCCGCGACACGATTCGTCGCAAAGATGGCTCAACCATCAGTTTTGATGACAACGCTGCCGTTGTCATTGGCGACGATAAAGCGCCTCGCGCCACCCGTATCTTTGGTCCAGTTCCTCGTGAACTGCGTGATCTTGGCTACGCTAAAATTATTTCGCTTGCACCGGAGGTCTTATAATGAGTACCGATAGAACTAACAACGCTCCAAAAGCGGTTAAGATTCGCTTGAATAAGGGCGACACCGTAATTGTGCGAACTGGCAAATATAAAGGCCAGACTGGAAAAGTTACGGCTACCCACCCTCGTGAGAATAAGGTAACCGTTGAAGGCATTAACATTGTTAAAAAACACGTTAAGCCGAACCAGGCCCACCCACAGGGAGCAATTGTTGAACTAACCAAGCCATTATGGGTCAGTAAAGTCGCAATTGTGGAACCCACCAGTAAGAAAGCTAGCCGCATTGGCTACAAATTAAACGATGATGGTACTAAGACGCGCGTCTACAAGTCCACCGGAAAGGAGATCAAGTAATGGCTGCCGAAACTGTAAAGAAAGCCGCTCCTAAAGCTGCTGCTAAAAAGTCCGAAGTAAGCGTTAAAGCTCGTTTACGAATCCAGTATAACGATGTCATCGCCAAAGAACTCCTGAAGGAACTTGGTCTGACTAACGCTCACCAGGTGCCGCGTCTGCAGAAGATTGTCGTTAATGTTGGTCTTGGTAAAGCTAAAGATGACAAGAAAATCATGGAAGTAGCTACTAACACTCTCCGTAAGATCACTGGTCAATCGCCAATCCAAACTACTGCTAAAAATTCTATCGCTGGCTTTAAGCTGCGCGAAGGCAACAAGATTGGTCTTAAAGTAACTCTACGCGGTGAAAAGATGTACGAATTCTTAGACCGTATGATTACTGTGGTACTGCCTCGTCTGCGTGACTTCCACGGTGTCTCAGCTAAAGCTTTTGACGGCCAAGGCAACTACAGCCTCGGTATGATTGATCAGTCGGTTTTCCCGGAACTTCCATTTGAAGAAACCACCACGCCGCATGGCCTCCAAGCCGTGTTTGTGATTGACTGTGAAGAGAAAGCTCATGCCCGAGCCCTGTTAGAAAAATTCGGTATGCCGTTTGAAAAGGAGAACAAGTAATATGGCCAAGAAATCTATCGTCGTTCGCGATGAAAAGCGTATCCGCATGATCGCTCAGTACGCTGCCAAGCGTGCCGAGCTAAAAGAATTAGGCGACCTGGAAGGGCTAGCTAAGTTGCCACGTAACAGCTCCCCAACTCGTCGTACTAACCGCTGTTTTGAAACCGGTCGCCCGCGCGGCTACATGCGCCAGTTTGGCCTGAGTCGTATTAGCTTCCGTGAACATGCCAGCAAGGGCGAAATCCCTGGTGTAACGAAAGCGAGTTGGTAATATGAGTACTACTTCTACCGATCCAATCGCTGACATGCTGAGTCGCATCCGTAATGCCATCGCCGTTCGTAAGAACGCAGTTAGCTTACCGCACTCTAACGTCAAAGAATCTGTTGCTCGTATGCTGGCTGCTAACAACTTTATCGATGCCGTTAGTGTCGAAAAAGCCACTGTTGGTAAGACTATGACCTTGCAACTTTTCCCAGAGAACAGCAATGCTCGCATTACTGAAATCAAGCGCCTGAGCAAGCCTGGTCGTCGTCACTACGTAAATTCACAAGCGATTCCAATTGTGATGCGCGGTCGTGGTTTGGTTATTGTCTCAACTTCCAAGGGTCTTATGACTGGTGTTGACGCCAAGAAAGCCAAAATTGGCGGCGAATTAATTTGTAAAGTTTATTAGAAAGATTATAAGGATATATAACTATGAGTCGTATAGGAAAACTGCCGATCGCCATTCCGAGCGGTGTGACAATCACTATCGAGCCTGATGAAGTTACTGTTGCCGGGAGCAAAGGCACCCTCAAGCAGTTCACCATGCCTGATATTACTGTCACCCAAGAAAATGGTGAAGTTCTAGTCAAGCGCGCCAATGATGACCCAAAGATTCGTGCTAAGCACGGTCTGATGCGGGCCTTACTAAACAACATGGTGCTGGGCGTCAGCACCGGCTTTAGTAAGAAGTTGGAAATTAATGGTGTTGGTTACCGAGTGGCTGCCCAAGGCGCCGGTCTTAAACTGAACTTAGGTTTCTCTCACGATGTTATCTTTAACCTACCAGCTGGTGTGACCGCTGCCGTTGAAGCTAATACTATTACTGTCACCGGCATTAGCAAACAGCAAGTCGGTCAGGTTGCTGCCGAGATTCGGGCCCTTAAAAAACCAGAACCATACAAGGGCAAAGGTATTAAGTACGAAGGTGAACGCATTATCCGCAAGAGCGGTAAGAGCGGTAAGGACAAGTAGGAATTATGAATATTTTACAGAAGAAATTACACAACCGTTCACAACGCCAAGGCCGCATTCGAGCCGTCGTATC